>CP064987.1:2400000-3000000 GCA_016699835.1 Phycisphaerales bacterium
CTCCTCACCGGGTTGCATCGCCGCGTAGTCGGCGGCGAGTTTGCGCGCGAGGATGAGCAGGCCGCTGGTCCCCGAGGCGTTGTCGTCGGCACCGGGGTGGAGTTTGCCGACGTCGTCGGGCCCGCGCGAGCCGAAGTAGCCGTAGCCGACGTGGTCGTAGTGGGCGCCGATGACGACGAGTTCCTTCGCCAGGTCGCCGTGCCCGCGGAGGAGAGCGCCGACGTTGTCGGTCATGAGCGGGACGCGCTCGACGGAGACGGCGAGCGTGGCGTGGGCCGTGTCGGAGAGGGGGATGAGGCCGCAGGGCGAGTCGAGGTTGTCGGCCAGGGCGCGGAAGTCGGCGAGGGAGCGGTGTTCCTTGTCGAGGGCCTTGACGAGTCGGTCGCCGGCCTCGGTGGACATGAGGACCATGGGCACGTCTTTGCCGCCGCCTCCCGGATTGCTCAGGCCGTCGATGGAGTTGGCACGCGGGTCGTCGGCCCCGGGCGGGTTGACGAGGATGATCCCCGAGGCGCCGCGGCGGACGAGGTTGTCGAACTTCATCGCCAGCGACGACGAGGGAGACCACCCGGTCGTGGTCCAGCGGCTGCGCCCGCGCGAGTCCATCGGCTCAAAGCGAAGCAGCAGGGCGATCTTGCCCGAGAGGTCCGCGTGCCCGTCGGGGAAGTTGGTGTAGGGGCGGTCGGGGTCGTCGATCGAGTAGCCGGCGAAGACAACCTGGGCGGTGAGGTTCCCCGAGCCGGAGTCACCCAGCACGGCGAAGTCGGTGCCGGGAGTCAGGACGGTGTGGACCGGAGCCGCGACCTCGACGCTGGGCAAGGGGAACGAGAGCGATTGCGTCGTGACCTTGAAGGAATCGCCGGGGCGGCGCGAGGGTGGGGCCTCGAAGGGCTGGCGGTAGGTCGTGCCCTTGTGGGCGTACCAGTCGGCGGGCGGCTCGTCGGGATTGGTGTCGGGGAAGGCGGGCTCGAGGCCCAAGGAGCGGAACTCGAACTCGACGTAGTCGGCGGCCCGGCGGTTGCCCTGGGTGCCGGGGGCGCGGCCCTCGAAGTACGCGCTCGAGAGCGTCGTGTCGTGCTGGCGGAAGGTGAGCGTGTCGGCGGCGAGGGTCTCGGCATCGGCGGCGGGGAAGCGCGGGGCGGCGGTGGGGGAGGCGTGCGGATTGACGCTTGGATCGGCCGCGGCGTGGGCGTTCTCGCCATCGGCCACGTGCGTGGCGGTCTGGGCGAGGGCGAGCGGCGAGAGCACGATCGCGGCGAGCGAGGCGCGGACGAGCAGGTCGAGTGTCGTGCGGTGATTCATGGTGCGGTGATTCATGGTTTTGGGGTCTCGTCGTATGGTCCTGATATGCCCGGGCGCGGCGTTCCCGGCCAGGACGCCGTTGGACTCGTTTCGGGCGGATCTCGCTGGAGATTGGCCTTGGAACGAGCGGTCTACGGCAGGAGTTTAGGAGTGTTTCAAGAGGGCGCGTGGAGGCTGTTGCGCTACGATGAATGACCCTATCGCGAGACCGGTTCCGGCGGGCGTGCCGAGGGAGCCGGCGGGAGCGAGATGGGCCAACTGGAAGTGCCATGAAGACTGCGGTTTCGTCGGGCCGGGGCGTCAAGACGTCGGCGGGGAAGGGTGCAGGGGCGAAGGCCAAGGGAGCGGGGAAGGCGACGGGTGGCTCTGACCACTCGAGCGCGGTCGCGAAGGCCATCGGCCCGACCGACACCTTTGTCCATCGCCACGTCGGGCCCGATGACCGCGACATCCAGGCGATGCTCGAGGTGCTGGGATATCCGACGCTCGACGCGCTCACGAGGGCGGCCGTCCCGGGCGGGATCGCGCTCAAAGAGCCGATGACCCTCGGCGGGTCGGCGGCTCGAAGCGGCGACACCATGTTCGGGCGCGGCGAGCACGAACTGCTCGGCGAACTGCGCGAGATGGCGCGCGAGAATGTCGTCTTCAAGAGTTACCTTGGCATGGGGTACCACGGCACGATCACGCCGGGCGTGATCCAGCGGAACATCCTGGAGAATCCGGGGTGGTACACGCAGTACACGCCGTACCAGGCCGAGATCTCGCAGGGACGCCTCGAGGCGCTCCTGAACTTCCAGACGATGATCTGTGATCTCACGGGCCTGCCGCTGGCGGGAGCGTCGCTGCTTGACGAAGGGACAGCGGCGGCGGAGGCAATGGCGATGTGCTTCGCGGTCGCTGGGAACGCCGAGGGCGGGCGCGGCGTCTTCGTCGTTTCGGACGACTGCCATCCGCAGACCATCGGCGTGTGCAGGACGCGCGCGAAGTCGATGGGCATCACGCTCAAGACGGTGCACGGCGCCTCGGGCGCAGGCGGGCACGAGCCGGTGGATCTTGCAGGCGCGGATCTGTCGAAGGTCTGCGGCGTGCTCGTCCAGTATCCGACGACGGACGGGCGCGTCGAGTGTTACGAGAAGATCTGTGAGAAGGTGCACGCGGCGGGCGCGATGATGGTGGTGGCGGCGGACCCCTTGGCGCTGACGCTCCTCAAGCCGCCGGGCGAGTGGTGCGGCGGACAGAACTCGAGTTCGGGCGGTGGCGCCGATGTCGTCATCGGCAGCGCGCAGCGATTCGGCGTGCCGATGGGCTTCGGCGGGCCGCACGCGGCGTTCATCGCCGCCCGCGAGTCGCACGCGCGCAAGATGCCCGGGCGCATCATCGGCGTCTCGCGCGACGCCCAGGGCGGTCGGGCCCTGCGCATGGCGATCCAGACCCGCGAGCAGCACATCCGCCGAGAGAAGGCGACGAGCAACATCTGCACGGCCCAGGCGCTCCTGGCGATTATGGCCGGGATGTACGGCGTGTACCACGGGCCGATGGGCCTCAAGGCGATCGCGACACGCATCCACACGATGGCGATGGCGCTGCGGGCGGCGCTGGCCGAGGGCGGCGTGCGCGTGAACAGCGACGACTGCATCTTCGATTGTCTCCGCGCGTTCCCCAAGGATCTCGCAAAGGTGCGGACGCGGGCCGAGGCGGCACGGGTCAACCTGCGGTACTTCGACACCGGCTCGGGCGGCGGCGTGGGGATCACGCTCGACGAGACGACGACCGTTCCCGATCTCGAGACGCTGTGCGAGGTGCTTGGCGCAAGCAAGGCCGATGTCCGCGGCGCGATCGCGAAGGTCGGTAACGCGGGGAGTGATGCCAAGGGTTCGAGTTCCCACGGCATCCCGCCCGTCTTCGCGCGAACCAGCGCCTTCATGACCCACCCGATCTTCAACACCCACCAGAGCGAGACGGAGATGCTCCGCTACATCTTCAAGTTGCAGGGGCGCGACCTCTCGCTCGCCCACAGCATGATCCCGCTCGGGTCGTGCACGATGAAACTCAACGCGACCGCCGAGATGGCGCCGGTCACATGGGACGAGTTCGGCAACCTCCATCCCTTCGCCCCGGCGTCGCAGACGGCCGGGTATCGCCGCCTCTTCCGCGATCTCGAGGAGTGGCTCTGCGCGATCACGGGCTTCGCCGCGGTCTCGCTCCAGCCCAACGCGGGGTCGCAGGGGGAGTACGCCGGGCTTCTTGTGATCCGCGCGTACCACGAGTCCCGCGGCGAGGGGCACCGCAACGTCTGCCTCATCCCCGAGTCGGCGCACGGGACGAATCCCGCGTCTGCCGTTATCGCCGGGTTCAACGTCGTCGCCATCGCCAACAAGGACAACGGCGACATCGATCTCGTTGACCTCCGCGCCAAGGCGAAGGAGCACGCCGCGAATCTCGGCGCCCTCATGGTGACGTACCCCAGCACCTACGGCGTCTTCGAGGACGAGATCGTCGAGATCTGCTCCATCGTTCACGAGCACGGCGGACAGGTCTACATGGACGGCGCGAACATGAACGCCCAGGTCGGGCTCACCAGCCCCGGCTTCATCGGCGCCGACGTCTGCCACCTCAACCTGCACAAGACCTTCTGCATCCCGCACGGCGGCGGAGGCCCGGGCATGGGCCCCATCGGCGTCGCGAAGCACCTCGCTCCCTTCCTTCCCGGGCATCCGGTCGTCAGCCCCTTCGAGAACGCCTCGAAGACGGGCGTGGGGTCGAGGGCGATCGGCCCGGTGAGTGCCGCCCCGTGGGGCAGCCCCAGCATCCTTCCCATCAGTTGGGTCTACATCGCGCTCATGGGGGCTGAAGGCCTGACCCGCGCCACGCAGGTCGCGATCCTCAACGCCAACTACATGGCCAAGCGATTGGAGAAGCACTACAAGGTGCTCTTCCGCGGCGACCACGGCTGCGTCGCGCATGAGTTCATCGTCGATGTCCGCCCCTTCGACCAGTCCGCGGGCATCAAGCCCGACGACATCGCCAAGCGCCTCATGGACTTCGGCTTCCACGCCCCGACGATGTCGTGGCCCGTCCCCGGCACGCTCATGATCGAGCCCACCGAGAGCGAGAGCAAGGCCGAACTCGATCGGTTCTGCGACGCGATGGTCGCGATCCGGGAGGAGATCCGCGAGATCGAGCAGGGGGCATTGCCCAAGGACAGCAACCCGCTCAAGCACGCGCCGCACACCTTCAGCGTGTGTTGCGCGGATGATTGGACTAGGCCGTACTCGCGCGAGCGGGCGGCCTTCCCGCTCCCCTGGGTCCGCGAGCACAAGTTCTGGCCCAGCGTCGGCCGCGTGGACAATCCCTACGGCGACCGCAACCTCGTCTGCACCTGCCCGCCCATGAGCGAGTACGCCCAATGAGCGAGATATCACTCGTCCGACAGGAAGGCGGCCTCGGTCTCGCCGTGCGCGAGGACGGCGCCCCGCGCGACGTTCCCATCCAATACATCCTCGGCATCGGCCTGAACTACGCCGAGCACGCCCGCGAGCAGGGCAAGGGCCTTCCCGAGCGGCCCATGGTCTTCACCAAGAGCCCGATGAGCGCGAGCCAGCATCGCGACGCGATCGTCGTGCCGAAGGTTTGCCAGGATCGTCCGCAGGTGGACTTCGAGGCCGAACTCGCCGTGATCCTGGGGCCGACACCGACGCGCGATGTGCCGAAAGACCAGGCCCTCTCGCGCGTCTGGGCCTATGCCAACGCCAACGACGTCTCGGCCCGCTGGTGGCAGAAGGAGGGCTCGGGCGGGCAGTTCTGCCGGGGCAAGAGTTTCGACACCTTCTGCCCGATCGGCCCTAGGCTCGTCGCGCCAAGGGAGGTCAAGGATCCGCAGGATCTCCGCGTCGTCTGCCGCGTGAACGGCGAGATTATGCAGGACGCCACGACGCGCGACATGATCTTCGACGTCGCCACGCTCATCGCCGAACTCTCCCGCGGCACGACGCTCCCGCCGGGCACGGTGATCATGACGGGCACGCCCAGCGGCGTGGGCTTCGCGCGAAAGCCGCCGGTCTTCCTGAAGGATGGCGACACCGTCGAGATCGAGATCGGTGAGCCAAAGGTCTTCGGGACGCTCAAGAACACGGTGAGGTTTGAATAGGCAACTGGCAACTGGCATCTGGCATCTGGCACAAGGGATGTGTCAATGGTGGCCCTTGTGGACCAGAAACGGTGGGGCGCTAGTGTTCGCCTTGCGCGAGATGTCTTTCCCCAATGCCCAATGCCTAGTGCCAGTTTCCACCCGTGACCGCCAAGAAGAAACCATCTCCCGACGAACGCATCATCGAGAACCGCAAGGCTCGCTTTGACTATGCCATCCTCGACACGCTCGAGGTCGGGATCGTGCTGCGCGGCAGCGAGGTCAAGAGCGTCCGCGACGGGCAGGTCTCCCTGAACGAGGGCTTCGTCCGCGCCGAGATGGACCCGCCACAACTCCTCCTCCACGGCGTGCACATCGCCGAGTACGCCCCCTCGGGCAGGTACGTCCTCGGCAGCGGCGGCAGCGGCGGAGGCAGCCAGCACCGCCCCACGCGCACGCGCGTCCTCCTCGCCCACAAAAAGGAGATCGTCAAACTCGCCAAGCAGTTCGGCGAGAAGGGCGTCTCGATCGTGCCCCTCAAACTCTACTTCAAGAACGGCTACGCGAAACTCCTCATCGGCGTCGGCAAGGGCAAGAGCAAGCACGACAAGCGCCAGTCGATCGGCAAGCGCGAGGCCGAGCGGGACATCCAACGGGCGATGAGCCGAAGGGCGTGAGGGGAAGGCCATGGGGAATGGGCCATGGCAATCCGCTGTATGTGCGTTAGTGTGATGTGCCGACAGGGCTCTATGTGTTGGGTAGAATCCTCAGACACTCCTGCCCTACGCGGGGCAACGTTGGCATAAGGCGGGGACCCGTCACGCCATAATCAGAGAGCATCGTCATCAGTTCTGAGGCCCACTCTCGTTGAAAACAAACTCGTGTGGGCAACGGAAATTTCTTTAACTCTTGTACTGCAACTCGCTCGTCAAGGGTCTTCGTGGTGCCGTCGCGCTCATAGTCCGCATACAGAAGCGTGTCATGCGTGAAGATCCCGCCCTGAGCCACGGGGAATGTCTGGTCGGTGATACGGATGACATTGATGCCGATGTTCTCAGTGTGACTACCGCGTTCGAGTCTCGTCAAGGGGAACGCCCAGACGCACGCGTCTTTTTCGTTGACCTTATCTGCACCGTTCTCGGGATTGAGTACTTTGTCGCACGCAAACCAGATCGCCACGAGCGGGCTGGCGGTCCAGTCGAGAAACGGCGTGGGCACACCATTGTGCTGTGCAAGCCCTATGAGCGACGTATACATATGAAAGTTGAAGTCTGTTCTCCAAGTCGGTGGTTCACTCTGCATCCCGTTCGCATATTGGTGATAGTCCTTGGCGGAAGTTCCAGAGAGCAACCCGAGTTCGCTCGCTATGCGGCCAAAGTTCAGCACTCTATCGAGGCATGCTGACCGTGTCGCTCTGATGAGGGCGATCCGTCGCAACCGGACTGGTTCGATCTTGTCTGTCGTTCCATTGAAATTGAGTGCAATGCCATTGGCATTACGGCGATCAATGACGAGTTGATCGCGTGTCTTGAGTAGTTCACGGTGCGAAGAGGCCAGGAGACTCCAAGAGGCACAAGCATGCCCGCGAAAAATCCACGGCCGTCGCTGGAGACCATCCGGTCCGGTCTCCATCGGGCAGGCTTCCCACAACTTGGCAATGACTTCAGAGGCGCTGGCGCATGGAATCGTCTTGACGGTCATAGACAATTCATAGGGGATGTTGCAGACTACCAGTCTTGGGTGTTGCTATGCGGCCGCGCCGTGCCCGACGCTGGGCAACGGCTTCGCCTCTACCACCGGCAGATGCACCACCGCAGGCGTGCCGGTGTGGGACGCGGCCTCGGTTCCGAGGTGGACGATCAGCGTCGCCTCACGGCCCCACGAAATCATCATCCGCCGACGCCGGCGTCTCCGTCCCCGAGATCGGCTCGGCCTTGCGACCGCTCAGTTTCGATTCCACGGCTTTGAGCACACGCTCGATGCTCCCGGGCAGCCAGATGTTGTCGCCATCCGACATCACCGGCGTCTCCATCCAGCGCACGCTCCCGTCGCCCATGAGTGCCGCCTGCCCCTTGCCGTCGTGATTCGGGCTGTTCTCGAGGGGGAAGATGACCTCGCCCCGGATCGCACGGAGGACGACGGGAGATCGATCCGACATGATCACGAGGTGACTCGGCGAGCCCTTCGACGCGTTGTACCGCGTCGGGCGATCCATCACGCGATAACTGTACGAGATCTGATCGAGTGAACGCCAATCGTCCTTGAGCACGTCATTCGCGCTCGTGGCGGCCAGCGCGTTGCCCGCGCACGACAGGCCCTTCACCGATGTGTATCCCTGGCTGGCGAGCGTGAAGAGGTTCGACGAGTTCGACCGCTTCGGCACGCCGACATCCCACCACGGCAGGCCGCCCTGGAACATCGACGCGACCGGGAGCACGTCCTTGAAGTCACCCGCGTATCCCGCGAGCGCCCCGCCCGCCGACGCGAGCGTTCCCTGGCAGGACATGCGATTGCCGTGCGCCCGCACACCCGCGATCGTCGGCCAGAGCACCGCCGTCCCCAGCAGCAGCACCGCCGCCATCGAGATCAGATCCGACCAGCGCCACCCGCGTGAGACCCGGGCCGAGTGCAACGGCGCGGCAGCACCCATCGCACGCTCGCGTGTGAGGGCCGCCATCACGCGCTCGGTCGTCCGCGCCCGCTCGATCTGGCTCGTCGCCATCCCGCCCGTCAGCAGTTCGCCCAGTCCGGCGGCCTTCACCGCCCGATCCCGAAGCGACCCCGGCACACGAGACGGATCCATCGACGACGCCACGAGCGCATCCACCGCTTCCTCATCACGCGGCGTCAGAAGAACCTCACCGGAACGGTCGTCCACATGTTCAGTCGTTGATGTATTCGAGCGACGGTCACTCAGTATCCGCGCCAGCGTCGCTTCGACAAGCGCCGACTTGTTCGCGCCCTCTTCAGAATGTGTAGAAGGGGAGCCAAACCCAAGCCCGAGCATTCCCAGAAGCCTGCCCACAATGCCGGCGCGCTCACTCGACGCGTGCACCGCCACTGGAGCCTGACGCACCCCGGCGTGGCCATCGACCCACGCGTCGATCTCGCCCGAGAGTGAGTGACTCGCTCTCACGGGCCACGTCTCAGTCGCCCGCGAATCTTGCTGCAGGTTCTGGTCACGATCCGTCACGAATCACCCCCACTCGAGTCCTCGCCCATCGGTCCATCCTTCATGCCATCCAACTCGTCGCCCACTTCACCCGTGCCCCGTGAGACCTCGCGCCAGCGTTTGGCAAACGTCGCGACCGCCGAGTGCAATCTCGACTTCACCGTGCCCAACGGAATCCCCAACTCGTCGGCAATCTGGGCATAACTCAGCCGCTGGAAATACGCGAGCAACAGGATCTCCTTCAGGGGCCACGCCATCGCGTCCAAGGCGTTCTGTACCAGGGTGCTGCGTTCGACCTCCTCGGCCCGCGTCCCCGGCTTGGGAACATCGATCTCGAGAAGATCCACGTAATCGCATCCGTCCTCGCCGTTCCCACCGACCGGGGCCGAGAGTTCCAGCATCCGTCGCCGGCCCTTCTTACGCAGGTAGTCACGCCCCTTGTTCGCCGCGATCGTGAAAAGCCACGGGCGAAATCGACGCGTCGAGTCGAATGTCCCGGCACTCTGGTGAATCTGGAGGAATGTCTCCTGGAACACATCCTCCGCGGCGGCCCGATCCCCCACAAGACGCGTCAGAAACCGGATCAGGTCGTCGTGATGCCGCTCGATCAGGTGACGGATCGCGCCGACGTCACCCGTCCGATATCGCTCGAAGATCTGCTCGTCGCTCTGCTCGCGCACGAACCCTCCCTCGAATTCACGAACCCGGAGCGTCGAACCGGCCCAATCGCGCCCAGACACTCCTCGAAAACTCGATCCCCTCGGCGGCAGGGAAGAAACGCTGACCCTCGGCTCGGAGCGCTGGGGCATGGTGCTCCACGTACGACTCAAACGCGCGCATGTTCGCGAACTCGTACCGGCTCCGGACCCGAATGGGTGCCTGATCCTGGTCCCCGGTCAGGCGGTCAACCTGGGCCGTTCTCGCCCCGCCCGCCACCACGGCCGCCGCATGCCCGTCGAGCATCCACCGAACATATCGCTCGGCGACGGCTTCATTGGGCAAAGTCGCCACAACCTCATACACAATGGTGTTCTCGGAACCTTCGCCCATGCATCCAGCGTAGTCCGCACACGCCGATCAAATCCCTTCCGGATGAGGCGCGGGCAAGCAATATCATGTGCCGTTCGGCGTTGAACTCTGGGCGTATGGAGCAACTTTGGACGACTCGCGTCCCCAACACCGTTCTCCCGATTCCGACCTGCCGAGGTTGCTGCGCGACGCCGCCTCTGGAGATCCGCGTGCCTGGCATGATCTTGTCCAACTCTACAGCAAGCGCGTCTACGCCCTGGCCAAGAGCCGGTGCCGATCGCACGACGTCGCCGAAGAGATTACCCAGTCTGTCTTCGCGACGCTCGCCGAGCGTCTCGGAAGGCAGGAGTACCAGGAACTGGGCAAGTTCGAGGCGTGGATCTTCCGGATCACCATCAATCGCGTGCGGGACCACATCCGCCGCCTCAAGCGTCGCCCCGCGTCCGAGCCGATCCACGACGACACGGTCCAGAGTGAAGACCCCGGCCTTGCCGAGGGAACTCCCGCGCTCGATCGCCTCCGCGAGGCGTTGCACGAACTCCCCGACGCCGATCAGGAGGTCGTGCACCTCCGCCACTTCGCCCAACTCTCCTTCGCCCAGATGGCGGACCTCCTCGAAGAACCCGTGGGAACGCTCCTCGCCCGCCACCATCGGGCTCTCAAAAAACTCCGCACCATCCTCGAGCGCGCCGACCAGGGCGCGCGCCAGGAGTTGACGCCATGACGAAAATGCCGAACACACCGAACGATCCCGTGCTCATGAACCTCTCGCCCGACCCGGCGCTCGAGCGGATGCTCGACGCGGCTCGCCGATCAGGAGTCGGTGTCACAGGGTCTCGAGGACCGCGTCGAGCGGGCGACGCTCCCCGTGCTGCTCGCGTCGCGTGGGCCAGTCGCCGAAGATGCCCCGATCCCGTTCCCCTCGCGGGTGGCGGCGTCGAAGGGTCTGCGTCTGGCGGCGGCCGTCGCGATCATCGCCTCGGTCGGTGCGGCGTATCTCGCGATGCGCCCGGCCCACCACACCTCGGGCACGATCATTGCCAAGGGCACCAATCCCGCATCGATCACCGCCGAGGCCGATCTCGCCAACGCGATCCTCACCGCGCTCGACGACGGCACATCCGAGCAGATCGATCTTCTGTATTCCGACACCGCCCGCCTGCACGACTCGATGGGTCAGGGGTGGTCCTCGTTCCTGGATGGAGGCGCCTCGTGAAGACGCGTGCCACGCTCGCACTGTTCCTCTCGCTCGCCGCGTTCATCGCGCCAAGCGTCATCGCCCAGCCGGGGCCCGATGCTCCGCCGGCGGAATCTCGTCCGCGACGGGGCCCGGGCCAGAATCCGGGATCCGAGGCGTTCGGTGATCGCGACGCGATCGCCGCCCGCCTCGAGCGGCGCCTCCACGAGATCGACCGCGAGCGCGAGCGGCTGGCCGGCGCCATCGAACGTCTGCACACGGGCGAGGATCCCGCGGGCGTGATGGGAGAGATGAACGAAGGCCGAGGGAACGGGCGCCCCGGCGAAGACAAGCCAAGGTCCTTCCCGCCCCGTGGCAGCGATCACCCCGAGGGTCCAAACGCCGGATCAGGCGCGCTCCCCGAGATCTCGCCCGAGCAGACGCTGGAGTTCATCCGCGTCGAGGCGCCCCAGGCCGCCGTGTTCCTGGATCGATTGAAGGAGCAGTCGCCGTCCTTGCACGACCGCTGGGTATCCCGCCTCACCCCGCGCGTGCGCGAGTTCATGACGCTCAAGGCGACCGATGCCGAGTTGTACGAAGTGAAGCGCCGCGAGTGGAAGGCGGGCTGGTCGGTCTTCGCCGCCGCACGCGAGGTCCGCGAGGCTGTCACGGCGGAGTCACCCGACGAGAACGCGAAAGTTTCGGCGGTGATGAAACTCCGCAGCGCCCTCGCCGAGCACATGGACGCCCGCCTCGAGGGCCAACGTCGCGAGATCCGCGATCTCGAGAATCGCATCACGCAACTCCGCGATCGCATGGAGCGCGCCGAGCAGGAGCGCCCCGCACGCATCGACGAGGTCGTCGCCAAGATCACCGATCCGGAGTTCCGCCCCGAGCGTCTGCTCATGCCGCTCTTCCGTGCCGATCCGGAACAAGGTGAATCCGGCGAGAAGCCCGATGTCCCGCCCCGCCGCTGGCGCGACCGAGGCGAGTCCGGCCGCACCGGCCCCGGCCGAGACGGGCAGGATCACAAGCCGGAATAATCAGTGTCGTCGTGATCGATCAGGAGACGATCGCGCCCGGTGCCATCTCCGACGCCGTCGTGAGCACAACCACGCGACGATCCGGTGCGTCCTTCCCGGCATTGCTCGCCGCAAGGAGCATCCCGCGCGACTCCTCGCCCCGGATCATCCGCGGCGCCAGATTGGCCACGATGACGATCGTCTTCCCGACGAGATCCTCGAGCGCATAGTGCTCGCGGATCCCGGCACAAATCTGGCGTGGCGTCCCCGAGCCGTCGTCGACCTGGAGTTTGTACAGGCGGTCCGCCGATGGATGGTTCTCGGCATGCACGATCTTCGCGACACGAAGATCGAGTCTCGCAAACTCCTCGAAACTCACCACCGCTTTGGTCTCGACACTGCCCGCTTCCGCCATCGCTCGTCTCCAAACTCGGAATCAGTTCGCCGGCCCATCGGCGACCGGCGCCGAGGCTCTCAAACGCACCGATGATAGTCGAACACCACGGTCTACCGGGCCTCGCACGTCCACCAGCCGTCTCTGAAGACATCGAGCGTCGGCTCGACCTCGAAGACCTTGGGCACTTCCCTGGGGTCGGGATCGAGGAGGACCTCGCCATGATCAACACTCAGTTGGGCCGACCACGAGCGTTGATCGCCGTGCAACAGCCACGACTCGAAGCGCAGGTGCGACGCGAGTTGTCGCGTGGACAGCGTCGGCCCCGGAAGCCCATTGCAGATGGGGCACAGGCGCGTGTCGAACCCGTCGCCGCCCGGCCGTGCGCGGCGGACAACGCGGTCGTTCGCGCACTCGGTGCAAGGCCAGGCCCGGGCCTCGCGGTCGAACCATCGCACACCTCCCGGGAAGTCCGAATCGCGGAGCAAACGATCGAGCCGCATCAGCGTGGAGCGGACCTCGGCGTCCTGCAGGATCCGCCGCGCCTGGATGCCCTCGCCCGATCGGATCAAACCAATAAGCGACGCGAGGCGATAGCCAAGTCCATCTTCGGAGAAATCCGTCTCGCCGCGCGGGATGAGGATCGGCTGGTGCCTCGCGTCGAGCGACCGTGCGAGGGCCGACAGCCAGCGCGTGTGCGCCACGCGTCCGCTCACGTCGGCAAGCCCCAGACATGCCGACGCCGCCAGTTCTCGCCCCGCGGGTGAATCGTCGGCATGCGTGAACGCGAGCGTGTACAGACGAATCGCAAGACGGCGCGTGCCCACGTCATCACCCGCAGCATCGGCGACCTCCTCGGCGAGCAGGAAGTACCCTCGAGCCTCGCTCGGCGAGAGTTCGCCCAATCGCCCTGCCCAAGGCGTGATCGCTTCACGCTCGACCTCGTCGAAGGCCGAGGTGATGAGGCGTCGCGGTGGGGCGGGTGCTGGCGCGGCGGTTCCGTCTTCGGGCGAGGTTTCGGGAGTTGGGTTCGACGTGGCCGAGCGCGGCGTGGTGTCCGCGGACGCATCCGCCGACGCCGGCGTCGCGGGTTGGACCGCGGCATCAGGCCCGTTCATCCCGAGCACATAGGTCACCCCAGCTCCCGATCCCGAAGGACCGCCGGCCTGGGCCATGGATGACGGCGCGCCGCCCAGCCGCACCTGCCACAGCCTCGCGTGCGCGAGTTCGCCCGCAAGGATCTGCTCGACAACGTGCGTCGCGGTGCGCCGCGACACGCCAAGGTCGTCGAGCACGTCACGGATCGCCCCGGAGTCGCCGGGCCTCTCGATCGAGATCGTGTACGCCAGGAGTTCGGCGATCGTGACCTGGTGGGCGGCATACCGCTGGGCCGGACCCTCGGCCAGGCGCAATCGGGCTGACGCGCGGGCCTCGATGTCGCGGATCGAGAGTGCCTCGACCCCCGTCGGCGTGTGCCGATCCGCCTCGAGCCGCCACGCCGCCACGAGCGCGTCCGCGGCCTGATCCGCAGGCTCGACCGACAACGGAATTGGATCGTTCGCCGTTGGTGTGGCGCCGGACACGCTGGGTTTCACGGGACGGATGCCCATCGCGGTCTCGGTTCGCGAGCGCGCCGAGGCGGCGAGCGCCATTGCCTGAGCATCCACGCCTTGCAGTTCATCAGACCCGGCGGAGAGTTCGAGGAGCCGCTCGACGAGTCCGCGTCTGGCCATCGCACGGAAAGACGGATCACGTGGCGCAGGGAGGAGCGTGCGGCTCATCCGCTCGAAGAAGTTCGCGTTGTCACGCGTCAGCGGCGCGAGCGCCGTCGCGTCGAGACACGCCAGCACGAACGCCGGATGCCCGGAGTTCCGCGCCACCACGCGAGTCGCTGCCTGACGCAACGCAGAGTTCCCCTTGAGCGCGTCGTCCACGATCACCCGAGCCTCGGCCTCGGCCAGGGCGTCGCTCGAGGGCGCATATGACGCCAGGAGTTCGCCGCGCACACGCGGATCTCGCGTCGACTGATACTGCACAAGCCACGGGCCAGAACCCGTCGGCGCGTTGAGGCGCAGCGTGTACGAGACCGAGGTTCCGGCCCACGCGCCCGAGGGCGAGCCGGAGAGTTGGATCTGTGTCGGGTCGCCTGATTTCGTGGAGATGGTCTCCCCGGCCCACGCGAGAGCCGCATCCGCCGACAGTCTCGACAGCGTCGCCGCCCGATCGAGTGTCTCGCTCAACTTCGGATTGAGCGTCGTGTCGGCACCGATCACGCCCGGCGCTCGCGCGAGCCACGCGTCGATCAACTCCTGCCGGCCCTTGCCGGGATCAAGCCCCCACGCCGTGCGCAAACGATCGCGAACTTCCGCCCTCGCGATCGGGCCCGCCGACGCCCCGAGCACCATGGAGACGTCAAAGCCATCCCCCGAGGCAAAGTCGAGGAGCGACGACGTCACCGCGTGCAGATCCGCCTCGCTGATCGTCGCGTCGTCGAACCATCGGATGAGCGACGTGCGTGCCCCCTGCCCCGCGCTCCACGAGGACGCTCGAGCAAGTCGTCCAATCGCGTCGAAGACGCCCTTGCTCAGCGTCGGCTCCTTGGGCCCGCGCATCAGTTGTTCCATCGCCGTCAGCGCGACGCGATCGTGCTCCAGGGGCGAGAGCCCGAGCGCGTCCAGCCCCATGAGCCACTGGTCGTAGGCGAGCGTGACTTCTGACGATCGCCCCTCGATGGTCTCGCCGCTGGGGACGAGTCGAGCGGAGACGATCGCCATCGCCGCGATCGCGCCGGCCTGGAACGATCCCTCGCGCACGTGCAACCCCGCGAGGCCCGGCCCCCCCATGCGCGACCGGATCTCGCCCATGACCCACGTGGGAAGGTCACGCTCGCGCGACAGCCGCGCTCCAAGCCCGCACGCCCAGATCGCCGGCAGAACGTCGTCCGCGGTGAGCACCGAAGCCGCCCCCGTCGCGCTCGACGCCGCTGAGAGCCGGTCCAGGGGCTGGAGCGCCGAGTCGATCACGCGAACGCACAACTCACGCCGATCGGAGACGCGATACAGCGACTCGATGATCGCACTCTGCACCGCGATCGATCGATCCAAAGGCGACCGAACCCACACCCGCCCCGCACGCTCGCACACACGTGCCAGGCGCGCCACCGCAGCCTCGGTATCGGTCTCCAACTCGCTGCGGATCGCTTGAATCTCACGCACCAGTCCGTCCATCGTCTGGCGAGAGGCATCCTCGGACGGTGCCGAAGACTCCGTCGATGGCGTCGTCTTTGGCGTCGAAGTGGGGAAGTACTCCTTTGGCTTCGTGGCGTTCGTGGACGAACTCGACGTGCTGTCGGCCGCAGTTGTTCCATCGATCGGCGTCGTGCCCGTCGATCGTGCCGTCGAGCCTCCGCGCATCGACGAGAGATACACGACAACACCTACCGCGACGACCACGACCGCGACGAGCAGCACGCCCGCCACCATGAGCATCGAGCGCACAGGGTCGGCTTGCTCGAGTTCCTCTGGATACACCTCATCGAGAGGGATTGGCGGAGTTGGTACCGCTCCACCCATCTCGGCAAACGCCGTCGGACGTGGCTGACTCACCTGCACGTCTGACCCGAGGTCGCCTGTCGATGGCTGGAGTGCTGTGGCATCGCTCCTCTGATGCGGCGGCGCGGTGTGCATCGAACTCCTATGCGACGAACTCGGCGCGGCATAAGTGGCGGGGTTCGCGTGCGCCGGTGCAGAGGCCGCTGAGCGCACTCCCTGCACCGCTGGCACCGCAAGCCCCGTCGCCAGGCGCTGGATCGACCCCATCAGTTCCGGGGCCGACACGCCCACGGTCTGGGCCACAAGCAGCAGCCGATGCAGCGACGATCGGTTCCACCCGCCAAACTGCGCGAGCGTGGCGATGACGGCATGGTCCATCCGTCGCTGGGCCGCTTCGCGGACATCAACAGCGCTCTCCCCCACTGTGGGGCCACTCATCGCGGGCGCACTCTCGAGCAACTGCGCCGCCGCCGCGTGCAGCGCCAGCCGAACCTCATGGGCCTCACCCGTCGCGCCCTCGGGATGAGCCGCGAGCATCGACAGGCGTGTCTCGAGCGCGCGGATGATCGACCCTTCCGTGCACGACTCGGGCGCGATCCCCAGGAGCGCGAACGGCCCTTCCATCGCCTCGCCACCAAAGAACCGCTCGATCGCGTTCGAGGGACCCATCATCGGGCACCTCCGCTCGAAGGTAATGGAGTCTTCGGTCCACCACCCGCACCCGTTCCGTTTGTGCCCGGCGTCGCGGGTGCCGCGCCAGCCGGCGGCGCATCAGGAATCTCCACCTCGAGCATCCTGAACTTCGCGTCCCACGGGTCAGGTCCATAGTTCGGATAGAGCAGCACGTGCTGCTTCATCGCCTCGCGGGCCGCCGAAGCGTCGATCTTCGCGAGCAACCGAATCGTGTGATACCGCGCCTCGAACCAATCCTTGGAGCCCTCGGCCAACCCGCTCGAAAGATCACGCCACGCCCCCTGCGCGCCGCGAACGTCGCCCGTGCTCTCCAGGAGCGTGCCAAGCCGGCGCAAGGTCTCGGCGGTGCGTGTCCCGGCCTTCAACGCCTCCTGATCGAGCGCGATCGCGCGGTCGCGCATCAGTTCGTCGTGATCGCTCTCCCAGATCGCCGCCGCTGCGCTCGCCACGCGATCACGCACCACAGACCGGGTCGCCTCGTTCCCCGCGCCGAGTTGTTCGAGGATCATCAGCCCGTGCCGGACGACGTCGCGCGCCGCATCGATCGAGCCCGGGTTCACACGCCACTGGTCGGTCGCGCGCTTGTACAGCAGTTGATCCGCGGCCCGCGCGAACGCCCCGCCCTGCTCACGCAGAAACGCCAACTCGCGCTCCACACGATCCTCGGCCCGCCTCGCCATCGCGATCTGCAACCGCCGATACGCGAGTTCCGGCTCCACCGACGAGATGTCCATCGTGTGGAAACTCGCCACCGTCTCCACCGTGTGCACCATCTCCTCGGCCTTGTCCACATCGCCCGACCCACTCGCCAGGAGCGCGTCGGCAATCTGTCGAGCCAGGATCACCACCTGCTGGGCGGCGTCACGCGAAGGCTCCTCCGTCCCCGATGACGCCCGCGTCGCGAGCAGTCGCAGCACGGGGAGCGAGACCTCCACAAACCGCGAAGCCGAAAACTCCCGATCCGAAGCGGCACTCCGCCGGTACGCACGATACAGCAGACGCGACGCCTGCAACCGCGACGCCTCATACGTCGGTGCGTCCGGCGCCACCCCCAGCAGCACCTTCAGCACCTCCTCCTCGCTCATCAGTTCCGTCCCGCTCTGACGCAGGAGCAACCGCACGGCATTGTCCGTCGCGGGATAGTTCTTGAGATACAGAACCGCCAGCCGATCCCGCTCCTTCGCGAGCGAAGGCTTCCCACGCTCGATCCCCATGTCCAGCGCGACGATCGCGAACCACAGCGCGTCCCGACGAACGCCCCCGGCCTCGCTCGTCGTCGCGTCGTACGCCCGCGTGAACGCCTCGGCAGCCTCGCCAAAGTCCCCCGCATAGAACCGCGCCAGCCCGATCCGCGTCCGCACCCTGGAGTGCTCGCTCGCGAACTTCTCCGCGTCCGACGACCCGATCGCCGACTCCAGAATCTTCGCCGAGTCGCGATACTCGTTCGCGACCGACACTCGAGCCGTCGGCGCGTCCGGGTCCTCGCCAACCTTGTGCATGGTTCGTGCGCGATCGAAGGACTGGAGCCCGCGCACATAGAGCACGACGAACCCCTCGCTCCCGATCGGGGCCGTGCCATACTTCGCGACCAGATCAAGCACGTGCCCGATCTCGCCCCTCGCGATGAGCGCCCCGAACCCCAACTGCGTGAGGTCGTCGATCATCCGCTTGGTCCCGCCCGAGACGCCCTTCGCCGTCGCGCCCTCGAGCGCGAGCACCGCCACCAACCGTGCCTCCGAAAGGGTCAACTCGCGTTGCACGCCGTCATGGTCCTCGCGCAGCCGCCGCTCCAGGAGCACCATCGCGTCGCTCCACCGCTTGGCGCCCGCGAGCACGACCATGCGCCTCCCAAAGATCTGCTCCGCCACACCAACCGGCACGCCCGACTCCCCCGCGACCTCGTCCAGCCAGCGCAGCGCCTCGACGTCGTTCCCCTGCATCGATTGGCATAGCGCCGCGCCCACCGACGCCCGAGCCACGTGCTCATGGACCAGCAGCGATCGGGGCAAGCGATCCAGAGTCGGCGGTTTGCCGGGCGTCGCGTTCAGAATCACACCAAAGTCGACAAGCGCCGACGCGATCGTGCCCGACGAACCCGTCAACTCCGCCTTGTAGTACTTCACCCACCCCGAGTAATACTTCGCCAACGACCGAAGCCGCCGGGCGTCCTCCAGGTCGCTCCGCACCTCGGCAAGCACGCTGTCGGTCGCCCGCTCCTGGCGCGACTCAAGAGACGCCACACGCCGATCGACTTTGTCGCCGACCTCACGGAAGATCACCGCCGCGCGATCGAGCACATCCTTCGCCTCGGCCACCTCGGCCTCCGTCGCTAGCCGCAGCCGATGCCGCTCGGCGATCTCCTCGCCCCGAAAATACGTCGCCTTCGCCAGATCCAATCGCAACTCAAACGTCTCGGCCCCCGGCACGCGGCGCATCAGATCTTCGGCCTGCGCTTCCACAAGCGCCCGCTCCTTCGGGTCTTGCACATTCGAGAGCAGCCTCACATACAACCTCCCGAGTTCCTCCGCCGCCCGAACGCGATCGGCCTCCACGCTCGTCGCAAGTCGCGCCCGAAGGTGCGCCCCCAAAACGCGATCCAACCCGCGATCCCGGAGATACTGCTCGAGCCGCGCATCCCCGGAAACCTGCGCCACAGCCGCGGAGGCGAGCACCGCCCACGCGCCAAGTCCAACGAGTTGGATCCAGGCTCTACTTCGCGGGGACATAACTCACCTTGATAAACCCGGCGTCCTTGCACGACTGCAACGCCGTCGCGATCGAGTCCACACGCACCGACGACGATCCGCGAACGAACACACCGACCTCCTTGGGCAAAGGCTTGAGCACGCGCGTCAGCGTCGCGCCATCGGTCACGATCTGCCCCCCGACTCGAAAGACCTCCGCGTCGCCCTGCCTCTCAACGCTCACAATCTGCGGCTGCAGGTCTCGCCCCGCTCCCGCGCCCTGACGCTCTGCCCGAAGCCCCGACGCCAGTTGGCTCTCCGGCGGCGTGATCTGGGCCGTCACCAGGAAGTAGATCAGCAGCAGGAACACCACGTCGATAAGCGAGACCAGCGGCATCGTCGCCGATTCCTCTCGCGCAGCGCGGAGCAGTCTCATGGCATCCCCCCCTGCCCCGACGTTCCCAGTTGCCAACTCTTCACGCCCAAGACGCTTAGCCGATCCGCGATGAGGTTGATCGAGTGCGCCCCGGCGCTCCGGTCCGCGCGAATATGCACGTGCACTTTGTCGGCGCCGCCAACCTCGGTGATGGTGTGCCCCACGATCTGCACGAGTCGATCCATCAGCACGCTCTCGCCGCCGACAAAGTACCGACCCTCGGCACTCACATCGATCGTCAGCGATGCGCGCGACGCCTCGGGGAGCGACTCGCCCTTCACCTCAGGGAGGTCCACGCGCGTCCGAGCCTCGCGCGAGAACGTCGAGGTGAACATGAAGAAGATGATGAGCAGCATCACCACGTCGATCATCGGCGTCATGTCAAAGACGCCGTCGCCCGCCTCGATGCGCCGGGTGCGAGTCATCGCGCTCCCGTCTCCCGGGCCGCGCCCACGCCGTGAGGCACCTGCGGCGGCATCGCCGGCGGCACGCCCGGACGCGCCGCTCCCGGTCGCGTGGGGGCGCGCCCGCCACGCCCCATTCCCGCGCCCTCGATCTCCGACGCCAGGCCCTCGATCACCTCACCCGCCTGGAGCGCCAACCGCTGCGTCCTGTTCCGGAAATACACCGACAACGCGTGGCACGGAATCGCGACCACCAGCCCCTGCACCGTCGTGATGAGCGCGATCGAAATGTCCCCCGCGAGTTGCGCCGGCCGGGCCGCCCCCTCCGTCGTGCTGATCGTCTCGAACCCGCCCACCATCCCGACAACCGTGCCCAAGAGCCCCAGCATCGGCGCGACTTGCGCGATCAGCGCGATCCCGTCCGTGCTCCGCCCCAACCGATCCACCTCGGTCGTCCCGGCCTCCTCGAGCGCCGATCGCATCTCCAGAAACCCGAACGGCGATCGCATGCACCGCGTCATCGCCTGCCCGAACACCCGCGTCACAAAGCAGCGATTCTCCTCCGTGTCACAGAATCGAAGCGCGCCCTGGATGTCGTTCCCGCGTAGGTGCCGAGAAAGCCCCTCGACCACCTCCGGCGGCGTCAGCCTCGTGTCGCGCACCGTCAAGAGATGCACGATCGCGAGCGCCACCGCCGCCACCGATAGCATGATGATGACATACCCGATCGGCCCGCCGCCCTTGATGTACTGCCACAGCGTCCGCGATGACGCCGCGCCCGTGCCGGCCTGCGCCAGCGTCACGTCGATCAACGACCAAACCGTCGAATGCACGATCATGGACCCTCGCCTTTCACGCCCGCGGGAGCCTTTGCCGGAACATCCGACGCCGTGCCCCTCGCCAGCAGCCAATCCGTCGATGAACTGTTCGGATACCGAACCACCAGTTCCTGCTTGAGTTTCGCCGCCCCCGCGGAGTCGCCCATCGCCTCGAGCGCCGCCGACGCTTCCGCCAGCGCGAGCGCCGTCAGCGCCGCCGAGTGCCGCTCCAGCCGCGCGGGAACGTGCAGCAACTCCGCGATCCCCATGAGCCGCGACTCCTCATCCGGCTCCAGCAGCAGCGATCGCCCGATCCCCACGCGCACCCACGCCTCGACCCACCCGCCCGATCGCGCCTCGATCATGCCCCGCAACTCACTCCGCGCCTTGGCACGCGTCGATTCATCGCCAAGCCGCGCCGCCACAAGGCTCGACACCAGCGACAGCCCCGGGTCATTCCCCTCGATCCGAAGCAGCAATGAGAGATCGCCGACCTCCAGCCCGCACTCGCCACGCGCCGCCGCCAGATACAACCCGGCAAGTCGAGACGCGCGTCGTCGCGCTGGACCAGCGTCCTCTGACAGGTGGCTCACCTCGCTCAGCGTCTCGCCGCGCGCCAGCGCCTGCACCGCCGGCGTCTTCTGCCAGATCGGCGGGAGCGACGACACCAGCCCCAACTCCGCATCAAACTCCAGCCCGCGCTCCAGCGCCTCGCGATCCTCCGATCGTGCGAACAACTCCGAGATCGGGACGCCCGACCCCACCCACACGAGCCAGGGCTCCAGCGCTAGCGTCTGCACGCCCCGTGCCAATCGACATCGCACCAATCCCGCCGACGCGATCGCCGCCGTCGGGCCTTCCTCCCGCGCGAACATCGGCATCACCCGCTCGAACAAAGGCTCTGCCCCGGGAACATCACCGCGCTCCAGCCGTTCGCGCGCCCGCCACAGGTCCTGCCCGCCCTCCAGCCACGTCGTGATACTCGCCGCACGCTCCGTCCCCGCCGCGGCACCCTCGATCGACCCCACACGATCCCACCCGATCACCGTCGCCGCCATCTTCCCGTCGGCGTCACGCTGCCGGATCGTCACTCCCGCCGCCGAGAGCGACTCGACGCCCGCCCGCTCCCACCCGGCTCGCCGCGCATCACCAGCGCGCAGCATCACGGTCAAGACCTCCTTCGCCTCCGCCGGGGCCGCATCACCCTTCCCCGCGCCCTTCACAGGTGCGGCGTCCTGGGCCATCACAGGCGCGGCCCACACCCACGACACCGCCAACGCCGTCACACCCACACGAGAGGCTGTCCACACACCTCGTCTCATGGGGGCCCCGCGATAAACGTGTACGAACCCTTGCTCAGCGCCGCGATCTGCTTCATCACCTCTTCTGAGTCCCGCGTCCCGAAGCAGATGCAATGGATCGGCACACGCAACTTCGCATTCAGCACCGCGATCTCGTCCGCCGTCACCGGGTCGAACTCGCCGTCGGTCATGAAATAGATCGCCTCGGGGCGCGGCTTCATCGCGAACGCGACCTGAAACGCCGGCAGCGGCACCGTCCCCCCCGCATCATGCAGATTCCCGATCTCCGCGATCGCCCACCGCTTCCCGCTCCACACCGCCTCGGTCCACTCCGTCTTGTTCCCCAGTGGCATCGCCCCATCGCTATACGGCAGCACGATGAACTGAGCCGTCTCCGACAGCGACCGGATCGACTCGCTCAACTGCCCCTTCAAGGAATCGAGTTTCCCGCCGACACCCATCGACCCCGAAACGTCGACGATGTACACAAAGCGGTTCCCCGTCGCCTCGACGCCGAAGAAACTCGCCCCGCCGCCACCCGCGCCGCCCATCGCCTCGCCCGATGTGCCCACGTCGCCGCCCCCCGCGAGCGTGCCGATGTCCGAGATCTCCCCGATCGCGCCCTCCAGCCCGCTCGCCGCGCTCGCGTCCATCAGGTCCGCCGCCACAGGCTCCTGCATCGACATCTCCGGGACGGCCGGCGCATCAAGCGCCACGGCACTGTCCTGCAGCGACGCCAACTCCTCCTCCGACGCCACCGCGAACTCGACACCAGGCCCCTCAGAGTCCACCCGCCCCGGCCCCGCCGGCCCGCCCCACCCGATCAGCATCGACATCAGCGCCATCAGGATGTGGACGACCACCGAAACTAGGACGCCCACGACCGCCGCCCGCCTCCCCCAACGCCACAGCAGTACCCGCAGGCTGGGCGGAACCTCCGCGTCGCGGTCATTCTGCAGTTCAACGTACTCCGTCACAACCTTCTTCATGGATATCGCTCGGGCGGGCGTTGTCACACATCATCGGCGACACGCCACGCGCTCACGCACTCGGCATGAGAGTCCTTCGCGCACGCCCATGCTCGGGGTCACGCCGCCCACGCCAAGCCTGGTTCCAGACCCCGTTCGCGCAGGATCCGCCACGCGGGTCGTGCGACGCTCGTGCGGGTAGCGACCATTGGGGGCCGCCCCAACAGTCTACAGACATCGCCCGAGCCGGGTTGCAACCCCCTCGTCACCCCCAGCATGTCACCCGCTCAACGCGTGACCCGCCCATACGTGTCGATTCGACGCCGAAACGCCCCTGGTTCGCCCCCATTGGCCCACCCAACCGATTTCCAGACATATCCTTGGGCAAAGTCCCTTCCGCCAGCCCACGCACGCCACCATCCCGCCCCAGCCGCCCCAAACCATGCCAAACCACGCCGACGCATCCAAGCCCTACCGCCGGGTCCTCCTCAAACTCTCCGGCGAGTCCTTCGCCAAGCCGGGCCAGTTCGGGATCGATGGCGAGGAACTCTCCTCCATCGCCAAGGAGATCAAGGCCGCCACCGGCGCCACCCAGATCGCCGTCGTCGTCGGCGGCGGAAACATCATCCGCGGCGCCTCCCTCGCCGAAGCCGGCCGCATCGAGCAGGCCACCGCCGACCACATGGGCATGCTGGGCACCGTCATCAACGCCCTCGCCCTGAAGGAAGCCCTCTTCGCCGAGGGGGTCGATTGCCGCGTGATGTCCGCCATCGAGATCCGCGCCGTCGCCGAGCCGTTTATACGCTCCCGCGCCCTGCGCCACCTCGAAAAGGGCCGCGTCGTCATCCTCGCCGCCGGCACGGGCAACCCCTTCTTCACCACCGACACCTGCGCCGCCCTCCGCGCCACAGAACTCGCCTGCGATGTCCTGCTCAAAGCCACCAAAGTCGATGGCGTCTACTCCGCCGACCCCAAAAAGGACCCCAAGGCCACACGCTTCGACCGCCTCACCTTCGCCGAGGCCTTGAGCAAAAACCTCCGCGTCATGGACATGACCGCCCTCGCCATGTGCGGCGAGCACAAACTCCCCGTCCTCGTCTTCGATTACAAGAAGCACGGCAACATCGCCAAGGCCGTCCGAAAGGACCCCATCGGCACCCTTCTCTTGCCTTCGTAAGAACCCCACCCGATCAACCACCCGACCAGCCAAGGAGCCATCCATGTCCTTCACCGATCCCGATTCCATCCTCCTGTTCGCCGAAGAGCACATGGAGAAGGCCGTCGATTATCTCAAGCAGGAGTTCCGCGGCATCCGCACAGGCCGCGCCCACCCCGCCCTCGTCGAGTTCGTGAAAGTCGATTACTACGGCTCGATGACCGAACTCAAGTCCCTCGCCGCCATCAGCGTCCCCGAGCCGAGCCAACTCCTCGTCAAGCCCTTCGACGCCGGAAGCGTCGCCGCCATCAAGACCGCCATCGAGGGCGCGGGGCTCGGCCTCAACCCCATGCCCGAGGGCAAGCAACTCCGCATCACGATCCCCATGCTCTCCTCCGAGCGACGCCAGAAACTCGTCGCCCAGTGCAAGAAACTCGCCGAAGAGCAGAAGGTCGCCATCCGCAACATCCGCCGCGACGCCAACAAGCACGCCGACGCCCTCGCCAAAGCCCCCACCGGCGGCCTCCCCGAGGACGAGATCGACACCCTCAAGGAAGAGATCCAGAGCCTCACCAAAAAGGCCGAGGAAAACGTCGACACCCTCACCAACAACAAGATGAAGGAAGTGCAGGAAGTCTGAGCGACCGTCGTTGGCTCGACATCACGTCGTCCCGCAATGAAAAAGGGCTGGAGCACTCGCTCCAGCCCTGATCCTTCTCAGACTCGTGGCGCAGGCGTCCCGCCTGTGCTTCTCACTCTACAACTCAATACCGATAGTGATCCGGCTTGTACGGTCCATCCGCCGACACGCCCAGATACTCCGCCTGCTCCTTGCTCAACTTCGTCAGTTTCGCTCCCAACTTGTCGAGGTGCAGCCGCGCGACCTCCTCGTCGAGTTTCTTGGGCAGGACGTACACCTTCTTCTCGTACGCCTTCGTGTTCGTGAACAACTCGATCTGCGCCAGCACCTGGTTCGTGAACGAGTTGCTCATCACGAAACTCGGGTGCCCCGTCGCGCAGCCCAGGTTCATGAGCCGCCCCTCCGCCAGCACCAGGATCGAGTGCGCCTTCACGCCCTTCCCCGCCGGGAACGTCCACTCGTCGAACTGCGGCTTGATGACGTGGCGCTTCGCCCCGGGGAACTTCGCGAGCCCCGCCATGTCGATCTCATTATCAAAGTGCCCGATGTTCGCGACGACGGCCTTGTCCTTCATTCGCGCCATGTGCTGCACGGTGATCACGTTCTTGCTCCCCGTCGCCGTGATGAAGATGTCCGCCGACTCGATGTAATCCTCGGCGAGCACCACCTGGTACCCCTCCATGCACGCCTGCAACGCGCAGATCGGGTCGATCTCGGTGACGAGCACGCGGCAGCCCTGCCCGCGCAGCGCCTGGCAGCATCCCTTGCCCACGTCGCCATACCCGAACACGATCGCGACCTTGCCGCTGAGCATCACGTCCGTCGCGCGGTTCAGCCCGTCAAGCAGCGAGTGCCGGCAGCCGTACAGGTTGTCGAACTTGCTCTTGGTGACGCTGTCGTTCACGTTGATCGCCGGGAAGAGCAACTGCCCCTTCTTCTGCATTTCATACAGTCGGTGCACGCCCGTTGTCGTCTCCTCGCTCACACCGACGATGTCCTTGCCCATCTTCGTGAAGCGCCCCGGCCGGTCCGCGATCGAGTTGCGGATGGTGTCCAGGACATACTTCCATTCCTCGGGGTCGCTCTTCGCGTTATAGGCCGGCACCTTGCCGGTCTTCTCGAACTCCGCGCCCTTGTGCACGAGCAGCGTCGCGTCGCCGCCGTCGTCCAGCAGCATGTTCGGCCCCGAGCCGTCCGGCCAGGTCAGCGTCTGATCGACGCACCACCAGTATTCCTCCAGCGTCTCGCCCTTCCACGCGAAGACCGGGATCCCCTTGGGGTTGTCGGGCGTCCCCTTGGGGCCGACCGCGATCGCCGCCGCCGCCGAGTCCTGCGTCGAGAAGATGTTGCACGAGCACCAGCGCACATCAGCGCCGAGTTCCACCAGCGTCTCGATCAGCACGGCCGTCTGCACCGTCATGTGCAAACTCCCCGCGATCTTCGCGCCCTTGAGCGGCTTCTTGCTCGCGTACCGGCTGCGGATCGCCATGAGGCCGGGCATCTCATACTCCGCGAGACGGATCTCATCGCGCCCCAGGCGGTGCAGCGTCAGATCCTTCACGCGATAATCGGGCGTGCTCACGGCAGACTTGTTGCTCTTCATCTTCATACTCGGTGCTTTCGTCGGGGGCATGACAGTTCCTTTGTAAATGTCCAAATGGTCAAATGGCCAAATTGCCAAATAAAGTCGTTCGTCTCTTCGTCTCTTCGCTCTTATCTGTCTTCCTCTGTTCTCCCTCTGATCCTCTGCGTTCGCCTTTAGATCCTCGCCACGCACGCAAACAGCCCAGGCCCCATCGCCTCCGGTTCACTCGGCAGCGGCGTCACCTCGCACGAGCCAAACCCCGCCTCCAGCGCCCACGCGCGGATCGTCGCCGGCTCAAAGCCAAGGTGCTTGTGCCCCATCGTCCGTTTGTACGCCTCGCGCGTGTGCGGCAGCATGTCCACGATCAGCGCGATCCCACCGCCGCGCTCGGTCGTGAGCACGCGACGCATCTCGCGAAGGATCGCCCTGGGATCGTCCGCGTGGTGCAACACAAGCACGCACACCGCCGCGTCCACCGTGCCGTCCCCAAAGACGTTCCTCGGCAACTTCTCGAGGTCCCCCTTGACGAACCGCACGTTGTCGAATCGCGCCAGCCGCGCCCTCGCCGACTCCAGCATCGCCGCCGACGAGTCCACCGCGATCACCCCACCCACTCGTTTCTCGACGCCCCCCCCGACGCCCCCCCCGACGCCCCCCTCCCACCCGCGCTCATGGCTCGACAGCCACGGCGCGATCAACTCCGCCGCGTTCCCCGTCCCGCACCCAAGGTCCGCCACACGCCAGTCCGGCCACACCAGCGCCAAGAGCGAGACCGCCGTGAACGACGAGCCATACAGCGTCTCGCGCACGCGTTCCCACTCGCTCCCGCCCCCGCCGCCGACGCGCCCGAAGAACGACTCGCTGTCGGTCCGCCGCTCCTCGATCACCGCCCGCAGCCGCCGCAGGTCCTCATCGAGTTCCGGATCGCTCACGCTGTTCGCGCCGCTGGCCACGCCGATCAACTGGTCCTTCACCACCAGCCACAGCGCCCGCGACTCCAACGGAAGATCGTCGAGCACCAATCGATATAAGGTCTGCGTCCCCTCGTTGCGGCGCACCAGCCAACTCGTTCCCGATCCCCCCGCGCCCTCGGCCAGCACCTTGAGGTGCCGGCTCACCGTCGACTGCGGCAACTGCACCACGCTCGCCACCTCGCCCACCGAGAGTTCCTCGATCTCGAGGATCCGCAAGATGCGCAGCCGCACACGCTCGCTGAGCGCCGCCAGCCGCTCGGTCACCGGCGAGACCCGAGCCGAAGGCTCCCGGTCACCGGCCCGGCGCCTCGCCGACCCCACCCCCACCCCCGCCCCCACCCCCACCCCCGCCCCCGCCCCCGCCAAGGGCGCGGCCGGGCTCGCCGGATCTACCTGGGGCTTGGGGTGGGGTGCACGCGGAGTTGGGGTGGCTTTGTGCTTCATCCGTTCATCCGGATGAATGGTAGAAGCCGCGACATCCCTCGGCAAACTCCGACGCCAAACACCCCACCCGATTGTGGCCGCCAAATCAGCCTGTTCGAGTCCCGTCCAGGCCCATCCGGCCTAGACCCAGACCCGCTCCATGGCCCTCCACCCCTATTCCAAGCCCACAGGGCATCATCCGGAAGTTCTCCAGACGTTTTCTGGAACAAAAAAGCCCTTGACGAGAGTAGTAAAGCCCTTGACGAGAGCCGTAAAGCCCTTGACGAGAGCTGTAAAGCCCTTCACGAGAACAAAAAGGCCCTTTACGAGAACAAAATGGCCCTCTACGAGAACAAAAAAGCCCTGCACGAGCGTCATTCAGCCCTCTTCGAGAGTAGAAAAGCCCTCGTCAGGAACAAAAACCACGCCGTCTGCTACAGACGACGCCCTGTTCACGACCATCTCCAACGCAGCAACACCGGAGCAAAGGCCCGAGAACCGCATCGCGTCGCCGCGTGATCGCGTGACCACCGGCCCTCAGTTGTACTCCGGCACCGCGCCGAACGTCGACCCCTCGACCTGGTTGTACACCTTCATCATCTTCAGGACGCCCGGATCCTTGGGCGCGATCGCGTACGCGTACCGCAGATGCCGGATCGCGCTCACGCGGTCGTTGATGTCGCCGTAGAAGTTCGAGAGGTTGAACTCGTGCACGAACGACTTTCCGCCGTCGAGCCGCGCCGCCGTCTTGAGGGCCTGCTCCGCCTCGTCATTGAACCCGCACTTGTGCGCATAGATCCCAAGCAGCGAGTGGTCCTCGGCATTCCCACGCTCCTCGATCCGGTGCCGCAGGAACGTCATCAACTCGTCCTTGCTCCCCGCCTGATACATCGCCTCGGCGAGCAACTCCGCGTAGTGCTGGTTCCCCGGACGCGTGTCGAGCGCCAGGCGGAACTCGTACGTCGCCTCCTGCGCCTGCCCGGCCTTCAGCAGCGTCTCGCCATACCGCACACGCGCCTCGACGTCGTCGGGCCGGCGCGAGAGATACTCGCTGTAGTCCTTGAGCGACTCGGGATATCGCGCGTACAGCGCGTGCCGGTCCGCCGACTCGAGCACCGTGTACAGCGGCCGCTCCTTCTTCGCGCACCCGCCGAACATTCCCGCCATCGCGACCAGCATCGCGCCGCTCGAGATCGCGCCCAACACCACCGCCCGAGTCGAAGTCCGTCCCATCCGTACACTCCATTGGCTCTCGCTGTGCCCCACAACCAAGGCGCGGCAGCCCGCCGCACGCCAGATGGCACAGGTCGGCATCATACTCAAACCCAACCCGCTCATTCGATGATCCCCACAACGTTCCCGCACTACCGCGTGCCCAAGGCTCCACAGAACCTTGCCCATGTCCACCACCCCGCGTGACACCACTCCCCTCGGCCCGCCGACACGCACGGTCGTCCTCCTCCACGAGATGCCCGACGCCTCGCCCATCCCCACCCACCTCGACTGGCTCCTCGAACTCCCTCTGCACTGCCGCCCCGATCCACACAACGACCCCAACTCCCGCTCGCTGCTCGCCTTCCGACTCAAAGACGGCACCGACACCCGCCCCGATCGCCTCCAACCCAGCATCACCCTTTCCGCCGATCGCCTCGACAACCACCGAGCCCTCTACCTCTTCCACCAGGGCCCACTCCCACCCCCATCCGACGCCATCCCCCTCGGCACACCCCGCGGCTCCCTCACCCGCCTCGCCACCGGCGAGATCCACTGGAAGTCGCTGTCAGAAAACCAGTTAGAGTTCATCGCCCGCTGGCCCCTCACCGAGGGCCATCTTCTACGTGTCCATGAATACGCCGCCACGCTCACCCGCGAGCCAGAATCCGCCGCATGGCCGCGCGCCCTCCCCCCGGGCGTCCTCGCCCGTTTCGTCCTCGTGACCCACAAACCCTGACCCGAAAATCCCAATTCTGGTATGGTGGGTGGGAAGGATCTCACACAGGACGGACCGCCGGGCTACCTCGGCGTGCCCCGGCCACACACGGGAACTCTCCCGAGAAAGCCGGCCACACCAACGCCCGTCGACCGCCACTCGTCTTGACCAGGGACCGCGCGCCAAAGGCGGCCCCGCACGACACAGGGAGGCCGACCATGCCGAACACGCTCTTCTCGCCCGAGAGTCCCATGGGAAATGGTGGTGGAGGTAGTGCGGGGGGTGGTGCAGGCGGTGGGGGGGGTGGTGGAGGGGGGGGGATGATCCGCCACAACCGCCCCCTCGGCGCCCCCCTCGGCACTCCATCTCCAACATCACAACGCCAGGACCACGACGACGTCCTCCCCCCCGAGCCGCCGCCACCAAAGATCACGGCCTTCGAACAGAAGTTCGGCGCCAAACGCCACGAGGACGAGTGGGACCGCACCCCCAACGTGACAGGCACCGGCGCCATCCACGTCCGCTGCTTCCATTGCAAACTCAACGACGACGCCCTCGCCCTCCTCGAGCAATCCGTCAACGAATGGCTCGACGCCCACCCCCAATACGAGGTCAAGTTCGTCACCACCGCCATCGGCGAATGGCAGGGCAAAACCAAAGAACAACACATGGTCGTCCAGGTCTGGGTGTGATCGCCCAAGGACGCCGACGACTCTTCGGTGGCACCACTCTCCAGAGTGGTGAATCCCACACCCTACCAATTCTCGTGGGGCAGGCGGCCCGCCTGCCCCTACTTTCCTCTACATCCCTTCGTGGCACACGACAGGTGTCATGGCTCGACCCCTGCCTCGGGTGCCATCAGTTGGCCGCACCTGCGATGGGCGGATCGGCCAACTGATACCGGGCGTCGTGTGACGACGGACACCCCGCTCCACCGCACGGGTGTCGCCTCCTCATCGCGAATCGACACCGCCGCACGAGGCGACGGCCCAGAGCCGCCGTCGTCTCGTGGCACCCACCAGAGAGAGCGCGGACGCCACACGTTCCTACACTCATCGAAAGAGCATCAGTTGGTTCAGAGCAACCGACTGATGGCACCCAAACCTGAGGAACCCACGCCACCCGCCCGTAGTCATTTCTGAACATGATACTGCGTAACTCACTAATCACCCTGGCCTGTGTGTCTGTCACAGGACTATTCTGGAGACTCTCCGTACTGCAGGTCGGACTTCTTCCAGTATCTCATGGCTATTCAGCGGCATTTGCATACTCTCGCAACGGACAATTATTTACATCGTTCACATCGTCCAGCAACCCATACGATGTATTCATTGGAGGAGCTGGCGTGTCAGTTGTCAGCGACACTGAATGGTGGTTTTTTACCAGAGTTCAAAGAGTTGATGAGTTTAGCAGGACTGGCAGAGTTGCAACTATTCCAGATGAGTACAAGGCACTTGTTTCTCGTCCAGGTGAAATCGACGCCACCTATGACGCGTGCTTCATAAAGGCATTAGCTGATTCTGGATTGCATGTTGGAGCCAATGATGTTATTTTCCACACTCCGAATGCTTCGACTTTAATTATTTCAAGGCCTGGCGCCGTAAGATTATCATTTGCATTGATCGCATCGTTATTCACAGCACTCACATTTCTATATTGCTCTCGTATACTGCTCGATGTTCGCGGCATTCGTCGCTTGCATTTGGGACTTTGCCCACGCTGTGCATACCCATTAAATACCACCGGTGATCGAAAGTGTGTTGAGTGTGGCTGGAGTATGTCAGCATAGTGCCTCTTGGTTCCTTTACAAATATTCATCCTTCCTGTACAAATATTCATCTCGCCTGATTCGGTGGCAGTTCCGCCCGCATTCGCATCACGCCGCCTTCCGGTAGTAGTGCTTGATTACGCCGCCAAGCTTCCTGTACAAATACTTCCTGTACAAATATTCAGCCCGCCAGAACTAGCGGCCAACTCAGCCCGCAATCAGCATCACGCGGCCTTTCGGTAGTAATGCTTGATCACGCCACCTAGTCTTGATCGGCAGCGGACCTCAAGGCGACCAACCGGCCCGGCACGGGTCGGCCGCCTCCGATCCATCGGCGCCGCAAACTCCAGCGACGAGTGCGGCCGGTCACGGTTGTAGTGGTCGACGTACTCGCGGAGCATGTAGTCCAGATGCCGCGTGCCGAAGATCACAAAGTGATCAAGACATTCGGCCTGGACGCTCTGGAACAGCCGTTCAACATGCGCGTTGAGGTTCGGCGTTCGGCACGGCAGCGGCATCGACCGCATCCCACGCACACCCAACTCCCGCCCGACGCCGCATCGAGCCGATACACCACCCCATGTGCGGCCTGGTCGGCATCCTCTGTGCCCATGGGCATCGCTCCCAAGCCACGCGGGGCGATGTGGTCCGCATGCGCGACGCCCTCGCCCATCGCGGGCCCGACGACGCCGGCGTGCTGGTGTGGCCGGACGCCGCCACCGATTCAGCCGACTCGCCCAGCATCCTGCTCGCCCACCGCCGCCTGAGCGTCATCGACCCAGGCTCCGGCGGGCACCAGCCGATGACACGCGGGCATTCCGCACTCGTCTACAACGGCGAACTCTACAACGACGCCGAACTCCGCAAGGACCACCTCGCCGCCTTCCCCGGCACCCGATTCGAAACAACATGCGACACCGAAACCATATTACATATGTGCCTCGCCCGCGGCGGCCGCGACTGGCGCGTCGGCGAGGTCCCAAGACTCCTCCGCGGCATGCACGCGCTCTGCTACGTGGACATGGCCGCCCGAAAGGCCCTCCTCTCCCGCGATCCGCTCGGCATCAAGCCGCTGTACTACTGCATCTCGCCCGACCAGCGCGAACTCGCTTTCGCCAGCGAGGCCCACGCCCTCTTCGAGCATCCGGCGATCTCGCCCACGCCCGACATGCTGGGCGTGGCGGCGTATCTGGTCACCATCCGCACCACGCTGGGGCACCGGACGATGTTCGAGGGCGTGCGCACGCTCGAGCCGGGCGAGTCGATCGAGGTGGATTTCTCGGGGCCTCGCCTGCGGCTGTCTCGGCGGATCACGCCGATCGAGCGGTGCCACTTGGAACGCCCGGTGGAGGAATGCCGTGCGGTGGTGGAGGATTCGGTGCGGCGGCATTTGCGGTCGGATGTGCCGGTATGTTGTTTGCTCAGTGGTGGATTGGATAGCACGATTCTTACGAGTGTTTCACGTGAAACGTTTGCCGAGAATGCCGTGTTACGAACATATGTGGCCGGGGCGGCGGGCGGGGATGATCTTGATGTATCGACACGTGTTGCGCGCGCGCTCGGGACACATCATGCGACGGCGGTGGTGACTCGGGAGATGTTTGTGGAGCGGTGGCGATGGCTAGTGGAGGGGGCGGGGGTGCCGTTGTCCACGCCGAATGAGGTGGCGATCTATGAGGTGGCGCGGCGGCTGCGCGAGGACGGCGTGGTGGTGGCGCTCTCGGGGGAGGGGGCGGACGAGTTGTTCGCGGGGTATCACCTGCTGATGGAGGCGGTCGAGAGCGAGAGCGGCGGGGCGAGGGCGGACCGGTTTGACGGGGGGATGGCGATGCTGCGAGCGGCGTCGTGGCTGCCGGCGTCGATGCTGGGGGAGGTGCTGAGCGAGCGGGCGCTGCGGGAGGCGGAGTCGGGGCGCGGGCTCATGGAGTGGTATCGCGGGCGGTGGGAGGAGTTGTCGCAGCGCGAGGCGAGTCCGTTGCAGGTGGCGCTGCGGATGTTGCGGCGGATCAACCTGGAGGGGCTGCTCACGCGGCTGGATTCATCGATGATGCGGGCGGGCGTGGAGGGGCGAACGCCGCTGGCGGATGCGCGGGTGGCGGCGTTTGCGGAGTCGCTGTTGATGGGGGACAAGTATGACGGCGGGGTGGAGGGGGCGGCGGGGACGAAGGTGGTGCTGCGGCGGGCGTTTGCGGATCGCGTGCCGGTCGAGGTGCTGACGCGGGCGAAGGCGAGTTTTCCGCTGCCGTTCCAGGAGTGGATGGTGGGGGCGGGGCTGGAGGATGTGTTCGCGGGAAGCCCGGCGCGGGAGTGGTTTACTGAGGCCGCGTGGGAGGCGTTGACGGCGCCGGATGCGGCGCGGCGGTCGATCGCGGCGTGGCCTGTGGCGAATGTGGCGATGTGGGCGGGGAGGTGGTGGGGGTAGCAGTAGACACCGCAGAAAGCGATGAGCGACAGAAGCCGCTGGATCGCTCACTCTCCGTGTTCGGCTATCCACTTAGCAGTTGCAGCAGCGTTGTCGAGTGTGGGCATCAGTTTCGCATCAGACACCCCCTCGGCCATGAGAGCCAGCCGCAAGGCGTGTGCTTGAGATGCAGGTAGCGTCAGGCATCGCATGAACGGGTTTTCCAATGGCGGGTCTGTATCCTGAATTGAAATCGCCTCATTAATTGTCACGTCTAGCGGTACCCAGTTTCCGGAGTTCAGGTACTCCAAGAACACAAAAGGATCAAATATCAGTACCCCTTCTTGCGCAAACAGGAAGCTCGTTCGCGCTCGTGCGGGCGTGACATATTGGAGTTCGCCACCGTATTTGTCAACCCAGTATCGCTGGCGTCGGAGTGCCCACACACAGATACGTCGATCGGATCCGACAGGACTTGGGTCTTCAACTTTTCGAGCAGCGAAGAATGACGCAAATGTTGCGCTTCGTGTCCAATCAAGTAGGCGGCAATCAATGGCATGATGACGTGCGAATGCCCATGTGATCTGCTGGCCGGCGGGTATGGGATCCTTCATCGAGAGAAAGTGTCCAACTTTCCATCCCATTTCGATATTGAGAGGAGCGATTTCAATGCGGTGACTGGCAGGCCACTGCTCCAATGGAATTCCAATCGAATCGGCCTGATCAACAAACTCACGGACCGAATCTCGTTCGATTTGTATTAATGCCATGACATCTTTGAAACGTTCACGCACATCATCAGGGAGGTGTTGCGAACGTGAGGCAACGGATCTTTTGAGGACGATTCTCTCTCTCAAATCCTTCCATCTGCGAGCAAGTTTAGGAGCACTACTTCCTCTCCACTCAGTTGCTGTTGAACTATTCGAGAGATATCGCCACAGTGTTGGTATCAGCGGGTCGTCAACATTGGACTGGCCGCGAAACAGCCATGGGCATCGATGCGAGCCGTATGGAGTCCAATATGTGCTGCTTGTGCGAATGTGATTGAGAAATTCCTCAGCCGTGTCGAGATCAAGTCGTTCCACAGCGTTGTTTGGCTTCGTGTCTGTACTCATAATGTTGGCCATCAAGAGTAACCCGGTGAGTGCAAGGAGTGCGGCGTCCTACTCAGACCTCTTTTCATCGTACATGCCGGGTGTAGCAGGGTTCAGTCAATTCTGTGCTGACAGGGCGTGATCGAAGGAAGAATAGATCGGATGGGTATCATCGCTCAAGCGACGTGATTGGGATCTGTAATGGAGTAAGGCGTCTCCGCTGCCCCTTTGGGGCAGGGGGGTACTGGGGCGCGGGTGTCCACGGGTTGCGCTTTGCTTCACCCGTGGCTACAGGCCTTGGCCCCTTTGGGGCCGGGGTACGTGCGGCCACTCGGCGTGCTGATTATGAGTCGGTGCGCTTGTGGATTCTGGTCAGTGCACGTTTGAGGCCTGGATATGTGCGGCACCAGGGCATCGCCTTGGGGCATCTGGCGGGACATAGGGCATCTGATTCATTTCTGTCACGCTCGCGGATGCTGGCGAGAGCGATTACTGGTGGACGGGAGACTCTTGCATCAGTTGGCCCAGAGCGGCCAACTGATGGCACCCGGCTTCCTTGCTTCGAGTGTGCGGTTTCGGTTTCTTGGGGAGTCGATTGATCGGTGATGAGGATTCGCGTCTCGGTTGTGGCAGGGGGCTGCGTTTGGTTGGGGGCGACAGGTAGAACTTGTAGTAGAAGTAGACACAGGCGGGACGCCTGCCCCACGAGGAGGGGTTGTGACGTGCGTGTGTTTTCCCGCTTGTGATCAGGCCGCGGGGTGTGACGGTGGTTGTGTCGCAGGGGGGCGGGCGTCGGCTCGTTGGGCGGCGATGCGTTCTTTCGAGGGGACCTTGATGTCGTAGACGAGGTGGAGGGCGCGCATGGCTTTGATGATGAGGTAGGACGCGTCGAACTCCCACCAGCGGAGGCCGTGGCGTGCGGAGGCTGGGAAGGCGTGGTGGTTGTTGTGCCAGCCTTCGCCGAAGCCGAGGACGCCGAAGAGGGGGTTGTTTCGGCTTTCGTCGTGGCTGCGGAAGGGTCTGGAGCCCCAGAGGTGGCAGACGGAGTTGATGCTCCAGGTGACGTGGTGGACGAAGAAGACTCGGACGAGGCCGCCCCAGATGAAGCCGAGGAGTGCGCCCATCCAGGACATGGTGGCGAGGCCACCGATGAGGGCGGGGATGGCGAGGCCGAGCATGGCCCAGAGGAGGAAGGTTTTGCTGACGACCCTGCTGACGGGGTCGTTGTAGAGGTCTTTGACGTATTTCCAGGGGTCCTTGGCGTCGGTGGATTTGCCAAGGGTGTCTGCGGTGAAGACCTCGTGGTCGAAGAGCCATCCCATGTGGGAGTGGAAGGCTCCTTTGATGGAGGGCCAGAGTCCATCGCCATGGGTGTGTGGGGAGTGGGGGTCGCCGTGTTTGTCGCTGACCTGGTGGTGGCGGCGGTGGGTGGCGACCCAGCGGAGGAGCGGGCCTTCGAAGGCCATGGATCCGAGGATGGCGAGGGTTGCGGAGACAACCTTGTAGGTTTTGAAACTTCGGTGGGTGAAGAGGCGATGGAAGCCGACGGTGATGCCGAGTCCTGTGAGGAGGTACATGCCGACGAAGAGGGCGAGATGGATCCAGTCGAAGGCGACGCCCCAGAGGAGGATGGCGGCGGCGACAAGGCCCAGGAAGGGGATGACGACGACGGTGCCGTTGACGAGTTTGAGAGACCAACTCGGGGTTGGGTCTGCGGGGTGTTCTGTTGGGGTGGCGGGCTTTGGAGCCGGGGCGTTGATGTCGGTGAGGATGTCAACGATGTCTGGGATAGCGGTGCCTTGACTCGACATGGCGAATCTCTCCTTGACTCTGCACACGCCGAGTGCGACCAACACCCGGGAATAAGGGATGCCGCCTTTGGGCGACACCCTTCTCGGTTTTAGAACGAAGGCTGGTGATTACCAGCGCCGGTCGCCGCCGCGATCGCCACCGCGACCGCCGCCACCGAATCCGCCGCGGCCACCGCCGCCGCCGCCACCGAAGCCGCCACGGCCGCTGCCGCGATCTTCGCGGGGCTTGGCCTCATTGACGGTGATGGTTCGGCCGCCGAGGTCGGTGCCGTTGAGCGACTCGATGGCCTTTCGGGCATCGGCGTCGTTCATTTCGACGAAGCCGAAGCCACGGGGGCGACCGGTGTCGCGATCCATGACGAGGCTTGCCGACTGGACTTCGCCGTGGGCGGAGAAGGCGGCGCTGAGTTCTGATTCGGTGGTCTGGAAGGAGAGATTACCAACATAGATCTTCATGTGAGGATCCCTGGCCGAGTGCCGAGCCAACAGAGATCCTCGGAGACGATCTAGGTCGGGCTCGCCGGGTTGTGGGCAACGTTGTCCACGCGCCGGCGTATCAAGATGATTGCGGGTGATGATAGCCGGGGTGGGGCTGGGCGAGTGTGGGGTGGTTGAGTGCGGGTGGTTGGTTTGGGTTTGGTTCGTTGACTCGGTGGCTGGAGTGTGCTTTTATTGAGGCCCTTCCGGGAATGGCCCGGGAGACCGGATCAGGACGTCGGCCCGCAGTCGCGGACGGCCGGCAGATCGCCCGATGTGGATGCACTCCACGTTTGGCACCTCGGAGCCCGTTGGCATCCGAGAGACGGAGAAACTCATGGCACGTTACACGGGTCCCAAGCTCAAACTGTCTCGCCGCGTCAATGCTCCGATCGCGGACATTCCGAAGCACACGACGAAGCGTGACCTGACGTTCCCCGGGATGCACGGGTATCGCGGGCGTCGTCTGCGAGACTACGGCATCCGTCAGAACGAGAAGCAGAAACTCAAGTTCCACTACTCGGTGCTGGAGAAGCAGTTCCGTCGGTACATTGCGGAGGCGACGCGTCGCCCCGGGAACACGGGCGACGTGTTGTTGTCGCTGCTCGAGCGTCGTCTGGACAATGCGGTGCGTCGCGCGGGGCTGGCGCGGACGATCTGGCAGGCTCGCCAGATGGTGGTGCACGGGAACGTGTTCGTGAATGGTCGAAAGACGGACCGCCCGAGTTTCATGGTTCGGGTGGGCGACACGATCACGCTGAGGGCCAAGGCACAGAAGATCGGGAAGGACTCGATGGAGTCGCTCCCGGGGTTTGAGGTGCCTGGGTGGCTCGAGTTGAATCCTTCGGAGATGACGCTGAAGGTCGTGGCGATCCCGTCGACGGACCAGATTCCGTTTGACGTGAACACGAACCTGATCATCGAGTTCTATCGCTAAACCTTCGGGTGGGCACGTCTGCTGCGTGTGCCGCGCCGATGGGCGTGGATCGTGGCGGGCGAAGTTCTCCCACGCGAACCCCGTTCGTCGAAGCGAGGAGTTGGTGGCATGGTCAAGGCGCTGCGGAAGTATCAGAAGTGGGTGCTGGTGATCGGCGGCACGCTGCTGATGCTGGCGTGGCTGCTGCCGACGGCGATCACGCAGTGGGGTCAGAGCGTGGCGGCTCCGACGCTGGCGACGATCTCCGGGAAGAACGTGAAGCCGAAGGACTTTGAGCCGTCGCGTCTGGCGTACACGCTGGTGAAGAACATCATGGTGCCGTCGGAGACGCTGCGTGCGGGGCTGAAGCAGGAGGAGATGTTCGCGCGGATGAGCGGCGCGGAGAGCGCGTGGCACTGGTATCTGCTGGACCGTGAGGCGCGGGCGGCGGGGTTGGTCGGCGCGGCTGGTGACGGGGCGGCGTGGCGGCAGAAAGTGCTGGACTCGTCGGTCGAGGCTGAGATCATGCGGTCGGGGGCGAGGGACACGGAGGAACTCGCGAGTCTGCGGTCGCTGGCGACGCAGTTCTTCGAGATGCGTGAGGGGCGCGAGGCGGGGAACATGCGCCTGTCGGAGCGTGAGGTGAACGAGGCGTGGGCGTCGTTCGCGGGGATCATGCGGCTGCGGATGCAGTATGGCTCGATCGCGCAGTTGTCGGACGCGCGGGCGCGGAAGGACATCACGGATCGGAACGCGGCGGCAACGGTGAAGATCGCCGAGGTGAGCGCGCGGGCGCTGGCGTCGACGATGCCGGCGCCTTCGGAGGAGGAACTGGCGGCGCACTTCGAGACGTACAAGGCGGTCGATCCGGCGGAGGCGAAGAACGGGATCGGGTATGTGCTCCCGAATCGGGTGCGGGTGAAGTGGTTCGCGTTCTCGCGCGAGAAGATCGGGGCGGCGATCACGCTGGACGCGGTGGATGTCGCGAAGCACTACACGCAGAACCGCGAGACGTTCAAGGGGGAGTTGGGGGCCGAGCGGGCGAACGTCGAGAAGGCACTGCGTGATCGGAAGGTCGAGGAGGTCGTCTCGGAACTCACGCGGGTGTACTCGTCGTCGCTGACGACGCAGATGCGAGGCGTGGAAAGGCGGGGCGGGGTGTATGTGCTCGGCGATGACTGGGCGTCGAAGGAGTCGATGCTCGGCACGCTCGCGGGGCAGATGATCGAGGCGGTGAAGACGCGGACGGGCGTGACGCTTGAGGTGCCTGGGGTTGAGGGACGCGACACCTGGCTGACACAGGCGGAGGTTCAGAGCCTGCCGGGGATCGGGTTTTCGGCGATCCAGGCGGGGCAGAGCCGCATCCCGTTCAATGCGTTTGTGATGGGCGTACGCGAGTTGGACGCGGCGTCGCTGACGGGCGTGCAGGCTGGTGTGCCGTCGCCGGTGTGGTCTGAGGGGTTGGTCACGAGTGAGATCTATTTCTTTGAGGTGACGGGCGCACGGGAGAAAGGGCCTGCGGGGGACCTCTCGGAGGTCCGTGAGCAGGCGATCAAGGATTTCAACGCACTCAAGGCGTACGAGACGATCTCGTCGCGGCAGGGGGCGGCACTGGCCGAGGCGTGTCTGCATGGGATCGATGCGGGTGTGGATGCTTTGATGTCCGGGTTCACGGCGGAGAAGCCGAACGTCCGCGACACAAGGGTGGCGGGGGAGAACCGTCGCGGTTTCAGCGTGGAGACGACGGACGAGTTTGTGGACGCGTCGCTGTCGATCATGCGGCTGCTCGACCCGAGGGTGGCGTCCACGGACGAGAATCAGGCACAGCGGACGCTGGTGGTGCCGCTCCCGGAACGGCTCGTGGTGGCGGTGGCTCGGTTGGAGTCTCTGGAGCCGGTGACGGTGGAGGCGCTTCGGGGTTCGCGTGGGGCTTCGTGGATCAGCGGGGCGATCGGGGCGGAGTTCGAGAGCGCGATCGACAAGACCTCGATGCCGTTGGATTTCGAGACGCTGTCGAAGCGGTACGACTTTTCGATCGTGGAACGAGAGGACCGGCGGTAGGTTTCGCACGGGCGTTGGGTCGGGGGAGTTGGGGTTGCGAGGGTCGGGGTCGCGCTGGCGCGGGTTTTTGGCGTGCCGTATAGTCGGACCCCTGTTCGTCGGGCGCCGGTCGAGCGCCTTTGCGACTGGCGCATCGGATCCCTTCGTGGATGAAGATCGAGATCGACATTGAGATTGATGCGCAACCGAACGATGAGACGTGCGGGCCGACGTGTCTTCACGCGCTGTATCGGCACTTTGGCGTGGAGATGCCGCTTCGGAAACTGATCTCTGAGGTGCGTCGGCTGGACAGTGGTGGGACTCTGGCGGAGATTCTCGCGGTGCACGCGCTTCGGCGCGGGCTGAGCGCGACGATATATACGTACAACATGCAGATGTTCGACCCGACGTGGTTCGCCGATGATGGTGTGATCCACGATCCGGGGAGCGTGATCCAGCGGCTGGCGCAGCAGTTGAAGGCGAAGCGTTCGAAGGGGGATCGTCGGCTTCGGGCGTCGACGCGGGCGTATCGGGATTTTCTGACCGAGGGGGGCGAACTGAAACTGGAGGATCTGACGCCGGCGCTTTTGCGGGGGTATCTCGCGGAGAGGGTGCCGATCATTGTGGGGCTGAGTTCGACGTACTTGTATCGCACAGCGCGGGAGATCGAGCGGAACGGGGTGATCACGGATGATGACGTGCGTGGCGAGCCGCAGGGGCACTTTGTGATGCTGGTGGGGTATGACTCGGAGCAGCGCGAGGTGCTGATCGCGGATCCGCTGGATGCGAACCCGCCGTTTCATACGGCGAAGTATCGGCTGGACATCGATCGGTTGATCAATGCGATCCTGCTGGGAACGATCACGTACGACGCGAATCTATTGATCATTCGGAAGAAGGCGCCGGTGTCGAGTGGGCGGTCGAAGAGTCGAGCGAAGGCGGCGGCGGGGCGAAAGGCGTCGTCGCGGGAGCGCGGCGAGCGGGCGAAGGCCCCGGCACGGAAGGGGGAGCCCAAGCGGCGCTGAACCATGTCGGTCCTCATCGTGATGGACAACCCGAAGGACTGGCCGCTCAACATCGAGGGCGTGGAGGTGGTGTCGGCGCGGCAGTATCTGGCCGAGGCGGGGTACTCGCAGCGCAAGGGCGCGAAGGTCTTCAACCTCTGCAAGAGTTATCGATACCAGAGTTTGGGGTACTACGTGTCGCTGCTGGCGGCGGCGCGGGGGCACAAGCCGTTGCCCGACATCTCGACGATCCAAGATCTCAAGATCTATGAGTTGATCCGGTTCGCGGGCGAGGATGCGAGCGAGCAGATCCAGCAGGCGCTCAAGAACGTGAACGCGGACTCGTTCGTGCTGAATATTTACTTTGGGCAGTGCACGCAGAGCCAATATGCTCGGCTGGGGCTGATGCTGTTCAACCAGTTCCCGGCGCCGTTCCTGCAGGCGCAGTTCGGGAAGGAGAAGCCGCCGGCGTCGATGGCCGAGAAGGCCGATCCGAACAAGTCGGACTCGTCGAAGTTGTCGCCCAAGCCGGTGTGGGTGCTGGAGACGCTGCGTCCGATTGCGGCGAGCGAGATCCCGACGGATGATTTTCTGTTTGTGCTGAACGCGGCGACGCACTATTTCAACAGGCCGCATCGGCGACGTCGGCAGGTGGAGTCGCGGTATGACCTTGCGATTCTGCACGAGCCTGGCGAGGCGACCTCGCCGACCGACGCGAAGGGGATGAAGAAGTTCGTGAAGGCGGCGGAGTCGATGGGGTTCGACGTGGAACTGATCACGCGCGACGACTATGGACGCCTGGCGGAGTTCGACGCGCTCTTCATCCGGGCGACGACGAGCGTGAACCACTACACGTTCCGGTTCGCGAAGCGGGCGGTGTCGGAAGGGCTGGTGGTGATCGACGATCCCGAGTCGATCATCAAGTGCGGGAACAAGGTGTATCTGGCGGAGTTGTTGTCGCACGCGCGGATCGCGACGCCGACGACGCTGGTGTTGCACAAGGGCAACTGGGAGAGCGCGCCGACGATCCTGGGGTTGCCGCTGGTCTTGAAGCAGCCGGACAGTTCGTTCTCGCTGGGGGTGGTGAAGGTTCGGACGCAGGAGGAGTATGCGGCCGAAGCGGAGCGATTGTTCAAGGTGAGCGACCTGCTGGTGGCGCAGGCGTTCATGCCGACGGACTACGACTGGCGCGTGGGGGTGCTGGATCGCGAGCCTTTGTACTGCTGCAAGTACTTCATGGCGAAGAACCACTGGCAGATCCGCGACAAGACGAAGCAGGGGGACGCGGCACTGGGGAACTTTGAGACGTGGCCATTGGCGGCGTGCCCGCCGGACATTCTGAAGACGGCGGTGCGTGTGGCGAATCTCGTCGGGGACGGGTTGTATGGCGTGGACCTGAAGGAGATCAACGGGAAGGCTCACGTCATCGAGATCAACGACAACCCGAATATCGATGGCGGGATTGAGGACGAGATCCTGGGTGACGAGTTGTATCTGCGGGTGATGCGGGTGTTTTTGAAGCGGCTCGAGAGCCGGGGGCGATAGGCATGGCGCGGAAGCCGCTCCATCTGTTTGAGGCGTACGGGATCGAGCTTGAGTACATGGTCGTGGACCGCGAGACGCTCGCGGTGCGTCCGATCGTGGACGAGTTGCTGCGCGAGGCGATGGCGCTTCCCGGGGCGCGGATCGATGAGGAGGACGAGGAGGATCCGTCGTGGCCCGGGACTGTTGAGTTCGACGACGTGTCGTGGTCGAACGAACTGGTGCTGCACGTGCTGGAGTTCAAGACGACGACTCCGGTGGGGTCTCTCACGGGGGCCGACGTGCCTTTTGCCTCGCACGTGAGGCGGGCGAACGAGATGCTGGCGCGGCATGGGGCGATGCTGATGCCGACGGGGATGCATCCGACGATGGACCCGTATCGCGAGATGCGGCTGTGGCCCCACGGGTATTCGGATGTGTATGAGGCGTTCAACGCGATCTTTGACTGCCGGGGGCACGGGTGGGCGAACCTGCAGTCGGCGCATCTGAACCTGCCGTTTGGTTCGTGGGAGAAGGATGAGGACGAGTTCGGGAGGTTGCATGCCGCAGTCCGGGCGGTGCTGCCGATCATGGCGGCGCTCTCCGCATCGACGCCGATCATGGATGGGCGCGTGACGGGGATGCTCGACAATCGGCTCGAGGTGTACCGGACGAACAGCCGTCGGATCCCGCAGGCGGCGGGGCTGGTGATCCCGGAGGCGGTGTATACGAAGGGGGAGTATGAGCAGCGGATCTTTGAGAGGATCTATGCCGCGATGGCGCCATTGGACCCGAAGGGCGTGCTGCGAAACGAGTTCGCGAACGCGCGCGGGGCGATCGCGCGGTTCGTGCGGAACTCGATCGAGGTGCGTGTGCTGGATGTGCAGGAGTGCCCCAGGGCGGACGCGGCGGTGATCGCACTGAACTGTGGCGCGGTGCGGATGCTGTGCGACGTGTCGGGCGAGGATTCGCGGCGGCTGCGGGCGCTGGCGGTGCACTCGATGCACACGATCCTCTTGGATGTGATCCGGGCGGGAGAGCGGGCGGTCGTGGACGACGGAGAGTATCTCGGTGTTTTGGGATATCCCGGGACCCGATGCACGGCCCAGGAGTTGTGGCAGCACCTTCGAGAGCGGATGGCGAACGTTGTGGATCTCACTCCGCACGCGCAAACGGTCGATATTCTGTTGTCGAAGGGGCCGCTCTCGCGACGGATCGCGCGGGCGTTGGGGTTGTCCCTGGATCGAGGCATGGCGGCGCCGATGGACCGGGCGAGGATCGATGAGGTCTATCGGGCGCTGGCCCGATGTCTGCAGCAGAACGAGATGTTCCAGCCCGACTGACCGGGACGCCAGCGACACGACTTCAAACCATGCGCCTCATTGAATCTCCATTCCGCGCCCGGCGTTCGCGCTCTTCCCGGCCTGAGGCGAGGACGATGGCCGCGATGCGGTTGCGGTCGGACCTTCGCGCGTGCACGATCGATGGTGTGTTCTACCAGATCATGGTGGGGATCGCGGAGGTGTTCCTCCCGAACTTTGTGATCCATCTTCGGCTGGGGCCGATCGCGGCGGGGCTGGTGGTGACGGTGCCTGTGCTGTTGGGGTCGGTGATCCAGTTGTGGTCGCCGGGGTGGATCCGTTGGGCGGGGTCGTATGCGCGGTGGACGGCTGGGTGCGCGTTCGTGCAGGCGTTGGCGTATGTGCCACTGGCGGCGCTGGCGTGGGTCTCGCCGGAGATGGTGCCCGAGTCGCTCTCGACCGGGGCGACGTGGCTTCTCGCGGTGTCGGTATTTGCGCTGCTCACGCTGTACTGGGCGGCGGGGTTGGCGTGCGGGCCGGCGTGGTCGTCGCAGGTTGGAGCGATTATCCCGCGTAGCCTGGCGCCGAACTACTTCGCCTATCGCTCGCGGATCCTGCAGGCAGTCATGCTGGTGGCGATCCTGGGGCACGGGACTCTGATGGAGGAACTTGGCGGTGGGAAGGATTCGGCGCTGGGTGCGCCGGCGACGATGCGGGTCTTTGCGTTGGTGTTTGTGCTGGCCGCGGCGTGTCGTGTAGTGTCGGCGGTGTACCTGCTGCGATACTCGGAGCCCGAGCACACGCCCAGGGATGAGGTGGATGTCTCGCTTCCGACGTTCATCTCTCGATCGGCGCACAGCGCCGACGGGCGGCTGTTGCTGTATGCGCTTGCGGTGACGCTGGCGGCGGGGATCGCGCAGCCGTTCTTCAATCCGTTCATGCTGGACGTGCTGGGGCTGGATCGCACTCCGGCGATGGATGTGGCGGGATGGACGGCGAGTTGGTACAGCGTGCTGCTGGCGACGGCGTATGTGGGACGGATTCTGGCGCTGCCGGTGGTGGGGAAGATCGCGGCTTATCTCGGGCCCCGCAAGGCGCTGCTCCTTGGCGGCGTGGGGATCGTGCCTATGAGTTTGTTCTGGTTGTGGCCTCACAGCATGGTCGTGCTGATCGTGGCGCAACTCGCGTCGGGGGTCTTCTGGGCGGCGTATGAACTGGGGTTGTTTCTGATGTACTTCGAGGCGATCCCCAGGCGCGAGCGGATCGCGGTGCTGACGCGGTTCACGCTCGTGAACGAGTTTGCGCGGACGTCGGGGTCGCTTGTGGGCGCTGGCACGCTCTCTGGAGTGGGGACTGGTGAATCGGCGTATCGCACGGTGTTCTTGGTGTCGGCGGCGTGCCGCCTGTTGACGTTGGGGCTCCTCGCGCGGGTGGGGCGGCACAAGCACTGACGTGAGTAAGAAGTCGACGCGCGGTGCAACCAAAAGACAAACAGAACGAGAATGGTTCTCGGACGTTTGTGTCTCTCACCTCTGGTGGAAGCGATGTTGTGACACAGTTTGGGGTGTCATTGTGCATTTGTTCATTGCGATTTGGTGCCCGTGCGGATAGCCTAGTTGAGGTATCAACGCGGCAAGAGGGCGGTTCCACACACGGATCGTCCTCGCGTTGTGGGTCCTGAGGTGGGCTCGACAGGCCGAGGGTTTGTAGCACGAAGAAGGAGAAGGATCATGCGTAACTGGGCTATGGGTATGGGTCTGGCGGTGTTCGCCGGGTTGGCTGGTGCGCAGCCAGCGACGTTTACAGATCTTGGTGCTCACACAGGGAATGAGAGCCTTACGGTTGACGTGGTGCTTCCTGCACCGAACGCTGTGGAGTGGTATCGAATCGAGTTGCCCGCGGCTCAAGATGCGCTGGCGACGTACATGGACATGTGGACGGTGAGCGGCGGGGACAACCCGATGACGGACACCGAGGTTGGGGTGTACGACAGCGTCGGCAATCTTGTGGCGAGCGACGACGACGATAGCGATGGGCTCTTCACGGCCCTCTCGTTTGGTCAGATGAATCCGACACGACCGGCCGTCGGCACGGGTGTGGTGTTCAACGGTCGCGATGGACAGATCGACGCGGGCGTGTACTGGATCGCCGTGGGTCGATTCAACGTCACGTTCAACACGACCAACTGGGATGCGACGAGCACGTACACGGGGACGCAGACCACGACGACGCTGAATATGAACATCCAGGGCGTTCGTCCGCTCGCGGGGAGCGCGACGGTGACGCCCTCGCCGGTGGCACCGGGTGGGCAGATCCGGTTTGAGTTGACGGCGTCGCCGGCGGACAACCCCACGAGCACGGGGATCGCGGGGACGATCAACCTCACCGAGGTCGGCGGGAGCGCGTCGCAGGCCCTCTTTGACAATGGGACCAATGGCGACACGACCGCGGGCGACAACATTTTCACGTATACGTACACGATTCCCGGCGGGACCACGTCGGGCGTGAAGAACGTGCCGTGGACGCTGACCGACGCGCAGTCGCGTACGGCGAGCGGAAACCGCGCCTTCGCGGTCTCTGGCCCGGGGCTGTACTTCGACACCGAGCCGAACGACACAAAGGATGCGGCGACGATCATCAATGGGTTTGGCCCGGGGAACACGATCATCGGGTTGACCACCGGCGCGACGACCAATGGCGATGATGGGTCACAGGACACATACCGCATCAAGACTCCGGCGGCGGCTTCGGGGATTTACAAATACACCGTCACACTCTCTTCGGACACCCCTGGCCATACGGCGACGCTTCGTGGCCTGACGCAAACCGGAGGCGTGATCAACGCGGGAACCGATACCACGTTCCAGACTGCGTTTACCGATGTGGACACGACTCGGAAGAACGTGTGGTACGGCTTTGGCCGCGAGGAGGAGATGTACTACCGCGTGGCGGGAACGGCCTCGACGACTGGTTCCTACACGGTCACCATCAATCGCGAGTCGGTGACGCGCGAGGGTCTACTCACGAATCCATCCAATGCGGGACAACTCACCGTTCGCGTCACGGGCGGCGACCCTGAGATCTGGGTCATGAACGGCGACACGCTCGTCACGCTCGATGGCTACAACAACGACGACACAATCGGCGGCGGGTTGGTCTCGACGCTGACGCGAGACTTCCAGGCCGGGCGCTACACGCTCGTGCTCTCGGACTACAACCTCGGTTGCGATCTTCCCAGCCCGGTCGATGAGGCCGGCCCGGTCGATCCAGTCGTGGATTTCCCCAACAGCATGGTGAGCAGCGATCGCGAGACCACAGGCCCGACGTTCACGGTCGAGGTGTTCGAGGGCGATGTGAATGGGACGCTCGTGACGACCGAGACGTTTGTTCAGACCGGTGACTTCGGCATGGTCTTCGTCGACATGATCGTCGGCGGTGGATCGACCTGTGTCGCCGACGTCGATGACGGCTCGGGCACGGGCACGAGCGACGGCGCGGTGACGATCGACGACCTGCTCTACTACATCACGATCTTCCAGACCGGCGCGATCGCGGCCGACGTGGACAACGGGACGGGCACGGGCACGCAGGACGGGGCCGTGACCATCGACGACCTGCTCTACTTCATCCAGCGTTTCCAGGCCGGCTGCTGAGTCTGGTTGCGGATCAATCCTGAACCTTCGTGAATGCCGGCGCCCTCGAATGGGCGCCGGCTTTTTTTCGTCGAGAGAGGAAAAGGCGGGCCAATTTCGGAGATGTTCTGGTAGGATGGACTCGGCCGGCTTCGTGTTGGATTTCGATCGGATGTTGTTGTCCTCTTTGGGCCACCCTTTGTGAAGGTGACTGCCATGAATAACGTGAAGTTCGTGCTTGCAGGTGTCGCGTCGTTTGTCTCGGTGGTGATGGCCCAGCCGACGGAGTTCACGGATCTCACGGCGACGACGGGGACGCAGACGGTGGATGTGGAACTGGCCGCCCCGAACGCGATCGAGTGGTATCGCATCGAACTCCCCGCGGCCCAGGACGCGCTGGCGACTTTTGTGGACCTCTGGACGGTGAGCGGCGGCGCGAATCCAATGAGCGACACAGAGATCGGTGTCTATGACAACGCGGGGAACCTCGTGGGGAGCGATGACGACGATAGCGACGGGCTCTATTCGGCGATGTCGTTCGGGCAGATCTCGCCTGTGCGGCCTGCGGTGGGTTCGGGGTTCGTGTTCGATGGACGAGATGGTCAACTCAATCCCGGGGTGTACTGGATCGGCATTGGTCGGTTCAATGTGACGTATGGGGCCTCGGGTTGGGGCGCCGCGAGCACGTACACCGGGACACAGACGACGACGCAACTGGTGCTAAACATCTTCGGCGCGAGGCCGTTGTCGGGCGATGCGGCGGTTGCGCCCACGACGGTGGCGCCGGGGGAGCAGGTGCTCTTCACGCTCGCGGTCTCGCCGGCGGATGATCCGGTGAGCACGGGGGTCGCGTGCGTGGTGAATCTGTCGGCGGCGGGCGGGAGCGCGACGCAGGCTCTGTTTGACAATGGGACGAATGGCGACGCGACGGCGGGCGACAATGTCTATTCACTTCGTTACACCCTTCCCGGTGTGATGACGCCGGGCGTGAAGGTGATTCCGTGGTCGCTCGCGGATGCGGAGTCTCGGAACGACTCGGGAACGCTCGTGGTAGCGGTGACGGGTCCGGGGCTGTCGTTCGATGCCGAGCCGAACGAGTCGAAGGCGACGGCGACGACGATCGTGGCGGAGACGGAGACGCACTCGATCCTTGGGACGACAACGGGGAACGCGACGACGCCGGGTGATGCGTCGGTGGACTATTACCGGATCAAGACGGCCGCGGCTCCGGCGGGGATCTACAAGCACACGCTGACGCTGACCTCGCCGACGCCGGGGCATACGGCGACGATCCGCGGGCTCTCGCAATCGCTCTCGGGGATCGTCAACGCGAACACGGACGTGACGGCACAGAACGCTCTTGTAGGTGGGGATGAATCCCGGACGAACTCGTGGTATGGGTTTGGCCGTCGCGAGGAGGTGTTCTATCGCGTCTCGGGGAACTCGACGACGTCGGGGATGTACAGCGTGGTGCTGACGCGAGAGGCGGTGGCTCGGCAGCAACTCACGACCCAGCCGCCGAATGCCGGGATGCTGACGATCCAGTTGACGGCGACCGGAGCGACGACGGACACGGAGGTCTGGGTGCTCGACGCCGACACGCTCGCGCCGATTCCCGGGTTTAACAACGACGACACGGCAACATCGGTCTTCTCGTCCACACTCACGCGGACCTTTCAGCCGGGACGGTACATCATCGCGGCGACGGACTACAACCTGATGTGCAACCTACCCAGCCCGCTGGATGAGCCGGGGCGGGGCGAGACTGTGCTGGACTTCGCCGACGCGTTCCTCGCGAGCGATGCGGAGGGCGAGGTCACGGTCAATGTTGTGGTGCGCGAGGGCGGCACGGGCGGGGCGATCGTCAGCACGAACTCGTACACGCAATCCAGCCCGTTCGGAATCGTGTTCATTGACATGATCGTCGGAGGCGGTGGTGGGTGCGTGGCCGACGTGGATGATGGATCGGGGACCGGTGTCGCCGACGGGGCCGTCACGATCGATGACTTGCTTTATTACCTCGGACTGTTCCAGGCGGGCAACGCGGGGGCGGATGTCGATGACGGCTCGGAAACAGGCGTCACCGACGGAGCGGTGACCATCGACGACCTGCTGTACTTTGTGGAGCGGTTCCAGGCGGGGTGCTGAGCGCGATGTGATTCGAGTGAAAGCCCCGGTTGATGCCGGGGTTTTTCATGCGCGGAGGACTCATGCCGGAAGGACCAGCCCCTCGCACTCGCCGAAGGAGATCCGGGCCTTGCCTGGCGCCTCGCAGAATCCGCGGATGATGACTCGATCGCCGTCGGCGAGGAAGGTGCGGGTCTCGCCTGTGGGGAGGGTGATGGGTTTGCGCGGGAGGGGCTTGTTGTCGGGGCCGAGGCCTTGCCAGGTGAGTTCGAGGAGGCAGCCGCGCGATTCGGGCTCGGGGCCGCTGACGGTTCCGCTGGCGATGAGGTCGCCGGGGTGCATGTTGCAGCCGCCGGAGGTGTGGTGGGCGAGCATCTGGGCGAAGGTCCAGTACATGAATCGGAGGCTGCCGCGCGAGACGCGCATGGGGGCAATCATTTTTTCGCGCATCTGGGCGGACTCGAGGGAGACCTCGAGCGTGACGTCGAACCCGCCATGTGATTGGTCGTCGGCATCGAGGAGATACTCGAGCGGCCTGGGGTCGCCGGCGGGGCGCTCATACGCGGCACATCGGAAGGGCTCGAGCGCCTCCATCGTGACGACGTAGGGCGAGACGCTGGTCGCGAAGTTCTTGGCGAGGAACGGGCCGAGGGGCTGGTATTCCCACTTCTGGACGTCGCGCGCGGACCAATCGTTGACGAGGCAGAGGCCAAAGAGGGTGGCGCGGGCGTCACGGATGGAGACGGGGTGGCCGAGGTCATTGCCTTTGGCGATGTAGGCGCCGACCTCGAGTTCGTAGTCGAGCATGGTGCAGGGGCCGAAGGTTGGCGCGTCGGCGGTGTCGGCCTTGGTCTGGCCCTTGGGGCGTTTGATGCTCGTGCCCGAGACGACGATGGAGGAGGGACGCCCGTGGTAGCCGATGGGGATGTGCTTGTAGTTGGGGAGGAGCGGGTTGTCGGGGCGGAACATGCGGCCGACGTTGGTGGCGTGGTGGACCGAGGCGTAGAAGTCGGTGTAGTTGCGGACGCTCATGGGTTTGTCGAAGCGGGCGGTGAGACGGTCACGCAGGCATGTCGTGGCCTTCTCGATGAGTTGCTTGTCGGCGTCGGAACGAAGCAGTTCCACGAGCCGCTGGCGGATGGCCGGCCACTTCCCGGAGGTCGCGATATTGTCGGCATCTCCGAGGAATCCAACGCCATCGACTGCTGCTGAGAGCAGTCCGGCTTCGCGAGCCTGTTCCAGATCGAGGAGGTGGTCGCCGATCGCCACGCAGACGTGCTCGTGCCCATCCTGAACGGCTACGCAGATCGGCAGGTTCTGAATCGGAAACTCGCCGGAGGTGGGATCGGACTTGCGTGCGCCGGGGACCCAACTGGTGAGGGACTGATCGATGGCATGGCTCATGGTCGAGTGTACTCATGCCATTCGCATTCGCCCCTGGCGGAGCGGGAAATACCATTGCGGATGCACACTCCATGTCATTTTCCATCCCGCGTCGTGGCCGCGATCTTTGCCGGGGTGCTCTCGCTCACGCCGGTGGGTGTTGCGTGGAGTGGTGTGCCGGCCATATCGCCCGAATCGGACGCGGCGGCGCTCGCGATCTCGAAGACGCTGGCGGAGATGGAGCGTGCGGTGTTGGACGCCGACACGAGGGCGTATCTCGCGTGCGTCGATCCGGGTGAGGCGCAGTTTGTGGCCGAGCAGACGTACCTTGCGAAGGATTTGGCTCGCCGCACGCCCCAATCGATCGACTACACCATCACCGGTCCGATCGCCCTGGGCGACGGCTCGGCGCAGGCGCCCGTGACGATCCGATGGACGCTCCCTGCTCCGCCTTCCTCGACGAGCAAGGACGGCGAGCAGAAGGCCGCGTCACCCGTTGAGAAATCCATCGACATCACCGCGCGGTTTGTCGAGCGTTGGGTGAATGGCGTGCCTCGGTGGCTTTACGCGGGCGAGGTCTTCGGTCGTCTGGATGCGCCGGGCGTGATCGTGTACTTTGAGCCGGGGCTGGACGAGGTCGCGACGCGGACGCTCGAGGCCTTCTCAGAGATCCGCGAGCCTGTGCTGGTGGACTTTGGCCTCTTGAACGAGGGCGAGTCGGTGGAACTCTCGGCCCACGCTATCTCGACGGATGATACAACACCGTTGCCGCATCGGACGCAGACGATCAAGTTATATCGAACAATGGCGGCGTTGCAGTTCTCGATCAGTTACGCGTACACGGACTCGCTCTCGGGGTGGAACGAGCCGGGCGAGCCGATCAAGGTGCTGGCGAACCCGCGATCGTCGAAGGCCACGCTTCGGCCGCTGCTGGCGCACGAGTTCGGGCACGTGGGGGAGGCGGAACTCGCGACGTCGCTGGATGCGCTGCCGTGGTGGGTGATCGAGGGTGCGGCGGATCTTGTGGCCGAGCCGTTCGGGAGGTTGCAGAGCAGGCAAGAGGGCAAGCCCGCGCCCGAGATCGACGGCGTGGACCGGGCCGTGATCCGCTGGACCGATCGCGGCGAGATCGCCCCGTGGGCGGAGATGGCGGACTTCTACAACACGCCCGCAAAGTTTCGGCGGAACGTCTACACACAGGGGCACCACATGATGCGCTTCATCACGCGGCGGTGGGGGCAGGCGAAACGCAACGAGTGGATCGGCGTTGCGGGGAAGGAGGCGGCGCGGCTGACGGCGCTGGCTCGCGCGGGCGCTGGAGACGGGGCACCGATTGAGTCGCGGACGACGCTCGCGTTTGATTCGGTGAGCGTGGCGAAGGGTTTGGATGTCGCCTCGCGCGAGGTGCTGGGTGTGGAGGACTTCGCCGCGGTGGACGCGGCGTGGCGGGCGGCGATTCAAGACCTGATCGAATCGTCGAAGACGAGGAAGGAGGCAGAGGTGGAAGGAAAGACGGAAAACAAGAAGAGCGAGGACGGGAGTGCGCAATCGGAAAAGGGAGAGATCGACCCCGATCTGGCAAAGCCGTAAGGCGGGTGGCGAGGATTGCACTTGCTCGGGTGCCATCAGTCGGTCGCATTGGACCGACTGATGCAAAACGCACCAATGTGATCAGGCACAGGATCTCAATAATCGTAATGGAGCCGGGGGGAATCGAACCCCCGTCCCGTGGCAGTCGGCAGGCCGCGTCTACGGCGTGTGTCCGATTGTTTGATCTCGACCATCACAGCGGGAATCGGCACTCTCCGCGATGGTCCAGCCCCCGGTTAGGTCTTGGCTGATGTCCCGCGGGCGGCAACACCAACCGGAGCCCGATATTTTCGATCCACGCCCCATCGGGCGTCGGGCGTGGATCGCACGGCCAGTATTAGGCCGCGAGAGCGTAATTGCTAGGAGCAATTATTATGGTGCATGCTTTTTACGAGGCCAGCATGCTCCTCGACGCGCAACGGCAAGCTTCACATGCCCGGTCGAATCCAGTCGGCCCCGGTTGTCAAAGAGCGGCCCAGGGTGATGCCCTGTGACGAAGGGATTGTACGCGTGGGGCGTGCCGGGTGTTCGGCTTTGGTGATTCGGCATTCGTGATTCGTGATTTGGCATTCGTGGGGGAGACGGTGGCGGTGCATGGAGTGCTTCGGATATGGCGTGCGGACCATGGTCTGGTCCCAACACTTCTCCTCTGTGTTCGGCCTTGTGGGCCAGTCTGTCTCCAGGCTTGGCCACGGCCCCGCGCCCATCACATCGTGTAGAACCCGCCGCCCTGGTCTTTGATCTTGCCCTGTCGGGCGAGTTCCTGGTAGACCTCGCGCGGGAACTGGTTGGGCGGGATGATGCCCATCCCCTCGGACTTTCGGCCCGAGGTCATGGGCTTATTGGCACCGAGTTTGGATTCCGCATCGAGGCGCGTGAGTTTCAGCCGCTTCTTGAAGGCGTGGAGCGCCTGCTTGAGCGTGTCCTCCGGGATGGAGGATGACGTGGACGAGGAAGGGGCGGGCACTTGATTGGGGTTGTGATCGGCGGTCATGGAGAAGGGTACGGACCCGCCGGCGCGGCCGCACGAATCGAGAATGGAGTGTGGAATCGAGGGTGTGTCTCGGTGTTTACTTGGCGTCTGTGCCCTTGGCCGGCGTGACGCCCTTGATCGGGTCGATCGGGAGGGACTCGGTGCTCGGGGCGGCGGGTGCGCGAAGTCGGAGGGCCATCGCCTGGGCCTGGCGGCTGAAATCGATCGACTCGCCAAGGATCCGCGCGGCCTCCTGATCGGCGTGGAAGCCTCTGGAGTTCTCGCTGCTGATGTAATCCAGCCGCCACATCGCCTTGCGCTGCAGGGAGAAGACGGGGGCGAGTTGCTCGGGCGTGGCGCCCACGGCCTTGGCCTCGAGGATCGCGTCGAGCATGTCGGTCATGGCGCCCGCCGCACGCTCCATGAGCGCGGCGGTCCGCGACTGGATCGTCTCGACGCGGTGGCGCAGTTCCGTCTCGTCCATGTGGTGGCATTGCTGGCAGGCGCGGTTGATGTTCTCCAGGGGGCTTTGGACGTTGTGGCTGCTGACCTTCATGGCGCCGTGGCGTTCGTAGGGCATGTGGCAATCGGCGCAGCTCACGCCGCTCTGCGCGTGGATGCCCTGGCTCCAGAGTTCGAACTCGGGGTGCTGGGCCTTGAGAGCGGGCGCCCCGGTCTCGCCGTGCTTGAAATCAAAGAATGGCGTGCCGTCGGGGAACGTCTTGGCATCCCAGTGGGCCTCGAGTTGCTCGACCTTCAGCCCCTTGCCCCAGGGGAACTCGAGGGTGTCCTTGCTGGCGCAGTAATACTCGACGTGGCACTGCCCACAGACGAACGATCGCAGTTCCTGTCGCGAGGCGTCGAGGTTCGGGTCGTAGGCGCGGGCGCGATCGCCGCGGCGCCACTTTTCGATGCTGGGAAGATGGGGCGTGGGCTCGGCGCTCTCTGCGAGCGCGGCGATGCCCAGCACGAACCCGGGCCTGGTCACGCGGAGGGCCATCGACTCGGGGTCGTGGCAATCGATGCACGAGACGGGGTGGGCCTCGCCCCCGGCGTTGGCGGGGTGCCCCTCGGGGACCGGCTCACCCTTGAACTCGTGCGTGAAGCCGCCGATGGGGGGCTGGGGGACGATCGGCGTGTTCTCGCCGGGCGTGCCGTCGGGCGTGGCGAGCAGGAGCGCGAGCACCTCGTCGTACGGCTTCTTGCTGACCTCCTGGAAGCCGCGGATCACGGCAGGCATGTTGAAGTCGCCGGCGAGGGCTTTCTCGTCGGCAGGCTGGCCCATGGCTTCCAGTCCGATCCGGCGGTACATCACGGTGTTCGAGGCGTGGCAGTGCAGGCAGGCGCCGGCCTGGGGCTTCTTGGTCACGCGCTCGGTGACGCCCTGGTCGTACAACATGTACGCGTGCCCGCGCGCTTTGCGATAGTCGATGCTGAAGGCGTACCCCGCGTAGAGGCGCTTGAGCCAGGGCTGTGCCGTGAGTTTGCTCTCGGGCATGGCGTTGCTCCCGCCATAGAACGTGTCGCCCGCGGTTGCCTTCCACCCGTCGAACTGGTGGGGCCAGTTGCGTCCCCACGGCTCGGGGTCGGTGCTGATTTCTGTGACCTCGGCGACGCGGACGAAGGGATGGCGGGCGTCCTGCTTGTGCCCGAGCATCCGGATCAGCACCCACGTCACCAGCAGCGTGCCCACCACCGCGAGGATGAAGACCAGTGCGTAGAGCGAGGTGCGACCCCGGCGGGCGCGGGGCCGAGGCGTGATCGGTCGGGTCGTCGTGCTGGACATGGGGCTCATGATCGAGGATTCCTGGAAAGACGAGTTGGGTGCGCGGGACGAGGGGAGGATGGGAGGAGGGGAGGAGGGGGGGAGGGGGGGAGGGGGGGAAGGGGGGGGGGTCAGTCGCGAAGGGCGTGGCCCGCCGAGGCGTGGCAGTGAACACAGTTGAGCATGTCGCCCCCCCCCTCTCGCCCCCCATCCTTCGCGGGGAGCATGTGGTCGACGAACTCGGCGTGGCAGTGCAGGCACGCGCCCTGGGTCACGCGGCGGTTGCGGGGCTTGATCTCGATGGGCTCGTGGAAGGAGCCCGTGGTGAAGGCGAGGGAGTGGAAGAACCCGTTGTCGGCTTTGGTCGCCCACTTGCCGATCGGGTCGTGGGGGAGGTGGCAGTCGTTGCAGGTCGCGACGCCGTGGTGGCTTGATTTCTGCCACGAGTCGAGGTGGGCCTGCATGACGTGGCAGTTGGCGCAGGAGGCGGGGTTGTTGGAGAGATACGCGGCCCCGTCGCCATAGCCGAAGGTGAAGGCCCCAAGCCCCCCGAGCACGCCGATGGCGCCCGCGCAGAGCAGGGCGATCATCGATCGGCGTCGCGAGGGCGGTCGGTCGTGTGTCTGGAGTGCCATCGTGGAGAGCGTCCTGGCCCGTCACGCCGTCGCGCGCCATTCGCGAAACGGCGAGACGGCGAGGGGGTTAATAGGGGCAGGATGATATCGCACCGACGACTCCGAAATAGCCGGACGTCGCGAGACGATAGCGGCTCGGCATCGGTCGGCTCCACTCGCCCACCGCAGGGGCCGCCGACTGAGGGACCCCCCCCTCCCCCGAGGCGGGATCGGACCCATGCCCGACATCGTGCGTGTCGCTGAAAGTAGATTGACTGTCCCTTCGGGCGCGATGCCTGTCCCTTCCGGCGTGGCCTTTGTCATGGCGGGAGCCGTGTCTGTCGCTTTGGACGCGCGTTCTGTCGTTTCGGGAGTTCTTCCTGTCGCTTTGGGCGTCGTTTCTGTCGCTATGGGCGCCGTTCTTGTCACTGCGGGCGTCGTGTTTGTCGCTGCAGGAATCATTCCTGCAGCGATCGGAGAGGTTTCCGCAGGCTGTTTCGCGCAGGACTGCCGGATTCTGGCCCGAATCGCGGCTGTGTTTGGGTGTTGAGGGGGCCGGGAGAGAGATTCTTTGAACGTGGACGAAAGTGGGGCGCGGGACGCGTCGATGGAGGTTTGTGGAGTGTGTGGAGAGTGGCGAGTTGGACGAGTTCCGCGTATGAACGAGTGAACACGGGCGAGCGAGCGAAAGCGATGAGACGAAGATAAGAAATCGAAGGAGCGTGCGACGATGGCCAACGTGGCGACCGGAACGATGGAAGAGCGGATGGTCTGGCTCGAGACGCATCGGCAGTTGTGGGAGAGTGACCCACAGTCGCTCGGGCTCACGAGCGAGGACGTCCTGGCGCTGGGGGCGATGCTCACCGCGGTGCGCGAGGCGGATCGCGCCGCCGAGGTCGCGCGGCAGGCGAGCCGCAACGCGACGACACAACTGAACGTCTCGCTCGAGGCGGCGCAGGCGCGGGGGAGCGCCCTCTCGCGGCGGATTCAGTCTTACATTGACGAGACCCAGGACGAGACGCTCTGGTCGCGCGCGGGGCTGACGCCCCCGGCGCGGCGCGGCGAGGCGCCCCCGCCGGTCGCGCCGACGAGCCTCTTCGCCGCGCTCGACTCGCTGGGGAACCTGCGGATCACGTGGCACGCGCGCCAGCCGCGCGGCACGCAGGGGGCGGTCTACGTCGTGCGCCGCCAACTCGACGGCGAGGCCAACTTCACGCTCCTCGAGGTCGTCGGCGGCAAGGCCCTCGTCGACCGCACGATCCCCCGCGGCACGACGGGCGTGCGCTATGTCGTCCACACCCGCCGCGGCGAGTCGCTGAGCGCGCCCAGCCCGGTGCTGGCGGTGCGCTTCGGGAGCCTGGACGCGGGGAAGTCGGCGATGACCATCACCGCGCGGGCGGCGTGATCGCAATGCGACAAAATGGCCACATGGTCAAACTGCCAAATGACCAAATGAGGTGAAGAAGTCACGATGTCTCAGAGGTCACTGGGGCCTCTTCATTTGGCCATTTGGCCATTTGGTCCTTTGGCTATTTCACGTGTTGCTGTCCACGCTCTCAGGATTCTCAATACCCCACCGTCTCGACGATCTCGATGCCGTAGGCCTCGAGGCCGTGGGGGGGGGGGGTCATGGGTGGCGGGGAGTTGGTGAGCAGGCGGAGGCGCGAGAGGCCCAGGTCGCGGAGGATCTGGCAGCCGATGCCGAAGGAGTGGGAGGTGTCGGGCCGGGGGGGAGTGACCGGCGCCGAGGCGGCGGGTGATGACTGGAGCAGGGTCTCGAGGTCGTCGGCGGGGGTTCCGCCCCCCCCCGCTTTATTCCACGGCGTGCGGAGATAGACGAGGGCGCCGCCGCGGCCGGCTTTGGCCTCGGCTTGCAGGGCTCGCATGGCGCGATGCAGGTCGGCGTCGTGGGCGTTGGTCGTGCCCACGCCGAAGGCGTCGTTCAAGAGGTGGCGGCGGTGCATGCGGACGAGCGTGGGCTGTGGGTGCTTTGTGGCCGGCGGGGGGGTAAGCCCGACGCCGCCGACGGTGAGGGCCAGGTGGGGGAGGGGATCGACGGCCGAGGAGTAGGCGATGGCGTCGAAGGGGCCGAAAAGAGTTTCCAACCGAGTCGGCGGTGCCAGGCGCGTGACGAGCGTCTCGCGGGCGAGGCGGTACTCGATGATCGAGGCGACCGAGCAGATCTTGAGGTTGTGCTCCTTCGCGATTGTCTTCAGGTCGGGGAGGCGGGCCATGTGCCCGTCCTCGCGCATGATCTCGATCCCCATGGCGGCGGGGGTGAGGCCGGCGAGGCGGCAGAGGTCGATGGCGCCCTCGGTCTGTCCGTTGCGGACCAGGACGCCGCCGTCGCGCGCGCGGAGCGGGTTGATGTGCCCGGGGCGGACGAAGTCGTCGGGCTTGGCTTTGGGGTCGATGCACATCAAGATGGTGCGGGCGCGCTCGAAAGCGCTGACGCCGGTGGTGAAGCCGTGCTTGGGGTGCCCGTCGATGGAGACCATGAGGGGCGTGCCTCGGGCGGAGGTGTTGACGCTGGTCTGGGGGTGGAGGTCGAGGCGGTCGCAGGTCTCTTCGGTGAGGCTGACGAAGAGATAGCCCCCGGCGCGGCGGACCATGAAGGAGACGGCCTCGGGCGTGACGAACTGGACGGGGAGGATGAGGTCGCCCTCGTTCTCGCGGTCCTCGTCGTCGGTGAGGATGATCATCTTGCCGGCGCGGAGTTCGTCGAGGATCTCGGGGATGGGTGAGAAGGCGTCGGGCATGGTGGAAGGGGTCGGAGTGGGGTGGTTTGGGGTGGGGTTTGGGGTGGGGGTTGGGGTGGGGCGGGCGGCTGGGGCGTACGGAGCAGGCATGGGCATGGGAGATTGTTGGCGCGCGGCGGGGGGAGGCCGATCGAATGGCCGGTTGCGCGGGCGGGACACGTGCGGTTTCTGGTTCTCTGGTACACTGCACGCATGCAGAACCGGGTGATTCTTCGCGTGATCGTGGCGTTGATGGCGGTGGTGGGGCTAGTTGGGCTCGATGCTGGGCTTGATGGGGGTTTGGCGAAGGCGGCACCCGCTCCATTCACCCCCCCCGAGGCGGCCCATGGCGGGACGAATCGCCCGCCGGCGAATGGCGTGCGCCGGAGCGAGCCGAACTGGTACGCCCTGGTCGACGCGACGCTCCACCCCAGGCCCGGCGAGACGATCGAGCACGCGGTGATCCTGATCCGTGACGGACGGATCGTGGGCGTGACGCGCGGCGGCGAGGGTTCGACGCGTGTGCCGCTCGGGCCGACGCCGATCCAGGTGACGGGGATGCACGTCTATGCCGGGTTTATCGAGCCATGGCTCGAGATTGAGGCGCCGCAGCCGGCGATGGACGCGGCGAGCGAGCACTTCCTGAAGAACGTCACGCCGCAGCGGCGGGCCTCGACGGGCGACTGGGGAAGCAGCGCGGCGTCGCTCCGCAAGATGGGGTTCGCGGCGGCGGGGATCGCGCCGAAGGTGGGTGTGTTCCGGGGGAAGGGCGCGGTCGTGTCGCTCGCCGAGGCGCCCGAGGAGGCGTCGCTCCCCAGGCCGCCGATGCTCCTTGAGGACGCGTTCCACGCGATCAGTTTCGATCGGCGCAGCGAGGGGTACCCGGACTCGCTCATGGGCGCGATCGCGCTGGTGCGGCAGACGCTTTTTGACGAGGCGTGGCAGCGCGAGCGGCGCGAGGCGGGGATCGACACTGGGCCATTGAACGCGATCGATGCGCTGAGGCCGGCGGTGGGGGAGGGGAACGCGTCGCGTGCGGTGCCCTTGTACTTTGACACGGAGGACGAACTCGACGCGCTTCGTTCGCTGAAGATCGGCGAGGAGTTCGAGCGGCCGGTCGTGATCGTGGGGAGCGGAATGGAGTTTCGTCGGCTGGGTGGTGATGGCCGCGATGGGCTGGCGGGGCGGATCCTCGCGGACGACTCACGGCGAAGTGGACGCCCGGGATTGATCGTGCCGCTCGCGTTCCCGGAGGAGCCCGACGTCGAGACGCCGGGCAAGGCCGAGGCGGTGGAGATGCGGTCGCTGATGGCGTGGGAACAGGCGCCGACGAATCCAAAGCGGCTCGCGCAGGCGGGCGTGGCGTTCGCGCTGACCAGCGGCAAGGGCAAAGATCGCGGCAACTTCATGAAGAACCTGCGCCTCGCGATCGCGTGCGGGTTGAGCGAGGACGATGCCCTCGCGGCGCTCACGACCAACGCGGCACGCGTGCTGGACGTCGGCGATGAACTGGGGACGGTCGAATCGGGCAAGCGGGCGAACCTCGTCGTGTGCGATGGCCCGATCTTCGCGAAGAAGACGAAGGTCCGGGACGTGTGGATCGACGGGCGCCGGCATGTGATCACGCCGCCGATGCTGGAACTCGAGGGAACGTGGGACGTGACGCTCCCCGCGGGGTGGGCGGCACCGGGCGATTGGCCGCACACGCTGGAGGCGGCGAGTGGCGGCGGGCTGACGCTGAAGCGCGAGAAGGTCGAGGGCAAGGAGGGCGGCGGGATCGACGCGGCGAGCGTGTCGTGCGAGAAGGTTCAATCCTCGCCCGCCTCCTTCGACGCCCGGCGGGGGACGATCGAGTTCGTCTTCGATCGCGCGGCGTTCGCGGGCGAGGGGAACGCCGGCGTCGTCGTCGTGAGCGCGAGCGTGGACCTCTCGGAGAATCCGCCGACGATGCGCGGCGTGGTGGTTCAGCCCGACGGCACGCGCGTGGAGTTCTCGGCGTCGCGGCGTCCGCCCATGCGTGTCGTGGGAACATGGCGCGTGGTCGAGGCCGATGGAAAGCCCGTGGCCGAGGACGATCCCAAGGCGCCGGTGATCGAGATCGCGGGACTCGGCGACGATTCGCGTGGGCGAGACGACGACCAAGGCCACGGACGTCAAGGTCGATGCGACGCGTGTGCGGTACACGTATGAGGAGAACCGCGGCGACCAGGCCGTCCGCATGGATGATCAGGGCGCGATCTCGGGCGAGGGCGACAGCGAGCGGCTCGTGGGCCAGACGGTCTTCGCCGATGGGAGCCTGCACGAGTGGAAGGCCGCACGCGTTGGCGATGACGACGAGGCCGACACCCCGGCCCGGGCGCGGGATATCCCCGAATCGCTCCCGTTGCCGTTCGGGCCGTATGGGCTGGTGTCAATGCCGGAGCAGGGAACGGTGCTGCTCACGGGCGCGACGATCTGGCCATGCACGGAGGGCGAGAGTCCGGTGATCGAGCGCGGGCATGTGCTCATTTCCGACGGGAAGATTGCGGCGGTGGGCGTGGGCGACATCAAGATCGAGTTGCCGACGGGGGCAACCGTAATCGCGTGCGAGGGGAGGCACATCACCCCCGGCATCGTCGATTGCCACTCGCACACGGGGATCAGCAAGGGTGTGAACGAGGGAGGGCAGGCGATCACGTCGGAGGTGCGGATCGCCGACGTCACCGATCCGGATTCCATGAGTTGGTACCGCCAACTGGCTGGCGGCGTGACGTGCGTCAACAACCTGCATGGTTCGGCCAACGCGATCGGCGGGCAGAGCCAGACCAACAAGAATCGCTGGGGGTCTGCGCTCCCCGATGACCTGCACGTCGAGGGGGCGATGCCCGGCATCAAGTTTGCGCTCGGCGAGAACCCGCGCCAGGCCAACGGCGGGAACGGCTCGCGATACCCCAACACGCGCATGGGGGTCGAGACGCTCATCCGCGATCGATTCACGGCGGCACGGGAGTATCTGGAGGCGTGGAGGGCGTACGAGAAGAGTGGCGATCGACGCGAGAAGCCACGCCGGGACCTCGAACTCGAGGCCCTCGCGGAGGTCCTCGAGGGCAAACGCCTCGTGCATTGTCACTCGTATCGCCAGGACGAGATCGTGATGCTCTGCGAGGTGGCGCGAGAATTCGGCTTCAAGATCGGGACCTTTCAGCACATCCTGGAGGGGTACAAGGTCGCGGATTACGTGCGAGACTACTCCGGCGGCGGGAGCGCATTCGCCGATTGGTGGGCGTACAAACTCGAGGTCCAGGACGCGATCCCACAGGCCGGCGCGATCATGCACGAGCAAGGTGTCGTCGTGAGTTTCAACAGCGACTCGGACGAGATGGCGCGACGGATGAATCTCGAGGCCGCCAAAGCCAACAAGTACGGCGGTGTGCCGCCCGTCGAGGCGCTCAAGTTCGTCACGCTCAACCCCGCGAAGCAGTTGAAGATTGACTCGCGTGTGGGGTCGCTCGAGGTGGGGAAAGATGCGGACGTGGTTGTGTGGAGCGGGCCGCCGCTCTCCACGATGAGCCGCGTGGAACGGACGTTCGTCGATGGACGCCTGCTCTTCTCCCTCGAACAGGACACGGCGGCGCGCGAGGCCCAGAAGGTCGAACGACAGAGGCTCATCCAGAAGGTGCTGACGATCGACGCGAAGAAGCCGAAGAAGCCGCGTGATCGAAACGAGAAACCGGACCGCCCGCAACACCCGGAGTTCAAGCCGGGCGGCACGAATGAAACGTCCTCGACGACGAACGAAACCGATCTCGCGCGCCAGCGAGAGATCCTCCGAAGGTACAACCGCGGGCAACTCCCCGGCGGAAGCCGACCCGGCGAGTGCGGCTGTGGACTGGTGCACGAATGAGCCGACACATGCAGACACCCATGAATCACACGACCGACACATCCTGCCGCACTTCCACAAGGCCAACGGCGCGACCGACAGCGGTCTCGCGCGTGTCAGACATCACGAGAATCACTCGTGCTGTTCGACTCGCCATCGCGTGCCTCGTCAGCATGACCGTGACCACCACGGCTTCAGCACAGGATCTCGGCCTCAAAGCGCCCACCGACGCCCGTTCCATCGCCATCGTCGGCGGCGACATCCACACCATCTCCAGCGGCACCATCGAGAAGGGTGTCGTCCACATGCAAGGCGGGATCATCAAGGATGTCTTCACGCCGAGCGAGTGGGACTTTTACAAAGCGACGATCAAGACCAACTGGGGGCAGTGGGAGATCGTGAACGCCGAGGGCAAGCACGTCTACCCGGGTCTCATCGGAGCGTGGTCGCAGATGGGCCTCACCGAGTTCCAGGCCATTGATCAATCCAACGACACCAACGAGACCGGCTGGGCAACACCCGAGACCATCGCGGCGACTGCGGTCAACCCAGACTCGACGCTCATCCCCGTCACCCGGAGCAACGGCGTGCTCCTCAGCGCGACGTACCCCTCCGGCGGGACGATCTCGGGGCGCGCCTCGGTGATCCGCATGGACGGCTGGACGATGCCCGAACTCGCGATCGAGACGCGCTGGGGGCGCTCCGTGGGGTTGGTCGTCAACTGGCCGAACGTTCGACCGGTCCGCGCGTGGTGGATGCGTGACAACGAGGAGGAGCAGAAGAAGCGAATCGAGGAGACCCTGAGGAAGATCGGGACGTTCTTCGACCAGGCGGCGGCGTACGCGCGTGCCGTCGAGGCCGATCCGACCACGCCAAAGGACCTGCGCTTCGAGGCGATGAGGCCGATCTTCCCCGAGGCGGCCAAGGCCTTGGGTGTCGAGGCGATGCCGGTCCTGGTCTCGGCGGGCGAAGTGGATCAGATCACCCATGCCGTGAACTTCTTTGCCGAACGCGGCGTGCGAGTGGTGCTCGTGGGCGGGCGGGATGCGCCGCTGTGTGCCGACCTGATCAAGCGGGCGAATGTTTCGGTGATCGTGCTGGGGACCTTCAGTGTGCCCCGGCGCGACGACTCGGCGTACGACGAGGCCTACACGCTTCCCGCGAGACTCGCTGACGCGGGGATCGAGTTCGCGATCGCCTCCGGCGACGACACCGCCCACGAGCGGAATCTCCCCTACAACGCGGCCATGGCGGCATGCTTTGGGCTGGACCAGGATGTCGCCCTCCGCAGCATCACGCTCGCGCCCGCGAAGATCCTGGGCCTCGACGCGACCTATGGATCCATCGAGAAGGGCAAGAGCGCGACGCTGATCGTCGCCGACGGCCCGATCCTCGAGATCACCTCGAGCGTCACGGCGGCGTTCATCGACGGACGCCGGATCGATCTCTCCAACAAGCAGACCGTCCTCGCCGAGAAGTACCGCGAGCGGTATCGCCAGATGAAGCGAGCCGACGAAAACTCGAACGCCAAAGGCACAAACACGCCAGCGAGGAAGCCATGAACCACACGAATACTCCCGCGGCCGTCGCGAGAACACCCAGGAGAATCCGCGGAGTTGCCGGGTTTGTTGCCGCGCCCGCGATGGGCTTGGCTCTGCTGGCCGGGATGTTCACGGGCGCGATGGACGCATTCGCGCAGGGGTACGTCGTCGCCGAAGGTGGTGGTATTGGCGGCTCCTCCGCTTGGGCCGACGAGATCTTCTCATGGATGGTCGAGAAGGTGAAGTTGACTCCCGAGCACAAGCCGGTGGTCGCGATCATCGGGGCCGTGCCGCTCGAGATGGACGATCGAGTTCCGGTCTTTCAGAAGGCCGGCGCGGGCGAGGTCCGCACGATCGTCATCACCAAGGAGAACGCGAACGACCCCAAGGTGGCCGCCCAGATCTCCACAGCGAGCATCGTCTTCATCCGTGGCGGCGACCAGGGACGCTACGTCGGCTGGTGGAAGGGAACGGGCATCGATCGTGCGATCCACTCGGTGTACGACAAAGGGGGCGTCGTCGCGGGCACAAGCGCGGGCTGCGCGATCCAGGGCGAGGTGACCTATGACGCGCTCAAGAACTCGCTCCAGCCGCTCCAGATCCTTGCCGACGCGCAACACGAGAACCTCTCGCTCACGCATGGATTCCTCGGGCTGGTGCCCGGCGTGATCTTCGACACCCACTTCACCGAGCGCGGACGACTCCCCCGCCTCGGCGTCTTCCTCGCGCGATCGCGCGAGGACCTGCACGCCAACGTCGTGGGCCTGGGCGTCGATCCGCGCACGGCCGTCTGTGTGGGGATCGACGGGATCGCCGAGATCAAGGGCGAAGGCACGGTCACGGTCCTCGTGCTCGACCGCGATGCGGAGGTCCGACTCGAGGCCGGGAAGCCGCCGAGCGTGCCGTCGCTCTCCTACGCCCAACTTCCCGCAGGAGCGAAGTACGACATCAAGAAACGCCGGGTGATCTCCTGGCCGGCGTGGGTGAAGCCCTTTCCCGACCTCGTGCCAGGTGAGAGACCAAAGCCCCGGGCGCCCATGCCCCCCGGCGGGATCGTTCCTGGCGATCCATACGCCGAGAGGCCTGATCCCGTGGCGCTCGACGGCTCCACGCCCGAACTGGCCGAGCGCGGCGCGTGGTACATCCGCGACAACTCCAAGCAGTCGCCCAACGAGGATGGTGGGACCGACGAGCCGGCCGCGGATGCCTCGCTCATACCAGGCAAGGGCGATCTGCCTTTCCTCATCTCGACCCAGACATGGAGCGAGCGCGACGCGTGGACGGCGATGCTTCTTGGACAGGTCGCGTGCGCGAGAGAGAACGTCGCCGCGACACTCTGGCTCGATGACGGCGTCTTCGGCGAGTACGACGGCACGGGCATCCTTCGCATCGATCTCAAGTCAACTCGATCGGCCGTGCTCCTCCGCACGGACTCGGCCCGGATCCGCCAGGCGATGGCCAAGGGCCCGCCGCGAACCTCGAGACGAGGCAAGGCCCGTGAACGATGGCTCGTCGCGATCGACGGGGCCAGGCTCGACCTGCTCGCGCCGGGCGCCACGGCCGATCTCGGCCAATCGACCTCGCGCCTCGGTAACGACCGCACGCCGAGCCGAGTTCCAGACCCGGTCCGGGACGCCGATCGGTAAGACCATCCAGTAAGGCCCGCGCGTAAACGGACCGAGAATCCCGGCCCGAAATGCACGGGCGGCGAATCCGAAGAAGCCATGGCGCCGGCGCTCCTCTTCGCTGTGGCCGGCCGATTCGGAGGCCTTCCCATGCCGGGCATGTTCACGTGGTTCGGGCGTATCGCATTCTTTCCCGCGTGGATCCTCTGGCGCGGGTACACGGGCCTCTGGTGGGCCTTCGATGACACCCGCCCGGCGAAGCGGTTGTCCGGCAACGATAACCACACGTCGAATGATGGAAAGAGCGGTGCCGTCGGCGATGAACCGATGCCGCTGCTGGTGCCCAAGAGGCCGACGCCCGCGCTCGTGATGGGTCTTCTCGCGACGGTCGGCGTCTCCCTCGCCATGCTCGTGGCGATGTCCGAGGCCCGGGCCCAGGGGGTGATCACACCCGATCGCGCCGGGGCGGCGTGGATCCTCGCAACGCTCGGCACGGGCGTCGGGACGATCCTGCTCATCCGTTGGCGCCACCGCCAGCGGGTCGCCAAGGCGCAGCGCGGCTGGCGCGGGATCGTCGCTCGCGCGTCGAAGAAGGTGCAGGGCAACGTGGGTGCCGCTGCTCGCCACGCTGTCCATGGCGGCAAGGTCGCGATGGATGCCGTCGTGAGCAAGGCCGGGCCCGTGGTTGAGAACGTCTCTCGTGTGGCACGCACGGCCATCAACCCGCCACCGACTGGTCCTGCCGGTGAACATGCAAACCGAGCGGCGACGCTCACGAGTCCTCGTTCCTGGCGTGCGCGCGGCGAAGCCCACGTTTGCGCGATGTGCGGTCGGGCACGGCACGCCTGGTCCGCGATCTGGACCCCGGCTCGAAGGGCCCGGATGAAGGCGGCCTGGTCGCGGGTGAGCACGGGCGAGTCGGCGTCCTGATGCACAGCAAGACCCGCTCCGCACCGACACAATGCATCCGTTTATGGTGAAAGGCGCGTGTGGCCGTTCAAGTGGTCAGGCATGTGCCGTCAAAAAGAAGAACGGCCCGGGCGTTTCCACCCGGGCCGTGTTCACTCAAGAGTTGGCGTGCGTCTTAGCAGCCGGCGTTGAAGCGAGTGAGGTAGTAGAGGAGGTCGTCCACGGTCACGCCGCCGTCGGTCGTGCCCGTGCCGCTGCCGTCGTCGACGTCGGCGGCGAGAGCGCCCTGCCCGTAGATGGTGAGGTAGTAGAGGAGGTCGTCGACGGTGACGCCGCCGTCGGGCGTACCCGAGCCGGTGCCGTCGTCCACGTCGGCGACGCAGGTGGGCGCCGGGGTGAAGTCGAGGGTGAGCGTACCGTGGCCTTCGGCGCCGTTGAAGCCGCCAATGCGGATGAGATAGTGCGCGCCGTCAACAACGGGGATGGTGACCTCGCTCTGCAGACCGCAGAAGTCGTCGTTGCACGCGATGAAGAGGGCGTTGAAATCGCCGCAGGTCGGGCCCTGGTAGACAGCGATGATGGTGTCGAAGGTGGTGGAGACATCACAGGTGGAGATGCGGAGGGTGCCGTCGCCGACCTGCGGGTGGTTGAACCAGACGTCGTTGGTCGCGGTGCCGCAGCCGGCGTGCGCGGGTCCGTCCGTCGTGGCGTCCTGGGTCGAGAACGGCGTTGCGCCCAGGCCCAGGCCGATGCGTCCGGCGCAGTCGTCGTTCGCGGGCGGATTGGTGACCGTGCCGCCACCGCCGGTGACGAGGAGGTTGTAGTTGCCGGAGTTGCCATTGAATCCCGTGACGCGGATGTAGTAGGTCTGGCCGGCGTTCAAGGTCGCGGTGATGGCGGACTGGAGCGTTCCGGTGCAGGGACCGGTCGAGCCTTCGTCGTCGTTGCAGGCGACCTGGGTGAACGAGCCGCAAGCGCCCGAGTAGAGCCCGAGGACGGTGTCGTACGCGCTGCCGCAGGTGTTGATGGAGACCGAGGCGGTGTTCGCCGGGGTGTAGGTGTACCAGACGTCGGGCGACCCGCTCGACGAGCCGCAGGGCGTCGGAGAGCCGGGGAGGCCGCCGGAGTTTGTCGCGAGTGAGGTCGACCCCGTGATCGGAGTACCACCGCTTAGCGCACTGTCAGCGACGGGAATCGCATTGGCGCAGAGGTCATTGGCCGGGGGCTGAGGCCCGCAGTTGCCCGGCGCGGTGATGGTCAGCGTGCCCGCGCCTGTTGCCGGGGGGTTGGCGCCGCTGGCGTAGCCGCCGACGCGGATGAGGAAGGTCTCGCCCGCGAGAACAGGGAAGGTGACCTCGGACTGGAGCGTGCCGGAGCAGGACCCGGTCGTGCCCTCGTCGTCGTTGCACGCGAGAGCCGTGCCATCAACCGTGGGGCAGGACGAGCCCGAGTAGACGGCGATCTTCGTGTCGAAGGAACTGCCGCAGGTGTTGATCACGGCGTTGCCGTCGCACGGTCCGTTGGTCCAGAGGAACCAGATGTCGGACCCGATCTGCGAGTAGTTGGAGAAGGTGCATTCGTTGGGCCCGTCGGTGGTCGCGTCGGTGGTATTGAAGGCCGTCGCGCCCGCGGAGATGACCGTGGGGAGCGAGCAGTTGTCGTTGATTGGTCCCGGGACGCCGCTCGCGCTGGGCGTGAGCGTGGCGCCGGCGATCGACGAGAGGGTTCCGGGCTTGAAGAGCCCGATGGTCGCGGTCCCCGCGGCCGGGGGAATGTCGCAATCAAACCAGAAGTTGTAGATCGTGTCCCAACGGAGCGCGTTCGCGTTGGCGTTCTGTGCGAACGTCTCGGTGCAGTTCCACGTCACCGCGGTGGACGTGACCGTGTTGGTCCAGTCCGTGCCGTTGTACGGCTCGCCCGAGTGGTAGTCGACGTCGCTGAAGCCAACGTTCGTGATGTTCGCCGTCGTCGGAATGGCGACGCTGAACGATCCGCTCGAGCGGTCGGAGTTGAGATTCTGGACGGCGTACTCGTAGCGGTACGGGCCCGAGCCGGTGACGCGGACGCCGACGATGAACCGGCCAGTGTCCGGGTCGTCGATGTTGGTGAGCACCACGCCGGGATCGTTGTCCTGCCATGCCTTGATGGCGGGCTGCTCACGCTGGGTGGTGCCAACCATCGTGAGAGCCTTGGTGCTTGCGTTGACACTCACCTGTCGATACGACTGGTTGTTGTGCTTGTTGCCCGCGGCGGCATCGTCCGCAGCGACGTACATCGACGCGACGAAGTACAGCCCATCACCGGAGATAAGCTTTGAATCAAGAGCCTGGAGGCGCTTGAACTTTGTGCCACTGCCCGAGCCCGCAGCGAAGGGATACGGAAAGACACCGGTCGTGGCGTTGACCTGGTACTTCGGGCCGAGTCCGCTCTGCGTGCCGTTGAGCCCCGAGCCGTAGGGATCAGAGCATCCCGGGGGGAGCTGAGGGCCACCCGTGCCAGAGCACCCGAGGTTGCAGGCGTTCTGTGTCAATGCCGTGAAGCCATGCTTCAGCCACGATTGACCGAGTTGCTCGAAGCGGTTGTTCGACAGTTTGTACAGGTTCTGTGAGATGACGGGGTGGGCCGGAGTGCTGGAGACCCAGCTCAAGTTCGCGTCGCCCTTGTTGCACGAGACCGTGCCCACGGCGTACACCTGCACCGTGCCATCCAACCCGTAGTTCGACGGTCCCGTCAGGTCTCCCACGATCACGTCCGGGCCGGCCAACGCCGTCCCGCTACACGCCGCGATCGCGAGACACACGGCCCCGCCCCATTTCACGTGCTTCCCCATGTCCAGTTCTCCATTCTCTTGATATGAAACACCCACATACGAACAAAGCACTCACGGCAGAGGGCCGCGAGTGAGACAAACCGAGATAGTCGCTCCGTACGTCCGCAAACGTCCGAGGCTGCAATTCTTTTCCAACAACTCCAGAATGTACAGGTAAATTTCCCGATCGCCAACCAGACTTTTCCCCCAATCCGAAGATTTTTTTATTACCGTGCGCTTAGGCAACCTGGGTTGCGGGGGTTTTCCTGATTCAAGACTACGACATCATCCGGGAACCCAGAGCATGCCCAGGTCTTGCCCGATAACCCGGTCCGAGTGCGGGCTTGCGGCCTTCTGCAACCTCGCGAGCGGTTCGTCCGCCGCCTCGTTGCTGAGTTTGAACGTCCTGTGATGGATCGGCAGGAGGTACCTTCCGCCCGAAGCCTCGTGCATGGCCCACACCTGTTCGGGTGAGGCGTGGGCCTCGATCCAGGGGTCGTAGGCTCCGATGCCGAAGATGCCCAGGTCCACGCCGCCCTCATTGGCCAGGGAGTTGAACGCGTCGGTCTTGGCGGTGTCTCCGGCGAAGAGGGTGCGATGCCCGTTGGACTCGATGAGGTAACTGTTGAACCCGCGGTGGCGGTCCCAGGCGGTGCGTGCTCCCCAGTGCTGGGGCTGGAGGGCGCGGAGGCGCACGCCGCCCAGGTCGATGTCTCGGCCCCAACCAAGTTCTTGGACATCGGCGAACCCTCGCGGGATGAGGCGTCCGGTGTTGGCGGCGGTCACGACCACGGTCGAAGGGCGCACGAGCGCCTGGAGCGAGGGTTTGTCGAGGTGGTCGAAGTGCGCGTGGGAGATGAGGATCGCGTCGAGTTCCGGGAGGTCCTCGGGATGGACCGGCGCCGGCTCGAGACGCTTCACGCCGACGACGAGCGGACCGAAGCGAACGCCGATTCGCGAGGAGAAGACCGGATCGGTGAGGATCCACTTGCCGCCGAGGTGGAGGAGGACGGTGGCGTGCCCGAGCCACGACGCGGCGAGCGGCGCGGCGAACCCCTCGGGAATGAATGAGCCGGCGCGCTCGAGGCCATGCCCATGGTGACGCGTGCGGAGTGAATCAAGGATCTCGCGCGGGTACCGCCTGACACTGGAGCGGGCGATGTCGCCGGCCCTTCGGATCCGATCGCGGTGGTTTCGGCGCGGGGCACTCACGAGGCGTTCGCACCAAGGTCATCAGGGGAGATCGATGGGCGTGCCCGAGGGCTGAGTCTGTGGCTGCTGAGGCGTGACGGGCGTGGACGAGGCAGGCTCGTTCGGGGCGTCAATGATCGTCACACCTTCGGGGAGATCGTTCGAGGGCGTCGGCTCGACGACCGGTGCCGGACGAGAGGCGCTCCCTGTTGGGTTCCTTCTCGGTTGACTGACGGCGACGGGCTGCTGACGCGAGACGCCGACATACTCCTCGGCCCCGTCTCGCAGCGTCACGCTCACGCGACGGCTGGTCATCGGAGGCACCGTCACCTTGTTGCGATACGAACGTGACGTCGTGCTCGCGGAGACAAGGCTCCAGGAGAAGGTGTCCTCGCCGGTATCGACGGCCTTGGTGTTGTTCACGAACTGCCCGACGAGCCGCTGTCCGAGGGGGATCTCGATCGTCCAGACGTCCTCGCCGGTGTCGGTGTCGATGATGGTGACGTTGTAGAGCGCGTGGGGCGTGCTCCTGAAATCCACGCGGTCGCGGCTGACACCCAGGCCCGCCTGCTCCGCAGCACACCCGCCCAGCACGAAGCCGACGGCAATCGAGAGGGCGAGAACGATTCGGGAAGTAGAGCGCATCGATCCGGATCTCCTTGGTGCACGCCGAGGTCGAGCCAGGGCGGCATGGGAATGGTCGGCGGGCTGGCGACACGGGGCCACCGTGTCCGATAACCCGCGGCTTCGAGGAGAAGCCGAGGATGGTATCGGCGAAGTGACGCCCGGGTTCGCTGATTCGGGCGGGTGGCGTGGCGGGGTACAGTGGGCGAGCATGGGAGCCACTCCAGTTCAAACCCGATTCCGAATCGGGCATGGGTACGACCTGCACCGCCTGGAGCCGATCGGCACCGAGACCACAGGGCAGGGTGTCAAGCCGCTGGTCCTGGGGGGCGTCCGAATCGAGCACGATCGCGGGCCTGTGGCGCACTCGGATGGCGATGCGCTCCTCCATGCCGTCACCGATGCGATTCTCGGGGCGTTGGCGTTGCCTGATATCGGGCAACTCTTCCCCGATACCGATCCGAGGCATGAATCGCAGGATTCGAGTGTGTTCCTTCACGAGGCGATGCGTCACGCATCTTCACGCGGCTATCACGTGGTGAATCTCGACGCGACGGTGATTCTGGAGCGTCCGAAGTTGTCGCCCCACAAGGAGGCGATGCGAGAAAGAGTCGCGGCGATCCTGGGTGTCGATCGGTCGTGCGTGAACATCAAGGGCAAGACGCACGAGCGGGTCGATGCCGTGGGTGAGGGTCGCGCGGTTGAGGTGCATGTGGTCGTGCTGCTTGAAGCGATGAAAGAGTTGAAGTAGGACTGAGAAGGCCCAGGCGAGACGCATGGGTCACGAGAGAGGGAAGTGCCTCCCGCGGAGTTCACGTGCCGCCGCGTTTCTTGTAGCGTCGTCGGAGGATGGCGTCGGCGAACGGCGGGCAGGCCGTCCCCAGTGCGATGAGCAGGCGCGCGGGCAGGCTCGTCCAGACCTCACCCTTGGGGCGCTCGAGGCATCGGACGATGGCGTTGGCCACGCGCTCGGGGGATTGCTTGAAGGTGACGGACGTGCCTGCGGTGCGCTCCTTCCCGCCGGCACGCTCGACCATCGCCTTGCTGAACTCGGTGTGTGTCCCGATGGGGTGGATCGTCGAGACGTGGATGCCGCTGGATTCGAGTTCGATGCGCATGGCTCTTCCGAGGTGGTCCTGGGCGGACTTGGTCGCGGCATAGGCGAACATGAGCGGGATGGTGATCTTCGACATCGCCGAGGAGCAGATGAGGACATGCCCGGACTTCTGCGCGAGGAGGTGGGGGAGGGCGGGGCGGATGGTGTTGATTGTGCCGAAGAAGTTGCACTCGAAGATGTCGCGGAGGTCCTTGTCGGTCATCTCGTGGGCCTTGCACTCGACGCCGTAGCCCGCGTTGGCGAAGACCGCATGGATGGAGCCGAAGGACTCGATGGTGCGGGCGACGACGCGCGCGCAGTCGTCGGGGTTGGTCACATCGCACGCCTCGGCGACGGCCTTGCCGCCCGCCGCGATAATCTCGGCGACGGCCTTATCGAGCAGTTCGGTGCGCCGGGCGCAGAGCAAGACGTTCATGCCGTTGCGTGCGCAGGCGTGGGCGGTGACGAGGCCGATGCCGCTGCTGGCGCCGGTGATGAGGATGGATTTGCCGTGGAGATTGGTGGGCATGGCGGGACGTGGGGTCGAATGTCGGAGTAGGCGGCCAACAGATCGTGGAGGCAGGAGTAGATGAGCGTAGATGCCGGCTCGGAGAGCCGGCGTCCCTACTCGTTGATCGTGACCCGTTCGCCGGTGCCCTTGTGGAGGAGCCAGCGCCATTCGGGGGCGCGGAGGAGAATGGCAGCCAGGGCGTAGGTGATGCCGCCGACGACACAGAGCGAGAGGATGACCCAGGCGCGGTGCATGCCCGTGCCGGTGCGGGGGAGGAACGGGCTCACAAAGTAAACGGCGGCACCCATGATCGCGGCGGCGAGCACGATCCGTGTGATCGCGAGGATCGTGTGGCGGTCGAGGGTTCGCACGCCCTGGCGGAATCGAAGGAGGAACCCGAGAACGAGGCATTGCACGATGGCGGTCGTCGCGGTGGAGTAGGCGAGCCCCGCCTCGCGCAGGGGCCAGATGAGGACGAGATTCAGGACGAGGTTGAGCACGACGATGCAGGCGGCGAGCGTCATGGGGGTCTTCGTGTCGCCCCGCGCGTAGAAGGCGCGGGTGAAGACGTGGTTGAGGGAATATGCCCAGATTGCCGGGGCAAAGCCGGAGAGGACCACGCCGGCACGAGCGAGACCCTCGGCACTGAATCCACCACGGTCGCGTGAGCCGGTAAAGAGCGTGGAGACGATGTCGTCGCGGACGAGCCACAGGCCGACCGAGGCGGGGAGGCCGATGAAGAGTGAGAGTCGTACGCCTCGACGGAGGACATCGAGGAACTCATCGGGCTTGTCGGCGGTGCGAGCGAGGAGCGGGAAGACTGCGGTGGCGACGGCGATGCCGAAGACGCCGAGAGGGAACTGATACACGGTTTGGGTGAAACTGAGGATGGCGTTGGAGTTCTGGTCGAGGGTGACGCTCCGCCCGAGCATGGTGGGCCCGATCCAGATGGGCCACATGGCGATGAGCATGTCGAGGAAGGTGTTGAGTTGGAGCGTGCCCAGGCCCAGGCTCGCGGGGATGAATCGGTCTTTGACGTTTCTCGCGGGTTCTTTGACGAGGTCGAAAAGGCCGACCCATCGGACCTTGCCGCGGAGCGCGAAGAGCGACCACGCGACCTGAGCGGCGCTCGCAAGCAGGGCGGCCGCGGCGATCGCGTAGGCGAGTGTCGGCTGGTCGGTGAGGGTGCCGGTGAAGAAGAGCACACCCACGGCGATCTGGAAGAGATTGAGGATGATCGGTGCGGCGGCGGGCGGGGCGAATCGGCCGTGGACCTGGAGCATCCCGCCGAGCACCGCGGTGAGGCAGACCGCGGGCATCATCGGGAGCATCAGCATCATGAGTCGCAGCGACATCGCGAGTTCGGCGTTGTCACGGCGGAGCCATAGGCCGACGAGGAACGCGATCTCTCCCAGAAACGTCAGGGCACCGGTCGCGAGGAGGACGAGTCGAACGATGAGCGAGGAGAGTTGGTCGGCGCGCTTTGGGTCGTCGCGCGAGAGGAGGGTGTACTCCGGGAGAAAGGCGGCGGAGAGCGCGCCCTCGCCGAAGAGCCGGCGGAAGAGGTTGGGAATGGCGTACGCGGCACGGAAGGAGGAGGCGAGGGCCGTGTCGCCGAAGATCCGCACGATGACGACGTCTCGCGCGAGCCCGGCGAAGCGGGAGACGAGCGTCAGCCCGGAGACGGTGCGGACAGCAGCGGCGATGGAGCGTGAGGCGTGGGTGGGAACGGCGGGGGAACCTTGCCCGATGGTCGGCGCGGTGGAGGGATCACGCGGCGTTGCGTCAGGTGTGGGCCGCATGGGAGGGGTCATGCGTGCGTCACTTTGCGGGAGAGAACGAGCGCGACGATGCTGACAAGCACAACACCCAGGCAGTCGGCGGCCCAGTCGTCGAACGCCGCGGTCCGATGGAGGACGGGAATTGCCTGGAGGGCTTCGTCGAGGGCGGCGTAGGCGATGCCGAGCAGGCCCGTCGCGAGGATGTTCGTGCGGGAGAGGCGCGGGCCGAAGAAACCGCATGCGATTGCGAGGCCGGTCCACACGCCGAAGACGCCCGCGTGGACGTAGAGGTCCGAGCGCGGGACGACCATCGGGACCTCAAGCCTCGGCCAGTGGGTCGCGGTGAAGAGTGTGGCGGCGTAGAGGGCGAAGGCGACGCGCCACGAACGACGCGGGCTATCACTCACGCGGAAACTCCGACGTTGGGCTCGGGATGATCCTCTTGGGCCGGGGTGGATGTCGCGGGCTTGGTCTCGACCTGCGTCGTCGATCTCTTGGCGAGCATCGCGTCCCAGGCTTGCAGGAGGGCGTTTGCGAGGGCGGCGTAGTCCTCGGCCCCGGGAGCAATGGGGGCGTACTCGAAGATCGTCTGCCCGAAACTGGGGCACTCGGCGAGTTTGATGTTCCGGCGGATCACGGGCCGGAGCACGCGGGCGAAGCGCCAGGGGACGTCGTTCTCGCGCTGCTGGTCGAAGAACTGCTCGAGGTCGGCGACGACCTCCTTGGTGTGCGTGCTCTGGGCCTCGTGCATGCAGAGAACGACGCCCGCGACGCGGAGGCGCGGATTGAGCGACTGCGTGACGAGGGAGACGGTCTCGAGGAGTTTGCTGACGCCATGGAGCGCGAGGAAGTGCGCCTGCATGGGCATGATGACCTCGCGGGCGGCGACGAGGCCGTTGATCGTGAGTTGGCCCAGCGATGGCGGGCAGTCGATCAGCACGAACTCATAGCGATTCTGGAGGCGGGCGAGGGCGTGTTCCAAGCGGCGCTGGCGGTCAACATCGCTGGAGAGCGCGAGTTCGGTCTCGGCCCCGGCGAGATCGGTCTGGGCGGGAAGCACGTGCAGGTTCTCACGCGTGCGGTGGATCGCGGCATCGACGTCGGCGTTGGAGTCGATGAGCACGTCATAGACCGATCGCTCGATGCTCGACGTGTCCACACCAAGGTGGAGCGAGGCGTGGGCCTGGGGGTCCAGGTCCACGACGAGCGTGGGGCGACCGGCGCGGGCGAACGCGGCGGCGAGGTTCACGGTGGTCGTGGTCTTCCCGACGCCACCCTTCTGATTCATGAACGCGATGACCCGGGCCATGCCCGAGCGATTGGCGCTCAACTCCGTTTGGGCTGCCATGGATGGAGTGTATCAGCGGCACGATGGCGGGGAGTGCGGCCTACACGCGTGTCATTGGGACGCCGGTTCGGGCGTGGGGGTTCGCGGAGCGATCGGCGTTGCCGGGGACTTGGGGGCTTCGGCGGTTGGATTCGACGTGGAGGCGGGTCTGGAGTCGAATCGGTTGGCCTGTTCCTCGATGAGTTTCTTGCGGGCGATCTTGATGGCGATGACGCCGATGAACGCCGCGATGACCAGGGCGATGGCATAGATCGACCGGGCCCTGACCATGCTGATCAGGACGCCCAGCGTGGCGAATGAGGCGGCGATGCCATAGAGCACAAAGACCGCGCCCTTGACCCCCAACGACCGCTTGAGCATGTGGTGGAGGTGCTGGTCGTCGGCCTCGGAGATGGACTTCCTGGCCATGACCCGTCGCACGATGGCGAGGGAGGTGTCGATGACAGGAAGGGCAAAGACCAGCAGCCCCGCCACGACAATGAACGTCTTGCCAGTGTCGCCGAAGGACAGAATGATGACGCAGGAGGTGAACCCCAGGAGCATCGACCCGGCATCGCCCAGGAAGATGTTGGCGGGATTGAAGTTGTGGGGAAGGAAGCCCAGGCAGGCGCCAAAGAGGGCGAGGCAAAGGACGATGCGCTGGGAGTCGCGCGGGCCATCGTCGGCGAGCGCCAGTCCCAGGGCAAGGACAAGGAACCCGACGGAGGAGATGGCGGTGGTGCCGGTGAGGAGGCCATCAAGCCCGTCGATGAGGTTGGCGGCGTTGCACAGCCCAATGACCGCGAAGGCGATGATGGCCGTCCCGGTCCAATAGATCACGTCGAGGGTGATGTGGTCGAGGTTCAGGCCTGGGATCGAGAATGGGAGTGGGATATTCCAGACGAGGTGCTCATTGCCGATGAGCATGCCGATGGGCTGGAGGAATCCTGTGGCGAGTTTCACGCCGAAGTTCTCGACGGCGAGGGCGGCGGCGGCGACGAGTTGTCCGCCGACCTTCACGCGCGGGCTGATTCCCGTCACGTCGTCGATCAGCCCGATGATCATGATAATGGTGAGACCCAGCAGCACCGAGAGAGGCACGGGGGCGACATCGCCGGCGAAGTCGGTGTGCGTGGTGGCGTGCGTCGTGAGCAGGCCGGGGATTCGAGGACCGATGTAACTAAAGAGAATCCCGAGCATCAGGCCTGCATAGACGGCGACGCCGCCGAGGTAGGCGATGGGCTGCTTGTGGACTTTTCGCGCCTCGTTGGGGCGATCGATGATGCCGTGAGAGACGGCCAGCCGCCGCATGATCGGCGTGACGAGGAGCGTCCCGAGAAAGGCGATGAAGAAGACGCCGATGTAGCCGTGGAAGATGCTGAGGCGCGTGGCGTGGTCGGCGGCGTGCTCGATGCCTGCGGCCTGGGCGACCTGGTCGACCTGGTTCGAGAGTTCGACCACCTTGGCGCGCAGGATCTCGATCTGGTCGTTCACGTCGGGCGACTGGGTCTCAAAGAGCGAGGAGGAGATCTGGGGAATCATCGGGTATTCCCCTTGGAAACGGCAGTGTGGGCCGAGGACTGGAGAGCGGACACGTCGCGCCGGTTGATCGATTCGGCAAGATCCACGATGGTTTGGTCGAGCGAGAACCTCGGCTCGAAACCAACCGCGTCACGGAGCCGATCGAGCGAGGGGACGCGGCGAAGAAGATCCTCAAAGCCGACGGGATAGTCCGCGGCGTAAGGCACCATCTTTACGGACGACTTGGACTTAAGGACCAACTTCACCCGATTCGCCAGGTCGAGGATGCTGATGGGCGTGTCGCTCCCGACGTTGAAGACTCGGCCATGGCATGCTGGCGCGCGGAGGAGCCGGGGCAGGACCTCAACGACATCACGCACGTCACAGAAGCAGCGGATCTGTGTGCCATCGCCATGGACGGTCAGTGGCGCGTCGTCGAGAGCGGCGGCGACGAACCGGGGGAGGACCATGCCATACTCCCCGAGTTGGCGCGGGCCGACGGTGTTGAAGAATCGTGTGACCACTGCGGGGACGGCACGCTGGCGGTGATAGGCGAGGGCGAGGAACTCATCGATCGCCTTGGAGCACGCGTACGACCAGCGCGTGATCGTCGTCGAGCCATAGACCGAGTCGTCGTCCTCGTGGAAGGGCGTCTTGGTCGATTTGCCATACACCTCGGAACTCGAGGCGATGAGGACAGGCGCAGGCGATTGTCTCGGGCCCGCCCTGGCGGCGAAGCGAAGGACCGCGGAGGTGAGCTCGACATTCGTGTCGATCGCGGAGATGGGGTCGTCGATCACGAGTTTGACGCCGACGGCCGCGGCGAGGTGATAGATCTCGTCGAAGGTCTCGTGGGTGAGCGGTCCCAGAATCGCCTCGCGGACGTCGCTCTCGATGAAGGACAGATCCTCGTGCGTGGCGGGGAGATTGGAGCGTCGACCGGTGGAGAGGTTGTCGACGACGACGACGGATCGCCCCTCGGCGAGCAGTTGGTCGCACAGGTGTGAGCCGATGAAACCCGCCCCGCCGGTCACGAGGACGCGGCGCGGGTGTTTCGTCGTCGGGTTGGATCCTCGGTCGGGCATGGGTGGTCGTGCTTAGGACTCGGATTTCGCGTTGTACTCGCTGGCGACGCGGATGTTGCCACGGAGGTAGCCGCCGCTCGCGGCACGAACGGCGTTGATCACAACGCCCAGGAACTCGGCCTTGGTGTCGATGAGTTCGTTGCGGACGCGGGCGATCATGCCCCGCTTCTCGCCGAACGCCTTGACGACGAGGATGGAGGCGTCGCAGCGTGAGGCGAGCGCCACGCCGTCGCCGGCCACGATCGCCGGGGGCGTGTCGATGAGGATGATGTCGTAGCGATGTCGAAGATCGGTGAGCAGGAGGCCCATCGTGTCGCTCGCGAGTCGCTCGACGACGCGCTGGGTGCGAGACCCGGCGGGGAGGAAATCGAGCGTGCCATCGATGTGCTGGATGGAGCCATGAAGATCGGCCTCGCCGCTGAGGATGTCCGAGAGGCCCGGATGCTCGGGGCGAGCAAAGACCTTGTGGAGCGCGGGCTTGCGGAAGTTGGCGTCGACCGCGAGGACCTTGAGGTCAGCGGCGGCGGCGGCGAGGGCGAGGTTGGCCACGATGCTCGTGGCGCCCGACTCGGGAAGGCCCGGAGTGACCACGATCGTGCGAAGACCGCCGATCTGCGCACGCTTGAGGACCGACGCGCGGAGTTGGCGGAACGATTCGGCGACCACACCCTGGGGCGCGTCGCGGAAGGCCGTCTCGGGCGTCCCGCCGGTGATGTGGTCCTCTGCGGCGTCGGGGATCCAGCCGAGGAGTTTGGTGCGGGGAATCGCGGTGATGTCGGCGGGGCTTTTCACACGCTGGTCGATGAGTTCGCGTGCCACGGCGATGCCGCCCACGAGCGTGACCATGAGCAGGACGCCCGCGGGGAGCATGAGGGCGATCTTCGGGAAGTCGGGCTCGTTGGGGACCTGCTGCGGCTGGGCGATGACCACGCGGCTGGCGGTCTCGAGTTTCGCCGCGCTCAGGACTTCCTGGAGGTCGCGTTCGCGGTCCGCCCTGGCCTGCTCGTTGTTCTCGAGGCGTGCGCGAATGTCCTCGAGTTGGGCCTCGATGCGGAGGAGGTCGTTGAGACGCAGCGCGAGTGTCTGCTTTCGTTCGTTGAGCGTGCTCAGCGTGCTGAGGAGGACTTCGGTGATTCGTTGTGCTCTTTCGAGCGTGCTCGCGAAGAGTTTGCGCTGTGCCTCCTCGCGATTTCGTTCGAGCGTGGCCTTCGAGGCGTTGAGCTGCGACTCGACCGAACGGACCGAGCGGTGATCCGGGCCGTATCCCTGGTCGCGGAGTGCCTGCAGCGATGTCTGCAAGATGTTGACCTGTTGCTTGGAATCCATGACCGCGGGGTCACGCTCGGCAGAGTCGATGATCTCGTCCGTGTAGGTGATGCCCGCGGGGCTGGTCTGCTGGGCCAGGAGCGATTCGTACTGCTGCCGGGCATCCTCGTGCTGCCCCTGGACACGGACGATCTCCTCGTTGATGAAGCCGAGTTCCTGGAGCGTGGCTTCCTTGCGCTCAACAACGGTCCCGTCGTTCTGTGCCGAAGTGATGTTGTTGCGCTCCAGGACGAGCGCCTTGTTGTCGTTGCTCAGTTGCGTGATGGACTCGCGGATGGCCTTCGAGAGGTCGTCGGAGAGAGCCTTGCTGTTGTCGTCGAGATCGCGCCGGTAGGCATCGCCGATGAGGCGGAGGATCGAGGTGGCCTCGACCGGATCGCGCCAGCCGAAGGAGAGCTCGATGTAGACCGTGGACGTATAGATGCGGGCGCGGGCGTGGTCCACGAGTTCCTCGAGGGCCTTCTTGGAATCAAAGACCGTCCCGCCTGCCCCGGTCTTCATGAACCGTGCGCACCATTTGGGGGCGACGTTCTGCAGCTCGATGCTGTTGGCGACGCGAGTCAGGATCGACTCCTGCACCATGTGCTTCGCTTCGGTCGCCATGAACCGGGTCGTGTCCTCGGACGACATGTACGCCACCTGATTCGGATTGGCGCTCTGGGGCGGAAGGCACTTGAAGATGATGGCGGGGCGCCACACCGGAGCGAGTCTGCCCAGCACGAGATGCGACCCCACCCCCAGCGCCGCGCCGAAGATCGCCGCGGCGGCCAAGAGCCACTTGTACTTGTTGAGGAGTTTGATGGGATCGATCGCGCCGAGAGCCGCCTGGGCGACGGGCGTGTGGGCCTGCGATTGCGGGCGTGGCTGGCTGGGGTTGAGTGGTACGGTGCTCATGGGTCGTCCTTGAATCCGAGAGGGCGATCAGCGGGTGATCCCGGCCTTGAGGGTTGCCATCTGCGCCACGAGTTGGTCGCGATTGTCGCGGGGCATGCTCTGCCCATAGGTCTCGATGAGTTTGTCGAACTGCTCGGCGGCCTGCGCAGCGGCCGACATGTCGCCCTTCTTGATGAGCGCGTCGGTCAGATGCACGAGCGCGGCGGCAAGCGACGGCGGCGACTGCTCCAGTTCCACGCAGTGCTTCAACTGCGCAATCGCCTTCTCGAGGTCGCCCTTCTTGATCAGGACCGCCCCGTAGGTGTCCAGGATTTCCGGCTGGTTCGGAGCGGCCTCGACGGCGCGCTGGGCATAGGGGAGCGCCTCCTCCGGCCTGTTGAGGTTCTCGCTCAGCACATACGCGAGGTTGTTCGCCATCGTCGCCTCTTCCGGGACGAGTTGCAGGTGGGCCTTCATGACCTCCACACACTCGTCGTATTTTTGCGTCGCGAGAAGACACTGTGTCAGCGCGCGCGAGGCGAGGACTCGCAGGCCGATCGTCGTGTCCGTGCCGATTAATCCACGCAGGAGTCCGATTCCCTGCTCGCGCGTGGGCGGATCGTTGAAGAGAACGTTGCCCTTGAAGAACGCGACCCACTTGGGATCGAGGATCCCCTGGGAGAGTTGATCGAGGAAGGGGATCATGTCCTTGGAATCGGTATAGACCGTGGACGCCGAGCCGTACCAGCGCATGACAAGGTCGGCGTTGGTCTGGTCGGTCTTCTTGATCGCCAGCGCAAGCGTCTCTCGTGCTTCGGCGGGCTTCTTCTGCATCGAGAGGAGTTTCGCGCGTGTCTGGAGCATCGCCGGCTCCCCAAGGATCGTCGGGGGCAGCGACGTGACGATGCGATCCGCCTCCGCGAGTTGGGGCGGCTTCTGCGACATCAGGATCTCGACCACGGGCACCGCGGTCGAGAGCGACTGCTGGGCCTCGAACGCGGCCTTGTAGTAACGGAGCGACTCGGTCGCATTCCCGAGTTGGGCCCACAGGCGACCCATCTCGAGGCTTGCCGACGCCGGATCACGCGTGGTCTGCACATACGTCTGCGAGATCGCGCTCGCGTCGGCTTCCTTGCCCATCTGCACGAGTTGGGCGATCAACGCCCTTCGAAGGTCGTCGAGTTCCGGCGCGACCTCGAGGGCCTGCTTCAGGTCGGCGATCGCTCCGTCGGTGTCCCGGATCGAGTTCTTGTATCCGGCGCGCATCCGCAGAATCGCCGCCGACTTGGGCTGGAGCGAGACGGCCTTGTCGTAGTCGGCAAGCACGTCGCGACTCGATCCGTCGTGCCGCGCCATGAACTGCGCCCGCTGCAGGAAGATCAGGGCCGAATCGGGGAACTTGTTCACCGCCTGGCTGAGGACCTGCGCCGCCGCGGAGAAGTCCTTCGTGTCGTTCGCATTCGCCTTCGTCTCGAGGACGCCCGCCCGCGTCAGGAGCGCCACGGGGTCCGTGCCCTGGATCGGGTCGAGCATCGACAGGGCTCGCTCGGCCTCGGTGTATTGACCCTTGCGCAGGTACGCGTCGATGATTCGCCTCGCGTACACCATGTTCGGCGTGTCGGCCTTCGCGTCCACGACGCGCCGCGCCGCCTCGATCCCCTGATCGAAGTTGCCGAGGCGAAGGTGCGCCTCGGCCAGCGCACGGTCGGCGGGCATCGTGCTCTTGTCCTGGTACGCGCGAGCCTCTTCCAGGGCGGCAAAGGCCGCGTCGTACTCGCTCTGCATCCCGCACAGGCTCGCGAGCATGATGTACGGATCAGCCGTCAGTTTCGACGGCTCATGGCGATCGATGAACGCACGCATGATCTGGCGCGCATCGGCGATGCGGCCTTGCTCCTGCGCCAGGCTGGCCTCGAGCCGCGCCGCCAGAAGATCGTCGTCGCTCTTGCGCAGATCCGCGATCGTGGCGCTCGCATCCCCGAATCGTTTCATTCGAATGAGCAGCCCGGCAAGGGAGGCCGTGATCGCGCGATCATTCGGATCCTGCCGAAGCATGCCGCGATACATTCTCTCGGCCTTGCTCGCGTCGCCGACCGTGCCCTCCAGTTGCGCCCAAACTCGCACGAAGAGCTGGCTCGTGATCCCCGTGCCCTCGAGCGACCTTGCCCGCGCGAGCGCCTCGTCGGAACGCCCCTCGGAAATCAGCGCGCCCATGAGGTCGGTCATCGCCTCGACGTCCGACGCCCGCGCGGCGAGGGCGTTCTCGAAGGACCCGATCGCCTCGGCGGTCCGGCCCGCATGGACCAGGATCCGCCCGTGAAGGCGCCAGGTCTCGGGCTTGGGAACGCCGTAGTTCTTCAACACGCTCTGCATCGTCTGGAGCGCGGGAAGCACGTCACCCCGCGCGTCCTCGAGACGGGCCTTGAATGTCAGGCCATCCGTGCCATCGATGTTCTGTGAAGTCGCCTCGTCCACGAATGCCGTGGCCTTCGTGAAGTCCTTCGCACCGATCGCCTCGATGAAGTTCAACTCGAGGAGTCCCGGGTGCTTCGGATCGATCTCGTTGGCTCTCGCGAGGAAAGCCGCCGCCTCCTGCTGCTTGCCGTAGCGCTTCGCGATCGCGTACTTCGCGATCAGTTTCTCGATCTCTGACAGATTGCTCGCATCAACTTGCGCGATTTCCGCGTCATACGGCGAGGCGCTCGTCAACTGGATCCTCATCTGCTTGAGCGTCTCGTTGTCCTTATGAATCGTCAGCCCCTCCTCCACCGTGGCGAGGGCGCCCGGGCGATCACCCGAGCGGAGATGCAGCCCAGCGCCCGCGATGAAGAGGCGGACATCGTTGTTGTAGGTGGCGCGAAGGCCCTTGAGCGTCTCGATGGCCTTCGTCTGTGCGGGCGTTCCATCTTCCGCCTTGAACGCCTCGCTGATCGCCTTGATGACGGGATCCTCGATCTCGGCCTCGCCCTTGCGGATGGCGATGCGCTTGAGACCCTCCTTCGCCATCGCGTTCTGCGGGTCCACCCTGAGTGCCATCTCATACGCCCGGATCGCGGCGTCATTGTTGTTCGACGCGTCTTCAATGCGCGCCAGCATGAGCCAGGCCGCGGCGTTGCGTGGCGAGATCTCGAGCAGCCGCTGCAGCGGCACGCGGGCCGAACCGGGCGTCCCACGCTTGATGAGTGTCAATGCCGCGAGCGCCAGACCGTCGGTGCTGGTGTTGTTCGTCTTCTGGTTATACGTCGTGACCATCCGATCCGCCTCGGCGAGGTTGTCCTCGGCAAAGGCGATCTGGGCCGCCACCAGCATGAAAGGCGCAAGATCCTTGGAGATGAGTTTCTCCAGGCGGTCGCGGTACTTCTTCATATCCGCCAGAGCCGCTGTTGCGGCCGGTTCGTCCTTGTCGTCCTTCGAGATTTGCCACGTATGGAACGACCAGACGGCACAGTTGGCCTCCGCCGACACCTTCGCGTCAAAGAGACGCAGGGCATCGAGCGAGACTGGAAGCGGCTCCTTCTCTGCGATGCCGCTCGCCACCACGATCGCCGCGTTGCGATTCCCCGATGAGGACAACTGCTCGGCGTAGTAGAGCCCCAGAACCACGTCGTTGGGTCTCGCCTTGGTCATGCGCTCGGCGAGTTCGAGCGTCGCGGCCTGGCGCGACGCCGGATCGATGATCGATTCCATGTTCGCGAGCACGTTGAGGTGATTGATCTCCAACACGCGGGCCGCCTGGTCTCTGGTCTTCGCGAAGACCGCATCGAGCTGGGGCTTGAACCTCGACCCCAACTCACGGACAAGTTCGGTCTGCCGGACGGGATCGGTCTCGCGCACGATCGGTTGCTGGGCCGCGCGCAGGTCGAGCCGGAGGCGTGAGATCGCCATGCGCACGTCGTCCGGATTGCTGCCGAAGAACGAGTCGACCACCGCACGTTGCTTCGCGACAGTCACGTCCACCACGTCCATTGCTCCGAGATTCCGCGCCGACTCCTCGCGGCTCTCGTAGTACGCCATCAGCATCTCCGCAGAACCCGCGTCGGTCGGGTCGGCGGCGAGGGCGGCTTTGAGATCCGACTCGGCGCGCTCGACCCACTCCTTTGAGGCGTCTGGGGTTTCCGCGACGTATCGGGTGATCGCCAGGCCGCTGTACCGCCTGAGCACGTCCGCCTTGTCCTTCGACACGCCCTTCGCGGTCGCCGCAGCGATCGCGGAATCGACCAGGCGCGAGATGTCCTGGGTCGATTGGAGCGTCCCCTGCTGGAACAGCGAAGCGGAGAACTCGATGTACTCACGCTGGATATCCAGGTCGTCCTGCTTGAGTTGGGCGCGCTGCATCTTGATCGCACGCAGGTCCTGGATGAGTTTCTGCACCTTGTCGCGATTGGGCGAGGCGATCTTCGAGAGCGACTCGTTCCACTTATCCAGGTACGCGAGGACCGTCGGGTCCTTGTTCACCGCTTTCGAGAAGGACTCGGCGGCGTCCTCGAACTTTCCCGCCGACATCTGCGCCTCGCCGATCTTGACGAGATCGCCCGCCGATTTCCGCGTGAGTTGCAACGCGGCCACGGCCACGCCGAAGAGCACCACGGCTCCGATGGCGAGGGAGACGACGAACCGCGTGTTGACCTTGCCCTTCATCCGATTCTCCGATCGTGTGTGTCGCGGTCCAGGGGGCCGCGAGGTTCTGTGGAGCGTGCCGCTCCGCGGGTGGGTGTGGTTGATGACGATGCCGCGCCCGTCGTGGGCATGGCGTCGGCGTCCTTCGGCTTCGGCCAGTTGCCCTTCTCGACCTCGACCCAGTCCGGGACGACGGTCATGATCTCGCCGAGGAGTTCGTCCAGGAGCCGCGCCGTCTGGGTCGCGAGATCCTGCTTCGAGCGTACCGACGAACTGGTGATCTGCACCTTGAGGTAATAGGCGTATCGTTCCTTGAGGTTGAAGGCGAGGAGACGGACGTCGTTGGCGCTGGGCGTCGTCCGACCGTTCGCGATAAAAAAATACCCCGCGTAGAGATTGCTCCCGCCCTCGTTGCTCTTGAACTCGGTGCAGCGCATGCGGATCGACTCTGGCTCGCGCGGGAGGCGCACCATCGATCCGGGCTTGCTCGAGTACGTGTTGTTCAGGCGAACGTGCTTCACCTGTCCCTTGAGCAACTCGGGGGCGCTCGGGTCGTTGCTGAACCGCTTCGTATCAAGAGGGAGCAGCAGATCCTCGGGGAGCGAGCCGAGTTGCAGCCCGCCGCCCACGAAGCACCGATCCGGCACATGCGGCACGGTGTCGATCATCCCGGTGTAGTACGCGAGATGCAGTTCGAGCACGATGGGCTTCTCGCCCGGGGCGGGATGCTTCTCGATGTACACGCGCGAGAGGTAGTTGTCCGTCCCCAGCGTCTTCTCGACCTCGGCTTCTTCTCGACGGTCCGTGCCGATTCGGATCCACGACTCGGTCTCGAGGGGGATGTCGCTGGTGACTCGACCGGACTCGGGATGGATCGCCTCCTTGCGGAGCGAGAACTTCGCCGCTTTGATCGCGGCGTTCATCCCTATTGCCGAGGCGAGCATGAGCGTGAGCGCGACACCAAACGCAACGGTCTTGAAGGGGTGGCGGGTGTTCATGCCGCGGACTCCTTCGCGCCGCGATCGGTGACGATGATCCGCTCGAGCGCCCACATCATCAGGAGAAAAAGCCCCAAACCGGGGACGAGCAGAAGCGTCCCGATGATCTTGTGGGTCTCCCCCTTGGTGAACTCGGGATTCGAGAGCGAGGCCAGCCCCAGCACCGCGACGCGGATCACGTTCATGAAAACCGCGACCGGGACCGACATGAGCAGGAGCGCGATCCGCTGCCACCACTGCGTGCTCCGGATCAGCCCCACGGCCCCGGCGAGCGCCACGAACGCGACAACCATGCGCATCCCCGAGCAGGCGTCGGCGACATTGAGTTTCACCTCACCCGAGGAGGGGCTGGTGATCGAGAGGATGTTCCCCTGCACGTCCACCACATACCCAAAGAGCCCGCTCAGCATCGAGAGGAGCGCGCCTGCGCCATGCGAGGCGAGGATCTTCAGTGGAAACGTCAGTCCGTTCATGATCGCTTCCGAGATCGTGATCCCCATCGCCAGATACAGGATTGGCAGCGCGGTCAGTCGCAGCACGCCGGGCCCGAACAGCAGGAGAACCAGCGACCCCAGCGTCCCGATGATCGAGAGCCCCTGGAGCATGTGGTTCGGGAACCCGACGGTAAAGAAGACATACGAGAAGATGCCCAGGCACATCGGCGCCAGCGCCGGCCAGAACGCCCTCGCCGTCGTCCGGTTCAATGCCTCCCGACGGGTCCATACCAGATACCCTGAGACCAGAGGCACCACAAACGCGTGCCCCCAGTCATCCAGGTACATCGTCGAGTACTCGATCTGTGTCGCGAACCAACGATAGAACAGGCCCACAAACGCGAGCGTCAGCAGGCCCGCGCCCACGAGCGAACTCGGCGACGTGAACGCGCGCGCGACCGTGTCTGGGGCTCCAAGCCCAAGGGCGGTCCGTGTTTGCGTGCCTGCGGAACTCAACCGTTCAATCCCCGTCACGTTCGATGGACAAACAAGGCCTCGTCGTGAGTCGATGAGGCCCGGCATGCATTCTCGGTCTCTCGCCAATCCATCGGCTGTTGACAACGCCCACCCGCGTCCGATCGGGCGGTTCGGACGGTCTGGAACGCACAAACCGCCCCCCGTCCCCCCGCGCACCGACATTGGCAGCGATACCCCGACGATGCCAGAACGCGAGGAACCGAACCATCCATGCCCCACTACGCCTCAGGCGGGCAGGATTGTTCGCCGCTGCTCGCCCGGTTTCACCTGGGTTCACAGAGAAATAGCAAACAAATACCTACTGGACGATTGCGCAATAATTGCGCGAACGCCACGGAGCAGAATGAATCAGTTGTTGGTGAGGCGTCGGGCGCCGTAGACCTCGGTGTCGAAGTTTCGATCGAGGAGGAATCCGAAGCCATAGGACATCCGGAACCCGTTGCGGATGACCGCCAGGGGCTGGGCCCAGAAGTTGGTCCCGACGTTGATGAGGTCGTCGGGCTTGAGGATGATGTCCGGCTCGGTCTCGTTCGCGATCGCCCGGAGATTGATCCGGATTGTTGCCTGGCGCTTCTCGCTGACGATTCGGGTCAGTTCAGTACGCTCGGGGATGGCGAACGTGCCAAGACCACCGCTCGACACGATGGCACGGCGGACCGTGAACAGCCCATTGGCGGGCAACTGGTATGGCCCGGGCCGCCCGACGTTGCCACCCATGTACACAAACCCCGACGGCTGGGGCGGGATGCGGATCACGTCGCCCGGGCGGACGACGACATTCACCTCACGACGACCCTCATCGAGCAGTTTCTTCAACGGGATGCGGATGATGCGCTGGGTGGCGATGTCGCCGCCGGGTGTGCCTCCGGGCTGGGCCGCGGCGCGATCTTCCTGGATGCGGACCCACTGCCCGTTGAGGAAGACCCAATCCGAGAGGCCCGACGAGGCCGTGGCGCTGGGCTGAGCGTTGGCGGCCGGGGGCATGCGCTCGGGAAGATCGATCACGGGCTTGGACGCCTCGGGCTGCCTCGAGAGGGCCGCCGGCGAGGGCGTGCTCTTGGTGCCGTCCGGATTCGTGATGGTGTTGAGGAGTTCGTCGAACTTCGAGGGGTCCATCGGCGCGTTGCCGGCGTCTGGATCGGCCGGCGTCGTCGTGTTCCCGCCGGTCAGTCCTCGGGCCTGATCCGAAAGTCGCACCTGACGAATGACATAGACATAGGGTGCGTTGCTGTCGATCTGCCCGCCCGCGGTCAGGGCCTCGGAGAGTCGATAGTCGGAATCCGGGATGAAGTACTGCCCGGGCTGGTTCACGGCTCCAACGAGCGTGAAGACCTGCTGACGCTGCGACATCGGGCGGATCTGCGCCAACGGGTTCGGCACAAGGCGCTTCATCGCCTGCATCACCGCTTCTTCCGCCTGGGTCTGCGTCATTCTCGCGACGTACACGTCGCCCAACTGGGGCACGGGGAGGAACCCGCGCGTATCGATCGTCAGTTCGAGTTCCTCGGAACGCCCCGGCTCGATCAGGTCCCACGCCACCAATGTCACGCGATCGCCAGGCGACAAGCGGTACTTCGTCGGCACCGGGAGCAGGTCCGCCGGGAGCGGGTCGCTGTACTCGACCGCGGCACCACGATCCTCGATCACCGCGATGCGGTCGAGAATCGGCATGACCCGCGGCGTGTGGTTGAACGCCCCGAGTTGGCTCGGGTCCATGAACGATTGCACCTCACACCCGGAAAGCCCCGCGAGGCCCGCCAGCGCGAGAACGCCGCCGATCGCGACGCGGAAGGTGAAGGGACGAGTGGCAGCGGCAGAATGGGTGTGCGAGTCCACGCACGGCTCCTTAGGAAGCGAGCCCGATGCCGTGTGCACCGGGACAGGTGAGGACAGTACGTCGATGCCGCGACAAAGATCGCGACGGCCGATAATACGAGTGCAACCAGCGAGACGTTGGATCGGCGAGACCCTCACTGCAACGCGAGAATCCCCACCAGGAAGGCACCCCGCTCCGCGATGTGGCGGTCATCATCCTCGTGAGAGCGAGATTTCCATGCCATCATCTCGCGTCGTCGGAGCCGATCGGGCCGATTCCTACACTGTGGATATGGACGAGATCGGTACCACCGCCAGCGCCCCGGGTCCCAGGCACATCGTGCCTACCGCTGCCAAGCATGAAGCGGCGAAATCTGCGCTCCAGCCGGCCGCGTCGGATCCCACCACCCGCACCCTGGCCCGCCACCCCAGGCCCGCCGGGGGCGATCCCCTCCGCCGCGTCGATCCACCGGCCTTCAGCCTCAGCAACATGGTCCTCAACAACGAGGGCGGGGCCGTCTCGCAGTTGTCCCTCAAGCGCAAGCCGCCCTGGCTCCGAGCGAAGGTGCCCGGCGGCGAGGGATACAAACGCCTCAAGGGCGTCCTCTCGGAGCATCGCCTCTTCACCGTTTGCGAGGAAGCCAGTTGCCCCAACCTCGGCGAGTGCTGGGCGCGCGGCGTCGCGACCATCATGATCCTGGGCGACACCTGCACCCGCGCCTGCGGCTTCTGCAACGTGAAGACGGGCCGCCCGCCCACGCTCGACCGCGACGAGCCTCGGCGCGTCGCCGAGAGCCTGAGATTGATGTGGGAGGAAGCGAACCTCAAACACATCGTCATCACCAGCGTGAACCGCGACGAACTCCCCGATGGCGGGGCAGGGATCTGGGCCGAGACGATCCTCCGCAGCCGCGAGGCCTGCCCGACGATGTCGATCGAGGTGCTGATCCCCGACTTCGAGGGCAACTGGGGCGCGCTCCAGATGGTGATCGATGCGAAGCCCCACATCATCAATCACAACATCGAGTGCGTCCGCCGGATGTACCCCGCCGTGAGGCCGAGCGCCAAGTTCGACCGCTCGGTGGAACTCCTGAGGCGCGTGAAGGATCAGGGCCTTGTCGCGAAGACCGGCATCATGGTGGGCATCGGCGAGCGCGACGAGGAAGTCCTCGACCTGATGGATCAGGTCCAACGCGGCACACGCGTCACGAATGCCGAATCACGAATGCCGAATGCCGCGACACATGCCGCTGATTCCTGCGACATCCTCACCATCGGGCAGTACCTCCAGCCGACGCGGAATCACCTTCCGATCGACCGTTGGGTGACGCCCGAGCAGTTCCAGATCTTCAAGACCGAGGGACTCTCCCGAGGGTTCAAGGTCGTCGAGAGCGGCCCGCTCGTGAGGAGCAGTTACCACGCGGATCACCAGGCGGATGTCCTCAGCACGATCGAGGAGGAGCGCCGGCGTCGGTCGTAACTCTGCTGGCTTCGTTTCGTTCTGTCAAAGCCCCATCCACTCCCGCAGCACCTTCGCCAACGCCTCCGGCACGGGCATCGCGCTCAATCGTGACTGCTTCACCAGCCCGAACGCCGCGAATCGTGTGTCGGCCTTGATGGCCGCGAGCGTGACGGGTGTCTTCGTCGGCTTCCCCGGCATGAGATCCACCACCGCGAACTTGGGCAGGCCTTCGTCCGTCGTGCCGGGACGCTCGGGGTCTTCATACGGGTTCGACGCGGCCTTCGCCAACCCGACGATCGCCTTCTCGTTTCCCGTGTGATAGATGAATATCTCGTCGCCCTTGCGCATCGAGCGCAGCGCGATGAGCGCACCGGGGTTCGACACGCCCGACCACACGCAACGCTTCTCGCGCACGAGGTCGGCGAACGAGTACTCGCCCGGCTCGGTCTTCAGGAGGAACATCGCCATGCGAAGAGTCTATTGAGGCTCTTGGTGTTCGACGACCGTCGTGCACTCATCTCCAAGTTGCCCGGAGACAAGAAGCGAAAAAGCACAGGCGAGCCTGTGCTTTGGTGTGATCGATGTCGTAGTTGCGAAGTCGTAGTTGTCGAAGACCTCATTGTCGAAGATCAGTTGTTCGAGGCCACAGGCTTCGCGGCCTCAGGCGCATCGACCGGAGCCACGATCTTCGGCTCCGTCTTCTCATCGCTCGGCGTCGATTCACCCGAGCAGCACCCGCTCTTGGCCTCGCCGCCGCAGCAGTCGGACTTCGCTTCGCCCGAGCAGCACCCGGAGGAATCGGTACCGCCGGTCGTGCTCGTGGGCGTGATGCTCGACGACACAGAGTCTTTGGAGCACATGCCCAAGGGGCACCCGGTCGTGATGGCGTTGTAGCCGCCGACGCCGACGCCGATGATGCCGACAGTCGCGAGCAGTCCGGTCCAGAGGCTTGTTCCACAGGCGCACTTCATGAGCGGTCTCCTTGAGTTGATCTCTGATCGTACTGAGTCTGAATCGTTCTGAATCGGCGGGCCAGCGTGTCGCCGGTTTGGATGCGTGATCCGGTCGCGGGTTTCTCCCGCCCATGTGCCTCTACGCCGAAGCAGTCACCCGCATGTTATCGGTGTTCGGACGGGGCGACGACCCCATGGGCACACTGGGCGATCCGGATTGTGAGGGGGACATGGCCCGGAGATGCCGAAAACGACGCCCGTGGCATGCAGGCCGGTGCGCGGCGCGTCGATAGGACGCTGGTTTGAGGATCCGGCCGACGTGCCGGGTCGTGACATTGGAACGCAACTGCTTCTTCGGAGAAGAGGGCCATGGATCAATCGACGCCGCACACCAGTTCCGAGAACTCCGCCAAGCCCCTCGACGCGTCGCACGCGTCGAAGGTGATCTCGGCGTTCTCGAACTTCGAGGACGCGCTGACGGCGTTGCGCGCGCTGTACGACGAGGCCCAGTTCAAGAAGGCCGAACTCGAGCAGCGAGAGGTCGACCTGGTGATGCGCCAGAATCAGGTCGCCGAGCGTGTGCGCGAGGTCGAGAACGAGCGCGCCGGGCTGGAGGCGGAGGTCGCCAAGGCCCAGGAGGAGCGGTCGACGGTCGAGGCGCTTCGAGCCGAGTTCGAGTCTCGCGAGCAGGACCTGCGTCGGCGCGAGGCGGAGCATCTCGAGGCCGTCAATCAGTTGACGCGCCGGGCGGAGGAACTCGAGGCCGAGTCGACGGCGTCGGGCGAGGCGCTTGAGCGTCAGGGGCACGAGTTGTCGCAGGCGCGCGCGCAGGTGGAGCAGATGCGCTTGTCAACCGAGGACCAGCAGGGCGAACTGGCCCGCGAGCGTCAAGCAATCGAGTCGATGCGTCAGGACGTGGAGCGTCGCGAGCGGGATCTCAAGCGGACATCGCAGGAACTGATGGACGCGCAGTCGGAAATCGAGTCGCTGCGGACGCGTCTGCTCGAGGCCGAGGATCTGGCCGAGCAGCGTCAGCACCAGGTGGAGCGGGCGATCGCGCGGGCGGGCGAACTCGGGGCGGATCTGGGGCGGACGCTGATCCGGGCCTCGGAACTTGAGGCGCAGGTGGAGGAGGCGCGTCGCGTGACGCGGGTGGACCCGCAGGCCGAGGCCGCCCACGAGGCGCAGGTTGCCGAGTTGACGGAGCGCGTGCGGTCGCTGACGGAGATGGTGGAGGAGTACGAGAAGTCGTGGCGTGCCGAGCACGCGCACGTGGAAGAGTTGACGGCGTCGCTGCAGCAGCGGGCCGAGCACCTCTCGGAACTCGAGGTGGAGATCCAGTCGCTGCGTGCCCGACTTACCGAGGCGGAAGAGGCGCCGGGCGTTGCGCCCGACGACGCGGAACTGCGGGAATCGCTCGAGAGCGCCCGCTCGCTGGCGGCGGAACTCCAGCAGGAGATCGAGCGTCGCGACGCGTCGCAGCAGGAGATGCTCGATCGTGCCGAGGCCGCCGAACGCGAGTGGACAACGGCCCAGGACAAACTCGACACGGTGGCGGAGGAACTGATCAAGACGAAGCGGATGCTTCGGGAGGCCGAGTCGAACGCCGTGGCGGTGATGCCCAGCGATCGCGAGGAGGCGCTCGAGCGTCGCCTGACGCGTCTGCGTCACTACAAGTCGCTGGTGCGCGCGCGCGCGGACAAGTTGCGCAAGGCCGGCGAGATGATGAAGAAGAAGTTCGACCTGTGCGAGCAGTTGCTGCACCAGCGTGCGGAACTCTCGGAGGTGCATCAGAAGTTGATGCAGGCGCAGCGGAAGACGCAGAAGGTCAACGCGATGGGGAAAGCCGGGGTAGCCACGATGCTGACCGCGGTCGCCGTGCTGATCTGGGCGGCGATGAGTTGGGTCGTGTCGATGCAGGTGCTCCCCGGGCGGTATGTGGCGACGACAGAACTCCGGGCCGACGGTCGCGGGCGGGCGCTGAACCCGGCGGAACTCGCCGAGTGGCAGCGGTACCACGAGGAACTGCTGAAGGATCCGCGCTTCGTGGACGCCGTTGCCAAACGGTTTGCGCGCAAGAGCATGGAGTCGATGTCGTCGGCGGGGACGGTCTCCAAGCGCCTCGGCGAGGACCTCGCGTACACCTCGCCGGCGGACGGCGTGATCAAACTCGAATGGATCGGCGATGGGCCGGATCGTGCCGAGCGCGAGTTGGATACCGTGGCGACGGCGCTCGCGAGCGAGGCGAACGCGGCCCGCACCGAGCGGATCGACGGCGGCTCGACCACGCCCCCGACACCCGCGAAGGCGGCGTCACGCCCGATCGACAACACGCAGTTCATCGCGGCGGCGTCGATGATGGGGGGCGGGACGCTCTTCTCGCTCTTCGTGGGCTTTGCTGCCTGGCGACGCCTCGCCTCGGCGAAGACGAAGTTCGAGCAGGACACGCAGATGGCGGCGATCCTGGAGGACGCGCACTGGCCCGACCCGCGGAAGATGTGAGTGTGGTGATTGCCCGGGGCGGCGAGTGTGCCGCTCTTGCGAAGCGGGAGTTCGCGCCTGTCTGGTGGGATAAACGGAGTAGGACGAGGAGAGAGAGCCCTCGCGGAGCGAGGGGGTACCCCGGAGCGAGGATCGTCAGAGGGTGACGGTCATCAGGAGGCGGGCGGCCGACGACGACTGTCCGACGGCGGCGGACGCGATCGCGAGTCGCATGCCGGGTTTCAGTTCGCTCGCGGCGATGGGAACCTGCAGACTCACGAACTGCCCGTTGGAGGCGAACTGGGAGAGTTCGCGGAGGACAGCGCCCGATTCATCGACCTCGACGAGACGGAACGATTCGCCGGGGATGGCGGCGACGCCCTTGACGAAGAGTTGGGCCTTGTCCCAGGTGTCGGCGAAATGGATGGCGGCGAGGGCCTTTTCGGCATTGAAGCCCGGCTCGGCCTTGAAGACTCGACGTTGGTGAGCGTCGGTGAAGACGACATCCTGGAAGCGGTTGCCGCCGAAGGACTTCACGTAGGACCCGAGCAACTGGTCGCTCGCCATGCGTTCGGCGAGGCGCGAGTTGGTATCGAAGACATAGACGAAGGCGGCGAGGAGCAGGGCGGCGGCGGAGGCGAACCCGATGGCGCCGGCGCGCCACGCCGGGGAGACGCGGACCTTTGAGGCCGGGGCCATAACCACGTTGCCACGGGCGATCACACCCGCGACGGCATCGCCCAAGGCGCTGTCTTCGACGGTTGTGCCGGCTTCGATCTCGGCGCGGATGGCCTTGAGGACGCGCTCGCGGAGCGAGGCGGGAGGCTCGGTATCGAGCAGGATGGCGTGCGAGCCGGCCCAGCGGGCCTGCTCGGTGCGGACGTGGGCCTGGATCTCAGGCGAGGCGCGATCGAACGCGTGGTCGAACTCGCGGTGCTCGGACTCGTCAAGGAGGCCCAGGGCGTCGAGATGTGCGGCCTCGAGTAGTTCACGAATCGTCATACAACCAACTCCTCACCCATCCGTTCTCTCAGCCTCACGAGTGCGCGGCTGAGCGCCGACTTGATCGTCCCCAGCGGGGTGTTCAGTTCTTCGCCGATCTGTCGGAGGGTCTGCCCCCCCAGATACGCCCGGAGCACCACGGTTCGCTGGAGTTCCGGCAGGGCGTCTATTCGTTTCATCAGCGCTTTGAGTTTCTCTTCTTGCTCCAATCGTGACGAATCGGCCTTGGAGGCCGGGAAGTTGCCCGGGAGGGCCGCCTCCAACGATCCGGCCTTGATGCGGGCGCGGTTGCGTCGAAGTTTGTCCACCAGGTGACGTCTGGTAATCAGCATCACCCAGGTGACCAGGGCGGCCCGAGCGTCGTCATATCGGCCTGCGGTCCTCCAGAGGCGGACAAAGACCTCCTGGACGGCGTCCTCGGCCTCGGCGCGGGTAGGCATGGTCTGGAGGGCCATCCTGTAGACGAGGGAGCCAAAGCGGTCGTAAAGATGGGCGATAGCCTCCTGATCGTTCTGGGCTACCCGCTGCATCAAGTCGCGGTCGGAATCGTCGTGCTTGGTCCTTCGTTCGGCCATGTCCCCACACGATACCACAAATATTGGCCTTGGAAGAGTTTCCACGCGGCAATTCGTTGCCGAGTGGCGTCCTCCGTCGTCCGGGAACGATCCGGACAGGCACTGATACGTTGGTGACCACAAGTGGGATCCCCACGACCGAGATCAGGATTGTAGGAGACATCGCAAATCATGTTTGTGTTTTGTATGGAATCAGAGTCTTTGTGTGTGCATCAAAATAAGGTGGAATAGGGGCAGTATGTGGGTTGCATGAATCGAGAAAAGTCGATAGATTTTTTGAAGGACTACGTGGGCCGGGTGTGCCTGCGGGATCCTGAGTTGGGAATCGACGGCATGGACCTCTTGGGGAACATGCGGGGGCAACTGCAATCTGCATCAGGCGGCGGGCTTCGGGTTCGCGCGTCTCGTCGCGCGTTCACGCTGATCGACGTGCTGGTGACGATTGCGGTCATTGGCGTGCTCATCGGGATACTGATCCCCACGCTTTCGGGCGTGAACGAGGCGGCTCGCCGTGTGGCGTGTCGGTCGAACGTTCGGCAGATCGGGATTGCGATCGCGCTCTATTCGGATCAGCACGACGGGATGCTGCCCAGCAGCGTGTTCCTGCCGTTCGATTCGATCGTGGCGCGCGAGGCGTCCCAGCCGCAGCAGATGATCATGATCCGTGTGAATCCGAGCATGGCCTCGGTCACGCCCGCAACCTCACCGGCGATGACGGGGTGGGATGGGCTTGGCGTGCTGCACTCGTCCGAGTTCATCACCGATGGGCGTCTGTTCTACTGCCCCTCGCACCATGGCGAGAACTCGTTTCGGGTGTATGCCCAGGCGTGGAGCCAGGGCGCGATGAGCGAGATCGCGGGGAACTATCACTATCGCGGGGCGGGTCCATCGAGCAGCGGGCCTGGTGCGCCGCTCACGAACGTGATGTATCGCATTAGTCCGCAGCACTCGGCCCTGGTCTCCGATGGGCTTCGCACGCAGTCGGACTACAACCACCGCGTGGGTTCGAATGTCTTCCGGGCGGATCTCTCGGTGGTGTGGGTGCCCGATCCGCGGTTGATGGTGAGCGAGGCGCTCCCCGAGAAGAAGGAAGACGCCGTCAGCGCGTCGCCGGTCGAGAACGCGTGGCACTTCTTCGACACGTCCGAGATCGTGTCGGATGTCCTCGGCGCGGGCTCGATCAATCGTGCGGCCCTCGCACGATAATCCGAACATTCCAGATCGATGAGGGAGCGTGGACATCGCTGCACTCCTCGTCGTCACACGCGCCGGCGTGCGTTGTTGTGATGGTCGTGTGTGCCCTTTGCAGTAGTCGTTGGGGCACGTGATGCCCCTGGGTGCGTGGGCCTACATTTTGGCATGACCACACAGAACACTCGAACGATGATCTCTCGCCTCGTGCTCCTCGCTGGATGGGCCGCGATGGGCGCCCCGGCCTTGGCGCAACTCAGCCCCACACGCACCTATTTCGGCGTCGACAAGCCCGTGATGGTCGACGTGGCCGACTCAGGCGGCAAGGGCGAACTCTCGATCAAGGTCTATAGCGGCGATGTGTACGCGAACCCCGAACCCGTGGCGTCGGTCTCGGTCGTCGCGGGGAAGGTGGACCTTCGCTCGGCGTTCGACGGGTTCTGGTCGAAGACCGCGACGAGCGTGAAGTACTTGCAGTTGTACTCGGGGACCGAAGCGCTGGGCTCGCCGGTCGTCGTGCAGCCGATGCGGAATCCGGCGTCGGCGTCGATCAATCCGCAGACCGGTGGCGTGATGTTCGCGCCGGCGCCGCCCCAAGTCTCGGGCGTGCGGATCTACAAGGACCAGCACGCGGTGCTCAACACGACGCTGGGCGAGGTCGAGATCCGCTTCCGTCCGGATCAGGCTCCGAACACGGCATGGAACTTTCGCCAGTTGGTGGCCGACGGTTTTTACACGGACATCCCGTTCCATCGGATCATCGGGCCTCGCGATGGTCGCGAGGGGTTCATGGCGCAGTCGGGCGATCCGACGGGGACGGGCGGCGGCGGTCCCGGGTTCAACATCGACATCGAGCCATCGCGTCTGCCGCACGACATCGGCGTGATCTCGATGGCGCGTTCGGGCGATCCGAACTCAGCGGGGTCTCAGTTCTTCCTGTGCTTCAGCCGGAAGGGGACGAACTTCCTGGATGGGAACTACTGCGCGTTCGGCGAGACGGTGCGTGGGAAGGAGACGGTCAAAGCGCTCGAGAGCGTGAAGGTCGAAGCCTCTCCCAGTGGCGAGCCGAGCAAGCCGGTCGGTGAGCCGCCGAGGATCATCGATGCGAAACTCGTGGATGCTCCGCCGATCTTGACGGGCCCACGGCCGATCTCGCAACCTGCGGTGGCCGCGCCGAAGTCGGAGTGAGCCTGTAGTGGGTCCACATGTCGGGTGATGGTGTGATCACGGGCCGCCGACGGGGCGATCCCAGATCGCGGCGGGGACGCCGCGGCCGAAGTACCAGTCGTCGATGAGATAGAGAATCGCCTCATCAACGGACTTGCCAAGATCGCTTGCGAAGTTTTCTACGAGACGATCCTGATAGGCGGCCATGGAAGCGTCGTCGACTCGCCACTCGTTGTCCTCAAAGACCCAGCGGATGGTGACCTTGGCTTTCTGGCGACGGGAGAATCGGTATTCCAGGTCCATGTTCGCCCACTCGTCGGTGGCGCGGACCTTGGTCACGCGGGGCGGGAACTCATCGTCGGCCCACCAGACGGTATCGCCCAGTTCGGCGATGAGTTGACGCCCACTGAGTTTCGTGAGTTGCGTCGTGTTGAATTGGGCCCGAAGTTGGAGGACGGCGAGGCGATCGGAGGGCTTGAGGCGCTGCACCTCGGCCCGCGAGGCCTTGAGCGCGATCTTCGCCAGTCGTTCGATCTGTTCGAAGGTCGCCTTGGAATAGAAGTTGAGAACTTCCTCGCCCGTGGCGTTGAGGGAGGCGTTGAACGCGGTACGGACGCTCTTGGCATTGGGATCATCGCAGCCCGGGAGCGCCACGAGGAGCACCAACGCGAGGATGATCTGTTTCATGTTCTGCATGGCTGGCTCTCGAGTTTGGCCCGGAAAGTGGAGCGATGGGCTATCGGATACAACGATCCCAGACATCGGTGAGGTCGCGGTCCGTGAGTCCAGCAACGGTGCCGAGGCCTCGTACAAAGGCTCGGTCGGTCTCTGAACTGACGGTACGAGGCGATCCGGAGAGTTCTTGCTCGATCGCCTGGAGGCGGTCTCTCTCGTCGAACAGCCATCGATCTCCCACTCGAACGAGGCGGAACGTCGTGGCGGCCTGACCGTTGGCTTCGGCCTTGAGTGTGATGTCGGCGTAGTCATCGGTGGCACGGACCCTCATGATCGGGAGCATTCGCTTGCGCGGGTCCATCGTGTGCCCAATCCGGGCCATGTATTCCACGTAGGCCCGACCGTCCATCTTGAGGAGTTCCTTCCGAGGAACCATGGCCCGCATGAAGAGAACTTCGTACTTGTCAGCGTTGGACATCGCCCGGATCTCTTCCCGCTTGCCGAAGGCGAGCGCGATTGGGATGAGCCTGGTGTAGCGATCGATGGTGTCCTTCTGGCACATGTCGGCGATGGTCTTCGTGTCGCTCGACGAGTACGCGTTCTGCCAGGCCTCGAAAGCCTGTCGAGCCTCGCGGGCGTTGTAGTCCTTCTCGCCGCACGAGGGGAGGAACACAAGGGTGGCGCACACAAGCGTCGCGGCCAGGAGAACGTGGAAGTTCATTCGGAGTGGCAGGCGGGCGTGCACGGGGCCTCCTTTCGAAGTTCCCCGGCATGATACCAAAGAAAACGCCGCGGGTGGTCGCGGCGTGGAGGACGACGAATGTAAAGATTGCGTCAGCCGCGGGGGCCGGCCTTGCGGACGGCGTCGGGCATGTCGAACTGCTTGTCGTTCTCGCGGAAGAGAGCGGCGAGTTTCTTCGCCTGGGCGTCGTAGGCGGCGGAGTCCTTCCATGTGCCGCGGGGCTGGAGGACGTCGCTGGGGACGTTGGGGACGCTCGTGGGGATGGGGAGGCCGAAGATCGGGTCCGGCGAGAAGGTGGACTTGGCGAGCGAGCCATCGAGGATCGCGGTGACAAAGGCTCGGGTGTACTTGAGGCTGAAGCGTTTGCCCGTGCCATAAGGTCCGCCGGTCCAGCCGGTGTTGAGGAGCCAGACGTTGGTGCCGTGCTTCTTGATTTTGTCGGCGAGCATGTGGGCGTAGACGACGGGAGGGCGTGGGAGGAAGACGCCGCCGAAGCAGGGGGAGAAGTTGGGCTGGGGCTCGGTGACGCCGGCCTCGGTCCCGGCGAGTTTGCTGGTGTACCCGTTCATGAAGTAGTACATCGCCTGTTCGGGGCTGAGTTTGGAGACCGGGGGCATGACGCCATAGGCATCGGCGGTGAGGAAGATGACGTTCTTGGGGTGCCCGCCAACGCTGGGAATGACGGCTCCCTCGATGAAATCGACGGGATAGGTGACGCGGGTATTCTCGGTGAGTTTAGAACTGTCGTAGTCGGGGACGCGTGTCACGGGATCGATGATGACGTTCTCGAGGACCGAGCCGAAGCGGATGGCATTCCAGATCTCGGGCTCGCCCTCCTTGGAGAGTTTGATGCACTTGGCGTAACACCCGCCCTCGAAGTTGAAGACGCCGTGGTCGGACCAGCCGTGCTCGTCGTCGCCGATGAGGGCGCGGTTGGGGTCGGCGGAGAGGGTGGTCTTGCCGGTGCCGGAAAGCCCGAAGAAGAGGGCGGGATTCTCGTGGGTCTTGCGGTCCACGTTGCAGGAGCAGTGCATGGGGAAGACGCCGGCCTCGGGCATGTCGTAGTTCATGGCGTAGAAGATGCTCTTCTTCATCTCGCCGGCGTACTCGGAGCCGAGGATGACGACGCACTTGCGCGTGAGCGACTGGGCGATCAAGACCGGGGCTTTGTAGCCCATGGCGGCCTGCTCCTCAGCAGTGAGGCGGCGTGTGCCGGCATTGATGATCGTCCAGTCCTTCTTGAAGGCGGGGGTCGGTTGGCCGGGCTTGACGCCCGCGGCCTGGGTGCCCTGCTGGATGAAGAGCGTGCTCGCGAAGAGGCTGTGCCAGGCCTGCTCGGTGATGACCTGCACGCCCAGGCGATACTTCGGATCGCCGCCGGCGTAGCCCTCGAAGCTGTAGAGCCTCGGTCGCGAGTTGAGGTGCTTCTTGGCGATCTCGAGCGCCATGTCGAACTGCTTGGGCGTGACGGGGGTGTTGACCTTGCCCCACCAGATCTTGTCGTGGATGGCGGGGACATCCTCGAGGTGCTTGTCCTTGGGGCTGCGTCCCGTGCGGTCGCCGGTCAGGCAGACCAGGGCGCCGTTGGAAGCGAGTTTCCCCTCGCCTGCGGCGATGGCGCGCTCGACGAGTTCCGGTGACGGGGCGTTGGTGAGAACGCGGTGGGGGGTGAGGTCGAGGCCGTGAAGCAAATCGGTGCTCATGGTGTGGAACTCGTGGTCTGTTGAGTTGGCGTCGGGTATCGATGGCGCTCCCCCAACGCGGTTTCTCGGCCGGCGTCGCACAGGTGGACGGGTCGGGGGGAGCCGTAAGCCTAGAGCGCCATCCCCTGGTTTGGCCAGTGGTTGGAACGGTTTCGGTGAGGTGGACGGTTGGTCTAGGCGGACTTGGCGTTGGCCTGCGAGTTATCGCAGATTGCCGAGAGTGCCGTCAGATGCGATTCAGAGTCCTTGAGTGAGCCGGTGGTCTTGATGGACTCGAGGGCGGTCTCGGCGATGGCGATCAGGGGGCGAAAGCCCTGGGCACGGGAGATGTTCAGGATCCGCTCGACGGCGGTGGTGGCCTCATCGACGTTGGACTCGCTGACGGCGATCTGGAGGAGGGCGCCGGCCTGAGAGAGTTCGGCGGAGGAGTTTGCCTGGCCGGCGTTGGACCCGGAAGCCTGGGAGGGCGCCCAGTTCTCGCGCTCGATGAGGAGCCATTCGGCGCAGGCGCGCATGAGCGAGGACTGGCTGAGCGGGTGGGCGAGGAAGGCTTGGGCTCGCGCCCCGGAGATGTTCTGGCGCGTGAGCGGGCCCGAGTCGGCGGTCACCATGATGACCGGCGTGAGGGCGCCCATGTCGCGGAGGTCCTGGATGATCTCCGAGGGGGAACGTCCGGGGATGCCGGCGCTCACGATGACGAGATCGCACGATTGCAGCGATGACTCGTTCCCCTTGATCTCGTTGTGGACGCGGATCGCGAGATTGGTCGCGGAGAGGAGGCGGTGGATGTATTGCGACTCCATGGCGTCGTGGGCGATGATGACCACGCGACCCTGGAGTTGTTCCGGGTTGACCTTCTCGAGCGTGTTGGCGTTGGCGAAGGGGTCGGGGTTGATGAAGTCGCGGACTCGGATCGGCACATCGAAGCAGATGGCGATCTCGTGGATCATCCCCAGTCGATGGATGCATCGCAGGATCTTGCCACGGATGATGATCGCGCCCTTGCGGAGGTGGTGGAGTTTGATGCGGCAGGTTGAGCCTGGATGGAGGTAGGCGTTGTGGAGGACGGCGATGCCGTTGCGTGAGAGGTTCCGACCGGCGGCGATGAACTCGGACGACGTGCCATCGGCGTGCATGAGCCCGATGGGGACGAACTCGGCGGGGAAGGGCCAGCGTGAGGCCTCGCGTTTGGCGGAGGGTGCGCCCTTGGCGCTCTCGGCGGCATCGAGGGCGGCGAGGACCTTCGCGAGCGCTGGCGCACTGAGGTTGAGCGAGTTTCTTCGGGCAACTGGGGGCATAGGCGACCCGTCCGACGAACCGGCCCCGTGGTCGGGGGACCTGATGTCACCATCGGACAGGTGGGGTGAGTATGCGCGTGCGGATCCCCCGAGTGGTGTGCGGTTGTGCCGGTTGGGGGGATCGTTCGTATCGGGACGAATCTGGGGGGATGGCCTGGAGGTGGGTGTGCGGTTGTCGCCCGGGGGGTCAGGCCGTATGGTTACGGCTTGCGGGAATGGTCCCGCGGATGGTGGCCATAGCTCAGTTGGTTAGAGCACCGGGTTGTGATCCCGGGGGTCGCGGGTTCGAGTCCCGTTGGCCACCCTTTTCGAGGGATGTTTGGGGGCGGGTGATGGGGCGTTCGCCAATCAGGCGGCGCCGGCGGCGGCGGCCCGCTCCAGGGACGCGATCAGCGATCGAACGCTGCGGAGCGACTCGGTGACGCTGGCGGTGGCGGCGAGCATCGTGGCGGCCTCATCGGCGACGTTGCCCAAGACATCGAACCCGAGCGTGGGGGCGAGGCCCTTGAGTTGCATGGCGACGGTCCTGGCGACGTGGTCGTCATCGCGTGAGATCGCGTCGTTGAGGCGTTTCAAGAACTGGGGGATCTGCCCGATGAAGGCCTCGACGAGGACGTAGTTGGGGTTGTCGCGATCGAGGCTGGTCGTGCCGCCGATCGTGCCGTCTTTGCTGGCGACGAGGAACTCGGCGACGGCGCGGAGGAGCATGTCCTGGGTGACGGGCTTGGCGAGGAAGCCGTTGACCGAGACGGTCTCGATTTTCTGCCTCGTGACGGGGCTGGTGTCGGAGGTGGTGATGATGATGGGGGTGTTGATTCCGAGTTTGCGGACCTCGACGGCGAAGTCGATGCCGGTCATCCCCGGCATCTGATAGTCGGCGATGATGAGGTCGCACCCTTCTCGCGCGAGTTTGAGGGCCTCCTCGGCGTTGGGGGCGGTGCGGAGGCGGAGTTGGGTCTCGCGGAGGTAATGGCGGATGATGCGCAGGTCGAGTTCGGAGTCGTCGACGTAGATGAGAGTGCCGACGAGATTGCCGGCCTCGACGTGCTCGAGCGAGAACTGGGTGTTGGTGGTGTTGGTCTTGAAGTACTCGCGGGCCTGGATGGGCTTGTTGAACTTGATGCCAATCTCGTGGATCACGCCTCGGAGGTGGGTGCAACGGACCACAAACGCGGCGATGGAGACGTTGCCCCGCTCGGGATGGGGAAGGGTGACCTGGACCTTGGTGCCGAGGTGGACATAGGCGCTGTGGAGGAGGCTGATGCCGCCGCAACTGAGGTTCCGGCAGGCGACGTGGATCGGGGTTGGGTTGGAGCCGCCGTTCTGGAAGATGTGGACGAGGAGCGAGGACTGGCGGAAGGGCCAGCGGACGAAGTCTCGCTTTTTATTGGACTCGTTGGAACGTCCAGCATCGAGTGCTTCGAGGAGAGCATCGAGGTCTTTGCCCTGGATGCCAATGGTGTTGACCCGGCCTGAGGCGCCGGTCTTGGTCTTGTTGAGGGGGATTTTCCTCGCGGTCGACATCGCCACTCCCGTGCTGCGTCCGGCGGACCGCCGGAACAGGTGATGGCGGATCGATCGGCAACTGAGACAGTGACCTTCATCGGCAAGCACGATGTTCGAATTTGCAGTCGGGGGAAGGAATGGTGCGGGTTGTGCAGGCCGCACACGTCGCATGGTTTCACTCGGGAAACCTTGGCGGCTCTATGAGGTCGGGCGAAGATCAGACGTCGAGATTCTTCGCCTCGAGGGCGTGGTCCTCGATGAACCGGCGGCGTGGCTCGACGGCCTCGCCCATAAGGACCGAGAACAACTGGTCGGCGCCGCTGGCGACATCCCACGAGACGCGGAGGAGCGTTCGCGTGGAAGGGTCCATGGTGGTGGTCCAGAGTTCGGCGGCGTCCATCTCGCCCAGGCCCTTGAAGCGTTTCACGCGGAGGCCACGCCCGCCGATCTCGCGGAGGCCATCGAGGACGCTGGAGAGATTGGGGCACTCGACCTGGCGGCCTTTGGTGGGCGTGCGGCGGCGGACGGTGGACTCGGGCTCGGTGTCGTCGGACGTGTCGGCGTCGTCGGGCTTGGAGTCGTCTTTGGCGTGGTCGGCGTCGTGGGCCTCGTGGAGGATCCAGGCGAAGCGTGTGGTGAGTTTCTCGCCGGTGACGGACTCGACGAGGACGCGCGAGTAATCGTCGGGCTTGAAGCCGAGTTGGGCGAGTTCGACGAAGAGGCGGTCGAGTTCCTTGTTCTCGTGGAGTTCCTTGATCTGGGCGGGGCGACCTCGAGCGGCCTCGGGTGACTCGGTCTCGGTCTCGGCGGAGTCCACGACCAGGCGGAGTTGGTTCTTTGCGATGATGTCGAGGGCGTCGGCCTCGGACCAGGCGAAGGCCTCGCCCGCGCCCTCGTCGCCGGTGGTTCCAGTGCCGCCGCGCCAGGTGACGCGGTGGGTGGGGAGTCGGTGCTTCCTGGTCGGGTCGTTGTCGCGCTGGGCGAGGAGGTCGTTGAAGCGCACGCCGCGTCGCTCGGCGATGGTGCTGAGTTCGACAAGGCGCTTCAAAAGATGGACGGCCCGCTTGGCCTGATCGCCCTCGAGCGTGCGCTCGGTGGTGGGGGCGGCGCCCTCGTCGAGTGACTTTGGATCGCGGAGGACGAGGGAGGCGCGATCGAGGCCGAGGCGCTCGAGGGTCTCGTCGAAGACGCGATCGTTGAGGACGTACTCGCCCGAGTGCTTGGCGGCCTTGCCCGATTTCTCGAGTTTGTAGAGCGGGGGCTGGGCGATGTAGACGTGGCCCTTGCGGATGAGTTCGGGCATCTGGCGGAAGAAGAAGGTGAGGAGGAGCGTGCGGATGTGGCTACCGTCAACATCGGCGTCGGTCATGATGATGACCTTGCCGTAGCGCAGGCGGGAGATGTCGAGTTCGTTCCCGATGCCGACGCGGAGGGCGGCGATGAGGGTCAAGATCTCGTCGTGGCTGAGCATCTTGTCCACGCGCGCCTTCTCGACATTCAAGATCTTGCCCTTGATGGGAAGGATGGCCTGGGTCTCGACGTCGCGGCCTTGTGTGGCGGAGCCGCCGGCGGAGTCGCCCTCGACGATGTACAACTCGCTCTCGTCGACGTTGCGGGTCTTGCAGTCGCGGAGTTTGGCGGGCATGGAGCCAGAGTCGAGAGCGCTCTTTCGGCGGGTGAGTTCGCGGGCCTTGCGGGCCGCCTCGCGCGCCTGGGCGGCGACGATGCCCTTCATGCAGAGGCGCTTGGCCTCGGCGGGGTGCTCCTCGAACCATGTGTCGAGCGCCTCGGCGACGGCGGCGGAAACAAAACCCTCGACCTCGGGGTTGAGGAGTTTCTCCTTGGGCTGGTTGTTGAAGGTGGGGTTGGGGATCTTGACGCTGACGATGGCGATGAGGCCCTCGCGGAGATCCTCGCCCGTGGGGACGGGGTCCTTTTCCTTGAGGACGCCGGCTTTTCTCGCGTAGTTGTTGAGGACGCGGGTGAGGGCGACCTTGAACCCCTGGCCGTGCGTGCCGCCGTCAACGTTGTTGATGTTGTTGCAGAAGGTGAGGAGGGTCTCGTTGTAGCCGTCGTGGTATTGGAGGGCGACCTCGCAGATGGTGGACTGCTCTGGGTCTTCCTTTTTGATGACGACGGGGGCGGAGACGGGGCTCTTGCCCGTCATGAGATGGGTGACGTATTCGAGCAGGCCGTTCTCGGCGCGGAAGGTCTCGGCGCGGGTCTTGCCGTCGGCGCCGACGCGCTCGTCGGTGAACTTGAGGGAGACGCCGGGGTTCAGGAAGGCGAGTTCGCGGAGGCGCGTCGCGAGGGTTTCGTAGGAGAATGTGACGTCGGGGAAGATGGTGGGATCGGGGCGAAAGGTGACGGTGGTGCCGCGGGTTCGAGCGGCGTTGCCGGGGATCTTGCCGACGTGCGCGAGGGGCGTGGTGACGCGGCCGCGCTCGAAGCCGATGGAGTAGATGTCGCCGTCGCGGAAGACCTCACAGTCGAGGTATTCGCTGAGTGCGTTGACGCAGGAGACGCCGACGCCATGGAGCCCGCCGGAGACTTTGTACGCGGAGCCTTCCTGCTGGAACTTGCCGCCGGCGTGGAGTTTGGTGAGGACGATCTCGACGGCGGGCTTGCCGTTGAGGTTGGGGTCCTCGTGCTTCATGGGGTCGGTGGGAATGCCGCGGCCGTCGTCGATGACGCAGCAGGAGCCGTCGGGCTGGATGGTGACCTGGACGAAGGAGGCGTGGCCGGCCATGGCTTCATCGATGGAGTTGTCGACGACCTCGTAGACGAGGTGGTGGAGGGCGTTGAGGCCGGTGCCTCCGATGTACATGCCGGGACGTTTGCGGACGGCCTCGAGGCCCTCGAGGACCTGGATCTGCTCGGCTCCATAGGCTCCCGCCTGCTTGGTCGTGGTGGATTTGGCTGGTGTTGCCGCGTCGGCGTGGGGGGTGGGGGGCGTGGTGCTCATGTCGATTTTGGGGGCTGTTGTTCGCGAGCGGGCGTGCGACGCGGGGGCTTTGGTGTCGGCGGCGGGTGTATCGGTCGCGGGCTTGGGCATGGCGGCCTCGTGGGTGTGTGCCGGCTTATTCAGGGGGGATGCACGAAGAAGAAAATGAGAGAAGCGTGTTTGGTATCGTGATGAGAAACAAAGCAGATTGAAGGGGTCGCGAAAAGTCCGAAATGTACGCGAATTTCGGGTGCGTCTATGATAGGCAAATGGGGGCTATCTGGCCGGTTTTGTGGGCGAAAAACGTGGGTTCTTTGGTCAGAACGACACCATGTGATGAGGTCGGGATCGGGTTCCATGTCGAAGTCGAGTCTTGATGATTCGATTGGGTTGAACCGGTGAGATTCGTATGCAAACGACACCTGAACAAAACTCGATCAAATCGGTGGATGCAAGGCCGTCCGAAGTGGACGAGTTGCTGGGGCGCGTGAGCTTTGTGTATTCGGATTGGACGATCGAGGCAAAGGACTGGAATCGTGGGTCTGTATCGTCGTTCCGGATGCAGGTCGTGCCGACGCTTTCGCCCGGGCCGATCGCGGTTGTGGGTGTGGTGATCATGCTCGGCTCGATCGTGGCGATGGTGTTTGGATCGGCCATCGGGCCATACTTCGCTGATGTGGTTGGCATCATCACGATCGTTGCGGTGTTTGGTGCGTGGGTGGCGCTTCGGCCTCGTCGTGAGTCGATACCGGCGTGGTTCGAGAGTCGCATCCTGCCGAAGGGGACGAAGGGCGGCGAGCGTGGAGCGTTGGGGAGGGTGTGTGTGTTGGCGCGGAAGCCGCGACGGCTGTGGGCGGTGAGGCCGATGACGGGCGAGGCGTTCGAGCCGCGCGTCTTCTTTGTGCCGTTTTCATATCGCGGGGCGGTGTGGTTGAATGTGGTGCTCTACGTGATCGTGTTTGGCGTATCGATGGTGGCGATCTGGCAGTTGAAGCGATCACTGGGAGTGGGCGGTTGGTCGAAGATCCGGGCGTGGGACATCTGGGCGGCGATGGGCGTGCCCTCGCTCCTGGCGACGTTCATCTATCCGGCGTATGTGCGAGTTGTGCCGGGGCGGATGGATGTGTTCCGGTATCCGATGTTCGGGCGTGGGCGGCCCGCGGTCGAATCGGTGGATCTGCGGTCGGGCGAGGTGATTGTGCGTGCGGACGGGTGCGCGGTGAACGTCACGACGCCGACGGGTCCTCGCGAGTGGACTTTGCCGGTGTTGATGTTTCGTCGTGACGAGGCACTGCGATCGGTTCTGGAGGCGGCGATCTCGGAGCACGAGGCGCCGGACATGCCGATGGACGCGTTGAGCGGGTGAACGGGGTGGGGGGGGGGCGGGGAAAATGCGTCAGTGCATGTCGCTCGAACGTCGCTTCTTGATGTCGCCGCGGCGTTTCTTCTCGGCGATGCGGCGTTCGATGGAGCCTCGCGTGGGCTTCGTGGGCTTGCGCACCTTGGGCTCGGGGATCGCCTGGATGAGCAGGGCGCGGAGTTTGGCGAGGCACTCGGCGCGGTTTCGGGGCTGGGAGCGATGCTCGCCGGATTCGATGATGAGTTCGCCGGCGTCGGTAACGTAGTGCGAGCCGAGGCGGAGGAGGCGCGATCTCGCCGAGCCGCGCAGGGGGAGATCGGCGATCGAGAGGCGGAGGACGGCGCGTGTCGCGCGCTTGTTGACGTTCTGCCCACCTGGGCCGGTGCTGGTGGTGAATGAGAATCGCAGGGCGGCCTCGGGGACGCGGACACCCGGCGCGATCTCAACGCCTGATGGCACGGCATCGCGTGCAGGTCGAGCAGGGCGGGAGGGTTTGGGGTTGTCGCTACGATCGGGCATGATGAACACGGGTGAGAGGGAGACGCATCGGTCGTGGCTGCTGGAGGTGTGCGGGCTTCCGACGGCGTCGGGAAAGGAAGATCGCGTGATCGAGTGGATTCGCGCCTGGGCAGCGAAGCGCCCGGACGTGAGTCTTTCGGCAGATTACGCCGGGAACCTGCACCTGGCACTCGAGGCGCCGGCGTGGGCGGGTGGGGCGAGGCGGCCTGTGTACTTCACGGCCCACATGGATCATCCGGCGTTTGTCGTGGAGCGTGTGCTGGGGGCGGCGAGCGTCGAGGCGTCCTTCCGCGGCGGGGTGATGGCGGACTACTTCACGAACGCCGGAGTCGCGATCCACACGTCTCGCGGTGTCGTACGCGGGCGAGTGGTGAGGCAGATCGTGCCCGAAGAGGGCGTGAAGCAAGGGCCGCTCAAGCGATACGAGATCAAGGTCGAGAGTAGTGGTGGGGCGTCGGGGGTGAATGTTGGCGATGTCGCGACGTGGGACTTGCCGGCGGCGGAGATCAAGGACGGCATCCTCCACGCGCCGGTGTGCGATGATCTCGCGGCACTGGTCGCGGCGTTCGCGGCGTTCGATGTGCTGCGACGCGTCTCACCGCGTGAGGATGTGCGTCTGCTGCTGACGCGCGCGGAGGAAGTCGGTTTTGTGGGGGCGATCGCGTCGTGCCGGGCGGGGAGGCCCGCGACGATGCCGGTGGATGCGCGGGTGATCGCGCTCGAGAACAGCCGGGCGATGGGCGAGGTGCTGGTGGGTGGCGGGCCGATCGTGCGAGTGGGGGATCGATTGAGCGTCTTCTCGCCGAGTCTGACGGAGGCGATCGCCGCACGGGCCGAGGAGCACGCGGCGGCGGTCTCGGGCGGCGTCGGGGCGGCCTCGCCCACGGCGACTCAGAAGTCGAGCGAGATGTCGGCGTGGCGCTGGCAACGCCGGCTCATGTCGGGCGGGGCGTGCGAGGCGTCGGTCTTCTGCGCGTCGGGATATGAGGCGACGTGCGTCTGCCTGCCTTTGGGCAACTACCACAACATGGGCGACCTCGACGCGGTGCAGTCGGGTACGAACACCAGACCCGCGACGATCGAGCGCGAGTTCATCAGCGTGCTCGACTTCGAGGGGCTGGTGGACCTGCTCATCGCGTGCGGGACGCGTCTGCCCGAATCGCGGTCGCTGCTCCCCCGTTTCGAGAAGTTGTGGGGCGACATGGCGTATGTGCTGGGCGACGTCGGCGACGCGAGGGCGTAGCGACACACGTCAATCGCGTCGAAGTTCGAGGGTTCTACGAAGGTAGTTATTTGAAGATCTTGGGGATGCCCTTGAGGAGGTCATCGACCTTCTCGGCCGGGTTGAGGCTCTTGACGACGTCTTTGGCGAAGAGTTCGAGGTCCGGCTTGGTCGATGGGTTTGTGGCCGGCCCTCTGGTGCGGAAGGGCATCATCGTCGCGTTCTCGAGGCCCGGGATCGCGCGACCCGCGGCGGCGCCGAGACCCGTGTTGAGTTTGAAGAGGCCTGCCGCCTCGTCGGTGAGGGCGCCGAGCGGGATCCACGTCACGACATCCACAGAGTTGTCAGCGAGGTTGAAGGAGCCTTCGGTCTCGATGGTGAACTCGCCGAGGGGCAGTTTGTACTTGGGGTAGGCCGCGACGCCGTTGGTCACGGTGAGAGAGAGCGGAGCGAGTTTGCGCCCGACGAATCCTTCCGGATGGGCGCCGACGAAGGAGAGGGCCTTGGCGAAGTAGGAACTGGCGGCGAACTGGGCATCTCCTGGCGAGATGGTGAGGGTGCCGTTGAGTTTGGAGAGATCGCCGTTGAGCGGGAGCGCAAGGTTTTCGGCACGGATGAGCGCGGGTGCGTCTTGGGGCGATTTCTTCAGGCTGCCGACAAGTGGCAGGCCTTTGACGAGTCGCCCGCCGAGCGATTCGGTGATCTCGAGGATGGAAGCCTCAACGGGCTGGGCACAAGTGAGGACGCTGTCGCCGACGTTGCCGGCGAGCTTGGCCTTGGCACGCGGCGAATCGAAGTCCACGTCGAGAGTGCCCTTGGCGGTTGTGTTGGCCTTGGGATCGAGGGGGAACTGGACGATCGTTGCCTTCAGGGCAGTGGTGGGTCCGAGGGCGTCGGCAAGCAGGCCATCCTGAGCGGCGATCGCGTCGAGGATCGACGTGGGCACCGCGGCGAGATCGGCCTGGGCATCGACCAGGGCGCGTTCCATCGTGACCTTGCCGTTGGCGTCGGAAAGCATTGAGAGGATCGTCTCGGCGTGGAGATTTTGGGCGGGCGCGGCGTCGCCGCTGGTTGCAGAGGCGATGGTGAGTTTCACGCTCGCCGCGTCGGGACCAGGCGAGGCGTCGGCACGGCCCGCGCGAATCGTGGTCTTGAGATCGGTGAGAGTCAGCGGACGCCCATCGGACGTGGTCGCGGCGACGCTGGGCATGGTGACATCGACCGCGGCGCTGAAGACGCCGGGCTTCAGTGGGCCACCGGTCTCGTCGGAAGATTTTGAGAGCGTGAGCAATGGGATGGCGATGTCGATCGGGGCGATCTCGGTGAGGGTGAGCATCGGCTCCGCGGGTGTCTTGGTGTTCGCGGGCTTCTTCGAATCCGCCTCGTTCGCCTTGGGCTTGAGGAACGCCGTGGCCCATGCGGGGTCGGGCGTGAGCCGGACCGATGCGGGCTCGGCGAGCGTGATGGTGCTCTCTTCGATGTTGATGCGGAAGGGCTTGGGCGTCGAGAGGCGATCGGCGGTGGCGCTGGCGCTCGCGGTGAGGCGGGCGGCCGCGAACTCGTAAGGAGCTCCCGGGGCGGCGTTGGTCGGCGGGCGGAGGTCCGATTCGATGTTGAGGGTGATGGCGCTACCGATCGCGCCGACGAGCAGGCCGTTCTGTCCGGCGATCGCATCGACAAAGGGCGTGGAGAGGCGATCGGCGCGGAGTATGCCTTTCATCTCGCCTGCGGGCTTGGCGGCCAGCATGGGGCCTGTGAACTCGCCGGAGAGCGTGCCGAGATCGGCGCCGGCGGTGTCCTTGAGGGCGGCGGCAAGAGTTGCGCGAATCGTGGCGGGGGCGCCGGATTCCGCAAGAGCGACGAGCGGAACTCGCGCCTCGACGCCCAAGCCTTGCATGCCGATCGTTTGCATGTTCTCGCCGACCTTCGTCTCGACGACGAGGGGCGACGGGGACGAGAGTTTGAGCGCCAGCGCACCCGACGACGCGAGGTTGGGTGATTTGTCGTCATTGAGTTTCACGACGAGCGGCTCGATCGCGACGTGGAAGCGGGCGTCCTCAACGAGACGCGGCCTTGGCGCCTCATTGAGTTGGGGCGTGGCCGGCTTGGTGAGTGTGTCGAACGCGTGGGGCGTGACTCGGAGGTCACCAGAGGCGCTCGTGAGCGAGATCTCCCTGGACGTCGCGGCGAGACGTGTCGTCCACGTCGCATTGTCAGAATTCACGTCGAGCGCGAGATCGACGGCGTTCGAGCCCGCGGGGGCCGAGCCGGTGACGATCACGTTGACCTTGGGCCCAAGGGCCGCCATCGCGAGTTCGCCAAGATCGCGCGTCGGCGTGCCATCGGTTGAGGGCGTATTGAAGACGGCCGCGAGTCGCGAGGGGATGTCCTTGAGTTTGAACGTGCCCACGGGGCGGGCACCAGCGGGCGTGAGTTGCACGCCGCTCTCGGTCCGCGCGAAGAGGCCCTGGATGACCATGTCGGCCTCGATGGTGAAGGGGACGCCGATGTAGCCGAAGTCGCACTGGGTGATCTTGAAGGTCGGCGCGTCGTCGTTGTGGAGCGTGGCTGCGAGTGAGAGTTGGTTGAGCGCGACCGGTTCGGCTCGCGTACCAGTTGACGACGGCGGAATCGCGGCCAGCCCGCCGAAACTCATGCCGAGAGTGGCCGCGGCGTTGCCGACGACGGGCTTGCCGACGGGAACGCGGAGGTCGTGAACGAGCATCGTCGCCCACCCTGGTCCGCCGGCGAGGCCCTCGATCTTCCAGCCGGCGCTCGCGGGGATGAGTCGCGAGGCGATGGCGCCGAGGTGTTCGATGTCGAGTTTGACGGGTTTCTTGCTGACACCGGTGAGAAGTTCGTTCTCGAGCCGCAGGGGCGCATCGAGTTTCAACTCTCGGCAATCGACACTGATGGTGAGATCAGTGGGTGGGAGCGCGGTCGAGTTTGCGTTGGCGGCGGCGGCGTTGGTCCGCGCCTGAAGGCTCGCGTTGAGCGTCGGCCCGAGATCACGCGGGAGGTCGAGACCCGTCGCGCCGAGGAAGGGCTGGGCGATCGCGGTGGCGACGTTGGTGAGGGCCGCGGTTCCGGAAATCGAACGAGGAAGGCCACCGGTGGGCGCGCCCTTGTCGTTGAGCAGGCCGCCGACGATGAGATCGATGCCAAGGACCCCCGCGGAGTCGTTCGCGAGTTTCGCGGAGGAGTTGGCCTTGATGGTGACGCCACCGGCAAGATCGGCGGTGGCGACAGAAGCACGCAGCGGTTCCACGGCGAAGGGCTTGGCGGGCGCGTTGGGATCGAGTTTCACGCTCCCCGCGATCGCGGTGGTTTCGAGGGTGATCTGGGCCTTGGCGCCGCGGAAGTCGAGGGGTGCGGTGCCCAGGCCGTTCTTGGGCGTGGCGACGCTCAGACTCGCGATCGTGAGCGTGACGTCGGGCATGGCGTCGATTGTGGCGCCGCTGTCGATGATGGATTTCTCGAGTGAGGGGACGAGGTCGCGGAGCGTCTCTCCCTTGGCGCGTGCGATGATGGGCGTCGTTGCGGTGAGTGAGCCGTTGGCGAGGTCGAGCGTGCCCGACAGCGCGAGGCGTGCGTCATTGGCGCTCGTGCCGGTGTGGAAATCGAGGACGACGTTGGCACCCTTGGCGTTGCCGAGGGCCTTCAAGTCGAGTGACGCGGTCTTTCCGAGTGCGGCTGAGAGGCCGTTCGGCGCGACGCCCTCGGGAAGCGTCACGAAGGCGTCGGCGAGCGCGACGGGGAACGAAGGGACATTGATCTTGGCGTCGATTCGAGCGGCGTCGGGCGTCACGCGACCGGCAGCGTCAGACCAGTTCTGGATTTTGACGTCGATCGCGACAGGGCTCGGAGTGGAGGTGCTCTCCTTAGCCTCGGCATCGAGTTTGATCGTCGCGTCGCCACCGACGGTGGCGCTGATCGCGCCCCTGAGATTATTGAGCGAGGCGGAGATCGGCGTGGAGAGCGCCTTGTCGGTGAAGGTGATGTTGAGCGCGTCGATCGCGAGCGTAATGGCGGTTTTGGCGGGGAGCGTGGTCTGGCCCTGGTATGACGGGGTGGAACCCGAGCCTGTTGGCGTAGAGGATGACGCGCTGTTGGATTTCACCAGTCGCTGCAGGTTGGTCGTGCCGTCGGCCTCTCGGACGACGTCGGCGGTTCCCGAGATGGTGATCGTGCCGTGGTCGGCGCCCATGAGTCCGAGCAGGCCCTTGCTCGTGGAAATCGTGAGATCGGCGACCTTCGCGCCTTTGTCGTCGTTGATGGTGACCGGTCCGATCGATTGCCCGCCGAACCAGGAGAGACTCACCTTGTCGACCTTGAGCGTGCCGTTGATCGCGGGGGCGGCAGCGGAGGCGATGGCTCCCGGCGCGAAGGATCCGGCGATCGTCGGCAGAAGCGCGATCAGCGCGACAATGACGATCACGAGCGCCAGGAAGAGTTTCAGAATTATCCGACGTTTGCGCATGGGCTTCGGTGTTTCGATGTCGGTGGTGGTCATGGTTCCCTTCCCCGTTCGCGTCCCTGGTGCGTGCGTCGCTCGCGAGAATGCGGGCGAACGGTGCATCCTAAGCGTGGCATGATGGAGGGGCGAACGCCCCCGTCCACGACCCTACTCTCCCTCGCACAACTCTCACTCGCACATGAAGGAGTCCGCCATGTCGTACATCGATGCGTTCGTCCTCCCCCTCGCGAAGAAGAACCTGCCCGCGTACACCAAGATGTCCAAGGCGGCGTCCAAAGTGTGGATGGAGCACGGAGCGGTGGACTACCGCGAGTGCGTCGTCGAGGACCCCAAGCCCGGCTTCGGCATGCCCTTCCCCACGCTCGTAAAGGCGAAGAAGGGCGAGGTCGTCGTCTTCTCGTGGATCATGTACAAGTCGCGGGCGCACCGCGATCGCGTGAACGCGAAGGTGATGAAGGATCCACGCCTGGCGGCGATGTGCAAAGGCCCGATGCCGTTCGACATGGAGCGCATGACGACCGGCGGGTTCAAAGTCTTCGTCAAGCCCTGACCAGTGACGCGTCTTGGGTTCACGCACCGAAGGCGGGATCGGTGGCGTAGGCCAACCCGGTTGCGGTGAGCGCGGCCGTGGTCGTGGTGAACGCGCCCAGTGTAGAGTCGCGCCGGGTGAGTTGCGCGAAGGCGAAGGCCGAGATGTCGCCGCTCGCGGTGCCGGTAGTGCTCCCCGTGACGAGCAGGGAGAATCGGCGGAAGGCCGGACCCGACGAGACCTTGTTGAGCACATCGGTGATGGTGTTGATCGCGAGATCGACCCGCGCCTCGGCCTCGAGCGCGCCCGAAGCAACGGCGATCGACGTGCCATCGGAAAAGAGGGCCGTGACAGAGTACGTGGAGCTCGATCCGATGCGGGCGAAGGGGCTGAAGAGCGAGAGCGTCAGGACCTGCTGGTTGAGGTCGTGCGTGGGGTCGAGGAAGGCGTCGGTGAAATAGGCCGTGGACGTCGGGGCCGCGTTCGAGAACATCGTGGAGAGGCCGTCGCGGGGCGTGGTCGTCGCCTGGCCGCGATTGGTCTCGTCGACGCTGGTGTACTGCACGCTGACGCGGCTTCCGCTCGAGACCTCGTAGGTGATGCTGAAGGTCTCGCCATCGGTCAGGCCGAGGGCGGCGGCGTCGATGACGAAGTCGGTCCGGTTGTTGGCGGCGGTGATCGCGAACTGTTGGATCGGCGCGTCGCCGGTGAGTCGGCTGCTGCGCCAGAACTTCAGACGCACGATCGCGCCGGCGTTTGAAGGATTAAACACGCTGACGGTCGAGGTGAATCCGCTGAGCACTTCCGCGCCGGAGATAACACCCTTGGACGCCCCGCCGGCATGCGTGCCGAGGACGGCCCAGGCGGGCGTGGACGCGGTCCCCGTCACGCCCACGGCGGGCAGATCAAAGTCGGAGAGTGCCGCGACGATGGGCTTGGTCGAAGAGACGCGCGCGCTGTACACGCCGTCGGCGAGGCCCAGACTGAAGACCTCGATTCCGCCGCGACGGTACGCGTCGAGGGTGAACGTGAAGGTCTGTGGCGAGGCGCCCTGGGTGTAGAACGTCACGGTGATCGTCGCGCTCTCGTCGGTGAGGCTCTGCCAGAGGAGGAACTCGCGGCTCTGGCTGTTGCGTTCGATACGCGAGAAGTCCCACGTGCGGAGTTCGGTCGCGGTCGCCGTCGTCGTGTCGAAGAACGACTCGCTCGTCTCGGCGCCGAAATCGCGCCGGTGGGCCGTCGCGACGACGGGTTGGGGCGTCGTCACCGTCGTGGGGACGGAGGTCTGGAGGACAAGGGAGTAGGGCGTGTTGGCGCGGACGAGGCGTCCGGTCGCCTGGCCCGCGACGGAGATGGGGAGCGTGAGGGTGGAGTTCGCGGGGATCGTGCCCGTACTGATGATCGAGTCGCGGACGCCGTCCTCATAGTGGGCGATGAGTTGGTACGTCGCCTCTTCGGCATTGGGGTTGAACAACTCGACGGTCTCGGTCGAGGTCGCGGTGGCGTTCCCCTCGGGGAAGACCATCTCTCGCGTGAAGAAGCCGTTGGTGCCCGCCGGCTTGATGAGTTCGGCATTGATGACGTAGACCAGCGAGCTTTCGCGGATGCCGCTGGATTGGGAGTACTGCTCGGTGACGGGAAGGGTCGTGAAGACGCTGCTGAGGCTTCCGGCCCAGGCGGGATCCTCGGTCTGCGCGTTGATGATGTCGAGGGCGAAGATCTGCTGGATGACATCCCACCCCTGGATGACGCTCCCAAAGACGGCATACCCGGTGTTCGGTCCGGTGGGATCGAGGGCGGACGAGTTGTCGGTTGTGTTGATGAAGAACTGGCTGGTCGCCGAGTTGGGGTCGTTGGTGCGCGCCATCGCGATCGTGCGCTCGATGTTGCTGCGGTTGGTCGTCTCGAGGACGATCGGGGCGTCGGCGGTGGGCTGAGTGACGCCGGCGAGGTTGTCATACAGGAACCCGCCACCCTGGAGGATCCCGATCTGTCCGGTCTGGCTGATCATCCGGTGGAAGAAGGTCTCGTCGAGGCGCCCGGTGTTCACATACGTCAGGAAGTTCGCGACCGTGATCGGCGCGTCGTCGGTGTACAACTCGAAGTCCACGTCGCCATACGTCGTCTCGAAGCGGATCACCGGGTTCGTGGCCGTCTCGAGCATCGAGACATCCGGGAGCGGTGTCCCCGAAAGGGCGAGCCTTGGCTCGAGCGCCTCGAGGAGCAGCGTGGGGGCGTGGTCGACGGTGGTGGACCGATCGGTCATGGATCACTCCGGCTCAAGAAAACTCGACTCGACGGATCTGGTACTCTGGGTGGGCAACGTGGTCCGTCACGTTGTTCGGCGTCGTGCCGATCACGGGTCGTCCCTCGTCTGGTCTGCCCGCAGAATCAACTCCTCGACTCGACGAGTCCCACTCTCCCCCTGTGGGCAGGGCAAGCCTCGGTATCCCGCCTGTGGGATTTCCCGCGGACGATCATCATTCTACGGGCAAACTCGGCGTGCGGTTTGGATGGAGTCGGGGTCGGCTGCTGTCGTGGGAGGCGATTGATGGCCGATCTTGGTCATACGGAAAGTCCTAAGGAACCGGGATGGGCATGCCAAACGGATATACTCCACGAATGACAGCCCAGCCGGCGCCCACGGGCGTCGCCCCCGCGCCCCTGGCCGAACCTGGTCGGGCCCAAGCGGTCATCGAGTTCAAGCCGGTCCCGTTGCGTGAGCGGATTCGCCTGGTGCGCCCGCCGCAGCGGGCGAGCCGTCGCTACAGAGTCGCCGCGGTCACCCCGTGCTTCAATCGGGCGATCGACATCGAGCGGCTGCTCGGTGACATGGCCCGCCTCGATCGCCGCGGCATCGATCTTGTTGTCGTTGTCGTGGACAACGCCTCGAGCGTCCCGCTCTCTCAGATTCCCACGCCCCCGGGGCTGGAGGTCGAGCACGTCCGCCTGAATGAGAATCGTGGCGGGGCCGGTGGGTTCAACGCCGGGATGGCTCATGTCCTGTCGGGGTCGGGGATCTGGGCGAGGCGGCGCGAGCCGGACTTCATCTGGATCCTCGACAGCGACGCGCGGGCCACGAAGCGTTGCCTGCGTGAACTCATCCGCGCGATCCGCAGCCGCGATGATCTGGCGGCCGTCGGCTCGGCCCTCGTCGATCCATTGACCAAGCGCGTTTATGAGATCGGTGGCAAACTCCAGCGGCTCACGGGCTACTACGTCCCCGCAGCCCAGGGGAGCGTGGACCATCGCTACCTCGTCGAGGCCGATTATCTCGCCGCCTGCTCCACGCTCGTGCGGCGTGAGGCGATCCGGCGCACGGGCCTCATGCCCGAGATCTTCATCAATGGCGACGACGTGGAGTGGTTCCTGCAGATGCGGGCGGCCACCGGTTGGCGCGTCGCGGGCGCGCCTCGGGCGATTGCGTATCACCCGCTCCCCAGCCGAAAGTTTCAGACGTGGGTGCGCTACTACACGACGCGGAACTCGTACGCCCCGCTCGATTGCATGGGATATGGCCGAATCACCCGGTTCACGCGCGGGCTCGTGGACACGGCCCGAGCGACGGCCCAGGCGATCATGGGCCTCCCGGAACTCGCCGATCTCCATCTCCAAGGAATGGCCGACGCCGCTGCGGGACGGACCGTGGGCTTTGGGCCCAAGGGTGGCATCGCACCGATCGCGCAATCAACACGAATGACGCCGTTCGTCAGCCTCGCCGAGCAGGTGCGCGTGGCTCTGATGAAGCGGCCGGGTTCGCGGCTCTTCGTGCATCCGATCCTGAAGGTTCACTCGGTGGATTTCGATGGACTGCGTGAGCAGTTGGATTTGCTTGAGGTCCGTGCGACCGAGGCCGACCATCTGGCGTGGGGGAAGCGTTCGCTGGGCGCACGCCGATTCCGCGACATGGCCGCCGCCATGCTCCGAGTGCTCACTCCGGGGAAAGCGGATGTCGCGATCGTGCCGACCGGCTGGCCGACCGGCTGGTTCCGCGGGCGGACGCTCTTCCAGATCACCAACGATGGCTATCTCGTCCGCGAGATCACGACACAACGGAGCGTTGGCGAGGCGATTCGCGTGATCGCCCGGGGTGGTCTACTCGCGTTGAGACTCGCGATGCGTCGGCGGCAGTGCAATCCGCTTCCGCCGGCTCCGGTTCGATCCGGTGAGGCGAGGTTCGCCCCGCCGAATGCCGGGCCGAACTCTGTGACCAACTCACCGGTGCAATCGACCGCTTCGTGATTCACCGTTCGAAGAAAGACGAACCCAACCGCCCGGAGGCGCCGCGTGCTCTCCGTCATCGTCCTGAGTTTCAACCGACGCGACGCCCTCGGACGAACGCTCGACTCGATCGACGCATGGACTGTCGCGATCGATCGCGAAACGATCGTCGTCGACAACGCCTCGACCGATGGGACGTCGGTGTGGCTGCGTGAGGCGAGGCCAGGTGTGAATCTCATCGACCTTGAAGAGAATGTCGGCGTTGAGGGATTCAACATCGGCGCCCGTGCCGCCCGGGGTGAGACGCTCCTGATTCTCGACGATGATGCCCACGTGGATGAGCCGACGCTTCTCGCCGCGCTCGCCTGGCTCCTTGACGCCTCGGCTGGCGCGCCGCGAGCCGGAGTCGCCTTCGCGCCGGTGCATCCGTCAACCCGCGTCCCCGAGTGGCCGGGGCTTCATGAACCCACGAATCACTGGCCGGCGATGGGGTGCGCGAATCTCATCCGCGCCGACGCGTGGACCAAGGCCGGCGGCTACTGCCCTGCGTTTTTTCTCTACCGCAACGACACCGATCTCGCCCTCACGATTCGAGGGCTGGGAATGGATCTCCATGCCGACCCGGAATGGATCGCGTGGCACGACAGCCCTGCGGCCAAACAGAAATCCGCACGATGGCACACGCTCGCCACGCGAAACTGGATCTGGATGACCCGCCGCCACGCCCGAGGCCTCTGGATACTCCTCGGCGGGACACTCGGTGTTGTCTGGGCCCATCGGCTCGCGGGATGGAACCTTTCGCGACACGTGGCCACGCTGCGAGGCACGATCGCGGGGCTGTTTCGAAACGTGCCACCGGTTTCCGCACCGATCGGACGCGATGGCGAGGCCTATCGGTCCCTGATTCGTCATCAACTTCGAGCGCGAGGCCGCGCCACTCGCGAATGCCTCGGCACCTCTCAGGCTTCGTCGAGCAGTGCCAGCAGCCAGCGCCACTCCGCGTAGCGATACGACACGCCGAGTTCGTCGTGCACGTCGCGGATCCACCCGAGCGCCCGCTCGCTCAGGTCATGCTGCCACTCCTGGGCCGTGGGATCGCAGAAGTACACGCGGCACCCCAGCGGCTTGATCGTGTGCACGCCGCATGACGTGCCGTCGAGGAATGGACACGCGTCGAGGGTCGGCGCGTTGCTCAATACCGGCAATGAGCGTGGGGGCTTCTGCGCGCCGGTCTCATCTCCGGCGATTCGATGTGGTGTGACTGGATCTGCCGCCTGCACGCGTGCCCGCCGGATGGTGCACGCCGCCTCCAGCCCCGTGACATACAGCAGGTGTCCATACTTCGCGAAGTTGCAGCACCGCCCCGAGGCCTCGCACAAGGGCCGGCGCTCGGCGATCTCGGCACCGACGCGGTTGTAGATCTCATCAAGCCGGGCCACCACCGATTCGTCCATCACCGAGGCCTTCCACGCCGCCGCGTGGGTCCGGTCCTCGTCGTCGAACGTGCTGGGTCGGAAGGCCATCATCGCGAGCACCGCATTGCTGAAACTGTGGTCACATCTCCACGCGATCGCGCAGCACGCGGATCTCTTGCACGCTGTGGCGCGTGCCCTTGCCGATGCCCGGGCAGATCGCGCTCGCCCGCGCCCATGCCTGGGGTGACTTCACATTGCTCTTCCAGAATGGCCACGTCCGGCACTGCGTCGGGCGATCCTCGTACACGCCGCAGACCGCCCGCCCCGGCACGCTCGTCCGATCGAGAAAGACGCAGTCGTGTCCATGCTCGGTTTTCGTCTCGTTGAGCGATCGGCCCAGGGTCGTCTCGTGCGTGTAGCGCTCGATGAACTCAGCGTGGCTGAGTCCCAGACGTGCCGCGAGGGCCTTCGCCTCATCGTCGGTGAAGAGCACGTATCCCTCGGGCCCCGTGCAGCAGCGCCCGCACATCGTGCACTCAAAGGAAAGCCCCGCCTTCCCTGTCCCCTCGTCGGGAATCGCGAACCACTCGGTCGTGTCGTTCTGATACGCCATGGTGCTTTAGGCCTCACACGACTGCTCGACCTGGCGCACGAGTGCCGCCGAGTCGTGGAGCATCGCGTTCAACTGGCGGCTCGTGTGCAACCGATCCTGCTCCCCCGAGAGTTGGGCTGCGTTCACCACGACGTTCCACCGCGACGCGCGCGCGGCGGCATCGGCAAGCACGGCCGAGATCCCCAGATCGCTGCGAAGGTGCTTGTTCGTGATCGGCGCGAGTTCAAGAAAGAGCCGCAGGAGATCCACGCACGCCGCCATGGTGGCCAGGGGGACCTGCACGCTCGCGCGGAGCGCGTCATCGAGGGTCGCCTTCCGCCGCTCGTCGTCCTCGGGAAGCCTCTGGAGCGTGTTGACAAGGTTGTACGCCTCGGCGTCCTCGTCGGCGAGGCCCAGCAGAAGCGCCCGCGCCCGCTCCAGGCGCAGGATCGCCCCACGCAAGCGAGGCTCGTGCTCGGCGAGCGATTTCTTCCCCACCGAGTAGGCCACGACCATCTGCCCGAGTGCCGAGGCCAGCGCCCCCGTCATCGACGCGACGGCCCCGCCGCCGGGCGCCGGAGTCTTCGACGCCACCGCGCCCAGAAACTCCGCGACGCTCAGTGAGCCGAACGACGATTCCGATTCCCCATCATGCTCCATAGGCCCGATCGTACGGAGCGGACCACGGATCGTCCGAGCATCACCCGAACTTCGTGGGCAAAGCGATTGGGAGGCGCGTGATCCGATCGTCAAGACACGGTACCATGCCCCCAACCTTTCCACGAAGGAACGGGCGCATTTCTTCGAACTCTCTGTACCGGAGCCACCCTCAGCCATGGCCATCCCGCAACTCACCGAAGAGCAGATCAAGACCTACACCGTCGCCCAGAAGGACCGCTGGTGGTTCGAGAACGTCTTCAAGGGGAACATGCCCCAACTCACGCTCCGCACCGCTATAACCGGGTTCATCCTCGGCGGCATCCTGAGCGCCACCAACCTCTATATCGGTGCCAAGACCGGCTGGTCCCTCGGCGTCGGGCTGACCAGCGTCATCCTCGCCTTCGCCCTCTACCGCGTCATCTCCTCCATCGGGATCGGCAAGGACTTCACGATCCTCGAGAACAACTGCATGCAGTCCATCGCGACCAGCGCGGGCTACATGACCGGCCCCCTCATCTCCGGGCTTGCCGCCTACATGCTCATGACCAACGAGCCTATTGGCGTCTGGAAACTCATCCTGTTCACCATCGTTCTTTCGCTCCTAGGTGTGCTCGTTGCCTTCCCGATGAAACGCCGGTTCATCAATGACGAGCAGGCGCCTTTCCCCGAAGGTGCGGCGTGCGGCGTCGTCCTCGACACGCTCTACCACTCCGACCCCGGCATCGGCATGTTCAAGGCCAAGGCCCTGGTGGTCGCGGGCCTCATCAGCGGCGGCCTGAAGTTCCTGGGCGGGGCCGCCTATATGACGTTGATCCAGGTCAAGATGCTGGGGCTCGACGCCATCAAGTTCATGATCCCCGAGCATCTCGACGGGTGGTTCTATAGACTCTTCGAGAAATCGGGGAGCGGCATCCCCACACTCTGGGGCGCCGATCCGCGAAAGTTCGGCCTCTCGCCCACGCTCGACATCGCCCTCTTCGGCGCGGGCGGCCTCATGAACATCCGCTATGCCGTCAACATGTTCGCGGGGATGATCATCGCCTACGTCGGCATGGCCGGGTGGGTCGTGCAGAGCGGCTGGGTGAAAAAAATAGACGCGAAGACCCAGCAACTCACCGAACTCAGTGCGAGCAGTGCGTTCGGCTATCGCGACGTGCTCACCGGGTGGCTCCTCTGGCCCGGCGTCGCGATGCTCGTCTGCGCCAGCATGGCGGCCTTCTTCGCCAAGCCCCAGGTCTTCGTCGCCGCCTTCAAGGGCCTCACCGGCAAGCACAAGGCCGACGACGACGTCCTCAAGGACATCGAGTTCCCCCTCTGGATCTCCCTCGTTGGCGTCCCGGTGGTGGGGGCGCTGGGTGTGTGGATGATGCACGACTGGTTCGATGTGGATTGGACGATGGGCGCTCTCTCCGTTCCGCTCATCATCATCCTGACCCTCATCGCCGCGACCTCCACCGCCGCCACCAGCATCACGCCCACGGGCGCCGTCAGCAAGATCACGCAGTTCACCTTCGGCGTGATGCGCCCGGCCCAGCCCCAGGTCAACCTCATGACCGCCGTCATGACGACCGAGGTCGCGAGCAACGCCAGCAACCTCCTCATGGACATCAAGCCCGGGTACATGCTCGGGAACAAGCCCCGCCACCAGGCGATCGGGCACTGCATCGGCATCGTCGCGGGCGCCCTTGCCTCGACGCCCCTTTTCTACATCATGTTCATGAAGGACAATCCCAAGAACCCAATCATCGATTACTCGGACATGCCCGCGAAGTCGATGGAGGCGACGCTCATCACCGAGCAGTTCGGGTTCCCCTCCGCCGTGCAGTGGAAGGGCATCGCCGACTTCATGCAGGGGCTGACCGGTGACAAGGACATCACCTCGATCATCCACCCATCCGCGCTCTACGCCCTCGGGATCGCCGCGGTCTTCGGCGTCGTCTTCGAGGTGATCCGTCTCATCACCAAGGGCAAGAGCCTCATCTCCCCGGTCGCGCTCGGCCTGGGCTTCGTCATCCCGCCCGATTCCACGCTCTGGATGTTCCTCGGGTCGGCCTTCTTCTGGCTCATGCACCAGTTCTACGCCAAGTCCAAGGAGTCCTTCGGCAACCGACTCTGGGTCCTGACCCACGAGCCGATCTGTGCCGGGTTGATCGCCGGCGGCGCGCTCGTCGGCATCGGCGACACCCTCCTCGATGTCTTCCTGCTCAGCAAGTGACAACGAATCCAATGAGCGAGCCATCTACAACAACGGCCCGAGCAGCCGCGCGAATCCTTGCGCCGCACGCCGACCGAACGGCCGCTGTTTCCACGCCCCCAGCGTGATCCGCTCTGACTTCTCGATGTACGACTCCTGCAGCCGGGCGAGTTCCTCCGCGAAGGCCGCGTCGTACACGAACAGGCTCACCTCGAAGTTCAGCAGGAACGACCGGATGTCGATGTTCGCGCTCCCGATGAGCGATAGGCACCGGTCCGCTGTCACGGTCTTGGAGTGAAGCAGGCCGTCGGTGAACTCGACGACGCGCACGCCCGCGCGGAGGAGGGCCTCGTACGTCCATCGCCCCGCCGCCGCGACGACGATCGCGTCGCTGTGTCGCGGGAGGACGAGCGTCACCCGCACGCCGCGCCGTGCCGCTGAGATCAGCGCCGTCTCCGTCGCATCATCGGGCACAAAATACGGCGTGGTCACGATCAACTCCTGACGCGCGCCATAGATCATCGACAGGAGCGCATCTCGCATCGCCCCGGCGTCCGGCCCCGGACCCGTCGGCACAACCTGCGCCACGCGACCGTCGGTCACGTCCCCGATCGAAACGCGTGGCAAATACGTGTCCTCAAGGTGGACATCCTCATCGGTCTCGAGCGCCCAGTCGCGCAGGAAGACGAGTTGCAGCGCCTGGGCCGCCGGCCCCTCGACCCGCACCGACGCGTCGATCCATGGGCCGATCTTCTTGCGGATCGATCGCTTGAAGCCATGGTCCGTAAGATTCTGGCTCCCCATGTATCCCACGCGCCCATCAAAGACCGCGATCTTGCGGTGATTCCGTAGATCCAGTCGCGCCACGAGCATGCGCAGCGCACCCACCGGGAGCGCCTCGAGCACGCGCACGCCCTCGCGATCCAGCATCCGGCGCTGCTCGCTAGCGAGGAACTCCTTGCTCCCAGCGGAATCCACGAGCACTCGGCATTCCACGCCACGCTGCGACGCGCGCACGAGGGCCGCCGAAATCTCCTCCGATCGTCCCCGCGCCATCCAGATGTAGAACAGCAGATGGCAGTGGTGCGTGCTCGCGTCGATGTCGCGGATGAGCGAGTCGAGAAACTCATCGGTGTCGCTCAGGAGCGTCAACCGATTGCCCTTGAGTGGCGGGAGCCCGCCGACGGCCGTCGCGTGCGGCGCCACCAGTTCCAGCCCGCCCGATCGCACGCTCGGCCGCGACCGCGTCAGGCCCAACTCCGCCCATCGCGCGACGACCGAGGGCTCGGCCTGGCGCATGATCTGGTCGTGCTCCATCCGCCGGCGCGTGCCAAGACGGTTCTCGCCCACCAGAACGTACAGGATCGAGCCGATCAACGGCACAAAGAGCACAAGGACCAGCCACGCCAGCGTCGTCGGCACGGGCCGGCGACGCGCGATCACGACGAATCCCATGAGCACGCGGAGGCCGAACTCCACAAGAAGTCCCGATGCGGCCAGCCAGGGATGATTCGAGATCCACTCGAGCATGCGACAGATTGTCGCACGCTCGGGCGCTCTCCGCCGGGATTCGTCCGGTCGGATCGCGTAGACTGGCGCGTCAAAGGAGGCACCATGCCGCGCGAATCAGAATCCGGGCACGCCAGGGCGTCACGCCGAATCGTCCAGCAGGGCAACGACATCCGCTCACGGATCAACCGTCTCGCCCGCGGCGCGATGGCCGGGAACATGGCCGAGGTTCGTGAGGTCGTCTCGTCCACGCTCCATGGCGTGAAGGAGGAACTCGCGAGCGTCCTCCCCGAGAAGCGAGAGAGCGTGCTGCGCCAGGTCGTCGATGGTCTGGGCGACGCGATCGAGGCCGGCAGCGACGCCGTCAAGGAAGCCGTCGATCACGCCGCCAAGCGTGGCGAGCGCCTCCGCAAAACGGATCTCAAGGCGATCTCCAAGGAACTCCGTGGCATCGAGGAGTCGTTCGTGGACACCGTGAAGGAGTCGGCGAGCACGCTCGAGCGCCACGCGCGGCTCGAGGCCCGCGACGTCGCCGCGATCGCCAAGAAGGCCGCGAAACGAATCGCCCCCGCCGCCCGCTCCGCCGCCGACGCCCTCGATGGTCACGTGGTGGACGCGGCCAAAGAAGCCGCGAGCACCGCGGGAAAGGCGGCTCGTGTCCTCGCCGGATCCGCCGCCGAGGGCGTTGCGGGTGTCCTCAAGAAGGCCGGCAAATCGCTCAAGAAGGGCGCCGCGACTAACAAGGCCGCGAAGAAGACCACAACGAAGTCGAGCGCGAAGAAGGCCTCCAAGAAATCCGTGGCCAGAAGGTCGACCAAGAAAACAACGACCAAGAAAGCCGCGAAGAAATCGACCTCCCGGAAGGCCGCGAAGAAGACCACGAAGAAGAAGTCCCGCTAATCCTTCCGCGACCGCAGCCAGCGCCTGTTCCGCAATACGTGCCCGATGGTCAGCACGAGCGCCAGCGCCAGCCCGATGATCCCGATCGTCGCGAATGGAATCGTCTGTCCGGGCCGATCCGCGTGCACCAGGATCGATGACCCCACCACCAATCCCGCGATCGCCAGCGAGAACGCGATGTTCCGGCTGGCGTGCTCGATCGTCTGCGTCATCCGCGTCAGCCCGCGGTGCTCGAGATTCACCGCCAGTCGATTCCTCCGGATCTGCGTCAGAACCTGGCGCACCTCCGTCGGCAGGTTCTCCGCCAACTCGGCGTACTCCGCCATCCCGCGCTCGAACCGCCGACGCATCGCCCCCACGCTGTACTTCCGCTTCACCAGTCGCTCGACGTGGGGCGAGGCGAACTCCACGAGATCGAACTTGGGATCAAGGTCCCGGGCGACCGACTGGATCGTCGTGAGCGCCTTGATGAGCAGCACGAGATCCGCCGGGCATCGCAACTGGTGCCGGCGCAGTTTCTTGAAGAACGCGTCGAGCAGCGCGGGCATGTCGATCCGGCCCACCGTCGCGTGCTCGAACTGGGCCACAAAGTCACGCACGTCCGCACGCACCGCCCGATCCTCGAGTTTCGCCGGCTCCGCGTCGGACAGCGTCCCCACCACACGCATCACGCTGTCGAGATCCCCCCGCACGACCCCGAGCACCAGCGTCGCGAGGCTCTCCGCCGTCCGCGCCTCGATCTGCCCCGTCATGCCGCAGTCGATGAACCCCACCGCGCCGTCCTCGAGCACGAAGAGATTCCCCGGATGCGGATCGGCGTGAAAAAAACCAAGATCAAGACACTGCCGCAGCACCGCCTCGGCCCCATGCCGAACGACCGCGTGCCGATGGTCCTCGGGAATCTCGCTCGCCGGCACGCTCGACAGCAGCGTCCCCTTGAACTCCTGCATCGCCAGCACGCGATGCGTCGAGGCCGACCAGTAGATCTCGGGAAACCGGATCGACGGCGCGTCATCGAAGTACGCGCGGAGCCTGTCGGTCGCGCGCCCCTCGTGCGTCAGGTCCACCTCGCGCTCCAGTTCCCGCGCGAACTCGTCCACCACCTCCGTCGGGCTGTATCCAAGGTCCGTGAATCGCGATTCGGCAAACTCCGCCAGCGTCCGCAGGATCTCCATGTCGCTCTGCGTCACGTCCTCGATCCCCGGGCGGAGCACTTTGAGCACAACCGGCGTGCCGTCCGTCAATCGTGCCCGATGCACCTGCGCCATCGACGCCGCCGCCAGCGGCTGTGGATCAATCCACGCGATCACCTCATCCAGCCGATCCCCGAACTCCTCATTCAATCGCCGCTCGATCTCCTCGAACGGCAGGCGCACCGCATTGGATTGCAGGTTCCGGAACTCTTCTGCCCATTCTTCGGGAATCAGGTCGGGACGGCACGAGAGCACCTGCCCCAACTTCATGAACGTTGGCCCGAGATCCTCCATGGCGCGACGAAGTCGCTGCGCCCGCGTCTCACGCGATTCATGCTCCTGCGGCGCGCTCTGCCGGAGCAACAAGCGTTTCCCCGACTCCAGCCAGCGATCCAGCCCCGTCTCCGAGACGATGTCGCGGAATCCATGGCGAAACAGGACCTCGATGATCTCGCCATACCGCCGGACGTTCTTGATCGTGCGATGAATTCCACCGGCATACATGGCGGATGGTACCCCGTGCCGCCGCTACAACGAATACTCCGCATCCGCGCCGGGCGTCTCGGCGCGAACGCCGAGGTCCCTCGAGAGTCGTGTTGCGAGCGCCAAGCGCGCGTAATCCTCGCCATGATTGAGGAGCACCCGGGGCCTCGACTTCGCCCACGAACTCGCCCACGCGACCAGTTCGCTCTGCCCCGCGTGGGCCGAGAACCCGCCCAGCGTGTGGATCTTCGCGCGAACCTTTACCCAATCGCCAAGCACGCGCACCACCCCCGCGCCCTCGGCCAGTCGCCGACCGATCGAGCCCGATGGCTGATACCCCACGATCATGACCCGCGCGTCGCGCCGCCAGAGGTTGTGCTTCAGGTGATGCACGATCCGCCCGCCGGTGCACATCCCGCTCCCCGCGATCACCACCGCCGCCCCGCTCATGTCGTTGAGCCTTCGCGAGTCGTCGGCTTTCTCCAGGAACGTGTACACCGGAACCGAGTTCGGCTTCTCGGCATATTCGAACATCGCCCTCGCGTCCGTGTCCAGTGAGCCGCGATGCTTCATGTACACCTCCGTCGCCTCCGACGCGAGCGGGCTGTCGATATACACCGGAAACGACGGCACGCGCCCGCTCTGCCCGAGCGCCGCCAACTCATACATCAGCAACTGCGTCCGCCCCACCGCGAACGCCGGCACAAACACCCGCTGATGCTCCCACACCGCGTCGTGGATGATCGACCGGAACTCCTCGACCGTCGCCTCGCGCGAGCGATGGTCGCGATCGCCATAGGTGGATTCCATCACCACCAGGTCCGCGTGCTCGAAGCGCTCCGGGTTGTGGTTGATGGGCACGTTCGAGACGCCGATGTCGCCGGAGAAGACGATCGTCTTTGTCCCCCCACCCTCCTCGATCGTGACCTCCACGCTCGCCGAGCCGAGGATGTGCCCCGCGTCCACAAGCCGCACACGCACACCCGGCGCGACCTCCGTCGGCGTTCCGTACCTCACAGGCTTGAACGTCCCCAGCACCTGCTCCGCCTCGGCCTTCGTGTAGAGCGGCTCGACCGGCTCCTTTCCCCGCCGAAGATTTCTCCTCGTGTCCTCCCGCGCGTCGGCCTCCTGCACCTGGGCCGAGTCCCTCAGCATCACCCGGCACAGGTCGATCGTCTCGGGAGTGCACCAGATCGGACCCTTGTAGCCGAGCGACGCAAGCAACGGCAGACGCCCGGAGTGATCCACGTGCGCATGCGTCAGCACCACCGCGTCGAGACGAGAGAAGTCGTGCCGACGCCGATTCTTCGCGTCCTGCCCCGGGCCGCCCTGGAACAGCCCGAAATCAATAAGCACACGCGCCCGACCCGTTTCGAGCAGCGTCGACGAGCCCGTGACCTCGCCCATGGCGCCAAGAAATCGGATGCTTGTGCCCACGATAAGTTACCTCTCACTTGAAGTGGATTTTACGCGAAATGCAAGCCCGACACAGGGGAGAAACATACCCTAAATCGATCAGAGGGAGATACGGTCTGCGCCCAGGCGAGTGGTTCGATTCGTGTCCAGCGTAGCCATGACCGAAGCAACCCCAAAAACACTGGTGTACGTCCCTCGCCATTGGTCATCACATCTGGGGGTGGCGCTCGCCTCCATCTCCCAGGACAAAGTCGGTACGTTGCTCGATGCGCCCGACCTCTCGTCCGCGATTGACATCCTGATGCACGCCGAGCGCACATGCACCGTTGTCGTCGAGTACGACGGGCTCGACATCGTGCGCTCGGTCGAATCGGTGCGGGATCGCCTGGTCAACGTCCCGTGCGTCGCGATGCTGCCAGTCGAGGACTCCGGCATCGCCGAAGCGATCGTCAAGAACGGTATCGGCGCCATCCTCTACCCCGGCGAGTTCTATCCACCCAGAATCGAGCGTGTCATCACTCTCACAAACGTGAGACACCGAATCACCAGTGCCGAACGCCTCGTCCGCGAGCGATTCGAGTTCGCCGCCAGGGTCATCTCCGACACCATCTGAGACTGGTGGATCCACGAACCGCACCGCACCTATCACACGCCCCAGTTCGACACGCTCCTGGGGTATGAGCCCGGCGAACTCCCCGTCAGCGTGGACTCGTGGATCGAGAATCTCCACCCCGAGGATGCGCCGCGCGTCCAGGCCGCGATCCAACGCAACTGGGAGACCGGCGAGACCTACGACTGCGAGTACCGCCTCCGCCACAAGGACGGCTCCTATCGCCATGTCCGGGCCGTCGGCGATTGCCTGCGCGACTCCGCCGGCAAGCCCTATCGCATGATCGGCATCATCGAAGATGTCACCGATCAAAGGGCCGCCCTCGAACTCCAGCGCAAACGCGAGGAAGACCTCCGCCAGACCCAGAAACTCGAGGCCGTCGGCCTCTTCGCCAGTGGCGTCGCCCACGACTTCAGCAACCTTCTCGCCGCCATCCGCGGGTATGTCAGCATCGCCCGCGCCACGATCGCCCCCAGCACCCAGGCCGCGAAAGCCCTGGAGCAGGTCGAGAAGGCCGCCGCCCAGGCCACGGGCGTCGCGCGATCGCTCCTCACTTTCGCGAAAAAATCCGACTCCCACTTCGAGCCGATCAATCTCGCCTCGGTCGTGAAGGACACCACGCGTCTCCTCCGACGCATGCTCCCCGCAGGCGTCCACACCGTCATCGACACGCGCTCGGCCGCCTCACTCTGGGTTCGCGCCGACGCCGTCCAGATCCAGCAGGTCGTCATCAACCTCGCAATCAACGCTCGAGATTCCATTGCTGGCTCCGGCACCATCCGCATCGCCGTCGAGCCATCACCTCAGCCGCCCACAACCGACGTGCCCAAATCCAAACCCGCGCCCACCCACGTCCGCCTCGTCGTATCGGACACCGGCGCCGGCATCCCCCCCGACATCCTCCCTCGGGTCTTCGAACCGTTCTTCACCACCAAACCCAGAGAGGATGGCTCAGGCCTGGGCCTCTCCATCTGCCACGCCATCGCACGCGATCACGGCGGCTCCATCGACATCACCTCAAGGCCCACAGAGGGAACAACAGTTATCGTCACCCTTCCAACCATCCCCAAACCCGCGACGATCAGTGTGGCGACCGGTCCAAAGCCCACCGCCTGTGTCGTTCTCGACGATCCGCACGTCCGAGGCGTCCTCAACGCCATGCTCACCAGCCTTGGGCACGATGTCCCCCTCGTCTCCGCCGCGGACGCGCAGCGCACCATGCTCGATCCCGCCGCCGACATCGATGTTGTTCTCATGGACGAGTCGCTCGTCCCCGACACCTTCGCTGCCGGTCTCGCGGACCTCCGCGCCCGAAACAGCAAGAGGCGCTTCATTCTGGTCGCCGATCCCACCGAGAACCGCCTGCCCGCCTCCGATCCGCTCGTCTCGTTCCTAGTCCGTCCCTTCCGGCGTGAAGACCTCAAGTCCCTCCTCGAAGCCAAGCTCAAATCCGAAGGAGTCACGCGATGACAGGTCCGCTCACCATTGTCGTCGCCGACGATCACGCCCTCGTGCGACGATGCCTCGCCGAGATGCTCACGCGTCCCCCCGCGCTCCAGGTCGTCGCCGATGTCTCAACGACCGATGAGGCCATCACCGCCGCCATCCGTCACCAGCCCGACATCGTCATCCTCGACATCGACATCCCCGGCGTCGGCTCCTTCGAGGCCGCCAAAATCATCCAGTCCCGATGCCCCAAAACCAAAATCATGTTCCTGAGCGCCTTCTCCCACGACCGCTACATCGAGGCCGCCCTCAAAGCCGGTGCCATGGCCTATGTCACGAAAACCGATCCCCCCGAGGTCCTCGTCCGCGCCATCCAATCCGTCGGCCTGGGCAGCACCTACTTCTCCCCTGAGGTCCAGGATCGCCTCGTCATCGAGTCCAACGGCGTAAGCCTCAAGTTCACAGCCTCCACCAAAGTCTCCAGCCTCACGCCCCGCGAACTCGAAGTCCTTCGATACATTGCCAAGGGACTCTCCAAGAAAGAGATCGCCAACACGCTCCATCTGTCGGTCAAGACCGTCGAGAACCACGTCGCGAGAGTCATGGGACGCCTCAATATCCACGACCGTGTGGAACTGACGCGATTCGCCATCCGCGAGGGTCTCGCTGAGGCGTGATCAGACTTCTTTGTCAGATTCTCCGTAGATATACGTGCTCCCGACGTGAAAACGACCTTTAGGTTCTTTTTTACACTTGGAAACCATGGCGTTTGATCGCCAGAATAGGGTAGAAGTCCTCAATGGCCCTGCTCTTGCGCTTCGCCGATACTTCAGAGACATACGGGTAAATTATTTCCTCTGATGGGTCATGCAACAGTAATTGATTGAAGAACGGATTAGAGATGGACATCCCAAATCTTGAATCTACATCGAAGGTGGCGACCCTTGTCTGCCAGCATTGCGGCATGCCTGTGTCACACAATCAGGGGATGTTCACTGTTGAAACAAAGACCCTCCTCGGCAAACTCAGCGAGGCCCAGCGACGCGTCCTGGTCCACCTGCTCGAAGGCCTCTCCGAGCCCGAGATAGCCGATCGCATCCACCGCAGTCGGCACACCGTCCACGACCACACCAAGGCGATCTATGCCGCCCTGGGTGTCTCCAAGCGCGTCCAACTCGTCCACCTCTTCGCCGGGATCGAGCCCAAGGCCGTCGCGCCCTCGCTCTCGTGATCCCCGACACACGTTCCTGACGATCTCTTGATACTCTTGGCGTTCCTGGCGCGGGCCTTGCGGTTCGCGTCGTGCCATTTCTCAGGAGTTGGACGCGCATGAACACGCCCGAGCACTCGGATTCCCTCCCCCCGGCCGAGATCCCCGCGCTCCCTCCCGACGCCACCCCCGAACAGAAAGACCACCACTGGCACACCTATGTGTACCAGGGCGACCGCATGCCCCAACTCACGCTCCGAGCCGTCCTCATGGGCGGCATCCTGGGCATGGCGATGGCCGCCGCCAACCTCTACACCACCCTCGCCATCGGCTGGGGCTTCGGCATCGCGATCACCGCCTGCGTCATCTCCTACGTCATCTGGACGGCCGTCCGCGCCATCAGCGGCAACTCCATCTCCCAGATGTCCGTCCTCGAGAACGCCTGCATGGCGTCCACCGCGTCCGCCGCGGGCTATTCGACCGGCTCGACTATCGCCACGATGTTCGGCGCCCTGGTGCTCCTCAAGGACCCAGGCCCGGGACAGACCCTTGAGGACATCACCACGCTCGGCGTCTCGCCGTGGTGGGTCGTCGGCCTCTTCACGCTCTGCACGGGCCTCATGGGAGTCTTCCTCGCGATCCCCATGAAGCGCCAGATGATCAACCAGGAGCAGTTGCCGTTCCCCTCCGGAACCGCCGCGGCTGAAACGCTCCGAAGCCTCTACAGCCAGAGCAAGGAGGCGGTGCGCAAGGCGTACGTGCTCGTGGCCGGTCTCGCGGGGGGGCTGCTTATCGGTTTTCTTCGCGCGCCGCAGGACGTTGTCGATAAGGTCCCAATTCTCACGAAGTTCTTTGGCCTCTTCGGCGGACACGCTCCCATTCCCAGCGAGGTTCCGGTTGGCTGGTTCAATTGCATGTATGCCACGTCGGCCACCCCCAAGGGGCGTCATCCCTATGGCGCCGCGGTGGAGCCCTCGGCCCTCCTCATCGCCGCAGGAATGATCGTCGGCCCGCGCATCAGCACCTCGATGCTCATCGGCTCCTTGCTCCTCTATGGCGTGGTCGGCCCGAAGATGGCCGCCATGGACGCCGACCATCTCGAGCCGGGCGCCACCGCAGTGCACGCGGCGGTGCTGACCCAGAAGAGCACGCTCACGGATCCCGCCACTGCGGCCGATTCGATCGTGAACGCGATCATCGCCGCGGCTGGCGATCCCAAGATCGGCGTGACGTTCACGGAGGAACAACTCAAGAGTTTCCGCTCGGCGGGCGACGACGCCCGAAAGGCCGTGCTCGATGAGGCCAAGAAAGCCGCTGAGTCCAATCCATCGGCCCCTGCGGCAAAGCCGGAGGAGCTCGCGGAGGCGCAAATCAACGCGGTGGTTAAGGCCATCGATGATGCCGCGGTGCCCGTCGCCGCCGATGCCTTCGCCGAACTCCCGGCGAAGAAGGCCAAAGCCGACGCCATTGCGGCCGCAAAGGCCCGGGGCGATACCGATGACAAGGCCTCGATGGCCGGCGACATCGCCTATCAGGATGCGAAGTATCGGAAGAACTTCACCTGGTGGTCGTGGTTCGGCCACGAGAACAACTTCAACATGCTCCGCTGGGCGCTCTGGGGCGGCACCGCGCTCATGGTGTTCAGCAGCCTCATGAGCATCGCCTTGCAGTGGAAGACGTTCGTCCGCGCCTTCAAGGGCGCCCGCGCGGGATCCACTCCCGGCGCGGTCGATATGTCCGACATCGAGGTCCCCGGCTCGTGGATGGTCATCGGCATGCTGCCCATCACCATCGCGATGGTGTGGCTCCAGGTCCAGGCCTTCGGCGTCTCCTGGTGGGCGGGCGTCATCGCCGTCGCCATGAGTTTCGTCCTCTCCCTCGTCGCGAGTCGTGCCACAGGCGAGACCGACACGACCCCGATCGGCGCCATGGGCAAGGTCATGCAACTCATGTTCGCGGTCCTCGCGCCCAAGAACATCTCGGCCAACCTTGCCTCCGCGGGCATCGCCGCCAACAGCGCGAGTTCCTCCGCCGACCTTCTCACCGACCTCAAGACCGGCTACCTCCTCGGTGCCAACCCGCGCAAGCAGTTCATCGCCCAGTTCCTGGGCGTCTTCTTCGGCACACTCGCGATCGTCCCGATCTGGTATCTGATGGTCCCCGATCGCGCGAAACTCGAGTCCTTCGCCATGCCCGCGACACGCGCGTGGGAGGCCGTGGCTCGTGTCCTCGTCGAGGGTGTCAGCGAACTCCCGCCCTCCGCCATCACGTCGATCTTCGTGGGCGCGGCAATCGGGTGCCTCCTTCCGATCGTGGAGAAGTTCCTGCCCGCGAAGGCCAAGCGGTTCATGCCCAGCGCGATGGGCCTGGGGCTTTCCTGGGTCATCCCGTTCCAGAACGCCCTGTCCTTCTTCATCGGAGCCATGATCGCCGAGATCTGGCGCCTGCTTAGCCCGAAATCACAGGAGCATTACAACGTGCCGGTCGCCTCGGGACTGGTCGCCGGCGAATCCATGATGCTCGCGTTCCTCGCGATCTCGGCCACAGTTGTGGGTCTCATCTGGGGTTGATCGAATCGGAGTTTCGCGAAGTCGAGAGATCCACTCGCGTGTGCGATCACCGACATCCATATCGGGCGATCCGGCGTGGTACCGAGATCACGCCGCGCCAGACATGACAAACAGCTTCCGATGCGTCCACACGCTCAGCGGCAGCGTGAGCAGGTACGTCCCCGCGATCGCCGCCAGCGCCAGCCACGGGTCGCGCACGATGAGCCCAAGGATCAGCCCGATCGCCGCCAACAGCGGCGCAATCCAGCCCTTTCTCAATCGCATCTTCTTGAACGAGAACATCGGCACACGGCTGATCATGAGCCATGCGATCAGCAGCGTGAATCCCGCCACCACCCACGAGACCCACGATTCCTTGGTCTCAAAGTCGATCGTACGCGACTGCTTCAGCATCACCGGGATCAGCACGCACCCCGCGGCGGCCGGCGTCGGCATCCCCGTGAAGAACTTCTTCGCCAGCGCCGGCGGCAGGTCCCGACGCCCGGCCGAGTCCTCAGGCTCGTCGTCGCCGCCCGCGGGCTCATTCGCCGCCGCCGTGAATCGCGCGAGCCGCAGCGCCGAGCAGAGCGCAAAGGTCATGACGGCCGCCGTCACGTGCGCGTCCTGCTTGAGGGTCTCGGGGTTCTTCGCGAGCCAGAGATAGAGCATCATCGCCGGCGCCACGCCGAACGCGACAAAGTCCGAGAGCGAGTCGAGCACGACGCCGAATCGAGACTCACCGTGCAGCAGGCGGGCCGTGCGCCCATCGAGGGCGTCAAAGAGGGCGGCAAACGCGACCGCCAGGAGCGCCTTGTTCCAGTTCGCCGCGTGCATCGAGGTGTCCGGGGGAGAGGCAAAGGTCGCCTTGATCGCAAAGTGCATCGACGCCAGCCCCGCGCAGAGCGCCGCCGTCGTGATAACGTTGGGGATCACGATCCGCATCGGCACCCGCCCGTCACGGGCCGCACGCGTCGCCTCGCTCGCGCCGTTCGTCATCGCGTCCGAGTGATCATCATGATCGGGCATCATCTCGTGCATCCGCTCAGGCATCCGGCTCCTCCGCCTCGGCACACAGCGACCGATCCCTACCGCCTTCATCCACGACCGCCGCCGACGCCACCAGTCGCGCGAGCACGGTCTCCCCCGCGATCGCTCGATCGCCCACCCGCACCATCGCCTCCGCGCCCGCCGGCATATGGACATCGACCCGTGAGCCGAACCGGATCAGTCCATATCGCCCGCCTCGGCCCAGAACATCGCCCACCCGCGCCCGGCACACAATCCGCCGCGCGATCAGCCCCGCGATCTGCACCGCCACGACATGCGAGCCGTCCTCCTGCTCGAGCACCAGCGACAGCCGCTCGTTCTCCGCGCTCGCCTTGTCGAGTGAGGCGTTGAAGAACCGCCCAGTGGTGTGCTTGACACCCACCACTCGTCCCGAGACCGGTGCCCGATTCACGTGCACGTTGAACACATTCATGAACACGCACACACGCAGCATGCCACGGGACTCATCGTCGCTCAGCCCCGCGTCCTTCGGCGGCGGCACACGATCCACCGCGCACACCACGCCATCCGCCGGCGACACAACCACACCCGCGTCCCCCGGCACATCGCGGATCGGATCACGGAAGAACCACACGCACCACGCGCAAAGCACCAGGCCTATCGCCCCGATTGCCCACCCCACAACCCCGAACCATGCGAATCCGCTCCACGTCGCCAGCGTGGCACTCAGCACGAAGACCGCCACAATCGGCCAGCCCTCTCGCGCCACCACCGGGTACTTTCGTTCGTCGTTCTGCAAGCGTCATTCTAAGCAGAACCTCGTGCAATGCCACGTTACCGGACGCCAAACCGGGATGGCTCCATCCGCACGATCCGAGGACCCACTCCGACCCAGTCCCTTCACAGGGGATGTTGTCCCCACATTCCACAAGTCACGATCCGAAATCGACGAATCTCGATTCGGGCCTTATTCGCCCGTTGGAGAACCGCGACTTCATGCCCGAGACCCCGTACGTCCTCATCTGCGACGACGACGCCCACATCCGCTATGTGGTCGCGGCCAAGGTGCGCGGCGCCGGGCTTGAGGTCGCCCAGGCCCGCGATGGACAGGAAGGCCTCGAACTCGCGCGCATCCGCGTGCCCAGGCTCGTCCTCACCGACTTCCAGATGCCTCGCCTCAGCGGGCTGGAGATGTGCGAGGCCCTCAAGTCCGACCCACGCACCGCCGACGTCCCCGTTCTCATGCTCACCGCGCGCGGCTACACCGTCGAGCCCGAACGCATGGCCAAGACCAACATCCGACGACTCATCGACAAGCCCTTCGGCGCCAAGCAACTCCTCGACACCGTCTGCGAGACGCTCGGCATCGAACTGGATCCTGCCACCGGAAGGGTCCGCCAGGCCGCTTAGGAATCTATCCGCGTGGAGCCCCACCAGACGCACCACAAACCGGCCTTTGTCACGCGATGCGAGTCGCTCGGCGTTCCCGTGTGGACGCTCGATGAGACCTGCGCCATCATCACCCAGCCCGAACTCCACACCCGGCACCTCACGCCCGAAGTGCTCCGCTGGCTGGCGTCGTCCGCGATCACCGAACTCGTCGTCCAGTTTGCGACTTCGGGCACTTCCAAAGAGACCGGCCTGCGCTTCCTCCGGGCCGAGGACCGCGCCTCGCCGGGGCGATCCTTCGTCGCCCTCGTCCTCTCACGCGAGTTTCTCGGGAGCGAGCGCCTCGCGTCCGCGGTCAGCAACTTGGGCATGGATCCCGGGTCCTTCGGCGACGCCCTGGCGCCGCTCGCCGGACGAACTGCCGACGCCGCAGAAGCCGTCCACGAGTGCCTCACCCTTGCCGCCTCCGATCTCGCCGAACTCGACGAGTCCAAGACGGTGATTGACGGTTTCACCGCCCAACTCACCGACTCCTTCGACACCATCGACTTCCTCTATACCGTCGGGCGAGGCATGCGCAACCCCGAACACCCCGAGCGATTCGTCGAACTCGTGGTCGAACGCATCTTCACCTCGCTCAACTTCGAATGGGTCACCGCCCAACTCGGCGAAAAATCTCGGAGCGCCCTCTCTCTCCCCACCTTCCAGCGCCAGTTCCATGCCGGCGTCTTCCCCGAGGGCACGAAAAATCCGCGTGAGATCATCAGGGGCATTGTCGATCGCCTCCCGCGCGAGGCCGCCTCACACGTCCTCGACCGTGTCGAGGGCCTCAGTTCCGGGAAAGTCGGGCAGGTCCTCGTCCAGCCCATCGTGAAAGACGGCATTCCCTTCGCCGCCATCCTCGCTGGTGGCAAACGAGGCAGCGACCCGTGCGTCAGCAGTTGGGATATCCAACTCATCGAGTCCGCCGCGGGATTCCTCGGCTCGTTCCTCGAGACCGTCTCGCTCTACGAGACCCAGAAGCGAACCTTCATGGGAACCCTCCGCGCGATCACCTCCGCGATCGATGCCAAAGACCACTACACCCGAGGCCACTCCGAACGCGTCGCCCATCTCGCCGAGCAGATCGCCAAAGGCCTGGGCATGTCGGAGGAACGCTGCGAGCGCGTCCGCGTCGCGGGCCTGGTCCACGACGTCGGCAAGATCGGCGTCCCCGAGGCCGTCCTCACCAAGGCCGGGCGCCTCACCGACGCCGAGTTCGACGCCATCAAGCGACACCCGCAGATCGGCTACGACATCCTCCGAGATATTCCGCAACTCGAGGATGTCCTCGCCGGCGTCCTCTACCACCACGAGCAGTGGGGGGGCGGCGGCTACCCGTGCGGCCTGTCGGGCGAGAGCATCCCGCTCATCGCGCGCATCCTCACCGTCGCCGACACCTTCGATGCCATGAGTTCCACGCGGTCCTATCGCCCCGCCATGCCCCGCGAGCGCGTCCTCGAAGAGTTCCGCCGCTGCGCCGGAACACAATTCGACCCGACGCTCGTCCCCGTCATGCTCGCGCTCGACCTCTCCGGCTACGACGGCCTCGTCGCACGCCATGCCGCGGGCGCACCCTCGCAATCCCACCTCGCCGCTTGATCGCGCGTCGCGCGGAATCACAGAAAAATCTACGCGTTCTTGCTCGGACGGATCGCCGCCATGATCGCCTTGATCAGGTCCTCGGGCGGCTTGCTGCATGCCTTCGGCGGCTCACACGCCTTCTTCCCCATCCGGATCGTCTCGGCGTACGACTTCAGATAGTCCACGCACGGCGGGCACATCGCCATGTGCAGGTCGAATCGCTTCGCCTGCTCCGCGGGCAACTCCCCATCGACGTACGCCAGGATGAAGTCCGCACATTCTTTGCACGTCAGCCGTGGCTCACTCATGCCGCACCCCCGTGCGTGTTCGATTCGGTAGGACGCTCGGAGAACTTTGTATCGACCAGTTCCCGCAGCGCCTGTCGCGCCCGATGCAGGCGCGTCTTGACCGCATTCTCGGACGCGCCGATCACCGTCGCCGTCTCGGCCGTGTCCAACCCTTCAACATCGCGCAACATCAGCACCTCCCGATACGCCTCGGGCAGTTCCTCGATCGACGCACGCACAAACCGACGCATCTCCTCGCGTTCGATGCTCGCCAGCGCGTCCTGGTTCCACTCCCGTGGACGTTTCGAGTTGTGCCCATCTTCGGTGAATCTGGGCAGAAAATCCTCAATGGACCGCTCCGGGCGACGCCGCCGCGACCGCAGTTTCATCAGCGATGCGTTGATCACGATCCGATGCAGCCACGTCGAGACCCGCGACCCGCCCTTGAAGTCCTTGATGTGCTTGAACGCCGAGACATACGCGTCCTGAACGGCGTCGGCGGCGTCCTCGTCATTGCCGAGCAGACGCCGCGCCGTCGCCAGCGATCGGGGCATGGTCTCGCGGACCAACTCTTCGAACGCCGACTCGTCGCCCGTCATTAACCTCGGAACCAGTGCGTCCAGTTCGATCATCCGATTCGGCCTCGCGTTGCACGAGCGGCGCACCCCGCGCCCGTGTGGTCTGCTCTTCGAGCCGCCCCGTGTCCATACACGAGGCCGCACAGCATACGTCCCCGGATCGGGCGGCGTTCGAGCGGGCCCGCGGCCGCTACTCCTCGCTCACGCCCGGCAGCATCGGCTGCCCGCCCTCGGGAAGCCGGATGTTCCGCGACACGGGCTTGATCTCCGCGATCTCCTTCCCGCCGCGAACGCCCGCGTCCTCAAACTTCTTCAGCGTTGGCTCGAGGCGCGACTCATAACTCCCCACGAACCGGTTGTAGTGATCGACCGCCTTCTCGAGCGAACTCCCCAGTCGCCCCACATGCTCGAGCGCGCTCGCCGCCCGCTCGTGCAGTTCACGCCCGAGGTCGCGCAACTCACGGGCCTCCTCGGCCAGGCGCCGCTCCTGAAATCCCACGTGCACCGCGCGAAGGAGCGCGATCAGCGTGCTCGGGCTGGCGAGGATCACCCGCTGCGACGCCGCGTGTTCGATGAGGTCGGGCCGGCGCGACAACGCCGCGTCCACAAACTGATCCCCGGGCACAAACATCACCACAAACTCGGGCGATCCCGAGTAGTGCTTCCAATAGTCCTTTCGTGCGAGAGCCGCCGCCTGATTCGCAATCCCGTTCGCGAACGCGTCGAGGTGCCGGTCGGCCTCCTCAGGAGAACGAGCCTCGAGCGCATCGAGATAAGGCTTCAGGTTCGCCTTCGCGTCGACCGCGAGCGTTCTCTCGTTGGGCAGTTTCACAACCATGTCAGGGCGAAGCATCTGCCCGTCGTGGTCACGCACGGATTCCTGCTCCGAGAAATCGCAGTACTCACGCATCCCGGCCAGTTCCGCGACGCGCTTCAGTTGCATCTCCCCATACATCCCGCGAACCTTCGGCTCACGCAACGCCGTCACCAGACGCCCGGCCTCCTGACGCAGCATCTCGCTGGCGCCATGCAACTGCCGGAACTGCTCGCCGAGCGTCGCCTTGTCCTTCGTCCAGTCGCTCTCGATCTTCGCGAGTTTCTCGTCGGTGCGTTTCAGCGCCTCGCCGATGGGCTGGACGAGTTTGTCCACCGCCTCGCGCCGCTTGTCGATCTCCGCCGTCCCCGCCTGCTGGAGCGCCCCGAACTTCTCCGTTGCGAGTTTCAGGAACTCCTGCGTCGATGAACTCAGCGTCTTCGCCGCCAGCGAATCGAACGTCGCCCCCAACTGTGCCGAGAGCCGCGCGATCTCGGCCTCCTTCTCCTGCTTCAACTCCTTCTCCCGCGCCTGCAGCGACACCTCGCGGTCGTGCATGCGTTCCTGCAGCGCGCGCAACTCCGTCGCGTGCCGCTGCGCCATCCCGTCGGCCTCGGCCTCCAGTTGCGTCACACGCACCTCGAGCGCCGTGCTCGCGCGCGCACGATCGTCGAGTTCCTGCTGTGTCTGGGCCGCCTCGGATCGCGCTTCCCCCGCCTCGCGTTCGGCACTCGTCCACGCCGCCTCCGCCGCCGCCTTCCGCGCGAGCAGCCACGCCGCCGCCGCCATCAACACCGCCACCATCGCCGCCAGCACCACATGCCACACGTCCATAACCAGGAGTGTACCCGATTCTGGTGCATGTTCGGATCAAGTCTGGGTCAAGTCTCTGCGATCCACCGCAATCGGCGCCCTGCCGATTTGACACCTCGGGCATCATGCCGAGCGGCCAGACCACGCCGAAATCGAGCCAAACTGCCCGTGATATCTCCACACCCCCACAGAAGCCGCCCCAAACGCGAGGCCATGGAGCGGGTTGGCACGCCATTCGTTCCCCAGGATCGGCACACGGCTTGCCCTTGTCCCCTGTACATGCTCCCGCCCAGCGGCCAACCCGATCAGCCGGCAAACCGAATCCCGAACGGGACCGGCGGGAGGCTCAATCTGCTCCTGTCCTACGCCGGCTGGGAGCAGGACGCCTGGGTCGATCACCTGCCGCGACTGTTAGAGCCGATCGGCGTCTCGTCGTTCCGTGCCGGAACGGGTCGCCAGGCTTCCGAAGTCATCCGCAGCGTCCCCATCCACATCGCCGTCGTGGATCTCGGCCTCCCGCTCGAAGAGTCGGGCGCCCGGTCCGACGATGTGGCCGAGGGCGGCACGCGCCTCCTCGAGTTGCTCTCGCGCCTCCCCGAGCCGCCGCCCACGGTGGTCGTGAAGCGCTCACGCACACACCGCGATGATCTCCGCGAGATCTCCGCCGCCCTTCGCGCCGGCGCCTTCGCCGTCGTCGATCGCCCGCGGGGCACGGGGGACCTGAATCTCATGCTCGAGGTCATGCGCCGATGCCTGACTCGGTTCTATCAGGGGCGCTGGCCCACAAACGTTGTCTGAGTTGTGTCCCCGGCCGGGATCGAACACGTCCCCGCCGGTCATTGTCCACCAAGTTGATACGAGGAGTTCATCATGGCGAAGAAGAGCAGCGTCCGTCCCCTCCACGACAAGATTCTCGTCAAGCGCGACGAGGCCCAGACCAAGACCGAGAGCGGGATCTTTCTCCCCGAGTCCAGCAAGGACCGCCCCAAGTCCGGCACCATCGAGGCCGTCGGCACCGGCGCCCTCAACACCGACACCGGCGAGCGCATCCCCCTCACCGTCAAGAAGGGCGACAAGGTCATCTTCTCCTCCTACGCCGGGACCGAGATCAAACTCGACGGGCAGGAACTCCTCATCATGTCCGAGGACGACATCCTCGCGATCGTGGACTAAGAGATGACCACCGACCAGTTGCGCAAGGCGCTCGGAGAACTCAACGGCGAGCGTGACGCGGTCTTCGCGTTCACGTCCGTCGCCGAGCACGCCGGCCTCCTGACCGTCCACCGGGCGATGCTCATCCCCGACGAGCCCGACCACCTGGTCAAGGTCACCGACGGGCACAGCGTCTATCTCATCGACGCCGAACGCGTCGCGTATGTGCGGATCTCGCTGGGAAAGAAGGACCTGGCGCCGCGGATGTAGTCACCAGTTTTCGCATCACCCGCGGCCACAAACCGCGACCAGAAAAGTTCGAGAAAGGAACAGTTCCCATGGCAGCAAAATCCATCGCGTACAACACCGACGCGCGCGAGCGCATCCTCAAAGGCGTCCAGAAACTCGCCCACGCCGTCAAGGTCACCCTCGGGCCCTCCGGACGCGTCGTCGTCCTCGAGAAGTCCTTCGGCTCGCCCACCGTCACCAAGGACGGCGTCACCGTCGCCAAGGAGATCGAACTCGAGGACCAGTACGAGAACCTCGGCGCCCAGATGGTCAAGGAGGTCGCCAGCAAGGCGTCGAAGGACGCGGGCGACGGCACGACCACCGCGACGATCTACGCCGAGGCCATCTATTCCGAGGGCCTGAAGAACATCACCGCCGGTGCCAACCCCAACGCCGTCAAGCGTGGCATCGATGCCGCTGTCGAAGCCATCATCGATGAACTGAAGAAGATGTCCAAGAAGGTCGACTCCTCCAAGGAGATCGCCCAGGTCGGCACCTGCTCCGCCAATCAGGATGAGCAAATCGGCAAAATCATCTCCGAGGCGATGGACAAGGTTGGTAAGGACGGCGTGATCACAGTCGAGGAAGGCAAGTCCCTCGAGACCGAGGTCGAACTCGTCGAGGGCATGCAGTTCGACAAGGGCTACCTCTCGCCCCACTTCGTGACCAACGCCGCCACGATGGAGTGCGACCTCACCAACCCCTACGTCCTCATCCACGAGAAGAAGATCAGCAACGCGAAGGAACTCCTCCCGATTCTCGGCAAGATCGCCGACCAGGGCGCGAGCCTCCTCGTCATCGCCGAGGACGTCGATAGCGAGGCCCTCGCCACGCTCGTCGTCAACAAGATCCGCGGCGTGCTGAAGATCGCCGCCGTCAAGGCCCCGGGCTTCGGCGACCGTCGCAAGGAGATGCTCCAGGACATCGCCACGCTCACCGGCGGCAAGGCGATCATGGAGGAACTCGGGCTCGAACTCGAGAAGATCGACCTCGCCGACCTCGGGCGCGCCAAGAAGGTCACCATCGACAAGGACAACACCACCATCATCGAGGGTGCCGGCAAGAGCGCCGATATCAAGGGGCGCATCGACATGATCCGCGCCCAGATCGAGAACACCTCCAGCGACTACGACCGCGAGAAACTCGAGGAGCGCCTCGCGAAACTCGCCGGCGGCGTGGCCCAGATCAACGTCGGAGCCGCCACCGAGGTCGAGATGAAGGAGAAGAAGGCCCGCGTCGAGGACGCCCTCCACGCCTGCCGGGCCGCGGTCGAGGAGGGCATCCTCCCCGGCGGCGGGGTCTCGGTCATCCGCGCCCGCAAGGCCCTCGAGAAACTCCGCAAGAAGTTCGACGGCGACGAGCGCGCCGGCGTCGACATCATCCACCGCGCCCTCACCGCCCCCATCAAGCAGATCGCCGCCAACTGCGGACTCGACGGCTCGGTCATCGCCGCCAAGGTCGAGGAGGGCGCCGAGAACAACTTCGGCTACAACGCCCTCACCCACCAGTACGGCGACCTCGTGAAGATGGGCGTCATCGTCCCGACGAAGGTCGAACGCGTCGCCCTCCAGAACGCCGCCAGCATCGCCAGCCTCCTCCTCACCACCGAGGCCGCGATCGTCGAGATCAAGGAAAAGAAGAAGTCAGGCGGCCACGACCACTCGCACGACGACATGGACTACTAGTCGCAGAGAAAGACTCGCGGAGCGACCTACTCAAACTCGTAGCACAGGCGTCCCGCCTGTGCCTACCACTCCTTCCAGTTCTCTTGAAGAGTGGTTCGAAGCGACGCGAAACTCACAAGGCCCGTGGCACACGCCGCGGGCTTTTTCATTCATGTGAATCGATCAAGAAAACGCACTATGCCCGCGCGTCACACTCCGGACACGGCTCGTCGGTATGAAGACCCTTGCGGTCGTAGCCGCACTCGAGGCACTGGTTGAGTGACCGTCGTTCGCGCACTCTCTCAAGGCGATTTCGATAGAGGAGCGGAACGCCAATCACCCATATCGGGATCACCGCCAGAACCAGAAGACACATCATGACCCCAAGCCACCAGAATTTGAGACTAAAGACAACAAGGGCAAGCATGCAGAGCGTTAACTCAACGATTCCCATCGCGACAAGATGCAAGTCAGGATTGACGATCTTGGTGTGAATTTTGGGTGGATGCTCATGTTCGCTCGGTGACGGTGGCTCAGGAGGTGGCGGAAAAAGTGCATCGGGTGGGTAACGCAACGTTGGCGTGGCGATCTCCTTGTCGCCACCACGCACGGTGCGGACTTCGGGTCCAACCGGGTGCCTGTGTGGAGATTGGCCTTCGAATATGACCATGGAATACCTTGGGACCACCCGTTTTGATAAAGGGCCTGACGGTTTATTCGCCAGCCTCGACCTTTGAGTTCTCAACGGTCCACCGCGCCGGCGCCTTCGTCTCCGGCGCCATAAGGCTCAGCATCGCCATCGACGTCCCGAAGGCGCTCGATCTCGGGAAGACGCGGTCGTTCCACGAGCCGTCCTCTTCGCGTGTGGCGAAGAGGACCTCGGCGTAGCGCCGGCGGTACTCGCCCCGTTCCATCGCCGGGAGCATCTCGATCGCCCGGGCGGCGGCGAGGTGGGCGTAGTAGTAGTAATACGGCGCGACCCCGTACGGGCCCTCGTGCGTGCCGTTCTTCTGCCGGCGCTGGTCGAGCCAGGGCCAGTGGACCAGGAACGCGTCGATCGCGCCGCGCAGACGCGTCTGGTCGCTCCGCCCCGCGAGATACAGCGCGGTCTCGGCGGAAAGCATCCGCCCCACCGAGCCCGGCGTCGGCTCGCCACGACCGGCGCTCCCCGAGTAGACATACGACCCGCTGGGTGTGCGGGCCGCGTCGAGCGCGTCGAGCGCCCGCGACACGACCTTCGCGTCCACGTCATATCCCGCGGCGTGCGCCTCATACAGCGCCTCGAGCGTCGGCCCGGTCATGAACGGCGAGGGCGGCGCGACCTTCTCCTTCCCCGCAGGCCTCGCATAGTTCCACCCGCCGGCCTTGGGGATCTCCGTCTGCTCGATGCCATGGATGTAGAACTGGATCGCGTCCTCGACGCCGACGGCCAGGTCATCGGGGACCTTGAGTGCCGTCCGATACGCGAGCAGGAACTTCAGGCCATAGGTGTACCCCCAGCCGCGGACGTCGTATCCGCCGTCGTATCCGGGGTCCATGAGCGGATGCTTGATGGCGTCAACCACAAACCTGGCGCTGCGGCCAAGGGCGGCCTGACGGTCGGCATCATCGGCAAGACCCGGCGCCTGGAGGAGGGCCAGGCAGGTGATGCTCGTGCCGCCGACGCGATAGCCGACGGGGATCTCACCCCGAACGCGATAGACGCCCTCATACGGCCACAGGGCGATCGCCCCGGAAGCCTCGTCCGCTTCCTGCTTCGCCAGGAGCAGTTTCACGCCCTCGGTAATGGCGGCGGCACGTGACTCGGCGGTCACAGGTTGCAGCGTCGGCGGCGTCGGCGCGGGCCAATCCCGATTTGAACGTCGCTGGCCAAGTGCACCCGATCCGAGCGATCCGGCGATGGTCAGGGCTAGCACGATCGCAGCGGGACGAATGAGTATCATCACAAACTCCGAAAATGCATGGATTTACGTTGAATTCGCACAATCGAAGAACGAACCAGAAGGACACGATACCCGAAATCGAAGGGGGCCGAAAGCCCGGGGTTTTCACTGGGTATCTGTGACATAGATTTTTTCGGTCCTCCGGAACCGCCCCGGAACGAGGGCGAATCGGATGCCGCATGAGAGGGAGATTCCCTTTCAATGCCGGGCCTCGAGGATTCAAAACCTTGGCTCGCAACCCAGACCCCCACGAGACCCGGTGCTCGGCAACGTGCTGAGTGCCGGGTTTTTTCTCGCCCAACTGGCGGTCGCAACCGGCCTCATGAGCCTGCGGAGGGCTTTGGCTCTTCGGTCGGTGCGGCTGACGGCGTCGGCGTGGCGTCGGACGGCTTGGGCGTGCCCGGCTTCGCGGTCGAGTTCTTGAGTTTCAGCGCGATGTCGTCCGGCAGGATCTTGACCGATTCGATAAGGAAGTGCTCATCGCTGGAGTAATCCACGCGCATGGTGAACTCGATCTTGGAGCCGACCTTGACACCCTCGAGGGAGACGCCCTTCTTGAGGTAGGGGAACTCCATGGTCATCTCGCCCATGCCGACGTCCTTGCCCTCGCGATTGTGGAAGGGGTGGACGGGCTCGTGGTGGATGCGCAAGGGGCGACGCTTGGCGGCGGTCTCAGCGTCGGTGGTGGGGAGGGCGACGACGATGCCACGCATGGTGTAGGTGTGGACCTGGGCGGCGGGCTTCTTGATCGGGGCTTCCGAGTCCTTGTCTCGCGAGGTGCAGGCGGTCTGCATCAGGCCGAGGGCGAGCGCGGCGAGCACGATGGCGGTGGTGGTCTTCATGCAGAATGATTCGTTCGGCATGACGGCGGGTCCAGTCTTATGCTTGCGGCATGGAGCGATTCGGAAGTCGAATCTCGGAACGTGACGCACTAGTGCGTGTGCCGCGGCATTGCGGACGGCGTGGAACGCCAGTCCATGGACTCGCGGTCTGCATCGCATTGACACTCGGTGCGATCTCGTCAACGGCGATGGCCCAATCGCGCGAGTACACGCTCGACGCGAGCGGTCAGTGGGTGGAGGTGAAGGCGCCGGACGCGGGGACGGATGCCGCGGTGATCGCCGAGGCTCGAGTGGCGCTCGCGTCGGGCAAGCCCTCGGTCGCCAAGGAGATCCTGTCGAATTGGCTGGAGCAGCCGGGGTCACTGAAGAGCCCGTATGCCGCGGAAGGCTACCTGCTCCGAGGCGACGCGAAACTCGCCGAAGGTCGCGAGGAGGCCGCCATACGCGACTATGAGCAGTTGGTCACGCTCTTCCCATCCTCCGAGCACTTTGTGACGGCCTTGGAGCGCGAGTTCGAGATTGCGAACACGTACCTCAATGGGCGGCGTCGCAAGGTGCTGGGCGTGCGGATCGATACGGGCGTGCCCGTAGCCGAGGCGATCATCTATCGCCTCGGGCTGCGCCTGCCCAACAGCCGTCTGCTCGAGCGGGCGTTGCTCGCGCTGGGCGATTACTACTTCCGCGATCGAGACCTGAAGATGGCGATCCAGGCGTACGACGTCTTCACGGCGATGTTCCCGCGCAGCGAGTACCTCTCGCTCGCGAAGCAGCGCCGGATCTATGCGACGATCGCGATGGTGAAAGGTCCTCGCTACGACGCCTCGCCCTACAAGGACGCGATCGTGCTGACGCGCGAGTTCGCCGAGCAGTTCCCGCGCGAGGCCGAAGAGAAGGGCCTCAGCGATGCGCTCGAGGTGCGCCTCGTCGAGTCGATCGCCCAGCAGCGCCTGCAGACGGCACGCTTCACTATGAAGCGCGGCGACGACGTCGGCGCGCGATACATCCTCAATCGCATCGTCCGCGACACGCCCGAGACGGCGGCCGCGGCCCGCGCCCTCGAGATCCTCAAGGACAAGGGGTGGGCGGTCTCCAAGCCCGGTGCCGCAAGCACGCTCGAAACGACTCCAGATGGCTCGTCCGTCCCTACTCTGCTCGGGCCGGCGGCACCCGAGATAAAGAAGGATCCAAACGAATCGATGCCGAGTGTTCCAGTCGAGACGCCGCAGGAAGGCCCAGAGGGCACGCCATGAATCCATGTGCCGCGATTCGGACCGTGGGTCTTCTCGTCGTCTTCGCTACGGGCGCGTCGTTGCTGTCGGCGTGCTCGAACGACCCTTCGAAGGGCTATTCCTTCGCCAGCACGATGTCCTCGGCCGGCACGAGCCGCGTGCGGACGATTGCCGTCCCGATGTTCGAGAACACGACGTTCGCCCCGGGGATGGAGGCGACGCTGACCGAGGCGATCATCAAGGAACTCCAACGCTCCACCGACGTGCGCGTGGTGAGTAGCGGCGCGGCGGACACGCAACTCAAGGGCGTTATCCGCGGCGAGAACCTCCACCAGACGGCCCGCGACTCGCAAACGGGCTTTGTTGATCAACTCGCCGTCGAACTCCGCGTGGACTTCGACTGGACCGATCAGCGGACGGGTGACGTGCTCGTGAGCCGGCGCGGGTTCGCCGCCGTGGACACGTTCGTGCCTGCGCGCGGCACCGGTGAGCGGCTGGCTATGGGGGAGCGGGCGGCGATCGACCGCCTCGCTAAGGACCTCGTTCGCGAACTCCAGACGCAGTGGTAGATGATCTCGAATGCCGATTCGAGTTGCTCGTCCCACTCCACACGAACTTTGGATGTTCGAGTTGCGTATGGGACGTTGTCGAAGGTCACCCACACTGGGTGTGGTGCCATGACTTGGTGCTCCCGTGTGGGAACCCTTGGTAAATCCCTATACTCTGTGTGAGGGAGAGTTGGGCCGATTGGGCAACCCGGGGAGGTTGATGGGGGCAAGACCGAGAACCTTATCTCCTCGGGCTGCATCTGTATCTGAGTGGGACCGAAGAACGATGAAGTGGAGTCGGTCCGACAGGGACGCTTCAGGAGCACGACAAAGGGAGTTCAAGAACACACGGTCGCCAATTTCCCTGAGTGAGGGGCGACGTTCGAAGTGGACGTGAATCGAGGCAGGATGATCACAGGGCTGGCACAACGCGTTCTCGATCGGTTTGGATTCGCCGCGCCCGGTCCGTCGTCGGACGATGGGCAGGGGACGCCGCGCCCGCGTGTGTCAAAGGGATCAGGCCCGGGTGGTTCTGGTGGTGAGGGTCCGGGTGGCGGTGGTCCGGGCGGTCGTCCGCCGACACCGCAGCCGTCGCGTTCGCTCTTCGGCCTCGTGGCGTTCATGGTTCTCATCATGGTCGCGTTCATGCTGCTCAACACGCAGCATCGCGGGCGTGAGATCACGGTGCAGGAGTTCGCAAACCTGTACCCCAACTCGATCGACACCGACTCGGTGATCGTTCGAGACGAGTCGATCGAGGCGAGACTCACCGGCTCGGAAACCTCAGCCGTCATCATCCCCCTCAATATGGCGACACGCGAGACGATCACGAGCGAGGGTCCTGCGGATCACCTCGGGGAACGTCAAGAGCGTGGCGGCCAAGCCCTGGGTCACGCTGTTCTATACCTTTGTGCCCCTCCTGTTGATCGTGCTCCTCGGGTGGTACCTGATCGGCCGGATGCTGCGTGGCGCCGGGGCGGGCGCAGGGATGCTGGGGAACTTCGGCAAGAGCCGGCACCGCACGCTGAACAAAGAGATGACCGGCGTGAACTTCGCCGACGTCGCGGGTGTAGACGAGGCCAAGGAGGAGGTCCACGAGATCATCGAGTTCCTCAAGAACCCCAAGCGATTCGCGAAACTCGGCGGACGCATCCCGCGCGGCGTGCTGCTCGTCGGCGAGCCGGGGTGCGGGAAGACGCTGCTCGCCAAGGCGATCGCGGGGGAGGCCGATGTGCCCTTCTTCTCGATCTCCGGGTCGGACTTTGTCGAGATGTTCGTGGGTGTGGGCGCCAGCAGGGTGAGGGATCTGTTCAAGCAGGCCAAGGAGTCGGCGCCGTGCATTATCTTCCTGGATGAGATCGACGCGGTCGGGCGCCGGCGTGGCAGCGGCTACAACACGGGCGGGCACGATGAGCGCGAGCAGACGCTCAACGCGATCCTCGTGGAGATGGACGGCTTCACGCCCAGCGACGGCGTGATCGTGATCGCTGCCACCAACCGGGCCGACGTGCTCGACCCCGCGCTCGTCCGCCCGGGCCGATTTGATCGCCAGGTGACGGTCCCGCTCCCGGACATCAAGGGGCGCGTGGAGATCCTCCGCGTGCACGCGAAGAAGGTGAAGATGGGCCCGGACGTGGACCTCGAGCGTGTCGCTCGCGGCACGCCGATGTTCAGCGGCGCGGACCTTGCCGCGATCATTAACGAGGCGGCGATCTCCGCGACGATGCAGGAGAAGGACTTCGTTGAGCACGAGGACCTCGAGGAGGCCCGCGACAAGGTGAAGTTCGGTCGCGCCAAGAAGAGCCGCGTGCGGGAGGCCGAAGAGAATCGGGCGACGGCGTACCACGAGGCCGGGCACGCCGTGCTCAACGCGTTACTCAAGGACGCCGACCCGCTCCACAAGGTCACGATCATCCCGCGGGGGAACTATGGCGGGGCGTCGTTCAGCCTCCCCGAGAAGGATCGACACGGATACGGGCGGCGCTGGCTCAACGCCCACATGCGAATCGCGTGCGGCGGCCGCATCGCCGAGGAGAAGGCGACCGGCGATATCTCCTCCGGCGCGTCGCAGGACATCCTCCAGATCACGGGGATCGCCCGGGCGATGGTCCTGGAATGGGGCATGAGCGACCGGCTCGGGTTTGTGCGGTACCACGGCGTGGACACGCGCGAGCGGTACATCGCCGAGCGGGATTTCTCGGAGGACACCGCGAGTGAGATCGATCACGAGGTCAAGCGCCTCGTGGACGAGGCGTTCAACGACGCCGCTCGGATCCTCGAGGACAACTGGGAGAAGGTCATCGCGGTCGCCGAGGCGCTCCTGAAGCACGAGACGCTCTCGGGCGATGAGGTCCACCGCCTGATGCGGGGCGAGTTGCTCACGCGACCGACGGTGAGCGAGATCTTAAAGGCCGAGTCACGAAAGCCGGCGGACCCCAAGGCGCCGCGGGCCGGCGACGCCCCGCCCGACTTGCCGCCGGGGACGATGCCGACGCCCGCATAACTCGATCTCGTGGTCTTACTCTCGCTCGTGGTCGCGGGTGGCCGATCCTGACGCCATGAAGCGTCTGCATTTCGTCGAGCAATCGCTGCTCCGTGGAATGGCGTTGTTTGCCGGGATGCTGCTCGCGATCGGAGCGGTGGGGACAGCCCGCGGATGGGCCGAGGCGGGGGCGATCCTGGTTGATGCCCGGCGTTTCGGCGTCGCGGGGATTCCAATCCTTGTCGGGCTGGCCGCAGCGTTGATTGTTGGCGGAGTTCGATCGACGCCACTGGGCATACGGATCGCACGGGTGGGTCTGGCCATGCTCGCGTTGTGGGCGTGCGTCGATTCCATCCGATTCTGGAGGTTGATCCACGCACACGAGATCGACTCCCTTCTGCCTGTGCCATTCTCGATCGTCGTGGCGGGTGCGGCGATGTTGGCGGCGCTCCGCCTCCGCGCCCTCGACACGTCCTGGCGTTGGCTTGCCGGTGTTGTTGTGATGTCGGGTGTGTGGGCCGCGATGTTTCCGTTCGGTGTGATGATCTTTGCGGGTCGAACCGATTACCGCCAACCCAGCGACATGGCACTTGTCTTTGGAGCGCGTGCGTATGCCGACGGACGCGCGTCGGATGCGCTCGAGGATCGGATGCTGGCGGCCTGTGACGTCATTCGCGAAGGTTTCGCACCGGTGCTCGTCGTCTCGGGCGGTCCAGGTGATGGCGATTTCCACGAGACCGATGTCATGCGCCGGATTGCGCTCGAGCAGGGACTCGACGAGGGCCAGATCATCGTCGATCGGAATGGCATGAGCACCCGCGACTCCGTCGAGTTCGCGGCACACCTCGCCCGAGAGCCGCGGATTCACGCGTGCAATTGCGGTGAGCCATTTCTATCACGTGCCAAGGATCCGGCTGGAGGCCTCGCGCCTGGGGCTCGACGTGCGCACCGTCCCGGCCAGTCAACGCGGGCGGATCCTGAAGGCGCTCCCGTGGTTCATGTTCCGTGAGTCGGCGGCATGGTGGCGAACGATCGTGCGAAACGCGATTCTGTGATGCGAACATTCGCCCGAAATCGGCCCTGAAACCCGAACTCGGCCTTTCCGAACCAGTGTGTCTAGGGTTCCTTGCCAGGATGTCCGTCAAACGGGCTTCGGAGAGATAGGACGGGGGGGGGCACGAGGAGGTTTTCCATGTCGAATCGTCGAATGACCGCCGGGTTCGTGCTGCTCGCCTTGGTTGGCGCTCCAATCGGTGTGTGCCATGCTCAGGAGTCTGGCGGTGGACAACCCCCGGCCACGACACCAGCCGCCGCCGGGCAACCTGCGGATTCGGGCGTGCCCCGGAACGTGATGGAGGACTTCCTCCGCGGGTTCGATGGCGACACCGAGGCCATGACCCGGGCGATCGCCGCGACGGATGAGATTCTTCGACAGAATCCGAACAACGCCGAGGCCATGGCGTGGCGCGGCTCGGGCATGACCGCGAGTTGCGGGCAGGCGTTCGCCTCGGGCAATCCGCAGGAGGGCATGCGCCTGTGGACCGAGGGTGTCGCAGGGCTGAACCATGCTGTCGAACTCCAGGGCGACAACCCCGTCGTGCGCATGGTCCGTGGCAAGACCATGCTCGAGTCGTCGGTCTATGACCCCAATCCCGAGAGCAAGGCCAAGGCGCTCAAGACCGCCGTCGAGGATCTCGAACTCGCGCTCGTGCTCGTCAACGATCCGAACGAGCGCGTCCCCGCGTCGGAGTCGCGGATGATCGCGGCGTGGCTGAGCGACGGGTGGGAACGTCTGGGCGACAAAGCCAAAGCGGACAAGTACAAGTTGATGGCGGGCGAACAGCTCAAGAAATCACAGGCCGAGGACGCCGCGCGAAGGCCCAAGGACACGACGCTGCTGACGATCGACTCGGCCCTGGTGCTCCGTGAGGTCGAGTGGGTGAAGCCGCTGGTCAAGGACATCCGCGCGGGCGGGCGTGGCGATTACAAGGCGCTCGACCGCGCGATCGCGGTGGTGGATGCGCGCCTCGAGGCCGATGCCGCCGACGCGAGTTCGAGGGCCTGGCGCGGCTTCCTGCGCACGATTCGCTGCAGCGAGTGGTTCGCCAAGGGCGATTTTAAGGAGGGCATGAAGCACTATGGGCAGGGGATGCAGGAAATGGACCGGGCTATCTCCGACGACCCCACGGTCCTCGATGGGCGGGCGCTCAAGGCGGTGACGCTCCTCAACTCGGCGCGGCATGAGCAGGGTCACGAGCGGATCAAGGCGCGTGCGACGAGCGCGGCGTCGGAACTGGACCGGTTCGTACGGGCGTGCATCGACGCGAAGACACCTTTGGCAGGTGCCGCGGAGATCGAGTCTCGCCTGATGCACGCCGAGTGCGAGATGCTCTGTCGTGAGCCGGCCAAATCCCGGGCGATCCTGGCGAAGTTGCCGGGCGAGTTGACCAAGGAGCAAGCCGCGCGTCGCGACGAGTTGCTCGGCCGCGTGAAACTGCTCGAAGAGAAGAAGGCCGAACTCTCCCCCGCGGGCAAGTGATTTCTCGGACCGCGACATTCTCGGTCACGCGCCAAGGTAATTGAATGCCCGCACGATCGATGCGACCCGCGCGATCGCCACGCCGTCGCTTCCACCACCCCCGACGGGGTGGCATTTCCACACACCGTATCGCAGATCTCCGATGGTGAGTCGAAGCCGCGGGCGGAGGGATCAGGGATCCTCCACGAGCGGCCCATGCCCGTCGAATCGGAAGAGCAGTGTCGCTTTCCCGCGTCGGCGTCGCTCACTCTGGGAGGATGTCGATGGAAAAGAATGGGAATTGCTCGTGGCTGAATCGTCGAGCCGCCGCGGCGACGCTGATCGCCCTCGCGGGCGTCGCGGCGTTCTTTGCCGGTCGCGGACCCAAGAACGCCGCGGCCCAGAACTCGCCACCGGCCAGTTATCCGCTGATCACGATCGTCCGTGACTTCAACTCGGGCAGCGCCGACTTCCAGTCACACGTGATGTCGGGCGCTCGCCCCACCGCGGGAAACGTCTCGACCACGCTCGACGGCACGGGCGCCCCGGTCTATACCGGCGGTGGCAAGGTCGTGGACTCGCCCGCGCGTGACTCCAAGGGTCGCACGATCCCGCCTGGCGCCGTCAAGGCTCACGCGGTGTCGTCCTTCTCGATCTCGGGCGACCGCGTCGTCGCGAACGAGCCGATGGCGGCGAAGATCACCGTGATCGGGTCCGAGTTGTATAGTGGCAACCTCATCTATCCCGTGACCACGCAGATCCTCGCCAATGGATCCACCTTCGAGCCGTTCGGCCCGTACAACAGCCCGACTACAGGAAATGTCGACGACAAGAACAACCCGCGATACACGGTCCTTCCCGTGATGATCCAGCCGGGCTCGTACGTCGCCGTCAACGGCAAGAGTTGGGAGCCGGTCTCGGGCAACCAGGCCTCGACCGTGGACTCGGGATGGAAGACGCTCATGGAGGCGAACTCCAGCGCCGGCAGTGCCTAGGTGATCGCGCTCCGCAACGGCGACACGGTCCCGACGGTCGCGGGATTCGGCAAGCAGACCTCCGTCGCCCAGATGCTCAGCACCACGACGGACGCCTCGGGCAAAATCAAACTGAAGGACAACCAGGTCGTCTACCTCTTCGAGTTGTATACCTCGAACCAGAGCAACTCGGCGTTCGACCTCCAGGACCTCGTTGTCCTGGTTGAACTCGCGAGCGATCCGTCGTACTTCAACACCACGACAACCGGTACGACGGGCGGATGTCTTGCGCTCAGCGATACGGCGGCTCGCCTCGGTTCGGCCAATAGCGGCTCGATCACCTCGTCCAACAGTTTCTCCCAGTGGTTCACCAACGTGAGCGGGCAGAACCTCGCCGCCAAGCACACTCTCAAGATGATGCTCGATCCGGCGACCGGGGTCTATTCCTACTCGACGCCCGACCTCCACCCCATCGACGACATGCTCTATGGCAACATGGGCGCCGCGCACAACCGCGGGTTCACGATGGTGATCGACGCCGAGATGGACTGCAAGGCCTGCGGCGGGCAGTTCATCGAGGTCGCCGGCGACGGCGACGCCTGGCTCTTCGTCGATGGCAAACTCGTCATGGATATGGGCACCACCAGCGGCAGCGGGTCGGGCGGACAGTACCTCGAGTTCGATCGACTCGAACTCGGCGACAAGACCGTCCGTGTCCAACTCTTCTACGCACAGCGCGGCGACAGCGCGGCCTTCACCCTCCGCACCAACGTCCACCTTCGCTCGGCCAAGAGCGTCGATCTCCCCCCCGTCTCCGGTCTCTACGACTGATCCGGATTCCGAACACATCTCACACGGGTGGCGAGAAATCGTCACCCGTTTGTCATTGGACGATCCCGGGTACCCCCACGCTCCGCGTGGGGTTCCACTTCTCCCCACCCTCCACTCCACGCGGTAGCGATCTGGTTCATCTTCACGCACGAATCCCGGCACCACCTCGGCACATCGCCTCACATCCGCTCGACCGTGGGCATTCCCAGCACGCCAAGCCCATCTTCGAGAACCCGGGCCGTCAGATGGCAGAGACGCAGCCGCGATCGTCGCGTGTCCTCGTCCGAAGCCGCCAGCACGGGGCACTGGTCGAAGAACGTGCTGAATGTTCCCGCGAGCGTGAAGAGATACGTGCAGAGCCGGTGCGGCTCGAGCGACGCCGTCACGCCCTCGAGCGCGCTCGAGTAACCCAGCAGCGTGAGCGAGAGCGCCTTCTCCGCGGGCTCCTGGAGCGTGATCGGCGTCGACACGAGATCGGTCTGGGTCGTGGGGATGCCACGGGCCGCCGCCTTCCGGAAAATGCTCTTGATCCGCACCAGCGCATAGAGCAGATACGGCCCGGTGTTCCCCTCGAACGAGAGCATCCGGTCGAACGAGAAGACGTAGTCCTTGATTCGGTCGTTGCAGAGGTCGGCGTACTTCATCGCCGTCACCCCGATCGCCTCGGCGGTGCGCGAGATCTCGTCGGGCGTGAGCGGCGGCTCGGCGGTGGCCGCCCGCGACTCCACCGCGACGCGTGCCCGCGAGACCGCCTCGTCGATGAGCGACTGCAAGTTCACGCTCTCGCCCGATCGTGTTTTGAAGGGTCGCCCGTCCTCGCCCAGCACCGAGCCGAACGCCGCGTGCTCCATGACCGCGACTCGATCCGTTCCCGGAATCGTGGCGTATCCAGCCTTCGCCGACGCCCCAAAGACCTGGCGCAGGTGCAGATTCTGTCTCGCGTCGATCACATAGATCAGTCGCGTCGCGTGCATCGTCTGCACGCGCCGGCGGATGGCGGCGAGGTCCGTCGTCGCATAGAGATATCCGCCGTCGGTCTTGCGGATCAGGCACGGCTCCTTGATCCCGCCGTACGTGGGCTCCTCAAGCCGCACCACGAGAGCGCCCTGATCGACCTGCGCCACGCCTCGCGACTCGAGGTCGGCGACCAGCCCGGGGAGTTCCTCGGCATAACTCGATTCCCCCGCCGAGTGCTCCGCTGTGACGTTGACATTCAATCTCTTCGCCACGCTCAGACACACCGACATCGTGACATCGGCGAGGCGCTGCCAGACGCCAAAGGTCCTGGGCTCCTTGCGCTGCAGCGCGACGAGCGTCTCGCGTGCGTGCGTGAAGGCCTCGGTCGCGCCCTCGACCTGGGCCTCGAGTTCGGCGATCGCCTTCGGGCCCATGCCGAAGCGTTTGGCGGCCTCCAGCCCCGCCATGTCGCGCTGGCACTCGGCCTGGGCGAGTTTGTAGTTGCGATCAAGGTCGTCAAGCGTGAGAGTGTTGAGATCGATCTCGCCGCGTTCCTGCTGACGCATGAGGCGTGCTGTCACCATCGCGATGGGCAGGCCCCAGTCCCCGACGTGATTCTGGCGGATGACGGTGTGCCCGAGCCGCTCGAGCGTGCGCGCGATCGCATCGCCGATGAAGGGCGAGCGCAGGTGTCCCACGTGCATCTGCTTGGCGAGGTTCACGCCGAAGAGATCGACGACGATCCGCTCGGGGTGTGATGACGGGGTGACGCCGAGCGAAGGCGTGTCGAGAGCCGCGAGCATCGCCGAGAGCGCGTCGGGATCGAGCGTGATGTTGATGAATCCCGGCCCTCCAATCGACGCCTCGTCGAGAGGCAACGCCACGTCTCGAACATCGACCTTCGAGACGATCGCCTTCGCCACCTCACGCGGCGGCTTGCCGACTCGCTTGGAGAGGCCCATCGCCACGTTGCACTGGAAGTCTCCGGTCGCGGCATTCTTCGCGCCGGCCTTGCTCGCGACGATCAATGGATCGACGTCGCCCGTGAGTTCCGGGAACGCGGCGTGGATCGCGCGGATGAATCGATCGCCAAGAATCGCGACGGGATCGTGCCCGCCGGGTGGTGTGCCGTGAGTCATGGGCGGATGGTATTCGCGGCGTCTGCCGGTTTCGGTGTGCCCTTTCGCGCGTCACGCCACGACTCCAGCGTGCGGGCCAGTCGCTCGCCCACGTCGATCAACGCCGTGCTCGGCGTCTGACAGAGCGGGTCACTCTCGATCGCGACGCGCCCGGACCGAATGGACGGCAGATCTAGTCGAGAGAGCGGACCCATCGATTCAAGAGCGGTGGGGGAATCACGAGCTGGCTCATCCGGCCCCCGCGGCGAGAAGAGCACGATCCCATCGGGCGCGAGCCGCACCAGGTCCTCGTGGTCCAGCCGCATGTACGCCAAACCCTCCGCCATCGCGGGCACGCCACCGAGCCGCACGAGCAGATCATGATGGAACGAACCCGGTCCGAGGGCGGTCGGCGGATCGACCGAGGCGAGCAGTAGGATCTTCCCCGCGCCCTCCAGCCCGTCGCGCCGCCGCCACGCTTTGGTCATGCGATCGGCGAGCGCTGCACCTCGCGACGCGTCCTCGGGCGAGAGCCACGCCGAGAGTTCGAGCGTGACGCGCGGAATGTCGTCGAGCCGCACAAGCCCGACATCGTGCAACGTCCAGTGGTTCGCCCGCGCGAGTTCCTTCAGCCGCGGCGGCAACTCGCGAGAGCCCCATTGCGTGATGATGTGCGTCGGGTGAACCCGAAGCAGCGCCTCAAAGTCGATCCCCGCCTGATCGCCACAGATCTCCAGCGTTCGTGGCAGGGCGATCTCGTACGACGATCGCCCGACGACTCGCTCCTGAAGATCAAGATCTCTCAGGATCGCCGACACCGCCGGGCTGAGCGAGACGATCCGTAGTTGGCTCGACGCCTCTCGTCCGTCCGTCGGCGATGTGTCGCCATGGCTCTCGCCCGTCGCCGGCGTTCCCGACGATCGCCGTTCACACCCGGCAACACACACAACCACGAAGACAGCAAGCGCAACGACGACACGGACCACCCACCGCGCGGGCTCGTCGACACATCGATCGATGGAAAGAGAGCCCATCATCCAATGCTCCCCAAGTGCGTGCCCTGAAGCAGCGTGAGACGCACACGATCACGGAGTTCGTCGAGCGCGCGCGTGTCGTGGAGCAGCACGCTCCACGTCCGACTCCGGGCGATCGACGCGCCCGAAGCCCTGCTCGCGATGGCTCGTGCGTCCAGATCCGCAAGAGTGCCCGCGTGCCTCGATCGGAACTCGGCCAGCCCCGCGTGCATCTCGCGATACAGCCGCGCCCGCTCGTCACGATCCGTGCTTCGCGCGATCAGGCCGACGCGCTCGAACTTCGTCTCCTGAGCCGCGGCACTCTCCGCCGAATCCGCGAGCACCGGGTTGTGCCTCGCTGCGTGCGCCACCCACGCGAGCCGATCCGCGTCGTCGTTGGCGGGAAGGTCCAGTCGAACGGTCGCCGTCGCCACGCCCATCGGCGCGAGCCACGCACCTCCACCAAGCCACCCGGCGATCCAATCGTGCATCACGGCGTCGTATCCCTCGTGCCCCTCGTCTCCGCCGCCGCCGGTCCCGTGCACGAATAGATCGCACGCGTATCGCCGGAGGAGGTACGTGAGCAGGAGCGCCCGCGGCACAAGCCGGGCATCTCGATCCGCCAGAAGCGATCGAACCTGGCTCGCGTACACGGGCCGTCGCGTCGAGTCTCGTTCCAGGCTCCACAGCGGGAGTTCGATCTCATCGCCGGCGATCCGCAACGGTCGCACGCGCGTCGCGCGATGCTTCAATGCTGCGGCGTTGTATGCCATAACGCACGCACCGGCCTCGCTCGACATCCGCTCCACAATGTCCCTTGTCACGGGCGCGTCCAGGAGCGACGTCGCCCGAACGATCGTCGGCGTAGCCGAGAATCTCCGCAGAAACTCCAGCATCACTCGCGTCGCCTGCGTGCCCGCGTCCGGCGCATCCGCCTGGGATTCGATCAACTCTAGTGCGCGAGCCACCCGATCCCGGATCTCCACAGGCACATCATTTGGCACACGCACGCCCCGCGTGGACACCGCCGGGCGATCGCACGCCGCTCGTCCCCGCGCCTCGCCCCGCTCGGGGAGCACACGCACGCGCCGAACGACTCCGTCGCCATCGATCGTGGGCACGTCGAGCGTGAGAGGTGCGACGGCATCATGATCCACGACCACCCACGCCGGAGTCGCGCCCCACGAGTTGACCGCCGCTCCGATCGCTAGCCACTTCGCCGCGATCCCCGCGTGCCACAGCGTCGGCTGGTGCCCACTCATCACGATCGCGCGATCCACAGGAAGCCCCAGCGCCTCGCGGAACGTCCGCGCCCCCTCGTCGATCGCTTCACTGCGGACGCCTCCACCAGCGCGGAGCGCACGAGACCACGCGGATCCCTCGGGGGCCACGCGGACGCTCTCGATCTCTGAACGAAGGGGCACGTCAGGAGTATTGGACGCGATCGGCACCGGCGTGCTCAGGCCTTCTCGTCCGCCATCGCCGACGCGCCGAGGTGACGCATCGCCCGCGTCCCGCAGATATCAAGACCCGCGAGAGCCTCTTGCGGCAGGTGGTCGGCCTGGCGACAGATCTCGCGGTGCATCACCTGGCGATAGTGCGCCAGCCGAATCTCCGGATTATCCAGCACCTCGCCAAACGTCCGGTTCGGGTCGTTGTAGATGAGACTCACCGGGAGTTCCGCGACGCGGAGCCCCCGGGCCGCCGCCTGCGCCCAGAACTGCATCGGGAACGCATATCCGCTCACGGACGGGCGGAGCGACCGCAGCGTCTCGACGCGGTACGCCTTGAATCCGCAGAACGCATCGGTGATCGTCGCGCCCAGACGCCCCGCGAATCGGTCGTTGATCTCTCTGGTGATGGTCCGATTGATCGCTCGCCGATCCGCGGGCGCGGCCGACGCGTCGTGTCCGGCGGCGTCATGGCCCATGTACCGCGAGCCACTGATGACATCCACGTCGAGTTGAGCCGCGGCCTTGATGAAGTGCGGGATCGACTCGGGCTCGTGCTGCTCGTCGCAGTCCATCGTGATCAGCCAGTCGTACCCCTCTTGGATCGCCCATCGGAACGAGTCGCGCATCGCCCGCCCATACCCGCGATTCCGCACGTGCCGGATCATGTCCACCGGGGCGTCGGCGAGGTAGTGGGGGGTGTCGTCGGTCGAGCCGTCGTCGATCACCAGGACATGCTGGGCAAAGGAGAGCACGCGATCAAGCACGCGCCGGACATACTTCGCCTCGTTGTAGACCGGAATAGCGACCAGCGTTCGTGCCATGCGAAACTCCACGAGAGGATCAGATCAAACCACCACTGCCCGCTTCCGATGCCGAACCCGACGCCGGGTTTCGTGCATCGCCGGCGAGCCGACACGCCCATCGGTCCCAGAAGTCCTGTCAGTGGACCCATCAACACCAAACCGAACGCCTCACCAACACGCGTGACACCCCCAGCCATCCTTGCTGGTTGATTCCAGCCCCTGGCCTTACTCCCCAAAGTACCCCGGCTCATACGTGTGCTCGGACTCCCCTGACCCTTCCGAGCCTCGGGCGAGCGAGGTGAACGCCGCGAACCCGAATGGCGCTTCCTGGGCCGTCTCACCCGCTTCCTCACGAGAGGACTCGACGAGTTTCTGCATGAGTTCATCCGTCAGCGAGTGGAACGCCCGGATCTCGTGCACGGGGAGCGTGAAGACCTCGCCCGCGGGCGTCCGGATCTCAAAGACGGTGCACTCGATGGCCGTCGAGAGCCAGTGCTTCCCGCCAGGCCCCGGCACGCCGCACGCAAAGACCGGACTGACCTCGGCGATCGGGATGCGCTGCCCGAGCGTCGTGATCACGGCCAGCCGTCCATCGAAGAGCGCCTCGGGCCCGCTCGGTCTGGTCGCAAGGGCCCGCTGATCCTGACCCTCGCCCTCGCCCGCGTTGCTCGCCGAATCCGCCATGCTCGTGATCGACGTCAGCACCGGCCCGCCGGAGTTCTCGAGATCGTCGTCGTCCTCGAACGCGCTCCCCACGCCGCCGGACTCTGCCGCGAGTTTCGGCGGCTTCGCGGGCGAGCTCGGCGACGGTCGGCGGGCCCCGATCCGCGCCGACAGCACTGAGAGCGAGGTCAGGATCTCACGGATGATGTTGTTCCAAAACAGTTCACGAGCGGCGGCCACATTCGCCATATCGAGCCGACCCGTGTGAGCCATCGATGCCATGGGCCCCGCGCCCGACCGAACGCCACGAGCGCCAGACGATGGCCTCCCACCCCCCGGCACTTTCGGACGGGCCGCGGCCTTGGCTGGCGCCCTCTTGGGATCCCTTGCCGCGTTTGTCGCAACGGACTTGCCGGAGCTGGTCGTCTTCGCCTTCTTCGCCATGATGCGTGCCACGCCTCCTACGCCCGAGTCTGCACGCCCAGCGTGAGATTCGCGCCATATTCCCCAGGCTCAAAGACATGGACCAACGCGGCATCAACGCCAAGCGTCGCCGTCTCCCCCGACGAATGCGTCACGCTCGCCGGGACCCGCGCCACGACTTGTTTCCCACCGGGTGAGACGCACGTCAGATCCATCGTGTCGCCCAGCGGCTCAACCACGCGAACCTTGAAGGCCCCGCTCGGCATCGTCGTCGGCGGCCGGTCGATGAGATGCTGAGGCCGAATTCCAAGAACGACTCGCTGCCGGGCACGGTTGCGAACTTTGGCGCTCTGCTCACGCGTGAGCGTGACGACGAGTCCACCCGAGCCGTCCTCGCGGAATGCCACGTCATCGCCCGACGCCTCCAGCACGCCCTCCAGAAAGTTCATCGGTGGCGTCCCCACAAACCCCGCGACGAACCGGTTCGCCGGGTGGCGATAGACCTCCAGCGGCGGGGCGGCCTGTTGGATCACCCCCGCCGACATCACCACGATCCGGTCCCCCAGCGTCATCGCCTCTTCCTGGTCGTGCGTGACATAGATCGTCGTGGTCTTCAGGCGCTGGTGGAGGCTCTTGAGTTCCGCCCGTGTCGTCACGCGGAGTTTCGCGTCGAGGTTCGAGAGCGGCTCGTCAAACAGGAACGCCCGCGGGCTGCGCACGATCGCCCGCCCAAGGGCCACTCGCTGGCGCTGCCCGCCCGACAGAGCCTTCGGCTTGCGATCCAGGAGTTCCTCGATCCCCAGCAGCCTCGCGGCGTCTCGCACGCGAGTCTCGATCTCGGCCTTGGGCGTCCCGCGGAGTTTGAGCGCAAAGGCCATGTTCGCCCGCACGGTCATGTGCGGATACAGCGCATAGTTCTGGAAGACCATCGCGATGTCGCGGTCCTTGGGGTGGACCTGGTTCACCACGCGGTCGCCGATGGAGACCGTCCCGTCGGTGATGTCCTCCAGCCCCGCGACCATGCGCAGGGTCGTGCTCTTGCCACACCCCGAAGGGCCGACCAGCACCACAAACTCACCATCGGGGATGTTCAGTGACACGCCCCTGACGGCCTCGAAACCACCCGGATAGGTCTTGCGGACAGAAGAAAGAGCCACGCTCGCCATGATGGGCATCGTACCCGATTCCAAGCCGGCGGTACGTGATTCGACATTGGATCAGGCGTCCCGGCCGCATAGCCCGCACACCCGGCACGCGTTCACGCCACAAACCGACCGAAACTCCGCCGGTCCGAAAGCCACCGGCAAAACCCGCCGATGTGCTTGCCAATCAACCGGGGAGCAGCCTCATGGGACCGTCCGAGAAGTCATTCAACCAAGTCAAGGCGATCCTGAACAAACTGGATCAGAACATCGACCAGTTGCGCGCCCGCCGATCGCACAAGCCCGGCGCCGACGAGCCGCGCTCCGCCTCGCGCCAGCCCGAGCAGGCTCCGGCACCGCAGGCTCAGCCCACGCCGGCTCCCGAGGCTCGCCCCGCGCCCAACTCCCCCTACGGGCAGTATGGCCGGGCCACCCCGATCCCGCCGTCCTTTGCCTAAGGCCTACCGCCGGTTCACAAAGTCCACGACGACGGGCATGTGATCGCTCACGTCCGAGTCCGACACGTCCAGACCGATGCCCATCAGGGCCGCATCCGACAGCCGCCGCGTGTCCAGCACGAACGAGTCGGCCACCATCAGGCTCGAGTCCGAGAACAACACATAATCCAGCCGCCCGGGCGTGAACGACTCCGCCTTGTGGTACCACGTCGAGAGCGTGTTGTCCCCAAGCACCTTCGCGTTCGCCATCGACAACTCGCTCCCGTCGGCATCAAGGCCCGTGGCCAGAATCTCGAGCGGCGGCCGCGAGCCGACCAGGTTCATGTCGCCCGCGATCACACGACCCTTGGGAGCCCTTCCTGCGGCGGCAAACTCCTTCCACGCCGTGTTGATCGCCTCCGCCTCGGCCATGCGTCGAAGATCCTCGGGGCTCCCCTTGCTCCCGCCGCTCTTGAGGTGCGTGCTCCCCACCAGGATCTCGCCGCACGGCGTCCCCGAGACGACGGCACTGATAAACCGCACGTCGGCGGAGCGCCCGGCCTGGCTGTTGGGAGCCGTCGTCAGGAGCGCCGGCCCGCCCGCGAGGGGATACCGGCTGATCACCGCCACTCCTCCACCATGCCCCATGTCCGTCTCCGTGGAGAAAACGTGCCAACCGCTCGCGAGCGGGGTGTTGCGCTGGAAGTAGTCGAGCAGCGTCTGAGCGTCGGTGACCTCCCATTCCTGCACGAGGATGATGTCGGGGTTGAGCGCATCGAACATCCGCTTGAAGACATCGGGCTTGGACATGGGCGAGGAACGCAGCACGTTCCATGACACGACCCGCACGCTGTTGGCCGCCTGGGGCGGGATCCGCACGTCGCGCCGGACCGACTCGAACGTCGCGCTCGCCCGCGGAAGATCCACGTACGAGGGATCCGAGTACTGATCGAGCGTCGATTCCGGCGTCAGCGTCGCGAAGAAGGCCCCCGCGCGACCGACCGACCGCATCCCACCCTCGGGCAGTTCCGCCAGCACGCGCGCGTTCCGCCGAATCCGGCCCTCATACCACACCGATGCGTACGTCGGCGAGAACTCCACCCCCGCGTCATTGGCACCGATCGGCGACCGCGAGCCGTCCGACCGAACCTCGAAGACCTGCACACCCACGCCATCCTGCGTGCGAGGCGAGAACTCGATCTGCAGATCGATCCCCAGATCGGTCAACTCGGGCTCGCCCATCCGCAGGCCTGTCGAGGCGCTCCCGTCGGCGTCAATGAACATCACCACCGACTGCGGCGCCCGCTGCAGCGTGAACTCACGATCCTGCACCGTGAATCGGAAGTACACGTAGTTCGCATCGGCGGCCAGCACCTTGTCGCTCGGCCAGTCCGTGATGTCGCCATCAAGAAGTGGCACATTCGACGAAACGCGGGAGATCACCGTCCCTTCCGAACCCCCGCTCGGGCGGCCCGATCCGCACCCCCCAAGGAGCGCGGCCGCCAGCAGCCCCAAGCCCACTCCATAGAGACCCCAAGCCCTGCCCGTCGTCCGCGTCGCGTGGTGCGTGTTCATGCCGACATGGTTGGGATTCTCCAGGCCAATGGCAAGCACGCCACCCTGCTCCTTCTCTCACGAAAGCGGTTCGACCCACCCCTGGCTTATGAAGACCACCCGGGCCTCCACCCTCGAACGCGCAAGAGTTGCGAGTCTCGCCGCCGCTTCTCTATACACCTCGACCTGGGGTCGATGGGTCTCGGCCGCCGAATGAGCGCCCGCCCGGTCCGTTGCCTGCGCCTCGGTCTTGAAGTCGATGACCTCCGCCCGTGTGGTCTTGCCGGAGGCGTCAAGATGGAGCACCAGCCGGTCGATGCGCCCCGTCCGCAGCACGCGCGAGCCATCCTCGCCCGACTCGGTGAACGCGAACGACTGCTCACGGAGCACTCTCGTCGGCAACTCGGGCCGCACGAGCAGCGCCCGAACCTCGTCCGCACCGATCGCCGCGCGGAAGAGGCCGGCTTCTTTCGAATAGTCCAGCGTCGCGAGAGAGGGCACCTCCGAGGCGAGTTCCTCCCAGCGGGCGCGGAGCGCCGCGTCCGTCGGCCCCTCGCCCTCCAGCCACTCGATGAGTTCGAACCACGCGTGGGCGACAAGCCCCCGGGCCCGCGCCACGCCATCGTCCAGCTGGGGTCGGTGGCGACTCACGCCCGCACCGATCTCCACCTCGCGCGTCGCGCTCACACGCACGACTCGCCGTGACGCGGGCACAAGCGAGATTCGCACGGGTGTCTTGACCTCCACCTCGCGCTCGACCGGGCTCGTGCTCGCGGGCGGTGCCGTGCCGATTGCCCACACCGTCCGAAGACGCAACTCGTCATGCGTCACGTCGGTCATGCCTCCCGATGCCCCCTGACAAAAGAGCGTGCCCCGCAGCACCCGCTCAAACGTCGGCGCCGCACTCGATTCCGACCTCGGCTTCGTGGTGCGCTCAACCGACGCCGGCACGATCATGTCCAGCCGCTGCCTCGCTCGCGTCATCGCCACATACAGCACGCACAACTGCTCATGCACACACCGCGCTCGCCACGCCCGCCACGCCTCATCCAGCATCGGATGGCACGCCTTCACCTCCGCGCTCGGATACCGCCCCGCCCACGCCGCTGGCTTCATCGGATCCGGAGCGTGCACCAAGACCTGTGGTGACCTTCCCACCAGGCTCTCCATCAGCGTCGGCAGCACCACGGCATCGAACTCCAGCCCCTTGCTCGCGTGCACCGTCATCACCCTGACCCGCTCGGGCTGTGGCGACTCCACCCCATGCCGCTCCACACGATCGACAAATCGCCGGGGCCTCTCCCCGGCCTCAGGCCCGAATCGCTCCGCCACCTCCACCAACTGCGACAACCGCCGACGGCTCCACGCGTCGAGTTCACCTTCAATCGATCGAGCCCACGCGGCGAGCACGCTGTCATACCCCTCGGTCGCCAGTCGGAACCGAAGCCGAGACGCCGCCCGCCGCACACGCGTCCGGCTTGGGAACTCGTCCTCGATCCCCAAGAGTGACCGTGCCGGCGAGTGCATCGCGTGGTAATACGCCACACCGTCGCTCGGCGAATCCGCAAACGTCAAGGCGCTCATCGCCGCCCGCACGATCGGCGCATCGGTCAGCGGATTACCCCCCTCCTGGCTCGCCGGAATGCCCCGTTTCCGCAGCGCCCGCATCACCGCGAACAATCCCTTGTGGTCGCGTACGAGCACGCCGATCGTCCATCCCGGCTGCTCGGCCATGAGCCGTTCGACCAACAACGCCGCACTCGCCGCACACTCCGCGCGCCGATCCTCCTTCGTATCGCTCACGTTCGCCTCACTACCCTCGTCCGACGGGCCAACGGTTTCATGCAACGCGGCAAACCCCACGGCCTCCTGCCGCGTTGCCTTCGGGTCCTTGCGATGCTCCCGATACATCGACGACCACGCCGAGGCCACATCGTCAAACCCATCCCCCAATCCGTCGTGCAAGTTCAGGAACACCTCGTTCACCGCGTCGAGCACCGCCGGATCACTCCGGAAACTCGTGTCCCGAGGCTCCGCGACGCCGCGCTCCGCCAGCATCGGGAGCAGCCGCGGCTCGGCCCCGCGCCACTGATACAAACTCTGCTTCGGATCGCCCACCAGCAGCACGCTCCGCCCCATCGCCGACTCGCCCGCCCGCGCCCCCTCACCCCCACCGATGATCTCGTCCAGGATCGGCCCGAACAACCGGTACTGGTCCATCGACGTGTCCTGGAACTCGTCGAGCAGAACATGATCGATCCGCCCGTCAAGCCGGTAGTACGCATCGTCGATCTTCAAGTGACTGAGCGCCCTCGACAGCGCCCGTGGCACGTCATCAAACTTCACCAGCCCCCGCGCGAGCTTCAAGCGCGTGTAGTGCGCACCAAAGTCCTTGAGAATGTCATGCAGCGCCAACCCGCCACGAATATGACGTGTGAGCAGGTCGTTCCTCGCCTGCTCGACGATTGGCCAGAGTGCCGAGAGCAGGTCTTCGCGGAGCGGACTTCCGGAGAACATGATCGTCTCGGCGCCGCTCGAAATGCTCTCCACAATCGGCTTGCCGAATCCAACAGTGATGATCGCCTTCGCGGTTCGATTTGTGACGTGCTCGCGAAGCCGAGCGAGCGCATTGACGTAGATCTTGTTCGGCGAGCCGTCCTTGTTCTTCGCCAGCATCTCCTCACGAATCGCGGCAGCGCTCCTCTCCGCGATCCCCCATTCCGCCTCGCCCGGCGGCGGAATCGTCTCCCACGCCCCATCCGCCACATCCCGCGACACGTCATACGTCGCGGCGACCGACCGCTCGAGCGACGAAACGATCTCTCGCTTCGCGTACTGCCCATGCAACGTCCGAATCACCTGCGCCTGCTCGATCACGTCTGCGGCCTCGAGCGAATCCAGCAACGCCACCCGCCGCAGCTCCCGGTCCGTCTCCTCGTCCGCGATCGACCACGTCAGCGGCAGGTCCAGGTCGAGCGCACACGATGACGCAAACCGATGGAAGAACGAATCCAAAGTACCAACAAACGCCGTGTGGATCGATCGCGTGAACACGCGCAGTGTCGAGAGGCACTCCGCCGCCGTCAGGCCGTTCACGCCGATCGCTGCTCCCAGCGTTCGCGCCTGCGTGTCATTCGCCGCCCCCTCACCCAATCGCTTCAGCAGCCGATCAAGAATCTCACCCGCCGCTCGCCGGGCGAACGTCGCCGCCAGAATCCGCGTCGGCGGCACGCCATGCACGAGCAACCGCAGATACGCGCTCGTCAACTCGTGCGTCTTCCCCGAACCCGCCGAAGCCAGAATCGTCCGCAGCCTGGGCGGACGCTCGAGCGGCACTCGCGCGCGAGCGTCGCCCGTCTCGCCGTTCGCGCCGCCGTTCAACTTCCCCGGAGTCACGCTCATTCGTCCACCTCATCGGTGTCATCACGATCGAACATCCCCAGCAGCCGCACCAGCGACGCCCCAGCGTGCGTCGGCACGTCGCCCTCCTCCTCAAACTCCCCATTCACCATCGCCTGCGCGATCTCCTGCGCTCGCGCCTGCGCCTCCGCAAGCGACGATTTCTCCCACGTCGCGGGCGTGAACGCCACCGCGTCACCATCCTCGCCCCCAACGCTCGCCGGGATGCACACATACCCCGCCTTGATCGTCGCCTTCGGATACAGCGCCGCCACGCCGCGGACATACAGCGGCAGTTGCAAATCGATCCATCCCCGCATGCGTTTGTAATGGGCGCTGTCTGCCGTCGTCGCCTTGTCGCCGGTCTTGAAGTCGATGACGCGAATGTCGCCCGTCTCGGCATGAACATCCACGCGATCGATCCGCCCCGTCACGAGCAAAGATTGAGGCGTCGCCCCGCGCTCCCGGTCGAGATACTCCACCTCAAACCTCGTGAGCACGTCGCCAACACCCTTCCACTCGCTATGCATCACGCGCCACCCCGCCTGCGCCTCGCGCGCCTGCCACGCCGCCACCGCCAGAAGCCGCTGCCGCGCCGCCTGAAGTTGCAACTCCACATGCCGGGGCACGTGGCCACCAATGTGCGTGCGAACCCAGCGCTCCAGCCCCGCGTTGAGCGCGTCTCCCACACGATCCTCGAAGAGGCTGTCGCCCTCCGTCATCATCGAGATCGCCTCGATCGCCCCGTGGATCATCGTTCCAAACCCGAGCGCGCCGATCTCCCACCCTTCCTCCTCCCGCTCGCGAAGCCCCAGGATGTGCTTGTAATAAAAGTACCGGGGCGAGAGGAGATAGTCCTTGAACGCCGTCACAGGGACACGGAACACGCCGACGTCGACCGGTTCGAATCGCGCCTCGACCCCTCGCGACCCGTCGCCCACGACCACCGGGCGCGATCGCTCGCTCCCGTCCCTCGTCCACAGGCCCACCCGCCGGAGCAGCGTCTCGTCATCGCCACGAAAGAACAACCGGCTCGGCGTCACCGCGTCCGCCCGGGCCGACCTCCGGGGCACAAAGACGCGAACCAGTCGCCTCGAACGCGCCACCCACTGAAGCAGATACGCGTCACGCGCCGCCCGGCTCTCGTCCGTCTCCAGACCGAGTCGCGTGCGCACCCGCCCCGGAAGCAGCGGATGCGCCGCGACTCTCGTGGGCACCACGCCCTCGCTCAGGTCCAGCACGATCGCCGTCGGAGCATCGTCGAGCGCCAACTCCAGCCACCCGATCATGTCCACGCTCTCACGAGTGGACTCCTCGGCCACCACGCGATCACGCACCAGCGACAGCGCTACACCGAATCCCTCGGCCACGCCCACACGCGGCGCACTCGTCGGGTTGGTCTCTTCCTCAATGCCCACGAGTTCCTCGCACGCCCCACGAATCGAATCCAACGCCGCACGCGTCACGTCAGCAAAGTCATTGCTGATCTCTCGATGACTGTCCTCGTGCACCTCACGCCCATAGCCCGACGCATACACCACACCCAGCACGCGCCACACCCGCCGCGCCCATTCTCTAATCGTGGTCGTCGTTGCAGACGTCTCCCTCGAAACTCGCACAGAGTGCTCTACCCCACCTCGTGGCCCAAGCGTCCCGCTTGTGTTTCCCTCATCGACAAGCATCCTCCCCGCTACGTCGTTGCATCCGCCACCGTCGCCGCCTGGCGACGACCCCATCACCACATCCACAAGATCCTGAACACACCGGAACAGGGCACGGAGCACCACCGCGTCGCTCCGTGTCGCGTCGGTCGCCTCTGCCGCCAACTCGCGTGCCTCGATCCGCACCGATGGCCGCCGGCTCACCGCCCTGTCCAGCGCCTCCAGCCACATCTCCGTTCCGCCGCGTGCATCAACACCCGGCGATCCCAGCCGATTCGAGAGCCACCGCTCCATGTCGGGATGGCGCACGAGCGACGAGAGGTGCTCCAGCGTCGGCGACTGTGCATACGCCGCCAGACCCTCGAGCAGACGAACCGGAAGCGTGTGCGCAAGACGCACACCCGCGGCATCATGGAACGCCACGCCCCGCGAAACCCCTTCGATCTCCAGGTGCCGCGATCCCTCGGGCGAGGGTGCACACACGACCACATCATCTGCGGCCAGATCGATTCCGCTCGACGCCGCCTCCCCCGCGAGCGAGTCGATCGTATCGAGCACCCCCTCGGCCTGCTCGCCCTGATCCTTCACGACCCGCACCGGATCTTCGCCATCACGCGACAGATCGATCGCACGCTCCGTCCAGCCTTGGGCGTGAGCCGCGTCAACGCATCCATACTCATCAAAGAGAGAATGATCGCTCTCCGGCGCACCCACAAGCGACACGACGGGCACCTTCGCCTCGAGCATCACGAGAATCGCCGCCCGCGAGAGCCCGTCGAGTTCGGGGACACCGAGCAGCACGACCGCCGATGGTCGCCGGTCCGACTCACGCAGGCGTGGCAGAACGTCCTCCTCAAAACCCAACGATCGTTTCGACAGAATCGATCGTGTCCTCACCTCGAGCCGCTCGAGCGTGCCCCAGCGTTCCTCGTCGCCGGGATGGATCTCGCTTGCGACCGCGCCCGCGCGTTCAAAGCACGACCCTTCCACAATCCCCGATCGTGCGATCGTCCCGCGCAGCGACTCGAACGACCTGGCCAACCCCAATCGCCCCATCAGCGTCGATCGTCCCGACTCCAACGCCGGCAGCGCGTCGAATCTGCCCCGCTCCTCGTCGATCGCTCGCGCCCACGCGAGCAAACGCTCGGCCTCGCTCGCCACACGTCTCACCGGATCCCGTAAACGCAGAAGCGACACCAACGCCCGTGGCTGCACCACTCGTGGCGGCACGCACACACCCTCTCCCGCCCCCTCGGCCAGCACCACCACCAACCGCCGTCCCGCGCGGGCTCCGGGAATCACGACGATCACATCCCCCAGCGAGACCTCGCCATGGAATCGCTCGCGCAGCCACGCCGCCGCCCGCGGAAGCAGCGGCCCGTCCCAGCCCAGAAACACACGCTCGATTCGCACGATGGTCTGAGCATATCGCCGAGTCGGCGATCCATGTCCGTGCCGATGCTCCACACTTCCAAAAAACAACCCGCCCGCGATTCTCTCGCGGGCGGGCGTAGGTGTCGGTTGAGTTGCGTACGTTGGAGGCTTAGCAGCCGGCCTGGAAGCGGACGATGTAGTAGAGCAGGTCGTCGATCGTTACGGCGCCATCGGCGGCGCCCGTCCCGCTGCCGTCGTCGACATCGGCCCCGATGTTGCCGTTGCCGAAGATCCCGACGTAGTAGAGCAGGTCGTCCACAGTGACGCCGCCATCAGGAGTGCCCGTGCCGGTCCCGTCGTCCATGTCGGCGACGCAGGTCACGCCAGCCGTCACCGAGATGGTGCCCGTTCCAGTGGTCGTCCCGCCGACGCGGATGGTGTAGTTGCTGTTGGCGTTGGCGGCGAAGGTCACCGCGGCATTGGTCCCCGAGCCGCCCGTGTCGCTGCACATCACCAGACGCGAGGCCAGATCGGTGCAGCCCGCGCCGGAGTACACAGAGATCGCCGAGTCAAACGTCGCGTTCGTGGTGATCGTCACGTCGCCGGCGGTGTCCGTGTGGAGGTTGTACCACACGTCATTGGGAACCGGGCAGCCCACATGCGTCGGGCCATCGGTCGCCGAGCCCAGGTTGTTGAAGTTGGTCGTGCCGAAGGGCAGGACCTGGCGGTTGAGGCAGGCGTCGTTGGGCGCCGGGAGCACGCCGCCGCCGCCCGTCGCCTTCATGGCGTACGAGCCGCGAGAGTTGTTGGCGCCCGCGAGACGAACGCGGTACGTCGTCCCCGCCGTTCCGACGATCGCGGCCAGAGACTGGTTGCTCCCCGCGCAATCGCCCGACTGGGCGTTGTCGTTGCACGCGATCTGGGCGCCGCTCGCGTGGTCATAGACGCTGAGCACGGTGTTGAGTTGGCTGCCGCACGTCGTGAAGAAGATCACGCCGCTCGTCTGCGGACGGTAGAGGAACCACACGTCGGGCGAGGTCGCCGAGTTGCCGCACGTCGCGGTCCCGTCGTTGGTCGCGAGGCTGGTCGTCCCCGTGACCTCGACCGCGTCGGCCAGCCACTGAGCGCCAGCGATCGCGTTGTTCGCCGGGGGCTGGGGCGTGCAGGACGGCCCGACGATGCTCATCTCGGCATCGCCCGAGAGGTCACCGTTCCCGCCGATCCGGATGAAATACGTCGCATTCGCCGTCGCGTTGAAGGTCACGCGTGACTGCGTCCCGTTCCCCGTGGGGCAGAGTGGATCGTCGTTGTTCGAGGCGATCTCCGACCCCGCCGCCGGAACACCGGCGCTCAGGGCATACACCGCCATCTTCGTGTCGAAGGCGCTCCCGCACAGCCCGATCGTCGTCGAGCCCGTGCACGCCGCCGTGTAGCGGAACCACACGTCGTTCGCGATCGTCGTCCCGTCGGTCAGGTTGTTCCCGTCCGTCGAGGCGCCCGTGGTTGTGAACGGTGTCGTGCCCGCGCCCACCGGCGGCGCGAACACGAAGTCGTCATTCGTCGGGCCCGTCTGACCCGTCACGCTCGGCACACGGATCCCAACGCTCGCGCTCGCGGGCGTCCCGGGCTTGAAGAGGCCCAGCGTCCCCGTCCCGTTCTCCGGCGGGAAGTTCACGTCCATCCAGAAGGAGTAGATCGTGCCCCAGCGCAGCGCGTTCGCCGTGTCCGCCGTCTGCGGGGCCGGTGGCGCCGGATTCGGCACATACGTCCCCACCACGTTCCACGTGATGGAGTCCGCCGTGACCGTGTTCGTCCAGTCCGTGTTGTTGTACGGCTCGCCCGAGTGGTAATCCACGTCATGGAACCCGACGTTGGTCACGACCGCGCCCGCAGGGAGCGGGATGCTGAACGAGCCGCCGGAACGATCCGACGTCAGGTTCTGGATGGCGTATTCATACCGCCACACGTTCGTCCCGACCGAGGTCGCCTTGGACCCGACAAAGAAGTCGCCATCCTCGGGCACCTGGAGGTGCGTGATGATGACGCCGGGGTCGGGGATGTTCGCGCCAAGGCCGTGATCCTGCCACGCATAGATCGCCGGGATCCCGCGCTGCGTCGTGCCCGTGACGGTGATGTTGCGGTTCGGAGCCGCACCGACCGTCGCGCGGCGATACGACTCGTTATTGGTCTTGTTGCCCGCCTGGGTGTCGTCCCACGTGACATACTGCCCGGAGACGAAGTACTGCGATCCATCCTCGGGCGTCAGTTCGGTGTCGTTGACCTGCAACCGCTTGCCGATCGTGCCCGTCGTGCCCTGATTGATGAACGGATACGGATAGAACCCCGTCGCGGCATTGACCTCGGACTTTGGTCCAAGGCGCGACTGCCCGCCGTTGAGCGATGAACCGTACGGATCCGAGCACAGAAGGCCCAGCCCCGACCCGCCGCCTGGATTGGGCGTGCAGCTCGTGCTGCAGACCGTTCCCTGGAGTGCGGTGAAGCCGTGCTTCAGCCAACTCTGGCCGATCTGCGTGAATCGCCCGTTGCTCAACTTGTACAGGTTCTGCCCGATGACCGGGTGCCGGTTGTTGCTCGCGATCCACTGCAGGACGACCGTGCCGACGTTGCACGACGTCGTGCCCACCGAGTACGCGCGAATGCCGTTGACCGGCGTGCCCGCGGTCCAGTTCGAGATGTCGGGCAAATCGCCCACGATCACGTCCGGACCATCCGCCGCCAGACACGTGCACGCAAGACCGGCGCTCATCGCGAACGCCCCGATACCAATCAGACATTTCTGTTTCATGGGAAACCTACTCCATAAAGCCGGCACGTTGACGACCGGGCACACCCAACGACACCCACTTACACCCCGCACCGTTTCCAGTGCGAGTCTCCAACCTCCACGAGATCACACGACCCGAACGGGTCCTGGACAAAGACAGTGTACCGAAAACTGAACGCATCGCAAGCAGAACGCCCGTACTCAAAGACCCCAATTCGTCTCCAACTTCGCCTGGCCAACCATTCCAGATTCCGAGAATGTGCCTGTTCGTAATGTGTTAGCACCCTGCGTTGAAGCGGGCAAGGTAGTACAGCAGGTCATCGATCGTCACCCCGCCGTCGGGTGTCCCCGTGCCTGTGCCGTCGTCCACATCCGCGCTCACCTGGCCGAGGTTGAAAATCGACAAGTAGTAGAGCAAGTCGTCGATCGTGACACCGCCGTCGGGTGTGCCTGTGCCCGTGCCGTCGTCCACATCAGCGACACACGTCGGCACGCTCACACCGAACGATCCGTCAGGATTCACGCGCAGAGCCCGAATATCCAGATCGCCCGCCGACGCCTCGCCATACGCGAGCGCCATGGACCCGTCCGCCGTCGCCGCCGCGCTCAGGCGCGTCTTCGACGCAAAGTTCGTGTCCACCGTCACGACCGAGCCAACGACGGCTCCGGTCTCATCGACCTTCGCCGCACGCACGTTCGACGCCGTTGGTCCCACGGCGTCGAACCACGCCACCATCGCCCCGCCGCTCGTCTTCGTCGTGCGGACAAAGGATGTCTGACTCGACGACAGCGCCGTGATCGCCGCGCCGCCATCACCCCACAATCGCGCCCCCGTCGCGTCGAACTTCTGCCCATAGACGGCGAAGTTCGCCTGCAGCGCATCGGACTCGCCATAGAACACATACGTCGAACCCGATCCCGCGTCGAACATCACGTCGGGCGACACCCGCAAAGGCCCGGCCGTCGACGCCACCGCCGCCCCACCCGCCGGGAACAAGAGCGCCCCGCTCGAATCCACCCGCTGCGCCCGGCACATGAACGCGCCATTCGGCACCTCATACCACGCGATCACCGCGCCGCCCGCCCCATCCGAGACCGCCGACGCGAAGTTCCCGATCTGCAACTGGTTCGCCGTCTGCACCACGATCGGCACGCCAGCGTTCCACACCTGCGCCCCCGTCGCGCTATCGAGTTGCTGCACGTGCACGCGACGGTTCGCCGTGAAACTCCCGGACGTCTGAAGCACCGCAACCACCGAGCCGCTGTCTCCCGCGACCATCGTCCCCGCCGTGTAACTGTTCGTCGCCGGCGCGATCATGACGCCCGATCCCCACATCGCCGTGCCCGTCGGCGTGATCTTGTGGTACCACGCGCGGCCGTTCGTCGTCGTCGTCCCGCGCGAGTACCCCACCACATAGTTCCCGTCGCTCGTCACCACCACGCCCGGTGAGTGCACCTCGCCCGCCGAGGTCGCCGCCGACACCGTCACGCCGAACGGCCCCCAGGGGAGCGACCCATCCGGCGCGATCTTCTGCAGCCCGATCTGCGTGAACGTCCCATGGTCATCGCGGAACGCGACGAGCGTGTTCCCATCGCCATCGACGGCCAGCCCATAGTCCTCGGTCGAACTGAAGTTGGTGTCGGCGCAGTTCACGCCGTTGTGCGCCCACTGCTCCACGCCCCCCGCGTCCAGCCGCTGCACGAACGTGTCCCACCCCGTCCCCTGCGTGCTGAGGTATGAGATCGAGAACCCGCCGTCAGGCCGGAGCACGATCTTGGGCTGATTCTGATCACCCGCGGCATTCCCCACCAGAAGGTGGTTCGCCGGATCTGTGGACCATTGCCCATACGCCGACCCCGCCAGGAGTACAGCCAGAGACGCGCCAGACAACCACCCCGTGCTCAACATCTTGCGGTCAAACATCTTGGAACCTCCAAGCCCCGTGAGAATCGTGCGAACCCAAACTTCGCCCCGAAACGATGGGGCGAAGGCTAAGTGTAAAAAATGACACTGCGCACTATACCCGAGATCATGGGCAAGTGCCAAACAAATTCTCCATCACAATGACTCGGAGTCCCGGGTACCACCTCGCTCCGCGAGGTGCTCCCACTTCTACCTCTATCTCCATCCTGCCCCCGGCAGGTGCGGACCCGGGGGCCCGCACGTACCTGAATCAGAACTCCGCCTGCTTCGGCGCCCGCGGGAATGGGATCACGTCGCGGATGTTCTGCATCCCCGTCACGAACTGGATCAGGCGCTCAAACCCCAGCCCGAACCCGGCGTGGGGCACCGTCCCATATCGCCGAAGATCCCGATACCACCAGTACTCGGCCTTGGGCAAGCCCATCTCATCAATACGACGATCGAGCACGTCCAGCCGCTCCTCGCGCTGGCTCCCGCCGATGATCTCGCCGATCCCCGGCACGAGCACGTCCATCGCGCTCACCGTCTCGCGACCCTTGTCGCACCCGTCGTCCATCCGCATGTAGAACGCCTTGATCCCCTTCGGATAGTTCGTCAGGATCACCGGCTGCTTGAAGTGCTGCTCGGTCAAAAACCGCTCGTGCTCCGACTGCAGGTCCTTCCCCCACGAGATCGGGAACTCGAACTTCGTTCCCTTCTTCACGGCCTCCTCGAGAATCCGGATCCCCTCGGTGTACGTCACTCGCAGGAACGGCTTCTCGATGATGTGCTGGAGCCGCGACACCGCCTCCTTGTCGATGCGCTCAGCAAAGAACGCCATGTCGTCCGCACGCTCGCTCAGCACGGTCTTGAAGATCGACTTCAGCATCGCCTCGGCGAGCGCCGCGTCCGCCGCCAGATCCGCGAAGGCGATCTCCGGCTCGATCATCCAGAACTCCGCGAGGTGCCGGCTCGTGTTGCTGTTCTCCGCCCGGAACGTCGGCCCGAACGTGTACACCTTCGACAACGCCATGCAGTATGTCTCGACGTTCAACTGCCCCGACACCGTGAGGTGCGACTCCTTCCCGAAGAAGTCCTCGGCGTAATCGATCCCGCCCTCGGGGGTCTTCATGGGATTCAACGCGTCTAGCGTGCTCACGCGGAACATCTGCCCCGCGCCCTCGCAGTCGCTCGCCGTGATGATCGGCGTGTGCACCCACTGGAACCCCTGCTCGTGGAAGAAACGGTGGATCGCCATCGCCAGCGTGTGCCGCACGCGCGCGATCGCGCCGAAGGTGTTCGTCCGCACGCGAAGGTGCGCCACCTCGCGCAGATACTCGAACGTGTGCCGCTTGTTCGAGACCGGATACGTGTCGGGGTTCTCCACCAGCCCGATCACCCGCACCGCGCCGCCCTGCCCCGCATCCACGGCGATCTCGACGGCCTGCCCCTTTCCCTGGCTGGCGACGAGCACGCCATCGACCTCGACCGAGCAGCCCGTCGTGAGTTTCTGGACCTCGCCGAAGTTCGCGATCGAGCCGCGAACCACGCACTGGATCGGGTCGAACGCGCTCCCGTCGCTGACGCCCAGGAAGCACAGCCCGCCGTCGGCCTTCGACTCCCGATTCGTCCGCACCCACCCCTTCACCGTGACCGTGGTGCCGACCGGAGCCTTGAACGCCTCAGAAACGCGGAGCCACGACATGCCGAATCTCCCAAAAAAGTCGAGCCGATCCTAGGCACAAACGGTTCCCGAACTTGTGTTTTCCGCCGAGTGTGATAAATTACAGTCATGATTCGGAAGGCGTTCACCCTCATCGAGTTGCTGGTCGTCATCGCCATCATCGCGCTGCTGATCTCGCTCCTGCTCCCCGCGCTCAGTAAAGCGCGCGAAGCCGGGCGGACCGTCGCGTGCATGTCGAACAACAAACAGATCGGCGTCGGGCTTCAGGCCTACGCCAACGACTTCAAGGGGCGCGTCTGGGAGACCGGAGTCAACAACCCATACCGCTTCTGGTACGCCCAGCCGCGCAATCCGCTGCAGGCGCTCTCGGCGGCCAACCCGGCGGTCGTCGGTCCAGGGTTCATCTATCTCACCAACGTGGACAACATCTTCGCCTGCCCCACCAACAAGCGCCGCACGCCGACGCAGTTTGTCGCGAATCCATCGGCGCCGGAATGGCAGGACCCGGCGCGGCGATTGCAATTGGTGCTCTTCAACGAGTTCCTCACGCCGCGCGCCATTAACTTTGATTACACCATGATCACCGGCGCCTCGGGCGCGCGCGTGGATGGTTTCTATGAGACGGCGTGGGACAACCGATGCCGCACGCGCACGGCCCAGGCGACGCGCGCCGGTCAGCCGCCGGCGATCAATCTCGAGAAACTCGCCGGTTTGCCGGCGTATCTCGAGGAGGACATCGAGTGGTGGAACAGCCGCAGTCCTGACGGCATGTTCAGCAACTGGGATCAGTTGACGAATCGCCACGGCGGGAAGGGGCACATCCTGTACATCAATGGCGACGTGCAACTCGTTGGTTTGCCGCGCGGGCCGCGCGGCGATTCGCAGGCGGACTTGGGCGACTGCGTGGCGAACGACATCTATGTTCGCGGGAAGACGGGTTGGTTCACGATCGGTCCGAGTTGGCCGGCGACGGTGAGGCCGTTCGGCTGGGCGGACAATCCCAGGCCCTGAGTGACTCGAGTGTGCGAGTGTTCCACGTGAAACGCTGGCGTGGCGTTGTTGCGCGCGCGACACGCACACTCGCGGGATCGGGTACACTGTCGGCGAAATCGTGTGTGAGAGTTTCGCAATCACCAGTATCGGGCGGCGAGGCGTGCACCAGGCCGGATGCTCGAGATGGGGGTCACCATGCAGTTGATCGTGCTTGTCATCGCGATGGTACTGGCGGTGGGAATTCTGTCCACGATTCCGAGGATCCCGATGAAGGGTTTGCGGATCGTGGCGCTCATCGGGGCGGTTCTCGTTTTCGTGGGCGGGCTGGTGATGAGTTCGGTCGCGTATGTCGGGGCGAACGAGGTCGGCATCGTGACGAAGAACGCGCTGGGCTCATCGCTCAAGGACGGGCGGATCATTGCGGTGGACGGCGAGATGGGCGTGCAGGCCGAGGTGTTGGCGCCGGGATGGCACTGGGGGTTGTGGCCGGTGCTGTACAGCGTGTCGAACGAGGATCTGGTCGTCGTGCCGGCGGACCAGGTGGGGATCATCGAGACGACGGACGGCGTGGCGATGACGCAGGGGATGCTCTTTGCGCCCGAGTGGGGGGCGGGTGAGGTCTCCAGCATGCTCGACGCGCAGACGTTTCTCACGACGGGCAAGGGGTTCAAGGGCAAGCAGACGACGGTGCTGAAGCCGGGGACGTATCGCCTCAATACTCGGCTGTACAAGGTGAAGTTCTCGCCCCAGACCGTGGTGATCCCCGGCGAGGTGGCGGTGCTGACGGCAAACTTCGGCGACCCGCCGACGAAAGTGGTCGAGGGTCCTGCCGGCTCGCTCGAGTCGGGGGCTGATTCGCCCGAGGCGAACGCGACGCCGCCCTCAAATTCACGGCGGTTGCGGCTGGCGGGCGAGGGGGAGATGGGGATCCGGGCCGAGACGCTGCCGCCGGGGAAGTATCCGCTCAACACGGACGCGTTCACGGTGACGGAGATCTGGACGACGCAGATGATCGCGCACTACACGGCGAGCGGGTCGTCGAACCCCGTGCCGAGCAAGAACGATCCGTCGCGGGCCACTCGCGACGCGGCGTCGGACGAGCGGGCGATCACGGTGATCACGCGCGACGGGTTCCAGTTCCCGGTTGATGTGCGGATCGAGTATTTCATCGAGCCGCATAGTGCACCGATCGTGGTGGCGAAACTTGGGGATGACGAGAAGGACCGTTTCCACAACGCGCTGAACTCGGCGGTGCGGGCGATCTTCCGCAACAACGCGGAGAAGGTCGCGGCGCTGGATTATGTGCAGCAGCGATCGCACCAGGAGAAGCAGAGCCTGGACATGCTGGCCGACGAGATGTCGCGATTCGGCGTGAGCATCACGGCGGTGCGCATCGGGGCGGTGGGGGACGAGGAGACGCTGGGGACGCTGCTCAAGACGCAGCGCGACCGCGAGATCGCCAAGCAGCAACTCGAGACGTACAAGGAGCAGGAGAAGGCGGCGGAGCAGAAGAAGTCGCTGACGCGGGCCGAGCAGGAGGCCGAGGAGGAGCGGAAACTGGCGACGGCGTCGTATGCGGTGCAGATCGCCGAGCAGGAGAAGTCGAAGAAACTGATCGAGGCGGCGACGGAGGCGGAGTCGATCGAGATCCGCGCGAAGGCGCAGGCGGCGGCGTACGCGAAGATCGCCGAGTCGATCGGGGCGAGCAACGCGGCGCTCATTGAGATCCTGAAGGTAGTGGGGGAGCGGAACATCCAGATCACGCCCCGGGTGATGGTGAATGGCAGCGGGGGGAGTGGCGAGGGTGCGGCGCTGGTGGGGACGATGCTGGACGCGCTCGTGAAGGAGGAGGGGGCGGGGGGTGGGGAGGGGAAGAAGTAGTGGGCCTTGTGACGGGGGCGGGGCGCGAATGGGTGATCGATGTTGGTGGTTCATGAATCGGCATTCGTGATTCGTGATTCGGCAATCGTGGGTGGGCCTTCGTGGGGCGGGTCGGGGGCCCGGTCGTTTCCCTGAATCTTCCAGAATCCGGCTCCTTAGGTTGACAAACCGGAAGCGTGGTGCACATTCCTCCCTGGAGGCCCCAGTGTGACGGGGTCCAACCTGACGGGGTCTGGAGGCGGCACGATGCGAACTCGGGCGAAGACTGCAGTGGCGACGAGTGTGGCGACGAAGGCGGTCGTGTGGGGCGTGGTGGCCGGGGTCGCGGGCCTGACCACGCCTTCCACCCCTGCCTTCGCCCAGACGCCCTCGATCGAGTACATGCAGCCTTTGCCCGGATATGCCATCACACGGATCAGCGGCATCGCGGACGATGGCACGGTGGTTGGATGGCACGATCCCAACGGCGGGTTCCAGCCGGGCCCGGTGTTCCGGTATACCCCTGGCGGGACGCGAACAGAGCACGGCGTCGGATTTGGCCCGGTCATCTCTGGGGACGGGCGTGTGATCTCGATCGGCACCAGCGGCGCGCTGGCGACGCCCCGGCTCTATTACGACGACGGCACCACGCGCGATCTTCCGAACCTGACGCTGGCCGGGCAGGAGCGCCAGGGGTTCGTGACCCATCTCAACCACGACGGCAGCGTCGCGATGCTCGCCGCGAGTTACGACCGCCCGGGCGAGGGCCGCAAGACGTCGTACCGCTGGACGGAATCCGGCGGCACTCAAATCCCACCCTTCCCCCTTGGCGGGAGCACGTGGAACCAGACCAACGGCCTGTCGAGCGATGGACGCGTGGCCGTGGGCGATTGGTCGCCCTCGTCGTTTTCATTTGAGATGCCGTGGGGGTGGACGAACGCCGGATCGACGCTCGATCCCCTCGTGGACCTCGACGGCAACATGATTACCAATGGCCGGATGCTCTCGGTCACGGGCGACGGCCTGACGCAATATGGGTGGTACGACACGGGGAGTTTCAACATACATCCGTTCTCGATCACCGGCGGCGTCATCAGCCCGCTGGACCTTGGCGTGGTGATGGGCATCCGGCCCGTTCCCGAGGGCACGTCCTACGACGGCAGCGTCCTCGTCGGCAGCCTGGGCGGGAACAACGGCTCCTGGATCTGGACGCAGGAGACCGGGGCGATGCGGGCCGCGGATTTCTTCGTCGCGCACGGCGTGAACGTCAATACAGAAGATTCGTTTTTTCGTATGCTCGTCTCGGCTGATGGTAAACACTTTGCTGCCCTTGCCGAGTCCGGTGCGTCGATTCTTGTAACGATTCCGGCATCGGGTCCGACTACGGTCCTGATGCTTTCATGGATCGGAGCATCGCTCCGTCGGCGTCGTCGGTAAGAACCGCTTCTCCCACAGCACAACGGAACATGATTGGATTCACGTGAAAGGAGTCGGTCCATGCGTCCTCGAAGCATTCTCGGCCCTGGCGTCGCGTGCACGCTCGTTCTGCTGGCACCCTCTGCCCAGTCCCAGCGGGTGCCCCGAGACGAGGGCTGCTCTGAGCCATCGCCTCGGGCCGAGGGGACGTGGCACTGAACTCATGATCCCGTGCCACTGAAGTCCGGTTCCTCCGGACTTCGGTATTCGTCGGCCCCAAGGGTCCACAGGGCCGTCCCCCCCCCGCCCCCGCCCCACGCGACGCGGGCGGGCCGGGCGGCGGGGTTGATCTGTCCTTCGGCGTGGCGCCCTTTGGGCGCGAGGTCCCGTCCCTTGGGCGCTGCTCTTGGTCCCTGCGGCTCGGCTTTCCGTCCCTGCGGCGCGGTTTTTCGTCCCTGTGGCGCGGTTTTTCGTCCCTGTGGCGCGGTTTTTTGTCCCTGTGGCGCGGTTTTTTGTCCCTGCGGCGCGGTTTTTTGTCCCTGCGGCGCGCTTTTTTGTCCCTGCGGCGCGATTTTTCGTCCCTGCGGCGCGATTTTTCGTCCCTGTGGCGCGATTTTTCGTCCACAAAGAATCGTGCTCGAGATCTCGGAAAACGATTTTTCCTGTCGTGGAAAATGATTTTCGAAAGTGTTATCCGGTCCTTCCTCGCGGGACGGGCGTTGGATCGTCGCACGACCAGCATGGAATGACGATGGGGCGGAACGGACAGGGCGCACGTTCTGCGCCCCCCCCCACCCCCCTACCCACCACCCCCCACCCCCCACCCCCCCCCCCACCCCACCCCCCACCCCGTCCGTTTCAACCGTGAGCGTGTGGCCTGTCGCGGGCGTTCGCGGGGCCGGGCCGCGGGTGGCCCCGGCGCGTGTAGTAATAAGGCTTGGGGGAGAGAGGATGAGCAGGTGAGCAGGTGAGCAGGTGAGCAGGTGATTGTCCCCCCACGCGCAAGGAATGCCCTCTACACCCCCCCACCCCCCCCACCTCTTCACCTCTTCACCTCCCCACCTTCCCAGCTTTTCACGACATCCCCACCCACCTCGCACCCTCGTCCTTCTCTACGCCCCTCGGCCGGCGGCGCGGATGGTGTTGGCGGCGTCGATCGCCTGGGCGAGAAAGAGCGGGACGATCACGAGTCCGGCGAGTCCCGTGAGGACGCCGACAAAGGGGATCGCGCCGAGGATCGAGCAGACGCACCAGGCGATGCCCAGGCCTCGCGAGACGCGCGGGGAGGGGGGGGAGTTGGGATGGACGTGGCCCATGGCCTCGAGGGTGCGGTTCACGTCGGTGGCGAGGCCGGGGACCGCCTGGAAGGCCCAGTAGAAGTTGAAGAAGGGGATGAAGAGGAAGCCGACGGCCTTGCCGGGGGTGGTGCGGGCGAGGCCTTGGATGCCGCCGCCGATGGGCGGGGCGGCGATTGTTTTCCAGCAGGCATGCAGCGTTGTCGCGATGAGGACGGCGACGAGGATGACGGGGATGAAGGAGAGCCCGATCAGGCCCATCGCCAGGCCCGCGGTCTTGCGGTCCTGGGCGAGGGCGACGCCCAGGGCGACAAGGAGCAAGGTAAGAATCGCGGCGAGAACGATCCCGCCAAGACGGAAGCCCTTGGAGATCGGGGGGAGGCTGGGGAGACCGGGAAGGGGCGGCATGGGGGCGGCGGAGGTCGCGTTCCCGGCGTTGAGGCTCTGGGTTGGTCCTGCGGAGGCGACGACGACGGATCTCGCGCCCATGAAGGCGGCGAGGATCAGCAGGGCTTTGGAGAGGAGGCCGAGTTTGTCGAAGGCGAACGAGCCCCAGCGGATGGCGTTCGAGACGTTGTCGCCACGCATCGCCCAGTCGGCGTTGGTGGAGACGACGTATCGCATGTAGGCCATCGAGCCCCAGCGGGTGATGAGCGCCAGGACCATCGCGATCGCGACAAGGATCGCGGCGCGTCGCAGGCGGTTGGAGTTGAAGATCAGGATGCAGGCGGCGATGAGGGCGGCGACCTCGAGCAGGGTCGAGAGCACGACCGACGCCATGACGAGCGGGTCCTGGCCTTCACCAATGGCAAATGCGTTGGGACTCATGGTTGCGCAGCCTAAACCGGGGGGATGGGGCGCGTCAAACATTGGGGCGTCGGCCACGCGGGTTGCACACGAGACCATCGTGGACATTTGGGGGTCTCATTCCTACCCTTCGCGGCTTGTTCCGGGGGCTGTTCGGGGAATCGTCGGGTCTGGGGGGGGATGGGGGGAGGACGAGCAGGAGGGGGGAGTCGTAGGGGTGGGGAATGGCTCCGTGATCGTGAACCAGGCTCGGACGGGATGACTCCCGGCGGGCTGCAAGAGGGAAGCGAGGTCCCGGGCGATGGCGAAGAAGACCTCCAAGAAGGCCGCGAAGCCTGCGGCGAAGAAGGCGGCGGCCAAGGCGTCGAAGCCGGCGGCGAAGTCGTCGTCCAAGTCTGCCGCGAAGCCCGCCAAGAAAGTGGCACCCAAGGCCGCGAAGTCGGCTCCCAAGGGCACCTCGAAGGTTGCGGGAAAGGCGAAGGCTGGGGTGAAGGCTGGGGCGAAGGCCACCGCGAAGTCAGTCGCGAAGACCAACACGAAGGCGGCCCCGAAGGCCGACGCGAAGAAGATCGCCTCGAAGAAGGTGGAGTCGGCGAAGGTTGATCCCAAGAAGGGGGCGGGGAAGGGTGCGGCCGGGAAGGGGACACAGGCGCCCGCTCCGGCTCCAGTGACGGGGAAGAAGGGGAAGGCCAAGACGCCCAAGGGTGTGTTTGTGTCGGCGGTGCCGGCGCATATGACGCGTCTGTTGCCGCTGGGGCCGACGGGGCAGCCGACGGGGAACGCCTCGGGCCACTCGTCGGGGAAACACACGTTCAAGCCGCTGATCCCGTCGGGGCCGAAGGCGGCGAGCATCCGACCGCTGGGGGCGCAGTCGCCCGAGCCCGAGATGCCCGAGGTGCAGAAGGTCAAGAGCCCGTACGGCAAGCGAGACCTGGAGAAGTTCAAGCAGTTGCTGCTCAAGAAGCGCGCGGAACTGGTGGGGGATGTCTCGCAGATCGAGGAGGGGACGCTGGGGCAGAGCAGCGGGGCGCTGTCGAACAATCCGCAGCACATGGCCGACGCGGGGAGCGACACGTATGACACGACGCTGGCCCTGGACCTCGCGGCGGCGGACCGGAAGTTGATCCGCGAGATCGACGCGGCGTTGCAGCGCATCGCGAATGGAACGTTCGGCGTCTGCGAGATCACCGGCAAGCCGATCAACCCGGAGCGGCTCGACGAGTTGCCCTGGGCGAGGTATTCCATCGAGGCGGCGCGCGAGATGGAGCGTCGCTCCATGCGGGTGTAATCGTTCATGGCGGACGCCGCGACGCCAGCCTCGCCTGTATCGGCTCCCCGACCGACGGGTATCGACGTGGCGAGTTGGACGAGCGGGCGTGCGTGGGCGTGGCTGCTCGGCTCGACGGCGGTTTCGCTGGCGATCGATCTGTGGACGAAGGCGGCGGCGTTTGCGCGGGTGGCCGACGCGCCGGTGGATGTCGTGCGTGAGCGCGTGGTCGAGATGCAGAACTCGGGGCGTTCGCTGCAGTCTCTGATTCCGCCGCACGAGCCGGTGAGGGCGCTGGGCGACTGGTTGCATCTGACGCTGGTCCTGAACCCCGGGGCGGTCTTTGGGATCGGGGCGGGGAAGCGGTGGTTCTTTGTGGTGTTCACGTTGATCGCCGTCGCGTTCGGCGTGTACCTCTTCAAGACGTGGACGCGGGCGCGGGACACGATGGCGCACGTCGCGCTGGGGCTGGTGCTCGCGGGTGGGCTGGGGAACCTGTACGACCGCCTGGTGTTCGCGTGCGTGCGGGACTTTCTGCATCCGGTGCCCTTGATGAAGATGCCGCTGGGGCTGAAGTGGCCGGGCGGGAACGACGAGTTGTGGCCGTATGTCTCGAACGTGGCGGACCTGTGGCTGATTGTGGGCGTGGGGTTGCTCCTGATCTTCTCGTTTCGCGGGCATGCGGAGCCGAAGGAGCCGGCGAAGGCGGACGCGGCGGGGTGAGTGGGCGAGATAGTGGGGCGAGATTCAAGCGTTACGACACTCGGGGCGAGGGCGGTCGTGGCGGTGTTGATGCCGGCCTTCAGGCGTTGGTCGTCCGGGGTGGTCTCCTAAACTTGGCGAGTCACGCGGCATGGGTCGCGTGATTGGTGGACTTTGCTTTGGGTCTGGTGCCTGAGGCTTTGGTGGTCGAGTTCGGGTCTGTGTGCCGCACGTAGCTCAGGTGGATAGAGCAGCCGCCTTCTAAGCGGCAGGTCGCTGGTTCGAGTCCAGCCGTGCGGGCTTGTTCGATTGGGTGGTGCGGGTTTGGAGTGTGCCTCCAATGTGTCGTTTGATTGCATCATCCGCGTGGAGGCGTGCGGATCTTGGGGTATGTTTTCGTGAGCGTCGTCGTCTCGTGGGAGTGATGCGATGGATCGCGGAAAACCAGGACCGGGGCAGGTACGCTCGCGATGGTCGTGGTGGTTCATCACGAGATGGATGATCGCCGGCGCCGTCTTTCAGGTTGTCATGGCGTGGCATCTCGCGTGGAATGGCGATGCGATGAGCGTGCGAATGCGAGTGCCTCCACCGGGCACGAGGGAGGTGTCGAACGCGCCGGGTCGCGTGATTCGATTCTTGACCCTGGCTCGCGAGTGCGTGGAACGTGTGAGCGTTGAGCGTGGGGTCCCGAATCTACAGATCGTTGTGGCGTGGTCCACGAATCGCGGCGTCTATTCACCCACGTGGACGATCACGCGATACGACGATCTAAACGCCAAGGTCTCACGTGGCCGGCTGGAGACTTCGTGGGAGCCGGCGTGTTATCTCGTCGTTGAATACGGCTTCCCGATGCGTGGGCTCGCGGTCGATATGCCGCTTTCGTGGAGGGGACCGTATGAAGCGGGACCGGGCGCCGATGATCTTCGCCCGTCTGTGCCGATCGATGAGATCGATCCAGGCGGCACGTGCGTGGGCCTTTGGCGTGGAGGCCTCGCCGTGGAGGAATCCCGATGGCCACTTCCGACTGGGGTGCTGCCCCTGGGTTTCCTGGTGAACTCATTCTTTCATGGTTTGCTTGCGTGGTCGGCGCTGACCGGCACGGTTCACTTTGTGAAGTGGTCGCATCAACGGGCCGAGGAGCAACGTCGGCAGCAAGAAGAGCGGCGACGCCTCGGCGGGGTGGTAGTGAGACTGGTGCCGCACTGCCCCGAGTGCCGATACGAGGTGCGCGGGTTGGTCATCGACGAGGGGTACATCCGGTGTCCGGAGTGCGGGCATCTCCACCGGGCGGAGATGGAAGACGACGAGGTTCGCGTACGGATCGAGCGGATCGATCCTTCCTTTCGCTGATTGGGTCAATCGGACCGTCATTCAGGCATCTCTGCGCCCGACTCAGTGTGAGAATTTTGACTCCGATTCGAACCGGGCATGGGCCGATCAAGTATGCTAGTCGAGCCTGTATCCGGCTTGTGTCTGGTCGGAGCATGCCCTTTGGAGTTCATTGATCATGCCCACGGAACGCTCATGGTTTCGGCTGCTTGATGCGCTTCTTCGTGGCGAATCGACTCGCGATCCGGTCGGGCTGACCGAGCGGTTGCCGCTGCGGCGGTTCACGTTGTTGGGCGTGGGGCTCGGGGTCGCGTATGGCGTGTTCATGGGCCTGTACGCGGTGACATGGCGGTGGGGGACCGCTGGGGCCGTCGATGGATGGAAGCAACTCGCGGCGGGGGCGTTGAAACTTCCGGCGCTCTTCTTTCTGACACTGCTTGTCACGTTCCCGTCGCTCTATGTCTTCAGTGCGCTCATGGGGACGCGACTGGGATTCCTGGCCACGTTGCGTGTGCTGGTGTCGGGGATCGTCGTGAACTTGTGCGTGGCGGCGTCGCTCGGGCCGATCGTCGGGTTCTTCACGCTCAGCACGAATGACTATTCGTTCATGGTGCTCCTGAACGTGATCGCCCTTGGTGTGGCGGGTCTCGTGGGGATGGGGTTTCTGCTTCGAACGATGCGGAGCCTGGGGCGTGGCGACGGGCGCTTGGCGTGGGAGTCACACCCGGATGTGCCTGGTGAGATGTCCCACGGTGCGGCTGGGAACGGGCCACTACCACTGAACACGGTCACGGTGCCTGGCGCGTCGAACGGCCGGGGTGGCGTGATGGGGATGTTCGTGATCTGGATGTTCATCTATGGCCTGGTCGGCTCGCAGATGGGGTGGATTCTGCGGCCGTTCATTGGGCATCCGAATATGCCCTTCGTGCTCTTCCGCGCGGCCGAGGATGGGCGCACGGGGAGTTTCTTTGAGGCCCTGTTCCAGACGCTCGGGCGGCTGCTCGGCGTGAACTAAGGCTGCTCCTGCAAAGCGATGCCACCTCTCGCGATCATGTCACGGTTCACACGAGTTGCCGCATGGATGGACGCGGAACTGCTGGTGCTCGGCGGTGTTGCGTCGTCGCGTGCGCACGTTGCGCACTTGTCGGCCCGAGGTCTCGTCGTGGTGGCGCTCGTGTGCGGTGCCTTGTACGGCGGCGTGATGGGATCGTGGGATCTCTCGGACTCGCAGCGTCTCCTGCAGGTGGTCTATGGCGCGATCAAGGTGCCGCTGATGGTGGCGGTGTCGACGCTGCTGTGTCTGCCGGGATTCATCGTGTTGAGCACGATTCTTGGGCTTCGCCACCAACTGGGGCGGTCGCTCGGCGCGATCCTCGCGTCGCAAGCGTCCTTCACGATCGCGCTGGTGAGCCTTGGGCCTGTGACTCGATTCCTGTATTCGTCGGGGCTTGACCATCGCGGGGCGATCCTGATGAATGGCGTGATGTTCGCGCTCGCGACGTTCATCGCCCAACTCGTGCTCCGCCGGCGGATGCGTGTCCTCGTCCGTGAGGCGCCCCGGCAGGCGATCATGCTGTGGGTGTGGGGCGTGCTGTATGTCTTTGTCGGGATCCAGATGGGATGGATGATGCGTCCCTTCATCGGCACGCCGGGGAGGCCGATCACGTTCTTCCGTGAGGAGCCGTTCAGCAACGCGTACATGGCGCTCATCGACATCATCGCTCGGTAACAACATGCCAGCGAGCCCCTTGTTTACGAGACGGCGCTCAATCAGGCCGGCAATGATCCACCATGTCAACGGATCTGACGTGGATCGGGCGCGTGTTCACCTCGTGGTGGATGTTTGGTGGCGGCGTCGCGCTCGCGTTGGGCGGGGGATGGTTGCTCTGGCGGGCGATCGGGCGTGACTGGTGGATCGGTCGGCGTGAGGCCAGCAAGGGCACCCCCCGGCGGCGGTGCCCGAGGTGCTGGTATGACCTGGCGGGGCTGACGGCACTCTCGTGTCCAGAGTGCGGGCACGTCGCGGCGAGCGAGCGGGCCTTGCGGCGATCACGACGGCGATGGGGCGCGGCGGGTGTCGCGATGGTGCTGGGTGTGCCGTTGGTGCTGAGTGTGTTCGCGCGATGGCATCAGCCGATCCTCGCGTTTGTGCTGCCGGAGCGAATTCTGAAAGAGCGGCGAGAGTTCGGTGGTGGGGGCGGTGTGGGTCGTGGAGGCTCGGGCTTGTTGCGCGCCGAAATTCTCACGCCGCTGTGGGTCAACTGGCTCGAGCGGGTTGGGTTGCGATATGAACCAACGGAGATGGAGGACCTCGCGATCGTGACGATCGATAGCGAGCGTGTGTACGAGAAAACTTCGCGCGTGGGGTCGCTGGGCCTGCCCATGTGGACGAGCGGCACGGAGAGTTTCATCGGTAACCCGATCGATCTCGATGCCGACGGGACGGAGGAACTCGTCGTTGCGTCATGGTCGGGCGGGGCGCACTGCTGCTGGACGGTGGCGATCTTTGAACTTGGTGCATCGCCTCGACTCATCGAGGAGATCGACGCGCAGAATGGGATGGGGATCGTCAAGGAAAGCGACGTGACGGGCGTGCCGACGAGTGGCGGGCCGGCGCGATACCTGCTCGACATTCCGGATCAGTCGTTCTGCTACTGGAACGCGCCGTATGTCTCGTCGCCGAAGCCTTCGGTCTATTCGCGGCTCGATCACGGACGGCTCGTGGTCGCGCTCGACGTGATGCTCGCGCGCCCTGTCGACTGGCCGGCGTACGAGAAAGAAGCGGGCCAACTCAATGCGAGCATGTCGCCCGAGGGGGCCGCGCTCGAGCCGCGGTTGTGGGGTGGGATGCTCGAACTGCTCTATCGCGGGCGCGATGACCTTGCCCAACAGTTCTTCGACCTGTGCTGGCCAAACGCCAGGCCCGGCCAGGAGGAGTTTCTCGACGAGTTCCACGACGTGCTGGACAAGAGCGATCGCTGGCGGGCGTACCAGACGGCACGTGGCAAGGCGGACTAAAGTTAGTGCATGCATACAAAGCCCCCCAAGGTACTCATTGTCGTCGCCTCGCTCATCGTTCTCGTCGGGCTCGGGTGGTTGCTGAGCGGGCTTGGGCTTATGCCTGAGGTCAACTGGATCTGGGTCGGCGGACTCACGGTCTCGGGCTTGCTCGTCGTGGCGCTCGGCGGGATCGATCGCATGACGCTGACTGTCGGCCCTTTTCTGCTTGCGGCAGCGATCGGCTCGTTCCTGCGTCAGAGCGGCTCGCTGGACGCGAAGATCGAGCTGCCGGCGCTCGTGCTGGTCTTCGGCATGCTCATGCTGCTCAATCTTGTGCTGCCCGTGAAGAATCCGGAGTGGATGCGAACCGATGGCGGCACGAAGCCAGGCGCGAGGTAGCCCGGCACGACGCTCCCGCTCGATGACCAAGGGCGTCCGGGCGATGCTGCTCCTACCCTCTCGCTCACGGCGGCCTGATCCCCGATCTCGCCCCGAAAACCGTACCCAATCGACCACTTTCTGGAGGTTCCTCCCATGGCGTCCGCGATCACGATGAAGGCCGGCACACTCAGCGTCCCCAACGACCCCATCATCCCCTTCATCGAGGGCGACGGCACCGGGCCCGACATCTGGCGCGCGAGCGTCCGCGTCATCGACGCCGCGGTGGCCCGGGCCTCCGAGGGCAAATGCAGGATCCACTGGCACGAAGTCCTCGCCGGTGAAAAGGCCTTCAACAAAACCGGCAACTGGCTCCCCGATCAGACCATCGAGGACTTCAAGAAGTACCTCGTCGGCATCAAGGGCCCGCTCACCACGCCCGTTGGCGGCGGCATCCGCTCGCTCAACGTCGCCCTCCGCCAGCTCCTCGATCTCTACGTCTGCCTCCGCCCCGTGCGCTGGTTCAAGGGCGTCCCCAGCCCCGTGAAGCGCCCGCAGGATTGCGAGATGGTCATCTTCCGCGAGAACACCGAAGACATCTATGCCGGCATCGACTTCGCCGCCGGCAGCCCCGAGGCCAAGGTCATCCTCGACGCCCTCGCCGAGAAGATGCCCAAGGAGTTCAACAAGATCCGATTCGGCACGCGCGAAAAGGCCCTCGACTACTTCGCCGCGGCCATGGGGGGCATGGACAACGTCAAGAACCTCCCGCTCCCTGTCCTCGTCGGCATCGGCATCAAGCCCGTGAGCAAGTACGGCTCGCAGCGCCTCGTCTGGGCCGCCATCGAGTACGCCCTGAAGGGAAAGCGTAAGTCCGTCACGCTCGTCCACAAGGGCAACATCATGAAGTTCACCGAAGGCGCGTTCAAAGACTGGGGCTACGAAGTTGCCGTCCAGGCCTTCCGCGAGCAGTGCGTCACCGAGCGCGAATCCTGGATCCTCGGCAACAAGGAAGCCAACGCCGACTGCACAGCCGAGCAGAACGCCAAGATGATCGATCCCGGCTACGACATGATGACCCCCGATCAGAAGGCCAAGCTCGTCAAGGAAGTCGAAGGCGTCCTCAGCGCCATCTGGCCGACCCACGGCCAAGGCAAATGGAAGTCCAAGCTCATGATCAAGGACTCCATCGCGGACATCACGCTCCAGCAGGTCCTCACCCGCCCCAAGGATTTCGACGTCATCGCTACGCTCAACCTCAACGGCGATTACCTCTCCGACGCGCTGGCCGCCCAGATCGGCGGCATCGGCATCGCCCCGGGCGCCAACATCAACTACGTCTCCGGCCACGCGATCTTCGAGGCCACGCACGGCACCGCCCCCAAGTACGCCAACCTCGACCAGGTCAACCCCGGCTCGGTCATCCTCTCCGGCGAGATGATGCTCCGGTATCTGGGCGCGGGCGACGCGAGCTCGCCGTGGTCCAAAGCCGCCGACCTCATCATCAAGGGCATGGACGGCGCCATCAGCGCGAAGACGGTGACGTATGACTTTGAACGATTGATGAAGGCCGAGGGCGACACGAGCGTGAAGAAGGTGAAGTGCAGCGAGTTTGGGGATGCGGTGATCAAGCACATGGGGTGAGTTCTCGTTGATTGAGACTTCGAGAGCACGCATGAAATGCCATCAATGCGAGTCGGAAGCGCGTGCTATCTGCAAGTTCTGCGGGCGAGCGGTCTGCAAGGATCACGAGAGCACTTCGAACTACTTTGCGGGGTATGGGAAAAAGGACTGGGAGTCTCTGTTCTTTCGTGGAACGGAAACGGCTGTAGTCGTTCACAATGCTGTTTGGTGTGGCAAGTGCAAGGTTGACTATCACAAGACCTATTGACCAGAAGCTTCAGTTGTGTCTTGACAAAACACACCGCCCCGGGCATCATCGCCCGGGGCATTTTTGGATATGGCGTTCTCTCATTCTCTGAAGTACTCGTCGCGGTTTACGCCATCAAAACCAGCCTGTGGCCAGGCAGCACTTCTTAAAACCGCTTCCCGGATCCGCACGGGCAGAGATCTTCTCGCCCGAGTTTCTCCTCAAAGTCCTTGAAGCTGGTCATGCCTTGGCCGAGATTTGTGTGCACACCTCGCGAACCACGTTTGACCTTTGTCTCGGACGGGAAGCCCTTTCGTCGCTTTCGTGTGACCTCGAACGGGATGTCATCAAAAGCAATTCCAATCGTTGCTGTTGCACATGGTGCACCTCCTTGGTTTGAGTGATGTGCCCGTCACGTCATGCTCAAGGACACATCACAGTATGCGCAACACCGAAACTCAAGAAAGTGCTGCTCACCCCTGCCGTGTCACCGCATACAACCCGCCCAGAATCGCCGCGGCCACGACCCACTCCATCGCGATTGAACTCACGAGGTAGGTGTCGGCACAGATGGCGATCCCGGCGAGGGCGGGCCACATCGACGCTGCTTCTTGGCGTACATGAGCAGCACCGTGCCCACGAGGCCCAGGAAGAGGCCGGTGAAGAGTGAGGCGGGGTCGGTCAGGTCCATGGTGGGGTCCTCTCGGGCGTGCGGTTTACGAGGACACCGCTCTGGAGAGCGGTGCTACCTGGGTGCACCACGCTGGAGAGTGATGCCGCCATTGGAGCATCGGCGAGTGGCCATAGTCGGCCCAGAGTGGGTGCCTGGCCTGGGCGGATTCGCGCGAGGCCGTAGGGCGCGGTGGGGCAGGTCCGGGAATGTGTCGCCTGTGTAGAAGATGGAGAAGCAGGCGGGCCGCCTGCTCCGCGAGAGTGGGTAGGGCGAGCTACCGCGTGCTGACGGGTTCGAATCGCGTTGGAATACCATTGGCCTCGCGGCTCGCGTGGAACGCGCGAGTCGCCTGCATTTCGTGCCCCATCGAACACGAGGAGAGTCCCGCATGGCCGGCAAAGCGCCCGTTGACCCCAACAAGAAGTACATCTCGCACCACCTCGCCGAGTGGGCAACGAAGTTGCGGTATGAGGATCTCTCGCCCGCGGCGATCGAGAAGGCCAAACTCTTCTGGTTCGATTCCATCGGCTGCGCCCTCGGCGGCAGCCAGCAGGAGGACGCCCACATCCTCCTCGCGCATCACAAGGAGATGGCACCGGCGTCGAATGGGCCGTGCACCAGTTTCGTGACCGGCTTCAAGACGAATCCCGTGGACGCGGCGTTCCTCAACGCCCACATGATCCGCGCGATGGACTACAACGACATCTACTGGAAGGCCGACCCGTGCCATCCCAGCGACATCATCGCCGCGCCACTCGCGCTTTGTGAGATGCTGGGCCTCTCGGGGAAGGACCTCATCCTCGCGACGGTGATCGCGTATGAGGTCGAGCAGCGTCTCTGCGAGTTCGGCGTGCCCGGCGTGCGTGAGTATGGCTGGCACCACGCGACGCTGACGGCGTTTGCCGCGCCGATCGCAGCGGGGCGTGTGCTGAATCTCGGCGTGGACCAGATGGTGCAAGCGATCGGGATTTGTGCGAGTCGCACGTTCACCCCCGGTGCGGTGACCGCGGGCAAACTCACGAACATGAAGAACACGGTCGATCCGTGGGCGGCCCGCATGGGTGTCGAGAGTGCGATGCTCGCGAAGCGCGGCTACAGCGGGCCCGAGCACATCTTCGATGGCAAGGAGGGGCTGTATGCCGTGTTCGGGCACGTGCAGTACAAGGGCGCCCCGGCGAAGTTCAACACCGAGATGCTGCTGGAGTCATTGCCGCACTGCCCGAAGTGCCACTATCGCATCATCGACTGCGGCATGAAGTCGTTCCCCATCGAGGCGCTCAGCCACGCGCCGCTGACGGCGATGATGAAGTGCGTGAAGGAGAACGCGATCAAGGCCTCCGACGTGCAGGAGATCAAGGTCGAGGTCATCGCGCGGGCGGCGGACATCCTGGGCGACCCGCACAAGTATCGCCCCGACAGCAAGGAGACGGCGGATCACTCGCTCCCGTATTGCATGGCGGTTGGTCTCGTGGATGGCATGGTCACGCCGCTGCAGTTCAAGGAGGAGCGCGTGCTCGACAAGAGCCTGATCCCCGTGATGGACAAGGTGAAGGTCGTGGCGAACGACGAGTTCGAGGCGCTCTTCCCGAAGTTCCAACCGAGCCAGGTGACGATCACGACGACCGACGGCAAGTCGTTCACGAAGCGCGTGGACGTCCCCAAGGGCGACCCGCGCGACCCGATGACGGCCGAGGAGATCGGCGTGAAGTTCCACGCGCTTGGCGACGGCGTGATCGGCAAGGCGGCGTGCGATGCGCTCGCGAAGGCAACGCTGGAGATGGAGAAGATCGGCAATGTGCGGGAGTACACGCGGCTGGCGGTCAGGGCGAAGTAGCATCCGATGCCCAAACGACCCGCCAAGAAGGAACGCAAGGGACGAGGTCCTGCTCGCGGCAATCCCGCATCGTGTCAACTTCGGGTGGGCACAGTTCTGGAGACTCGGTACTACGAAACGAGCGACGGGGAGGGCGTCTATCGCATCGAGGCGGTGCGGTGGAGCGATGGCACGATCCGGGCGCGGTGTGCCGTGGAGTTGATGTGCGAGGCTCGGGTCCCGAAGGGTACATACAAGGGCGCAGCCGCATTGAGATGGTGTACGGTGTCGCTGTTCGATGAGGATCGTGGATGGCCTGTGGGTGACGACGCCGAGTTTGCGTCGGTTCAATCCATGTATGAAGTCGCCGAACGTGAACTGGCAAAGCACGTGGACCGGTGATGCCCACAGCCAACTGCACAGTACGAAAGGAATGGATCGAAGGACATGAAACATATACACGTCCCTTGGACGCGGGGCGACAGCCGATGGGCCATCGCAGCATTCGCGTGGGGACTCGCTGAGGGCACTCTGTTCTTCATCATTCCGGATGTACTGTTGTCGTTTTCTGCGGTACAACGACCACGAAAGTCTCTCGTTCATCTTGCTTCGATCGTTCTCGGGGCGTTGCTCGCGGGGCAGATCATGTTCGCGTGGGCATCGCGAGACCCAGAAGGAGCCGTGCACACTGTTGACCAGGTCCCGTTTGTGACGGAGAAGGTTATTGCTCGTGCTGAGGCCGATTATGAGCGTGTGGGGATCTGGGCGCCATGCCTCGGGCCACTCAGTCGAACGCCATACAAAACGTACGCGGTTGTCGCGCCTCGGCATTCGAGTTGGTGGTCTTTCGGCATGATGACGATTCCAGCGAGGGCAGAACGACTGGTCGTGACGTGGACGATGTTTGCCGCATTCGGCATTCTTGTACGCCTCAAGTCAGTTGGATCAACGGCCTGGGTGAATGCCACGATCATTGTGTTCTGGGTAGTTGTATATGCGATGCTCTGGTTGAACCCGTGATTGCGGTTGCAGAGCGTGGGTCTATGTCGGATACTCTTTGGCGCGGATATGGAGTCTAGCCGATGCGAGGACCAGGACAGACTGAGCGGTTTGATCGTCGGCCGATTTCGGCGCGACGTTTCAAAGTGTCACGAGCGATCGCGTCGTGGCTCGCACGCCTCGGCGTTTCACCCAACACGATATCGATCTTCGGTCTCATCGCGGCGGTGGTGGCGGGATCGTGTCTTGCATGGACCGGCTCGTACGAGTCGTATCGACCGCTCCTGTTCATTGGCGCGGCGGGGTGCATCGGCCTACGTCTCCTGGCGAATATGCTCGACGGCATGGTGGCGGTTGAACACAATCGGCTTTCGCCAACGGGAGAGGTATTCAATGAGGTGCCGGATCGACTGGCGGACATCGCCGTGCTCGTCGGTGCGGGATACGCCCACACGTCTGAGCCTGCATTGGGGTATCTGGCGGCGATCGCCGCACTCATGACCGCCTATGTCCGTGCGCTGGGCAAGTCGCTCGGACTTCCTAGCGATTATCGTGGGCCCATGGCGAAGCCGCATCGTATGGGCGTTGTGATACTCGCCTGCCTCGCTCTTGCGATCATCCCTTCATTGAGTACAGCGCGAATGTTCTGGGACAGTGTTGGTGGTATGGGCGCGGCGATTGGTGTTGTGGCTCTAGGATCGACCGCGACGACGCTTCGACGATTGGTACACTTGCTCCACAGACTGCGATCACAGGGGTCCTAAGCGATGCAGGAGTTGTTGAGCACCAATGGGTACCTTGCGCATCCGCTGACCCGGTTCTCCGTCGTCACCGTAGCCGTCGCGCTGCTTATCACCCCGGGCATCACCGTTGTGCTCTCGCGCATGGGTGTGATGAGCAAGAAGACATCGGATGATGTCTGGGTTCGTTACTGGACATGGCTGGTGCTCGCACCGGCCATGCTCGTGCCATTGATCCTCTGCCCGGCCTCGGCGATGAGTGCGGTGCTCATCATGTCGTTGCTGTGCTATCGCGAGTATGCACGGGCAACAGGAGTGTTCCGAGAGCGGCTGATGAGTGCGATAGTCGCCCTGGGGATCGTAGCGATATGCCTTGCCAGCCTCGACAACTGGTACGGTCTCTTTGTGGCGCTGCCCTCTGTAACCGTGACCATTCTTGCCGCGTCGGCGGTGCTCAACGATCGACCGAGCGGTTATATCCAACGCGTATCGCTTGCCACGGTTGGATTTCTTCTCTTTGGTGTTGGATTAGGCCATCTTTCGTACCTGGCAAATGCGACTCAGTTTCGGCCCCTGCTCATTCTGATCGTGATGAGCACGCAGGCATCCGACATTGTTGCCTATTGCGCGGGCAAGGCCTTTGGTTCGCGTCATGTGTTCCCAAACACGAGTCCCAACAAGACACTTGCGGGCCATCTCGGCTCGCTCGTGATTGTCGCGCCATTATCGGCCTGGGGGCTTCGGCTTATTGTCGGTACCGATTCGGACATGAGCTTGTGGCATCTGCTAGGCTTTGGACTGGTGGTCGCGGCGGGAGCACAACTCGGTGACCTTGTGCTCGGATCGATCAAGAGAGATCTTGGAATCAAGGACATGGCCGCAACGCTACCAGGGCATGGTGGGATTCTTGACCGATTCAACTCGATCTTGCTCGTCGCTCCCGCCGCGTTCCACTATCTGAGTTACTACGACGCGCTCGAGTTCATCGCATCACCACGATTCCTCGGAGTCATCGATTGAAGCGATGGGACTATGCAAGTGCGCGAGATCATTCGCTCTCGCTTTGGGCAAGAATCAGGAGCCCCATGCGAGAGAAGGGACTCGTGTCGAGTCTCGCGCACGAGACGGCTGGGATCGTTGTTGGAGCGGCGCTGCGGACATACAACCGGCTCACGGTCATCGGCGCGGATCGGCTTCCGACACGGCCGCCCTTTGTGCTTGTTGCGAACCATACAAGCCATCTTGATGCGCTGATACTCGCCGCGACTCTCTCACGCGAGGCGAGAGACTCTGCCTATTGCGTGGCCGCTGGCGACGCGTTTTTTGAGAGCGTTGGAGTCGCAGCGGCAACGACGATCCTCTTCAACGCTCTTCCTCTCTGGAGAAAGAAGGTCACCTCGCACACCCTGCAAGGGCTGCGCGAGCGTCTCGAATCGGGACACACGGGATTGATCATCTTTCCGGAGGGAGCACGTTCGAGAGATGGCCTGCCGCTGCGGTTCAAGCCGGGAGTGGGCATGCTCGTTTCGGAAAGCTCGATACCGGTGTATCCCTGCCACATCGACGGTGCATTTCAGGCCCTTGCACCTGGTGTACGAATGCCCCGGCCTGTGCGGATTACCGTTCGTGTCGGGACGCCGTTGACATTCCAGTCGCTTCACAACTCACGTGAGGGATGGAATCAAGTTGCGAATCAGATACGCGAATCAGTTGCGGTGCTATCACCGCATCCGTGGCCAATTGTGGAGTAATGCGTAATGGATCGTCTGAGTAATCGTTCGCTAGTGTAGAACTCATGATGAAGCGGCAAGGGCTGTTCCCGACCTCGCCAACTCCCACACGATCGTCCCGATATAGAGCGCCACGAGGAATGCGCCCTCGAGGCGTGCGATGCCGCCCTTGGCCGTCTTGCTCATGGGCCAGAGGAGCGTGCCGAGTATGAGCATGAAGATGGTCGAGGGGAGCGAGCCTTGGGGTGGCTCGGCGGGGTGGACCACGCCGCAGAGCCCGTAGATCGCGCCGATGTTGAACATGCAACTGCCCACGGCGTTGCCGACGGCGAGGTCCACCTGCTTCTTGCGAACGGCGATGATCGAGGTGATGAGTTCGGGCATCGTGGTGCCCACAGCGACGACCGTCGCGCCGACGACGCGGGGGGACATCCCGAGCGAAACGGCGATGTCGGAGGCGGCGTTCGAGGCGATGCTCCCGCCAAGAGTGAGCAGGCCGATGCCGGCGAGGAGCATGAGGACGCTGACCCACGCGGGGCGAGTTTCGAGGGCCTTCTGGATCTGGTGAACATCGACGGCGAGTTCGACGTTCTCGACGCGCTCTTTGAGTCCCGCCCAAAGGATGAAGGCGCTGTAGGCCGCGAAGAGCACGAGAACGATCACGGGGACCGCGACGTCGGCGAGATGGCTGTGAAGGGCGACGACCACGGCGAAGCACGCGAAGAGCGCGAGCATCATGGGAATCTCACGCTTGATGACACGGGCGTCGATGATCAGCGGCGCGATCATGGCGCTGATGCCGATGACCAGGCCCAGATTGCAGATATTCGCGCCGACGACGTTGCCGAAGACGAGGTCGGGCTTACCCGAGAGGCTCGAGGTCAGGTTGAACGTGAGTTCTGGAGCGGACGTGCCCCAGGCGACGATGGTGAGCCCGACCAGCAGCGGCGGCACGCGCGCCCGTGTCGCGAGATCAACAGCACCAGAGACGAGGATGCGCCCGCCGACGAGGAGGAGGGCGAGGCCGAGGAGGAAGAGGAGGAGGGCCATGTCAAGGATCTATCAATACCACGGAAGCGTGAGTCTCGTCGAACTCATTGTGGATCAGAGTTGATGCGTTCGTCAATCCCCCTGATCCAGCACCGCCATGAACGCCTCCTGCGGGATCGTCACGCTCCCTATGGACTTCATGCGTTTCTTGCCCTCTTTCTGTTTCTCGAGCAGTTTGCGCTTGCGGCTCACGTCGCCGCCGTAGCATTTCGCGAGGACGTTCTTTCGGAAACTCTTGATCGTCTCGCGGGCGATGACCTTGCCGCCGATCGCCGCCTGGACGGGGATCTCGAACTGGTGGCGTGGGATCTGCTCGCGGAGTTTGGCACAGAGGGCCCGCCCTCGCTGTTGGGCACGATCTTTGTGCACAATGACGGCCAGTGCCTCGACCGGATCGCCATTGATGAGAATGTCGAGCCGCACGAGGCGGTCGGCGCGATACTCCATCACCTCATAGTCCATCGTGCCATAGCCACTCGTCATCGACTTCATCTTGTCGAAGAAGTCGTAGATGATCTCGGCGAGAGGGATCTCGAATGTGAGCATGTCGCGCGTGGGCGAGATGAACGACTGGTTCTTGTACAGGCCGCGGCGATCAAGACAGAGTTTCATCACGTCGCCGATGAACTCCTTGGGCACCATGATCTCGATCTTGCAGATCGGCTCGCGGATCTCCTCGATGTGCCCCATGTCCGGGAGGTCGGCGGGGTTGTGGACCTCGAGGAGTTGCATCCCCTCGGGCACGCCTTCCTTCGGGTAGTTCGGGCTGTCCTTGTCGACGGGCGTGAGGGCCTGGCCGTTGCTGCCGGTGACGGTGGACGTGCCGCGGACGAGGACGTGGTACGAAACGGTGGGGGCGGTCTGGACGATCTCGACATCGCCCTCGCGCTCGAGTCGCTCCTGGATGATGTCCATGTGGAGCAGGCCCAGAAACCCGCAGCGGAAGCCGAAGCCGAGCGCCTCGGAATGCACGGGCATGAACGTGAACGAGGAGTCGTTCAGGCTGAGTTTTTCGACGGCCTCGCGGAGTTCCTCAAAGTCCGATCCTTTGCCGTCCTCGCTCGTGGCGGGATAGAAATCGCAGAAGACCATCTGGCGTGGCGGCTGATATCCCGCGAGGGCCTCGGTCGCCGGGTTGTGCTCGAGCGTGATGGTGTCGCCGATGCGCACGTCCTTGAGCGTGCGGATCGCGGCGACGATGTAGCACGTTTCTCCGGGGCCGACGCGACCGTTCTCCAGGCGATACGGCTTGGGGTTCATCTTCCCGATCTCGGAGACCTGGAACGTGCGCCCGATGCCCATCATGCGGATCTTGTCGCCGACCCGGAGTTCGCCATCGAAGATTCGGGCGTAGACGATCACGCCGCGATAGTCGTCGTAGACTGCGTCGAAGATGAGCGCCCGCAACTGCGGCACGACGGCGGCCCGGGGCGCGGGGAGTTTCTCGCAGATCGCCGCGAGGAGTTGCGGCAGGCCGATCCCCGACTTTGCCGAAACGAGAAGGCAGTCCTCCGCGGGGAATCCGAGCGTCTGTTCGATCTCCTCGGCGACCTCGACGACGCGGGCCGAGGGAAGATCGATCTTGTTGATAACCGGGATGATCGTGAGATTCTCGTTGACGGCGAGGTACGCGTTGACCAGCGTCTGCGCCTGCACGCCCTGTGTCGCGTCGACGACGAGGATCGCGCCTTCGCACGCCTTGAGCGCCCGGCTCACCTCATAGTTGAAATCGACGTGCCCGGGCGTGTCGATGAAGTTGAGCATGTAGACCTCGCCGTGCGACTCGGCCGACTCGCCCTTTTTCGTCTTGTGGCTTGGTGCCGGCGCGTCGTCGTCGACGGGGTTCTCGAAGTCCGACTCGAGTTCGTCCTGTGAGGTGCCGGGTTTGTGGCGATGGAAGACGGTGACGGCGGAGGCCTTGATGGTGATGCCCCGCTCGCGCTCGATGTCCATCGAGTCGAGCATCTGCTCGCGCGCCTCGCGCTTGGAGACGGCGTTGGTCGCCTGCAACAGGCGGTCCGCGAGGGTGCTCTTGCCGTGGTCGATGTGGGCGATGATGGAGAAGTTACGGATGTGCGGCGTCTGGTCGGGCATTCGGGGAGATCGTAGGGAGGCACGTGTTCGGGGATTCGAGCAAACCTATGGACGCCGCGCTCATACACGCGAATCTCGGGGCGAATGGTGTTGATCGGGATGGCGGATGTTTGGTACGCTGGCGGAGTCGATCAGCAAACCCGGAACAGCATTCGGAGGCCATCATGTCGCGATCACCAGTTCATCGGCCAAGGCTGCAACACATCGCCTTCGGGGTAACGCTCGCGCTGTCATCGGGTGCGGTTCTCGCCCAGTCGTGGTTCTGGCCTCCCGAGAGTGTCCAGATCGAACGCCAGTGCGTCGGACCGAGCAACATCTCGCTCCGAATCACGGCTTCTGGTCAGTGGCCGGACAGTTGCACCCCGAGTGGGGTCGCCGAAGTCCAGGCCTCGCCGGGGCGTGTTGATGTCATCGTGCAGCACGGGTATCAGGCCGGGACGGGTTGTCTCGCCGTGATCTCTTCGTGGTCACGAGATATCTTCATACAGATTCCGCGCGACAACGCCGAGGTGTACGTGTCGCTCTCAAGCGAGATGGGCATCTCACAGCCGCCAGTGCTTGTGGGGACGATCCAGGCGCTCGAGCCTGGAGAGATTCCGGTGATCTGTTGCAACGGCACGTGCGCGACGGACATCGATGACGGATCCGGCACAGGCACGCCTGATGGCGGCGTGACCATCGACGACCTTCTCTATTACATCCAACTCTTCCGTGAAGGATCGAGCCTGGCGGACGTTACCGACGACGGACTTCAATGCCATGGCGACGGTGCGGTCACTATCGATGATCTCTTGTGGTACATCAATGCATTGCATGGGAGCTGCTGAGAAATGCATTCCTGAGATGAGTCCGGGAAGTACTTGGTTGGAACTCCTAGCACCCCGCGTTGAACTCTCCGAGGAAGTAGAGCAAATCGTCGATCGTCACGCCGCCGTCGGGTGTGCCCGTTCCAGTGCCGTCGTCAAAGTCGGCATCAATCGAGCCCATGTTGTAGATCCCGAGGTAGTACAGCAGGTCGTCGATGGTGACGCCCGCGTCGAGGGTTCCCGTGCCGCTGCCGTCGTCGACATCGGCCGGGCAGCACGAGGCGCTCATGGTGCTGACCGCCGTCGTCGAGAGGCCCTGCGCGTCGGTCACGGTGAGGCGGAACTCATAGAAGTATGTCTCCGGTTCGCAGCCGATCGGTGTGAACGTCGCGGACTGCGAGCAGCCGACCATCGGTGGGTCCGGGTGGGTGTGCGTGTTGTGGTGCAGGATCAGTTGCCACGAGCACGTCGTCTGCCCGGGGGTCTCGGCGTCAGAGACGTTTGCGGTCATCGGCACCGTCACGTCTGGGAAACGCATGGTGTAATACGACCCATCGAGGGGTGAGGTGATCGTCACGCTCGGCGGCGTGTTGTTCCCGAAGACCTTGACCGTCTTGGTGACGGCGTTCGATGCCGTGTCTGTCACGGTCACGCTCGCCGTGAATGTCGTCGGTGTGCCGGGTGAGCCGGCGTAGGTGTGCGAGGGGTTCGGGTTGGTCGAGGTCGGCGAGCCGTCGCCAAAGTCCCACAGATACGTCAGCGGCTGGCTCTCGGGGTCGAAGGTCCCCGCGGTCGAGAACTGCACGTTGAGCGGGAGCGGGCCGAAGTTCGGCGTGGCCGAGGCCTGCACAACGGGGAGACCGTCGCCGCCGTACGAGATCCTGTGCAACTCCGAGACGCCCTCGAAGTTGAAACTGACGTAGTACATCGTGCCGTCCACGGGGTTCACCGCCATAGAGACCGGTCCCATCGCGTTCTCGAACTCGCGGACCTCGGTGATGTTGTAGTTCGCATCGAAGACGATGTTGCGGATCCAGTTCGCGGCATAGTCCATGATGAAGAGTGTGTCGTGGTACTCCTCGGGGAAGTTCTCGCCGTGGTACCAGGCACCCGCGCCGGCGGCGTAGCCGAAGAAGTCGTTCCCGGTCGTCGGGCAACCCGGCGTGCCGAGGCGCGACGCCGTGGGTTGGCCCGAAACGTCGTAGGTGGGGACGTACGCGCCAAAGCCATGGCTCCACATGATGGCGGCTCGCCGATGCTTGTGGCGCGGAATCGACGCGGGCACGACCTCGAGCACGTTGCACGGGTTCGGCCAGATGGGCGCGGTCTGGGTGTCGGGCGCGAGTAGCGCCTGGAAGTTGAAGAATGTATCGCACGTCGGCGGCGAGGCCAGCGGATTCGGCGCGTCCATGTTGGGGGCGTACGTGCTCCCGTTGTTGTACAGGGGTTGCAGATCGAAGCCCTCATAGATCGGCCAGCCGAAGTTCTGGGCCGCCGCTGTGCAGACGTTGAGTTCCTCCCAGTCGTTCCACCCAACGTCGCCCGAGATCAAGACGCCGGGGAAGTTGTCTCCGGGATGGCTGTGTCCCGTGCCCGGGACGAGGACGAGTCGATACGGATTGCGCAGGCCCATCGCCCAGACGCGTGACCGGGGCGCGCGGGGCTGGGCGGCGTCATAGAACGGATTGTCGGGAAGCCCGTCGCCCGTGGCGGGATCAAGGCGGAGGATCTTGCCGCAGAGCGAATCGACGAGTTGAGAGCGGTACGCGCCGACGTCCTCCTTGGGCTGGCAGATGCCGTCGGCCATGAAGTTGTAGATCGTGCCCGGAACGTCGCCGCCGGCATCCTGGATCACGAAACTCGCGGCGTCACCGGTCGTCACGATCATCGACCCGTCGTCGCCGAACAGGATCGTTCCCACGCCGTGCGACTCGTTCACGACCGGGATGCCGGTCGTGATCGTCTCGCCAACGAGGATCGTGCGCGAGCCGGGAACGACGGTCGTGTAGTTCGTCGCGGCGTCGGCGGTGTATCGCGTGATGCGCCCGATGCTGTCGAACGAGGTGAGCGAGACGGCGGGGTTGTACTCTGGCTCGTTGAGGAACTCGAGGTAGTACCAGTCCACGACATAGAGCAGATAGATGTAGTGGTTGGTGTCGTAGTTCGGATCGAGCGCGAACCCGAGCAGGCCGTAGTCACGGAAGTTGCGGACCTCTTCCGTGATGTCCACCAGCGGCTGCGACGACTTCACGCCGCCGTCCACCGTCCAGACCTTGCCACCCTTCTCCCACACATACGCACGCCCCGAATCGTGGAACGCGATGCCCACGGCCTGGTCGAACGAGAGCGGAAGCGTCTCATCGAGAAAGTTTGGCGGGAGCGCGGACGCCGATCGCGGCATGCTCACAAGCATGATGAAGGACACAAGAGTGATCACCAATCCGTTGAAGCATGCGCGCACAGTCATCACTGAGCCTCCACCATTTTTGGCCACCAGATTGGGGCATCGTAGCGAGTCTTCACCGCAACACATGAGAACAGACACCAACCGTGGCGTCATGCGTATGTCAATTTCGTCCCGACACGCGAGTTCATGAAGCCACAACTCTCGATTCGCGCTTATCGGGCGTCGCATTCCCACACAATCTGACACAGCAACCCTGCGATCGCTCGAGACAGTCCGACCAACAGGGCCTCACGCGGGCGATCATCGATCGAGATCAGCACCCGTCCTGGAAACGTTGCAGGTAGTAGAGCAAGTCGTCGATCGTGACCGCTCCGTCGTGGGTGTTGGTCGCGGTGCCATCGTCAAGATCGGCGGCGATGTCGCCGAGTTGGAAGAGGCCGAGGTAGTACAGCAGATCATCGATCGTGATCGCGCCGTCGATTGTGCCCGTGCCGCTCCCGTCGTCCACGTCCGCCGGGCAGCATGCCGCGGACATGAAACTTGAGACGGTCGTCGTCAATCCCTGGGCGTCGGCGACCACCAGGCGGAACTCGTACGAGAATGAGTCAGCCTCGCACCCCAGCGACGTGATCGATGCGACCTGCGTGCAGCCGACGATCGGCGTCTCCGGGTGCGTGTGCGTGTTGTGGTGCAGGATCACCTGCCACGTGCACATCGTCTGTCCGGGCGACTCGGCGTCGCTCACGGTGGCGCTAAGCGGGATCTCCACGAGCGACCCGCTCAGCGGATAGTGCGAGCCATCCACGGGCGAGGTGATGCTCACGCTCGGCGGCGTGTTGTTCCCAAAGACTCTGACCGTCTTCTGGACCGCATTCGACGCGGTGTCCGTGACGGTCACGGTTGCCGTGAAGGTGGTGGGGGAGCCGGGCGATCCCGCGTAGGTGTGTGAGGGATGTGGATTGTTTGAGGTGGGCGAGCCATCGCCAAAGTCCCACAGGAATGTGAGCGCCTGACCCTCGGGATCGATCGTGCCCGTGGTCGAGAACTGCACCGCAAGGGGGAGCGGACCAAAGTTGGGCGAGGCGCTCGCGTGCACGATCGGCATCCCGTCACCGCCGTACGAGATCCGGTGCATGGAGGCCGTCCCGTCTTCGTTGTAACTGATGTAGTAGATCGTCCCGTCGAGCGGATGGATGGCCATGCACACCGGACCCTGGGCGCCGTCGAACTCACGCACCGCGGTCACGTTGTAGGTCGGGTCAAAGACGATGTTGCGGATCCAGCCGGCGGCATAGTCCATGAAGAAGAACGTGTCGTGATAGTCCTCGGGGAAGTTCTCACCGTGGTACCACACGCCCGCGCACGCCGCAAACCCACCGAAGGAGTTCCCGGTCGCGGGGCAGCCCGGTGTTCCCAGTCGAGAGGCCGTCGGCAATCCTGACGGTCCATACGTCGGGACAAACGCCCCGTCGGCGTGATCCCACGCGATTGCCGCACGCTTGTGGACGTGACGTGCGATCGACGAAGGAACAGTCTGCAGCGTGTTGCACGGGTTGGGCCATGCGGCAGGGTTCAGTGAGTCCGGCGCGAGCAGGGCCTGGAAGTTGAAGTACGGCCCGCATGTTGGCGGCGACGCAAGCGGATTCGGTGCGTCGAGATTCGACGCGAACGAGTTCCCATCGTTGTACATGGGCTGGAGGTCGAAGCCCTCATAGATCGGCCAGCCGAAGTTCTGCCCGGGCGCGGTGCACACATTGATCTCTTCCCATTCCTCCCAGCCGACGTCGCCGATCACGAGAACTCCCGGGAAACTCGCGCCCGGGTGGCTGTATCCAGTCTCAGGCACGATCGTGACGCGGAAGGGATTGCGAAGGCCCATCGCCCACACCCGCGATCGCGGATCGCGCGGGCGTGCCTCGTCATAGAAGGGATTGTCGGGAAGCCCATCGCCCGTCGCCGGGTCGAGGCGGAGGATCTTGCCATTGAGCCCATCGACGAGTTGCGCGCGATACGCGCCGACGTCCTCCTTGGGCTTGCAGATGCCGTCGGTCACGAAGGTGTAGTACGTCCCGGGGACGTCGCCGCCGTGGTCGGCGAGTGCGAAACTCGCGGAGTCCCCCGCGGTCGCGAGGAGCGACCCGTCCTCGCCGAAGACGAGCGTGCCCACGCCGTGGGATTCGTTGACCATGGGGATGCCGGTGGTGATCGTCTCGCCGACAAGGATGTGCCGTGAGGAGGGGATCACGCTGTTGAAGTTCGTCGCGGGGTCGAGGGTGTATCGCGTGATGCGCGCGATGGTGTCGAAGGTGTCGAGCGAGGCGTTGGCGTCGTAATCCGGTTCGCCATAGTTGAGGATGTGGTACACGTCGGCGACGTAGAGGAGATAGATGTAGTGGTTGGTCTGGAAGTTGGGATCGAGGGTGAACCCGAGCAGGCCATGGTCGCGAAAGTCGCGGACCTCCTCGTGGATGTCCACAAGTGGCTGGGCAGACTTCACGCCGTTCTCGACCGTCCACACCCGTCCGGCCTTCTCCCAGACATACGCCCTGCCGGTGCTGTCAAAGGTCAGCCCGGTCGCCTGCTGCCAGGAGATATCGAGCGCCTCGTCAAGAAAGCCCGGCGGAAGCGCCGCCGACATGGAAGACAGCCCGATCAGCCCCGCCATCGAGACTCCACGAGCACCAAGCCCCACAGACCAGTTTCTCACAGTCCAATCCCCCAAAGGACAAGGCCACCCCTCTACCACTCGTGACCCACCACACGCGAGCCCAAAGGAATCATCGACGCCACATAAGGGCGCATCAAGGCTCTACGCTCCGAAACCTCTGCCCCTGCCGGTCTTATCGGGCAAAGAACGTTCGTCTTGCAAGGAGAAACCTGGCGACGAGTTGGCGTCGCCACGTGATACCCGTCGCGATCACTCGTGCGAGTAAGCTTTGGTGGATTGGTTTTCGCTCAGCGTGATCAGCACCCGTCCTGGAACCGCTGGAGGAAATACAGCAGGTCGTCGATCGTGACGGCACTGTCCTGGGTGTTTGTGCCCGAGCCGTCGTCGACGTCGGCCGCGATGCTTCCGCTCTGGAAGAGGGTGAGGTAATACAGCAAGTCGTCGATGGTGACGGCACTGTCGGGCGTGCCCGTCCCCGAGCCGTCGTCAAAGTCCGCAACACACGCGGGTATCGGCGAACCTGCCGCCCAGAACCCCCCGACGATCGTGAATGACCCACCCGACATCGGAGCGCCGGCGTCGGGCTGTCCGATCGTCCCGGAAAGGGTGAAGAGACCTCCAGAGCTCGTCCCGCCACCGCCGTCGATCGTGTACCAATCGATCGTGGGCTGTGCTGCCGCGAACGGTACGAACGCGAACGCCAAACCAGCGGCCAGACGCAGTCGATTGCTTGCCATGTTGTGGCTCCTCGATCTCGTGCGGAAGACTCATTCCCTACCCCACCAAGATACCCGATTTCAGGCAGGATTCAAGCCCGACTCGTGAACTCTGGAAGTTATTTGTTTGGGTACTGGTCCAATTGACGCATTCTGCCTGGATTCACAGCCCGAAAACCATGCCTCAAGCCTCAGTATCAATGTCTGTTTTCAGATCATGACGGGACTGATCCGTGAATGGGCGGTGTGACGGTGGTGGACGCGGGCTTTGTCGAGGTGTGCCACATGTATCCCGCCGCCACGATCAGGATGCCCGCAACGATCCATTTGAGCACATTCCGCGAGACTCGATGTGTGAGCGAGGCCCCAATCCAAGCGCCCACCACACCTCCCGCGCCAACGACTCCGGCGATCCCCAACGCGTGAGCAATGGTCAATCCGTGCTCGGCGAGCGTGGGTGTCGTGAGGCTCCACAGTTTCGTCCCGGAACCGATCACCGATGAGACGCAGATAACCGCCGAACTCGTCGCGATGGCACGACGGAGGTCCACACGGGCGAGCACCTGCAACGCGGGAACGAGAATCACGCCGCCGCCAAGCCCCAGCAATCCTGCGATCACGCCCGCGGCGAGTGAAACCATGAATACCGCGATGGGATGAGGTCCTGGGTGCTCGCCCTCGTGCGACTGGGCCTGTTTGACGAGAACATCCCGTACAAGACCGATCACGACCATCACGACGATCAGAATCGCGAGCCAACGCCCAATCATCAGCCCGCTGAGTCGATTCCCGACAAACACGCCCGTGACGATGCCGACGATCTGCCCAGGGAGGACGCTCTTGAGAAGATCCGCGTGGACGGCTCCGGCACGGGCGTGCCGGATCGTTGCCGGGACCGCCACGGCAAAGTTCACGCACATGGCGGCGGCGGTGTACAGGTGCTGCTCGGAGTGTGCTTCGGTCGCGTATCCCAGAATGAGAGCCAATCCGGGGAGGACAAAGAGCGATCCGCCAAGCCCCGCCATGGCTCCAAGCATGCCCGCGACCAGGCCGAGCGCGAGGAGCCAGGGCATGTGGATGAGTTCGGGCATCGTGAAGAGTGGGGGGAGTCGAACAACGCGGCCGGCGGGATTCGAACCCACGACCTGCGGTTTAGGAAACCGCCGCTCTATCCAACTGAGCTACGACCGCACGATACAAGCATATTGCGGATTCGCACCCCCCGCACGCGATGTCGTCCCATTCGTCCTCGCGGCATGCTTCCCGAGTGGCGCTACCATCCCCGCCCCACGCCGAATCGGGCGTTTTTCAGGCCACACACACCCTCTCCGGAGTTTCCCAGCAGGATGGAAGCAGGAATCGTCGGTCTCCCCAACGTCGGCAAGAGCACGCTGTTCAACGCCCTGACCCAGGCCGGGGCGCTCGCGGCCAACTATCCCTTCGCCACCATCGAGCCCAACGTCGGCGTTGTCCCCATCCCCGACCCACGACTCGACATCATCAAGTCCCACATCCAGACCCAGAAGATCCTCCCCGCGTCGCTGCGACTCGTCGACATCGCCGGCATCGTCAAGGGCGCGAGCGAGGGCGAGGGTCTGGGCAACAAGTTCCTAAGCCACATCCGCGAGGTCGACGCCATCCTCCAGGTCGTTCGCTGCTTCACCAAAGCGCCCGGTGGCGAGGACATCGTCCACGTCTCGGGCAGCGTCGATCCCCTCCGCGACATCGAGATCATCCAGACCGAACTCATCCTCGCCGATCTGCAATCTGTGGAGCAGGCACTCTCCAAGGCCGAGCGAGCGGCGAAGGGTGGCAAGCCCGAGGACGTTGCACGGGCCGCGATGCTCAAGGCCGTCCTGCCCGCCCTCCAGGCCGGCAAGCCCGCGCGCACGGTCAGTGTCTCCGACCCCGAGCAGCAGCGTCAACTCCGCCAGTTCGGGCTGATCACGGCCAAAAAGATCCTCTACGTGATGAATGTGGACGAGGACGACCTGCTGGGCGAGAGCGAGATGTGCAAGGCCGTCCGCGCCCACGCCGCCAAGGAAGGGGCCGAGGTCGTGCCGGTCTGCGCCAAGATCGAGAGCGAACTCTCGCAGATGGAGCCCGCCGAGCGGCAGGAGATGCTCGAGGCGTTGGGGCTGAAAGAGCCCGCCCTCGCCGCCGTTGCCCACGCGGCGTACCACCTGCTCGGCTTGCAGAGTTACTTCACCGCCGGGCCCAAGGAGGTCCGCGCGTGGACCGTCCCCGTGGGCGCGACCGCGCCCCAGGCCGCGGGCGTCATCCACACCGACTTTGAGCGTGGCTTCATCCGCGCCGAGATCTACTCCGTCGCCGACCTCGAGAAGTTCAAGACCGAGAAGGCGATCCGCGAGGCGGGCAAAATGCGCGTCGAGGGGAAGGACTACGTCATGCGCGATGGCGACGTCTGCCACTTCCTCTTCAACGTCTGACGCCCCGCGTTCAGCACCCAGCCTGGAATCGGACCAGGAAGTACAACAGGTCATCGATCGTCACGGCACCATCGGGGGTTCCTGTGCTCGTGCCGTCGTCCACGTCGGCCGCCGTCGTGCCCGACTGGAAGATCACGACGTAGTAGAGCAGGTCGTCGATGGTGACAGCCCCGTCGGGCATGCCCGTGCCGCTGCCGTCGTCGATGTCCGCCGTGCATCCGACGATCCTTGCGATGTTCGCGCCGGAGGCGTTGTCGATCGCCGCGAACGTGCCGCCGATCACGAGCGTCCGGGCGCCGCCGCCCTGGTATGAGTACCCAACGCGTGGCTGGGCGCCAAGCGTGGTGTCGGCGCCCGTTCCGACCTGGCACCAACTCGTGCCGTTCCACTTGGCGATTCGTGCCGCGGGGATGCCGCCGATCGTGTTGAAAAAGCCGACGGCATAGAGGGCGTCGCCCGACCCGTCGTTGTGCGTGAAGAGGTCATAGATCTCGCCATCGGCGCCGCCGGCCACGTCCTGCCAGCCGTTGGTCGAGTCCCAACGCGCGATGCGATTCGCGGAGGTCAGGCCCGCGGTGGTGAAGGTGCCCGCCACGTACAACTGACCGTTATAGATGGCCAGGCAGTTCGCGTTGTTGTTGAGCCCCTGCGCGATCCGCATCCACGTCTGCGTCGCCTCGTTGTAGCGGGCGATCCGCAGCGCGGGCTGGGCGGCGTTGCTGTTGTAGTTCTGGGTGAAGATCCCGCAGGCGTACAACTCGTTGTTGTACACGACCATGTCGTACACCCAACTGTTGAACCCGTCGCCGACCTGCGTCCAAGCCGTCCCGTTCCACCGCGCGACGCGACCCACCTGCGTGGAGCCCGAGAAACTGAAGGCCCCGGCCGCGATCAGTTCGTTGTTGAATGTTGTGAAGTTGTACACATCGCTGTTGAACCCATCACCCGCGGCGACCCAGTTTGATCCGTCGAATCGCGCGACCCGGTTGTATCCGGTTCCCGCGTTGACGTAGAAACCGCCGCCCGCCCAGAGTTGACCGCCGAACGAGGTGAGGGCGTAGATGTCCGCGATGAAGTCGTACGAGCCGACACGCTCGAAGGTCGCCCCAGTGAATCGCGCGATGCGCCCCACCGGCAACCCGTCGGCCCGGCTGAACGAGCCCGCGACGTACAGGTCATTGTTGTGCTTCACGAACGCATACGGCCGACCGTTCACGCCGTGACCGAGGTCCGACGCGTATGCCCCATTCCACTCCGCGATGTAGTTCGCGTAGAGCAGTGGTAGATTCGCCGGCGATCCCACAGCGTTGAAGTCGCCCCCCACGAGGAGTTTCGTCCCCGAGCCGTCGTTGTACGCGATCATGGATCGAATCGTGGAGTTGAAGTCCGCGATCTGGGTCCACTCGGTGTTGTTCCAGCGTGCGAGGTATCGATAGTTGTCCACGCCCGCCACAGAGAACGCTCCGCCCACAAAGAGCGCGTTCCCGCTCCCGTCGTCATGCTCATAGAGGGTGTACACAGTGCTGTTCACGCCCGCTCCGACATCCACCCAGGCCGTCCCGTTCCAGCGAGAGAGTCGATTGAGCGAGGTCGTCCCCGACTGCGTGAAGTTTCCGCCCGCGTAGAGCGAGCCGTTGTAGGTTCCGAGGCAGTAGACGTCGTTGTTGGCGAAACCGGCGCCGACGGCGGCAAATGAGTTCCCGTTCAGGCGCGCCACGCGGTTCACGGTGACCCCATCGGCGGTCAGGAAGCGTCCCGCGACGTACATCTGATTGTTGAACACCAAAAGCGAGGAGGCCGAATCGCTCAGCCCGCTCCCGATCGAGGTCCAGATTCCCCCGCTGAGCCTCGCGATCCTGTTCAATGGTGTCGCGCTCCCGAAGGCCGCCGTGAAATCACCCGCGACGTACAACTCGTTGTTATAGACCGCGAGCGCATTCACACCGGAGTTGAAACCCACGCCAACAGGCTCCCACGCCGAGCCGTTCCACTTGGCGACGTACCGAGTATTGGTCGTCCCCGACATCGTGAAGATGCCCCCCGCGTACAACTCGTTGTTGAAGACGCACAGCGTGTACACGTACGAGTTGAAACCGTCCCCGATTGGGTGCCACGATCGCCCGTCCCAGCGGGCGACGTATCTCGCGGTCGTGCCGCCGGCATGGCTGAAGAGCCCCGCCGCGTACACCTGTCCGTTCCAGATCACCATCGAGCGCACGGAGTTGTTCATGTCTCCCGAGGCGAAGGAGTCGCTCCAGGTCGTGGGACACGACTGGGCCCGAGCCGGCGAAGCACACAGGAAAAGAACAACGCCCGCAACCAGCGCGAGCCCGCGCCACACGTTCGTCATGCCACGCATTGCCAAGCACTCCAGACGGACAGGGTTCAATCTCGGATGAGTCGAATCTGAGAACTACCGACCTCATTAGGCTACCGATTCCAAAGGCGACGTCAAGGAAGAGCATGCACCACCGGGTCTCTCGCCATCTCGATCGATGAACCTCGGACATGCATGGACGCGACTTGGAGTTGGTCCCATAATCGCGTTGGTCTGGCGTCCGCAAGCCAACGTTACCCGCCCACAAGGAGGCTGAAGATCGCCTCGGAGCCGAGGATCACGCCGGTGTCAAGGCCGAGCGCTCCGGCGATCATGGCGAGACGGCGCTCGAGTTTGGCGCGTTGCCACCACGCGATGCCGAGCATCACCAGGCTGATCGCGAAACCGGCGATAACGATCTCGGGCCCGCCTCCCCAGTGCCGCGCCGCCGAGAGCCCCAGCGAGAGCATCGCCGCGCTCGCCGCCGCGAAGACGCTCAGCCAAAGGAGGAGCAACGACGCGCCGACTCGTCGAAATCCGATTGTGGTGTACCACGGATGACTCAGGAGCGTTCGCGCCGACTCGAGGGAGACCGTACGGAGGAGATCGGGGAACCCGAACGCCCTCTCGAGCAGCGCGGGATTCTGCGAGGTGAAAGCGCGGAGGAGCGCGCGTTTCGCTTCGAGTCGCTCGCGATTTGGAGCCAGTTCAAAGCCACGAGGCCCGCACACGAAGTTCGCTCGAGTATGCACGGCCTGGATCGCGAGTGCGCGTGCCAAGAACGGGATGCTCATCACCAACTGCAGGAGCGCCCGCTTGGGCGTGCGAGTGAGCGAGACGGCGGCGTTGTACTCGGGGGCTTCGAGGATCTCGAGGTCCGGGCGATCCACGGTGCGGAGCGCCGAGAGAGACAACCGCCGCGTGGTCGCGTGATCGGCGTGCAACTCACCGTCCGCCGGGATGACCACGCGAGAGTGTGTCGGGACGCTCCGCAGCACGTCCGCGATCGCGGCCTCGGCGTCACGCAACTCCGCCACCGTCTGGGCGCTGTTCATGCCGATCGGCGTCTCGGGGAGATCCATGAACGTCAGCGACGGCTCCGGAACGCCCACGGATTCCCAGGCGGCCACGGTCTCGACGCGCCGACGCGTCGAAATCTCCGAGCCGGGCTTGGTGCACCCTGCGGTCAGATAGACAATGCGGACCTCGTGTCCCTCGGCGAGGGCCGCGAGCGCCGTCTCGCCCGCCATGATGACGCAATCGTCCGGATGGGCCGCGAGTATGAGCAGTGGCTTGGGCGCGATCGCGCGTTGCCCGGGGCGGAACATCACCCACCAGACGCCGACGCACGTCATTCCTACAAGCACGGGGACACTCGCGGCCACAGGAACATACTGATACATTGCGCGATCTTCCGTGAAACGACGGGTTGAACTCTCGTGCACGCCGGTTCCACCGGCGAGAGCGTCATTCTACAAACAAAGAAAAGCCCCCGCATAGGGGCTTCTTTGAAAGTCTCAGATTTGTGGCGACTCGGATCAGGCTCGGGCGAGTTTCCGCCGGCGGGCATACCGAACGCCAGCCAAGCCGACGAGCATCCCGACGCCGGCCAACGCCGCCGGGGGCAAGGGGATGATGATCAACTGGTCCTGGCTCCCGCCTCGCGAGACCGCGCTGAACCCGGGGAGTGCTGTGCTGTACGACAGCGCCGCGTCACGGAAGTTGAGGAAGTAGTTCATGACCGACGTGCTCATGTTGCTGAAGCGCATCATGCCGTTGGAGGCGAAGTTCGCCGCGTCGGGGTTGTCGAAGACGATCTCCCAGACGAGCATCTGGAAGGCGGCGGCCATGTCGGAGTTCGCGGCGTCGGCGGCGGATGCCGTGCTGGTGTTCATGTTGTTCCACCCGCCGAACGTGTTCAGGAGCGGATTCGGGCCGCTCTGGGCGAAGTTGTAAAGTTGGGCAAGTCGCTCGGATCGGGCCAGGCCCATGGGCGAGACGATCGGGCCGTTGGTGGCCGGTGCGTTCTTGGCGTCGATCATCTCGTAGCGGCGCCAGCGGGAATCGACGCTCTCGAGCACGTCGGTGCAGAACGTGCCGAGGACCATCCCGTCGAGGGTGCTCGCGGTCGCGTTGTTCAGTTGCGTCATCGAACTGGTGCCGCGGTCGCTGAACTGGTGTTGCAGCGCCCCGATGCGAAGCGCGCCGTTGTACACGCGAGCGCTCCCGGCCCAGATCTCGGTGTTCACGACGCGGCTGGGGCCTGCCCCAATGAACCGCATGTCCACCTGATCCGCGAGTGCCGATGTGCCGACGACCGACCCGGCGACCAGCGCGGTCGCCACCACGAGAAGTCCCTTCCGCATGGCCCAACTCTCTTTCTGTCCGTTCGCCGTCGCGTCCCTCCCAGGATGACGGCGAACTCCCTCAAACCCAATCTCCCACCGATGCTCCCTCAGCACCGGCGCTGGGTCGCCACAAGTTCGCAAGCACTAGGCTCGCGGTTGCGACGAACTCAAACCCGATTGACAAAGCCATCGCCTTGCCAACAGTCCATGCTCCCAGGCGGTTCAGAAACCCTCACCGCAGGCCGCTCTCCCAGCAGCCCTAGAAACCGATCGCGTCAGACACGACCGCTCCCACATTAGGGAAAAATACTCCGCTCCGTCACGTGAAGTGTACTTGACAATCTGCCGTCCGACAAGGTATTACGCGCGATTATCACGAAGATTCATTCAGATTTTTTGTCTGTTGTGTAAAAAACAACAGACCTCACGGCTATCGACCCTGAGTCGCGGGATCGTGTCCGGCCGAGAACGTGTTCCGAAGCACGGCGAGTTCACGGATGGACCCCAATGACAGAGCCGAGAACTCCGACGGGCGTTGAACCAGGGATTCCACCAGTCCACGCGCCTCCTCACGCTCGGCATGGCTGCCATCCATCAAGAGGGACGCCAGGACTACCCGCGCGTTCCCGGAAGCCGGCTCCAAGGCGATGCCCTCGCGTAGGCGGTCGATCGCCTCGCTTCTCGCACCCAGACGGCGCAAAGCCCGCGCGAACGTTGTGAACGTCGCCGCTGAGGGAAGGTCGGCACACGCCACCGAGGCCAGTTCTCGGGCGTGGTCGAGCATGGCCCGCTCAGACTTGGTGTTCAGGATCGATCCTGCGACGTTGTTCATGATTCCGGCTCGAACCTCCTTGGAGAGCCCCTCCAGGCGGAGCAGCCGCTCTCCGATCGCAATGGCCGCAGCCGGGTCACCCGCAAGATCCTGGGCCTGGGCGAGGGTGAGTTGGAGCGACAGATCGCCCGGGCGACGATTGGCAAGTGGGGCAAGCAGCGATACGGCCCTCTTGGCGACCGGGGCCGGATCGGTCTGGTCTCGCTGGGCGAGCCTCGCGTCGATGCCGTCGAGGAGTGCTTGCGCCAGCGCCAGATTGAGCGCCGGAACGTTCGCGCCAAGGCGGGTGTACGCGTCCTCGAGCATGGCGAGGGCCTCGGCCCGATGCTCGGGCTTCGCACGAAGGATCGACGCGAGGTTCACGATCGCGTCCACGTTGACCGGATCGATCTGCAGCACACGCCTATAGGAATCGGCGGCCTCATCGAGTCGATCTGCACGCTGGAATGCCTGCGCCAGAATCCGATGGATTCCCGCGTCGGAGGGCTCGGCGTTGCGCATCAGCGTGAGGATGTCGAGGGCCTTGGTTGAGAAGCCCGCACGCTGGGTCTCGAACCGCCCGGCGAGCGTGGACCACGCTGCCGCCAGCGCGAGCCGGTCCTCGCGCGAGGATGACGCGCTCGACGCGGAGGCCCGCTCGATCCATCGCTGGGCGACATCGAGGGTCCCGAGTTCGCTGGCCGCAGGGAGCCACACCGCGTCGCGGATGATCGGGGAGTTCTCGATGAGCGGGCCGACGAGCGACTCGGCCTCGTCCGCGTGCCCGCTCGCGAGGGCGGCCCGAACATAGATATCGATCACTCCGCGCGAGAAGGGATCCGACGGCGAGGCGACGGCGGCATGGATCACCTCGCCGAGCATCTCGTACGCCCTTCGGCTCTCGTCGAGGGAGAGATTGGCCATCGCGATCGCGGCGACCACGAACTCGTCGGAGGACGGGTCGCGATCGCGCCATGCGCGGGCCGACGAGATCACCATGGGCCAGGCGCCAAGCCCGGAATAGACGGTCGTCGCGAGTCGCGCCGGTTCCGAGGCCGTGGGAAATCTCGAAAGTGATCGGCTGACGACGCTGGCCGCCCGCTCGAGTTCCGGCGGATCGAGCGTGAGGAGTTGGCGCACGACGAGATTCTGCACGGGGAGGCTCGCGGGATAGCGCTGGGCGAGCGAGACGAGGAAGTCCGGTGTGTCGAGTTGGCCCGCGTCGTACGCGCGCCCGATGGCGCGGACGATCTCGGCATCGTGCGCGTGCCGAGGATCGTTGGCGAGCGCATCGGCGAGACCCGAGAGTCCGCTCATTCCATGCTCGGCGACGAGCGTCTGCTGCTCGAGGAGCGCGATGGGGGCGCTCGACGAGAGCGTGGCCTTGGCGCGGGTGATCGACTCCTTCGCGCCGCGGAGGTCGCCACGTCGCAGGAGCAGCCCGATCCGGCGGATCCACGCGTCCTCGTGCGATGGTTCAGCGTCGCAGGCCTCGGCGTATCGATCGAGCGCGAGTTCAAAGTCGCCCTGGAGTTCCGCCGACTCGCCCACGATCACGAGTCGTTGTCCCGGCGAGATGGACAAGGTCTCGAGTTTGGCCAGAACACTCGCGGCCTGATCCCGATCGCCAAATCGAGCGAGCGCCGCGCTCACGATGGGGATCGAGGAGAGCGACAGGTTGGCATCGACGAGCGAACGGTACTGACGCCGGGCCTCGGTGGTCTCGCCAGTGTCGCTCAGGAGTTCGGCGTACGCGAGCACGAGATCAGGGTCGGGCGTCGCGCCACCCGTCTGCACGAGGTCGCGATAGATCGCGAGCGCGGGCTGATCGGCGCCTTGGACGCGGAGCATCGAAGCGGCACGACGGCGGAGATCGTGATTGGTCGGGTTGTCGCGCGCCACACGCTCGAGTTCCGTGCGGGCCGCCTCAAAATCCTGGAGCGATTGCAGCACCGCGGCGACGCGGAGCCAGATCGGGCCCGGGTTGGGCGAGGCGACCGCGGCCAAGCGGAGGTTCTCGAGCGCCTCGCTGGGCATCGGACGGACGCCGCGGTCGGGGGCCTCCATCAGCAGCGCATCGGCCAGGAGCACGCGAGCATCGACCATCCTTGGGAAGTCCCGGCAAATGCCGCGCAGGATCGCCGCGGCGTCGTCACGTTGTGCGAGCGTCGGGTTGTTCAGCAGAATGGCCTGCGCACTCGCGAGGCGGGCGTCGACGGAGGACTCGGGGTCCTGTCCGGTTGCCGCGCGGAGGCTTCGGTTGATCTGCGCGAGGAACTCCGCATCGCGCGAGGCGAGCGAGGATCGCAACGCGGCCTGGAGCACGCGCGCCTGATCGCCGCCCTCACGCACCACGCCGCGCCACGCCTCTGCGGCCTTGTCCGAGTGGACCGAATCCAGATAGACCGCGCGCGCGAGTGAGAGATCGAGTTTCTGTTCGGGCGAAGCGCCAGCGATCGCGTCGTCGAGAACCCTGAGCCCCTCGTCGGGTGTGCCGCGATCCGCGAGGATCGCCGCGTTGCACGAGGCGAGGTTGGCATCCATCCCGAAAGCGCGCTCGGCCGCCGCGATCGCCTGGTCCTCGACGCCCAGGTGATGCCGGGCCGAGACCCGCGCGAGTTCGACGAGTCCGTTCTGTCCCAGTCGCTCGGGCGAACGGGTCCACGACTCGGCGAATGTGGTCGCATCCTTGGAACGATCGAGCATCGCGAGCAGGGCCGCTTTCTTCGGCACGATCTCGCTCATCATGCCCGTGTTCGCATTTGCGTCGGCCTCGAGCGAGACTAGGGCATCATCCGCGAAGCGCAGGAGCGCCTCGGCGTCGTTCGGGACAGTGGCCGCCACCCCCGCGCGCGCGACGCCCGCCGAGAATCGGGCGAGTGCCGCCGCCGAACTCCGTGGCGCGATCTGTTGCGCGACGTCGGCCGACTTGATCGCGTCCTCGATCAGACCGAGCGAGAGGTATCCGCGGGAGAGGCTGACATGGGGGAGCGCCCACCCCGTGCTCGCGGGGAGTTCGACGCACGCCTTCCATGACGCGATCGCCTCCTCGGTTCGACCAACGCCCGCGAGCATCTCGCCGAGCATGAAGTGCAGGATCGGTTCTGCGGCGTACACACTCAAGGCCTCGCGCACCGGGGCCAGCGCCTGATCGAACGACTTGGTATCACCAGGCGTCGAGCGCATCGTTGCCCGGGCCGCGAGCGCGAACGCGTGCGCGCGATAGTCGAATGCCCCGCGGGCCTCGAGCATCGTGAGCCGCTCGTCCGCCGCGGCGTTGTCTCCACGCTGCTCGGCGGCGAGGACCTGGGGAATCAGGAGCAATGTCCCCGGCTCACCGCGCGGCCCGGAATCATCGCGGAGTTGCATTACATCGTCGAGGCGTCCCGCGTACAGCCCACGACGGGCCGCCACCATCACGAGTTCCGGTGAGAGCGTCCGCAACGCTCCTGCGGCAAGGACGGCGGCGGCGTGCTCGTGCCCACCGAGTGCGTCCATGATCGAAGCCACACGCGTGACGAAGACCTCATCGTCCGGTACAACGGCGTGGTCGGTGGTTCGAGGCGGTTGCACGGTCAGGCCCACGAGCGTGCACAACTGCGGGAAGAGCGATTCGAGGTCCGAGCGCCGTGAGAGATCCGCCGTCGCGAGCAGCGAGATGAGCCGCGCCCGCTGGTCCAGCGGGTTCGCCTCCAGCAGTTTCGCGGCGATGGCGGCGCACTCCTCGGGCTTCCGCGCGTCGCGAAGGAGCGTGAAGAGGTCCAGGTGGGCCGCGACATCCAGTGGGCGGATGTCGATGATCCGGCGAACCAGTGGCATGATCTGCGACTCGGGGGCGCGAAGTCCCACGAGCGCGCCGACCTCGGCCCTCAAGACAGGAAGATCACTTTCTGTCGCGAGCGAGAGCGGATCGGGGCGGATGAGGCGGGCGCGATCCCGCGCTTCGAGCATCATCCCCGCGCGTTCATACACTTTGAGGAGTTCGATCGACACATCACGATCCGTTGGGCTCGTGCTCAGGTACGACCCGATCCAGCGTGCCGCATCGCGCAAGCCATCTCCTGTGGGACTGGGCGACTCTCGACGCGCCCGGCCGTACTCAAGCATCGCACGCGGTGCCGCTTGCGACGGCTCGACTCGACGCAGATACGAGCCCAATCGCTCTTGCACCATCGCGTAGTCGTGGCGATCCGCGGCGGCGAGTCCCTCTCGAAGGCTCACCGTCGTCGCCTCGTGCAACTGGCTTTGTCGTGCGGCGTACAGCCCGCCCCCGGCCGCCGCGCCCACCACCAGGATGATCGCGAGGAGTTTCAGACGACGCACGGTCTTGGTTCGAAGTCTCATCGGCGCGTGAATCCTCGGACCATCATCTCGACGGTCTTGTAGATGATGTACAGGTCAAACCAGAGGGACTGCTTCTCGACGTATTCCATGTCGTACTTGATCCACTCCTTGAAGTCCTCGTCCTCCTGGCGCGTGCGCCGGACCTGCCACAGCCCCGTGATACCCGGGCGGACCGAGAGACGCGTCTCGCGCCACGGGGGCGAGAACTGGTTCTCCTTGTACGGGCTGGGCCTCGGGCCCACGATCGACATGTCGCCCTTGAGCGAGTTGAAGAACTGGGGCAACTCGTCGATCTGGTACTTCCGAAGGACCTTGCCGATCTTCGTGAGGCGAGGGTCCTTGTCCGGATCAAGAAAGAACTGCGGGCCGTCGGCCTTGTTCTCGGCTTTCAGACGCTGGGTGATCTCGTCCGCGTCGTTGCGCATCGAGCGGAACTTCATGCACCCGAACTCGCGGGCGTGGATCGTCTCCCGCTTGTGGAAGTAGAAGATGGGGAGGCCGTCCTCGAGCCACGTGAGCAACGCCACGATCGGATACACGGGGAGCGTGAGCAGTATTGCCAGGATCGAGAAGACGATGTCGAACCCGCGCTTCACCATCGCGGAGAAGGGCGGGATCTGGGGGACGAACTCCTCGCTCTTGCCGTCGAGCGCCTCGAGTTCCATCCACTCGACGGTGTCGCGCGGCGGACGGGCCTCGGGCTTGTCCCACATCACGCTCGGGCCGACGGCCGTCGTGCCGTCCTTCACCTCGCGCCCCGCGCCGATCCACAAGGGACCGACGCACGCTCCGGGTCGATCGATCGTCGAGGAAGCGTGGGCCCAGACGCCCGGCGTGACCTCGCGCAGTTGCCGGATCGTCGCGTCGGGTCTGGTCCACGTCGCCATGAGTTCCTGGAGGAAGAGCGCCCGTTCGAGCGGATCGCTCGCGTTGAAGACCCGCCCCTCGATCTTGCAGGTGTACCGCTCGGCCCGCGGGACGCGCTGCAGGAAGAGCGCCCGGGCCGTGTGCGTGTCCGAGGCCAACTGCCAGATCTTGGCGATCTCGCGGTCGGGCGTGAGTGCGACGCGCGCGACGCGGTGGTCCACGCCGCGATACACGCGTGAGAAACGCACGAATCCGCCGTCGTCAGTGGTCTCGACGTCCTCGCGATAGCCGCTCTGCCGCGGATCGACAAGGCGGATGTTCGTCAGTTTCGGGTCGAGCCAACTGATCTCATCGAGGATGCGTGCCGGCCGGAAGATCGCCAGGGTGTCGGGGTGGAGCAAGAGGTACAACTCCGCCTGGGGCACGAGTTCGACGCTCTTGTCAGGAACGACGACCTGGATCCCACGCGACGCCCAGAATCGCGCGTGCAGATCGGCGGGTCCAAGTCCCCACAGGCTCTGCTCGCTGGTGCTCTCCTGGACCACGCACGCCTCCTCGTGGTCAGGACTTTGTCGCCTTCGGCGCGCTGGAATCGCTCGAGCGGGGCGTGCCAAGGTCAGCATTGGTGCCCGCGTCGTCAAAGGCCTCATCGTGCGCGTGATTCGAGGTCCCGTTCTTGCCGGCGCGGTCGTCCTCGCCCACGCCGATCTCCATCGCGAGCGTCTGCGCGATGGGTCCGGCCTTGGAGAGACGGCTCTTGGCGCGATTGAGCGCCTCGCGATCAGGGAGTGCGCCCGGCACCGTCCGGACAGACGCCGTCGTCACCGAGCGACGGAAGTCGCCCCCGGTCGCTCGATTGAACACCACGCCCAAGACGCGCCCGCCCAGCGAGTTGATGCGGTTGATGGCCTTCTGCACGAACGAACTCTGCTGCCCGCGCCCGACCACGAGCACCACGCCGTCCACAAGCCCCACGCACATCGACGCCTCGAGGCTTCCCAGGATCGGTCCCGTGTCGATGAGCACGGTATCGAAGTTCTCGCGGGCCTCGGCGATGAGGTGCTGGATTGCCTTGGTTGAGATCCGCGAGACGTGCGCGTCGTCGCCGGCATTGCAGGGAATGATGCTCAATCCCGGGATCTGCGTCTGCTCGACGTACCCCTTGATCGTCCCCGCGCGGATCGCCGCCATGACCCCGGGGCGATTGCGGACATCGAGATTCGACGTCAACCCCGTGCCCACGAGGTCGAGATCGATGAGCAGCGTCCGCGCGCCCGAGGCGGCGTACGACAGCCCGAGCGAGAGCGTCAGGCTCGTCTTGCCATCGCCCGAGGTCGGGCTGGTGAGAGAATAGACGCTCCCGCCCTCGATCTGCTGCGCGTTGATCTGCATGAGCAGACGGATCTGGTGCACGCAGTGCGCCGCCATCGCCCGTTGCTCTTCGGTCGCCATTTCCTTGGGAAGAATCGGCAGGATCCCCAGGAGCGGCCCGGGAAGCCCCGTATGGTCGCCATCATCTGAATACCGGAAGCGACGATCGACGAGTCCGATCAGCAGCATCGCGGCGATCGGGATCGTTCCACCAAAGACCAGGCCTGCCGCGGCGTACGTCTTGCGCTTGTCCACCGTCGGCTCGCTCGGCGAGAGCACGTCGGGACCGACGGCAACCTCTTGCAACCCCTTGGATCGATACTGCCGATCGATCATGCGCCGGCGCAACTCGCTCTCCAGGTTCGTCGCGTACTCCACCCGCTCCTTGAGCTGCGAGGTGAGTTCCTGGATCTTGGTGCTCTTTACCGCAATCTGGCGGGCGTTCTCGGTGGCGGCGTCGGCGGCACGCTTGGCTTCCTCGTAGCGCTGCCGAAGCACCTCATCGGAGTCGCCGGGGTTAATGCCGGTTCCATTCGGCGTGATCGCGATCTCGCCGCCGTTGTACTGACGCACGCGCACGTCGATCTCGGCGTTGACCTGTGCGAGTGTCTGCCTCGCCCGTTGGAGCGGCGCCCACTCGTCCTTGTAGCCGACCTTGGTCCAGGCCTCGATCTGGAGCTCAAGATCCTGGCGATTCTTCAGCAGTTCCCTCATCGCGGGATCGATGAGCGCGATGTCCGCCGGGGTCTTGGGCGTGACGGGGTCCGTGGTCTTTGGCTTGCCCGCGCCCTCGACATCGAGAAGCCCCCGCGCCCGCATCTGCTCCTCGAGCGCGATCTTCTTCAGGCGATACATGCTCGCGGTCTGCTCGGCGGCCTGATACACGTTGCCCAGGTCGGGCGTCCCGAACTCCTCGGAAAGACTCGCGACCTGCTTGCGCAGAGTGTCGATCTCGTTCCGTCGGACCTTCAGTTCGTCCTCGAGGGTCTCGAACTCCTGCTCGTGCCCGAGTTGCTGCTCGACGGAACGATCCTCCTTGAACTTCTCGAGCAGGAGCGTCGCGGCGACCCGCGCGAACTCCCGGTCCTTGCTCACCATCTGCACATAGATGAAGTCCGAGTTCGGCGAGACACGGATGTGCATCGCGTCCACCACGTCGTCCACCGCGTCGGGCGCCTGCGAGTACCCCGCCTTGCGCCAGCGGTCGTCCGCGATCACCTTCTGGAGCAGTTGCGGGCGTTGCAGCAGCGTCGCCTGCGTCTGGGCGAAGCGATCGGGATTGACATACGGCTGGGCCGGTCCAACAAGCCCGCCCTGGTTCGGGTTCAGGCGGATCGTCCCCTCGCTGAGGAACATCGGCTTGGTGGACTTGAACCCGACGACCGCGCCCGCGACACCCAACGCCGACGCGAGGCAGAGCGTCAGCGTGTACCGTCCGCGCAGGAGTTTGTGGACCGTCTTGAAGAGGTTGGAACCAGACGACGCCTGGCCGGCACCCATGTCGGGCATCGCCGGCGCACCGCCATAGGGCAAGTACCCCGCCGGTGCGCTGTGGAACCGAGGGTCATACGAGGGCTCGCCATCACGCGGATAGCCCTGTGGGGGTTGTGATCGGAAGTTGTTCATCCCTCGTGCTCGGCACTCCCCTGTAGGTTCTCAGGCGTTCCTGGGTTCGCCTGGATCGTACGAATGACGTCGGTTATCAGACCAATCATCATCGAGACGTCTTTTTCTTCTTCGGCCCGAGGACGGGTGCGGGTCAAGAGCACCTGGACCTGAGTCGCGCCGAAGTTCCGGAGCGTGAGGTCTCCCGAGGCGTCGCGGACCGCCGCCATCGACGCGACCACCCCGCGCTGAGGAAGCATGAAGAAGTCGTACACGACCATCTCGGAGCGCGAGCCGAAGGTGTCCTGGAGATAGGTGTAGCGGACCATCGGGATCGTCCCAGCCGGGGTTGGCACAAGGACGCCCTCGCCGGGTGTGGTCTCGACCCAGCCGTGGGCCGGGTAGCAGTTGGGGGGGTAGTGACCGCTGAGATCGCGGATCCGCTCGCAGTGGACGACAACGAGGCGCGCGCTGGCGCCGGTCCGAGTATTGGTGTACTCGCGGGCGAGCGTCGCCGTCGGGCGGAGGAGTTCCTGCGCCTCGGTCGGAACGGGAATCTCGGTGCTCTCCCACTCGCCGAAGGTTGCTGGCACGCGCTCGATCGCGGCGGCCACGCGCTCATGGAACGGGCCGGCATCCACGAGCACCGTGCGCGCGCGACGCTCGAAGAACAACCCCACCAGGAGCAGCACGATCAGGATCTTGGCGAACTTGTTGAACACAGGTCGAGGATCTCCGGGCTATTGGTACGCGAGCGTGTATCGGTTGACGGGGAGGAGCGCCCACTGCAGCGCGCGCACCACGCCCAGCAGCAGGAAGAAGCAGATCGGCAGCATCAGCCACCCGCTGATCCGGTGGACGTCCTCGGCGTATCGGCTGATCGTCTCGCTCCCAAAGAGCAGGGCGAGCGCCGAGAGACGGAGGACGTTCATGCCCAGCGCGATCGCGGGGCTGGCGATCAGGATCGTGATCCGGGCCCACGTCTGGAGCGGGCGGCTGAAGGCGAACGCGTACGAGACGAGCACCAGGGCAAAGACCATGCGCATCCCGTTGCACGCCTCGGCGATGCCGACGTCGACGCCATTGATCTGGAGCACGTTTCCTGTTCGCTCCACGTTTTTGCCGAGCGTCTCGAGCAGGGCCTGCGAGGCCTGGGCGCCGAGTCGCTGGAGCGGGATCGAGAGCGACTGGCGGACAACCCCGGGGACGGGAACGAGGAAGAGGAGCACGAGAAACGCCGGGAGGAATCGGAAGAAGACGTACTTTCCCAGCGCGCCCATCGCCAGCCCGACCGTGACCAGCACCGCTCCCAGATGGAAGAGCGATTCAAAGCCCTGACGCGAGCCGACAAAGAGCGAGAGCCAGCCGAGGCCCGCGATGATGGGACCGATGATGAGTCCGCCCGGAGGGCAGCGCAAGAGTCGGATCCGACGCGTGTGCGCCATCCACACCGCCACGATCGGGACGAGGAAGATGTGGCTCGCTTCCTGGTCCTTCACGGCGATCTCGAAGATGTCTCTCCACGCGTCGAGCGTCAGCCAGACCCCGGCGCACGCGAGGGCGATCGCGCACAGGACGTGCGTGGGCTTCCAGCCTTGCTGTCGAAGCGACTGAGGGATCACGCTCGGCCTCCCGAGCGGCTGCTCCCGGAGAGCCCGCGAACGACCGTGCCCACGACCGTCTCACCCGCGCCCACCTTGCCGCCGGGGCAGACGACCGAGCGGATGACCAGGGCTCCGGCCTCGACGCGCCCGCCGCGCAAGACGACCGCGTCGTGCAACTTCGCCGACTTCTCCACGATCGCCTCGTTCTCCATGAGGCTGAAGGCGCGTTCCCACTGCTCGAGGTTCGCGAAGTCGGCGCGGGGCTTGCCGTCGCGCGCGTGGCACCACTCCTCGAGCGCGTAGATGTAGTTCTCCAGCGTGCGGATGGGGAGGCCCACGCCATGCGATCGCCGGACGACGCGGACGCGATGCGACTTCGAGAGCAGCGGGAGCGCCTGCTCCTTGAGATCGAGGTAGCCGCGCTCCTTCAGCGATCGAACAGCCCCCGCTCGAATGAGGTAGAGGCCGACCGGCATGCCGTCGTCGTGGGCGAGGAGCGCGATGTCGGCCCCGGTCGCCAGGAGGTCGCTGACGATGGGCGCGAGTTCGTCGATGAGCAACTGATTCCCGCTCGCGACGAGCAGATAGTCGTCGGGCGCATAGTCGCGTGAGAGATCACGAATGATGCCGGCCGTCCCGCGGATCTCGGCGAAATCGGTCTCGATCGTGACCGAGGTGCGCGGCATGGCGCGCGGGCGACGTGGGACGGGCGAGGTCCGATCGATGATCACGCGGATCGGAAGGCTTGAAAGGCCGAGGCGCTCGGCCGTCGCGGAGACGTTCTTGCACCACACGCCCATGACATCAAGCCCATCGGCGACGGGGAGTTCGATCAGCGGGCGCTCGGCGCCGATGGAGAGGTCGCTCTGGCGCAGCGTGCCGCCGAGCAGGAGCATGGCCTTGAGTCGGCTCGGGGCGATCGGGGGTGTTGTGGGCATCGTTGGGCGTGGGTCCTTGGCGATGCCGTGGCGTGGATCCTGTGTGGGCGACCCCCCAAGACCAGGGATCGACGCCGATCCCGATGTGCGATTCTCCTCCAACATGCCAGCCCCCGCGCACGAGATACCTACCGGGCGGACGGTTCATCGGCCATTTTCCCGGCATAGTCCACGCCACTGTCACGAGTTCACGGAGGCCCCAAAGAGGAGCCCGGCGTGGACACGATGGTAAGCCCAAAGGCCTGTGGTTTCCGGACTTCGTGGTCAGTTGCCGCGGAGCCCACGCCACGCCGACCACACGAACAGCCGTAGCGCAAATGGAAGCCCGTCCACCAGATACCGCTTCATCAGCCTTCCCGGCTCCTGGATCATGCGGTGCAACCATTCAAAGCCCAAACGCTGGATCCACATCGGCGCGCGTTGGACCTCGCCGGTGACGAAACTGAAACTAATTCCGATGCCGAGGAACCAGGCCTTGGGGACGGCGTCGCGGATGGCGGCGGTCAGGTGCTCCTGCTTGGGGAAGCCCAGGGCGACAAAGACGATGTCAGGCATGGCACGCATGACCTCGTCGGCGATGTGGGCGATCTTCGCGGGATCGTTCTCGAAGCCAAACTCGGGACAGTGCGTCCCGGCGATGACGAGCGTTGGATGCTTCGCGAGGAGTGTCGCGGCGGCACCTTCGGCGGCCTTGGGGTTGCCGCCGAGGAAATAGACGCGATGGCCGAGGCGGGCGGCTTGGGCGGTGAGCGACCAGATAAGGTCGGAGCCGGCGACGCGCTCGGGGAGGGGCGTGCGCTTCAGGCGGCTGGCCCAGATGAGCGGCATGCCGTCGGGAACTCGCACGGTTGCGCGCGCGACAAGGGCTCGCTCGTCGGTATTGGTAGCGCAACGTCGGAGGATCTCGAGATTCGGCGTGACCACCCAGCCACCTCGACCTGCGGCGAGTTCGGCGGCGACAAACGACGGCAGAGAGTCATTGGTGAAGGCGTCGAGATCCACGCCCATCAGGTGAACGACGGGAGGGCGCGGCGGGGAGTCTTGTGAGTTGGTGGACATGGAAGGCGAACGCAGAGGACGTGGAGGAGTTTCAGAGGGAGACAGAGTGGAAGAGGGTGGATGGTGTGGGATGGGGGTCTATGTGAGTCTGTTCAACCAATGGAGAAAGGGGAGGAGGGGAATCCCCATGCGGAGCGTGGGGGTACGCAATGCAAGGAGTCACTCTTTCATCCCTTTGTGTTCCTTTGTGAATCCTCGGATTTCCTCTGTGTTCCGCCTTTCGGGTTCCAGCGACTCGCCTGGCGCTCGTTGAGCGATCTGGTGGCGGCGGCCTTGCCATGGATGAGGGCGTCGCGCTGGTAGGCGCGGAGGAACTTCCGGAACTCGAGGTCGTTGTAGCGGGGCTTGGCGGTGAGCGCGCTCTTGATGTAACCCCACCACATGGCGAGGCCGCCGATGAGGACGGGGTGCTTCGGCAGGCGGAAGATGGCGCTCGCGGTCATGTACGAGAAACTGGTGCCCATGAACCACTGGCCGAAGCCGTGACGAGTGCGGCCTTTCCAGATGCTCTGCTGGCTGGACCCCATCGGGCGAAGGTGGGTGAAGCGGATGTCGGGCTCGTCCCACGAGGCGGCGATCCAGCCGAGCATCCGGCAGCGGTGGCAGTCGATGCCATCCCACATGACCTCGCGGACGAACCCGCCGATCTGCTTGAAGCACTCGACGCGATAGAACTTGATCATGCCAACGGACATCTCATCGCCGCACCCCTCGCTGACGAGTTGTCCCGTCGAGGGGTGGGGGAAGTACGGCTTGCCGGAGCACGTGCCGAGGCGGGGCTGCGCGGCCATGCGTTCGCACATGATCTCGAAGTATCGGTTTGGGATGTCGAGGTCGAGATCGAGTTTGACGATGAAGTCGAACTCGTCCATGGTGATCGTGTCGAGCCCGGCATAGAAGGCCTCGATGACCCCGGGGCCGACGGCCCGCTTGCCGCGGTCGCTGCGCGTGAGCACGCGGAGGTAGGGCATTTTGGGTTGGTATTCGGCGAGGATCTTCGGGGTGTCGTCGGTGGAGCCGTCATCGACGACGAGGAGGAGCGCGGGCTGGATGGTCTGGTTCAGGAGTGAATCGAGCGTGCGGCGCATGTACGCGGCTTCATCGCGACAGGGAGCGACGATGGCGTAGCGCGTGGGCATGGCGGGCGAGGGCGGCGTGGTCATGCGGCGATCGCCTTGTCGCGGTTGTAGGTGCGGCGCTCACGCCAGCGGTCGAAGAGCACGCCGATCGAGACGCCCGCGAGGCACGCGACCAACGGCGTCGCGGGGATGATGTATCGATCCTGGATGACATAGATCGCGTGAAGGAGGGCGAAGTAGACCCAGATGACGAGGATCGGGTTGGTGACGGTCTTGAGGAGACCGACCTCGCGGACGAGCATGACGATGCCGACGATCGCCCCGGCGATGGCGGCGAACCAGTAGGCAGTGCTGAGACCCTTCAGGAGTTTCATGCCCATCTCGCCGATGCGCGGGCGCAGGGCGTCCTTGTTCCAGACGACGCCGATGGTCTGCGGGCCGTGCTGGAGGATGAACTTGGTGGTGGTGCGTTTCACAAACGCGCCGGGTTCCTGCTTGATGTAGTCGGTGGCGCGGCGCATCAGTTCGCGATCGATCTGGGCCTGGTTGAGGTCGGGGAAGACGGGCGGCTCCTGGTAGTTGCCGTTGGTTCCGGGGTTGTTGCCCATCCAGAAGTTGGTGCCGTTGTTCGCGGAGATGGGGACGAGGTCGTGGTAGAGGGTGTAGTTGCGATAGGTCCACGGGGCGATGATGGCGGCCATGAGAAGGCCCAGGCCGAGCGCGGTAACGAACGTCCGGGCGCGGCGTGGCATGAAGAGGAACTCCAGGCCCGCGAGGATGGGCGGAATGAGGATGGCGGTCGCGCGGATGTAGACGGCGAACGCGAAGAGAACGCCCGTGAGCAGAGCGCGAATGACTGGTTTCTCGCGCATCGTGACCCAGGCGAGCGTGCCGCCGACGAGGAACGTGGTGAAGGGGAGCTCGCTGGAGAGGACGGAGGTGAGTTGGATGTGGACAGGCCAGAGGGCGAGGATCGCGCCGGCGACCAGGGCCGGGGTTCGCGAGAGGAGCGTGTCGGCGAGGCGGATCGTGAGGTAGACCGAGAGGCTGCCGAGGATGATGTTGAGGACGACGACGGGGAAGAAGGCGATGCCGAAGATCTTGTACATCGCGGCGATGATGAAACTCGTGCCGGGCGCCCAGAAGGCGGAAGGCTCGTCGGGATGGAAGCCGAACGTGCCGTGGTTCACGAGATTCTGGGCGAAGGTGTCGTAGGCGACGCAGTCGGAACTGGGGATGCAGGGGATGAGCACACCCCAGAGCAGGCGCAGGCCCAGAGCGACGAGGACGATCAACTGGACCTCGCGCGAGCGCCACGACAGCGGTGGGGCGGATGGATCGGATTGGACGGTCGTGCTCGTCACGTGCGTGTTTCCGCGTGGTGTGGGTCGAGGTGCTTGAGAAAGAGATCGGTCATCTGGCGGCCGAGATTGGCGATGTTGTACTCGTCGATGATTGTTTGTCGGGCGGCGCGGCGCATGGACTGGAGTGTGTCGGGAGATTCGGCGACGGTTCGGATGATCCTGGCGAGGTCCTCGGGCGATCCGGGCGGGCAGACAAGGCCCGAGACGCCGGGAACGATGAGTTCGGGGACGCCGCCGACGGCGGTGGAGATGGGGATGAGTTCCTTGGCCATCGCTTCCATGAGGACGACGGGGACCCCCTCCATGAAACTGGAGACGATGAGCGCGTCGTTTCGGTCGTAGGCGGCGGGGATGTCGTCCTGGCCGAGCGGGCCGGTGAAGGTGATGCGGTCGGCGAGGCCGAGGCGCGCGGCCTGGTCCTTGAGCGAGCGCTCCATCTGTCCCGAGCCGACCATCTCGAGGCGCCAGTCGAGGCCCTGGGCCTTGAGCATGGCGAGCGCATCCAGGAGCATGGGATAGCCCTTGATCGGCTCGAGGCGACCGACGGTGAGGAGGCGGATGGGCCCGGGGTGACGCGGTGGGGCGGGTGTCAAGACCTGTGGATCGACGGCGCAGTGGGCGATGTGGAAGCGATCCCAGACGCTGGGGCTGGTCCACGCCATGATCTGGGCGCGGCAGAAGTTGGAGATGGCGCGAACGAAACGGGCGGACTCGCACTTGGCCTTGAGGTTGATGCGATGGACGTCGAAGAACTCGGCCGAGCCGTGGATCGTCATGCTGAAATCGATGGATGGTTCGGCGACGCAGGCGAGGAGGGCGACGGCGGCGCCGTTGTTGGCCATGTGGACGTGGAGATGGCAGATCGATCGGCGGGCGAGTTCGCGCGCGAGGAGGATGGCCTCGCAGGCGTAGGTAACGGATCGGAGCCGAGCGGCAAGGCCATCGGCGGAGATGGATTGGGCGCGGGCGTGGGTGCGGAGCGTGCGGATCGGGTGCGTGATCGCGTGAGCGAGTTGGGCGAGGAGGAGGCGTGGCTTGGAGGCGAGGAGGCAGAACGTGTTGGCCGCTTCCTTCGCGTGGTGCTCGCCCAAGGTGTCCTCGCGTGAGGGGATGCGCACGGAGAAGGTGTCGATGGTGAGATCGATGGAATGGGCCGCGACGTGCTCGCGGATGGCCCGGATCTCGCGCTCGATGAACGTGTGCGAGAGTTTGGGGTATTGGGTGTTGAGGTAGGCGATCTTCACGATTGGTGTATCGGCTGGGTTGGGGAGGCGGTGGAGGAGTTGGGCGATGGCTTGGGTGCAGGCGGCGCTTTGCCGGCGAGTTTTCGGATGGCGTGTCGGAGGAGGGAGATCTCGGCGAGGAGGGCGCGCGGGTCGTGTGTGCCGTGGGCCGTCACGTGGTGCGGGTTCATGTCGATGCGCGGGATGGCGTAGGTGTCGGTGTGCTCGTCCATTCGGCCTGGGGCGGTTGAGACGGCATAGGAGTATCCCGCGAGGCGGACGGCCCGCGCGGTGTCGGTGGAGTAGGAGCCGTTGGGATAGCAGAAACCGGTGGGGGCGTTCGGCTCACCGAGGATCGTGGTGAGGGCGGCACGAGAGGAATCGATCTCGGTGCGCTGGGCGTCGAGTTCGAGCGTGGTGAGGATCGGGTGGGTGACGGTGTGCGCGCCGATCTCGTGGCCCTTCGCGGACATGGCGCGGAGTTCGTCGAGCGACATCATGTGATCGAGGTCGTGTCGCGGCGGGGTCGAGGGTGATTCTTGAAGAGCGTCAATGGCGGCGTCGCGGGCGGAAGGAGAGAGCATCTTGAGCGCGTTGACCCACTCGCGGGCGGTCATGGTGGAGGAGGAGTTGGCGAGAGTGGCCGCGCCGAGGGCGTTTCTTGCGGCGTCGGGCGTCGAACCACGGAATCGACGGATGGCGCGATCGAACCAGAGTTCGCCGGGCGTGCCGACGAGACCGGTGACGATGTAGAACGTCGCGGAGAGACCGGCGGCAACGAGGATGGGGGCGGCGACCCGGGCGTTGTCGGCGTAGCCATCGTCGAAGGTGATCGCGATGGTGGGGCGTTCTTCGGCATAGTCGCCCATGCGCGCGCGAGCGACGGCGTCGTGGGCGCGTCGGACATCGAATCGGCGGGCGAAGAGTTCGACCTGGGCGCGGAAGGCCGACTCGGGCATCACGAGATTGGGGAGCGTGGAGCGTGCCCAGAGATCGTCGGGAAGGACGCGGTGGTACATCAGGATCGTCACGCCATGGCGCATGGCGCGGGCGCGGCGTTCGATGACGCCGAGCGCGCCGAGCGTGCGATCGAGGATGGACCTGGCGAGGGACATGATTGCGTTACGATGCAACGTTGCGTGTGGGTTGTGGCGATGGAGATTGAGCGGCCGCGGGGCCCTTGTACTCGATCAGTCGGCGATCGCGGCGGAAGATCCCATCGAGGATGCTGCGGAGGACGCCGATCGCCTGCGAGCCCTTGCAGAGCAGGATGAACGAGGCGTAGCGCTCGGCGACGTCCTCGTCGATGCGCCTGGCCCGGCGGTAGAGCGACCACCAGATACGCGCATAGAGCAGCGTGAGCACGAGTGCGGCGGGCCAGAAGACGATGGCGAGCGTGAGGATGAAGATCGGCAGGAACAGGCCATAGATGAGAGCGCTCGCGGCCCGCTTGACCCACGGTTTGCCTGGGCCATGGCGGTGCATCCAGCCGACCTGGGCGTAGCAGTAGCCGCTGCGTTGCTCGCGTTTCCAGAAGGCACGGAAAGATCGCATGTTGATGTCGTGGAGGACCATCTCGTGGGCGAGGCGGTGTGAGGACCAGCCGTGCTCGGTGAGGCGGAAGCCCAGGTCGGGGTCCTCGCCGGCGATGAGGTCGGTGCGCCAGCCGCCGATGTCTCGCAGGGCGGCGACTCGGCAGAGGGAGTTGCCGCCGGGATAGGGCGCGGGGCCCGGTTCGGCGTGCCAATCGACGTTGGTCAGGCGGTTGTAGATCGTACGCTCGGGGAACTCCTCGCGCCAGCGCCCGCTGACGGCGGCGACCTTGGGGTTCTCGTCGAGGAACTCGACGCCGACATCGATCCAGTCGGGGTCCATCACGCAGTCGCCATCGATGAACTGGACGAACTCGAGGCTGGGCAGGTCGGTGAGGAGGGCGTCGAGGCCGGTCTGGCGTCCTCGCGCGGCGGTAAAGGGGCCATCTTTGAGGGCGATGGTGTGCACGCCGATCTCGTGGGCGTTCTCGACGCTGTTGTCGCTGGAGTTGGAATCGACGTAGACGACGCGCGCGACATGGGGCAGCGCGGCATGGAGGGCGCGGACGAGGCGCTCGCCTTCGTTGCGGCCGATGATCACGGCGCCGACGCGATCCTTCGCGGGCGGGCCATTTGGCGAGTTTGGCGGTTGCTCGTGGTCCATAGCGTGAGAAGGGCCAGATTCCCGTTACAGATCCAGTCGGCTGGTGATCGTCTCGTACGCGGCGTGATTGTACTGGTATTTGTCCGAGGCCTTGCCCGATCGGAATCGATGCCACAACGCCCTCGCACCAAAGAGGAGCGTGTCGGCGGCCCGCACGATGAACTCGGCGAGGCGGCCATAGCAGATCCGCTGAACGAGGTACCGCCCTCGCCAGAACTGCACGCTGCGGGCGGCCTGGGCCATGCGCGTGGGATCCGACGATGAACCGCCGAGGTGGGTCGTGGTGCTCGTGGGGTCATAGAGGAGACGCCAGCCGTGCTTGCTCAGGCGGTGCGAGAACTCAATGTCCTCGCCATAGAAGAAGAAGGCCTCGTCGAGTAGGCCGAGTTTCTGGACGATCTCGCCGCGGGTGAGGATGAACGCGCCGATGATCCAGTCCACGTCGCGCTTGGTCGTGGCGCGGTCCCACTGAAGATCCTCGGTGTCGGCCCACTCGAAGAGCGACGGCAGATACCACGGCAGACCCAGACCCCGCACGACAAGACGCAGCGGCGTGGGGAAGCGTCGCGTGCAGACCTGGACCGTGCCATCGGCGTTGAGGAGTTTGCACGTCATCGCGCCAACGTCTGATTCACGTTCCATCACGTCGATGCAGGCCTTGAGGCAGCCGGGGTGGACGATGGTGTCGCTGTTGAGGAGAAGGATGTACTTCGCGGCTGGGCCGGCCTCGTAGCCCCGGTTGTTGCCATACGAGAATCCGCCGTTCTTGGGAAGCGGCGCGAGCGTGCACCACGACGCCCACTCGTTCTCGTCGATTGCGGCCTGGATGCGTGCCAGGGAATCATCGCCCGAGGCGTTGTCGGCGACGACGACGTGGGTCGTGGCGACGGTTGGGATCTCGGGCGCGAGCGAGCGCAGGCAATCGATCGTGACGTCGGGCGTCTTGTAGTTGACGATGACGATGAGAAGCGTGTGGGTGGTGCTCGTGCTTCCCTCGCGCGATGGCGTTGTGGTTGGAGCCGTGGAACTCATGGCGAGGCGCTCCTGGAACCGGTCGCCGAGGGGCGGTAGGGCATGCTCATGGTTCGCGCCTGCGAAGGGCGATACGCCATGTGTGCCGCGGCAGCCATCATGCGAGCCTGCTGGGGCGACGGCACAAGCCCGCCCGCGGCACCGAAGGCGAGAATGAAGACCGGATTGATCATCGCGTTCGAGAGGCAATCTGCGAGATATAGCCCGCACGAGACGACGATGAAGATGACGGGAGCGACGGCGGGGTGGGTCCAGGTGTGCCTGGGCGTCGATCGGAGAAGGGCGACGATCGGCGCAAGCATCGAGGCGAAGAATGTCGCGAGACCGATCAGCCCGAGTTTGCCGAGATAGATCATCCAAAGGCTGTCGGCGATGATGCCCTTGCTGCTCTCGCTGGTTTTCAGCCCGACGAACATGAACCGGGCCGCTCCCAGCCACTTCTGGCCTTGAACGAAGTACCAGAGTTCATTCTCGCTGTTGAGGCGCGTCCAAAGCGAGTCGGCCCGCGCGGGTCCGGCGATGCTCTTGGCGAGGTCCACGAGTTGGTGCCCGTCCCACCCGCCGAAGGTGCGGGCGATGGGGTAGAGCAGGGGCAGAAAGAGGATCGCCCACAGGGGCGTGCGGAGATTCGCGAGACGCATCGCCGCGAGGATCAGGATCCCGACCACCATCCACACGAGCGCGCCGAGCGAGAGGCACCCCGCGGCGGTCACGAGGAGCACCGGGACGATGATGATGAGCGGGACGCCCAGGATCTTCCGATCCGTGCGGCTCCACCAGAGCCAGACGCCGGCGAGCGCACCGGTGCACATGAACGTCGCGACGGCGAGGCCGTGGACCATGAAGACGGTTGGTCGGAAGAACGAGCCGCGTTTCGATTGCTGCCAGTCGGCCTGGTGGAACCCATAAACCATCTCGTGGAGTCGCGGGCTCATGCGCATCTCGAAGAGGCACAGCGGGACATAGATCATCGCGCCGATGAGCATCGCGAGGACGAGTTCGCGCGCGGCCTTGAGATCGGTGATGTAGATCCGACCGATGGCGTAGGGCAGGACCCAGGTCACGAGCTGGTTCAGTGTGTTCGACAGCCCGTCGTAGATGCCATAGCCGTTCACCATCGATGAGGCGAAGGGGATGATCGCCCACAAGATCATGGGGAGGTCGAACCAGCGAAGTCGGTAGGCGATGAGAGGCCTGGCGTCGGAGATCAGCGTCGCGAGGAAGATGCTGATGCATGTGGCCGAGGTCTTGGTGTAGTCGGGCCACCCCTTGAAGCTATAGCCGGCAACGGGGAGGAACATCCACGCGGCGAAGAAGGCGACGAGCATCGCCCGCCGCGCGGGGAGCACCTGGAAGAGGATGATGATCCCCGGGATCAGCCCGAAGAGCGTGAGGGGGACGAGCGGGCTCATGCGTCGGCCACGCGCCGCAGCGCGCCCTCGAAGAGTTCGACGGCCCGATCCCAACTATGGTGCTCGGCGATCGTGCGGGCCTGCTCCGAGCGGCGCGACCACTCGTCGTCATTTAGCAAGAGGATCTCGTGCAGTCCATCGGCAAGGGCGTTGGCGTCGTCGGACGGAACGAGAACGCCGCCATCGCCGCTCGCGAGGAGATCGGGCGCGGCTCCCGCGCGGGTCGCCACGACGGGAGTTCTGCAGGCCATCGCCTCGAGAATCGGGAGCCCAAAGCCCTCCTGGCGGCTCCCCCAAGCCCAGGCGGTGCAGGAGGAGTAGAGATCGACGATGCGTGCGTGCGATGGGCAGGTGGTGTGCTCGACCCAGTTGGGAATAGAGAGCCGCGGCGTGGAGCCGATAAGCCCGAACGAGCGCACGCGGAGATCGGGATGCTTGGCCCTGAGTTTCTCGAGCGCGCCGAAGATGAGATCGCAACCCTTGATGGGCAGATCGTGATACACAAAGCCGATAGTGGGTGTTGCGGGCTTGGTGCGACGTGGAGCGGCGTTGAAGAGCGTCGTGTCCACGCCGTTGGGCACGATGATCGCGTTCGGGTCGTTGAACTCGTCGCGTGCCATGTCGGCGAGCCACTGGGCGACCGTGATCTTCTGCATCGGAAGCCGCCACGTGGCGTCGACACGGTCTGCCGGTTGCCCCGAACCCGCGTCGTATCCCTGGAGGAAATAGACGGGTTTGCCCTTGGAGGGCGAGAGATGTGAGACCCACTCGGCCGTCTCCCACCACGTCGCGACCACCACGTCGGCATCGGGGAGATCGTGATCGTCGATCGGGCGAAACTCGTTGATAACATGGAGATCGGAGTCGATGCGGTCGAAATGGGTGGGGTCGGCCCAGCGTCGCCACACGCCGCGACCCGCGAGGAGTTTCCTCGCGATGTGCGACTTTCGGAGCGGTCTTGGCCGCCGGGCGGCGAGGAGGATCTGGTGCCCGCGCGCGGTGAGCCTCTCGGCGTAGAGCGCGGCGACGCGCAGGCCGCCGTCCAGCCCGATGTTGGGGATCACGATGGTGATGCGCATGGGCTTCATCGGCGTCGGAATACCTTGGTGAAAGCATGCCAGCAGGGGTACGCGAAGCACGCCGTCACGATCGTGCCCTTGACGAGGAAGGCAAGGATTGTGCCGTCGCGAAGGCCAAGGAGGCCCGCGCCCTCTTTCGCGAGCCAGAACGCCGCGGCACATCCAAGGAACAAGACCAGGTCGTGCTTGAGGAACGAGAGTTTCAGTCTTTTGGCGGCGAAGGCGAAGACCGCGTATCGGCCGAGGTCCGCGACGGTGACGCCCGCGACCGCCCAGAGCAGGCTCTCGTGGCTGTTGGTGTGCCCGACCCACTCCTTGAATCGCTCGAGCGTGGTCCAGGCCCACCCCTGTGGCGTGAACCACTCTTGCATCGCCGAGAGGTGCGACTGTTCCCACGCGATCCACGAGTCGGGAATCCAGCCGCCGATCATCAGGCCCAGCGTCACGAAGATCAGCAGCCCGATGACCTTGGCGAGGTTGCCGTAGGCGATTATTTTGGCGTTGCCCGCGGCGAGGACGGCGGCGCCGACGGTGAACTCAAAGAGTTGGAAGAGTCCGCCCGCGGCGATGATCGGGACAAACGCCGCCGCGCCCGAGTAATCTTTCTTGTACGCCATGAGCACGAAATCAGGCCCTACGGCGGCGGCGCCGGTGATGAGGAGCGCGCCCCCGATGGAGATCGGAGAGCGAATGGTCTTGAACGTCCGACGGAGATCGCCACCCTCGTGGATCGTGCGGCTGTATGCGGGGAAAGCGACCGACTCGCCGATTCGGCGCGAGACATCGAGGGGCACGATCGCGAGCATCACAGCGATGCTGTAGACGCCGAGGACCTCTTTGGTGATGTGGTCGCCGAAGAGCAGTTTGTCACCCTGCTGCGCGAAGAAAGTGAAGACGGTGCTGACGAAGATCCAGCCGCCGAAGTGCATGAGCGACTTGACGGCCTTTGGCTCCCACTGGAAACGGTCGCCCGGAGCAGGCTCGAGGTAGTGGCTCGCGACGGCTCGAACGACCGCCGCAGTGATCGTCCCGGCGACGAGCGCCCACACGCTGGGATAGAAATACGCCCACGCCACCATGACGATGGTCTGGACGATCTGCACCGCGACATCGAGGAGGGCGATCTTGCGGACGTCCATTCGGCGTTGCAGCGTGAAGAGCGACGTCGAGTTGAACCCCGAGATGAGTGCGGCGACGGAAACGAAGAGGATGACGGGCGTCAGGGCGGCGGCGTTGGTGTCTGGCGAGTCGGCGTCGCCGAAGCGTAACGCAAACGGATACGCGAGCGCGCACGCCGCCAGCCACACGATCACGCCGCGGATGACCTGCATCGTCCACGCGGTGTTGAGGAACGCGCGGTTCCTGCCGCGTGGATTCTGGACGACGCTTGGCCCGATCCCGATGTCGCTGAACATCTGCAGGCCCGACATCAGCGTCCCGACGATCACGGTCATGCCGAAGTACTCGGGAAGAAGAAGATTCGCGAGAAGGATGTTGCCGATCAGTCGAATGACGTTCGAGGCTCCAAAGGCGATCGTGGACCACATCGACCCGCGGATCGCGAGCGAGCGCATCGAGTTTGATGGTGCTGCTCTTTGAGTCGGGGCGGCTTGGGCTCCCGTGCCTGCGGCGCTCATGACCGGACCCCGTGCTGATCGACGATGCGCTTGAGCCCATGGAAATATCGGCGGACGTGCTCGTCCATCGCGTCGCCCTCACGCCCCAGGGCGCGCTCGAGGCGTTCGGACATGTGCACCATCCACAGCGCGTGGATCGGCTTCATCTTCGAGAGATCCACGCCCCGGCCCCAGAGCGGAACGACGGTCTCGCCCTTCTCGATGATCGGGACGAGGTCCCGCAACTCCTCCGGCGAGCCGCCGATGAAGTTGTAGTAGGGAATCATGAAGAGGTTGTTGTTCCCAGGGACGAATCGACCGGCGCGATGGTCCACGTACTGGCAAATCATCTGGCTCGGGTGGACGAGTTCGGACTCTTCCATGGGAAGCACGTCGCGCGTGCCGGCCCTGGTCTCGGCGTGGAGAAACGTGTCGAACTCCACGCGGCGATCGCCACGCCGACCCATGCGGTTGAAGAGATCGATGGCGTTGAACCGCTCGCGGACGAACGCCGCGTCGAACATCATCTCGAACGTGCGGACGAGCCGGTCGGACTCGATCACGCCAAGGCCCGAGTACCAGTCGATGCCGAGATACTCGACGCCCCGAGCCTTGATCGCGTCCGCGCGCTCGCGGAGCAGGCCGGGCCGAAGCAGGAGCGCATCGAAATCGTGGAGCATCGCGTATCGCGTCCGCGTCCTGGAAATGCCCAGCGTCCACGACAGCCACGAGTACACCCAGCCCCAGTCGACGCGCCGGGCGCGATCCACCTGGGCCTGCGAGTAGTACACGAACTCCAGTGGTCTTTCACCCGCGATCTCTCGTGCCCGCTCCTCAAAACCCGCAGGGCGTTCGGCGAGCGTGCAGTCCACCACGCACAGGATCTTGTCGCACCCCGTCAAGTCGAGGCGGCACAGAAACTCGAGATTCGCCCAGAGCATCGACGCCAGGCGATGGGCACACCCGATAATCACGGTGTACCCGTCGACGGGGTTCTCGAGCGGCGTCCACGAGGAGAGCCCCCGGATGTACATCCGCAATGCCGTGCGGGAGAGCGACTTGCGCGCGAATCGGCCCAACCCGTGCGAGCCGGGAGCGACGGTCGGGGCACCGGGGGGCGCCTTGGTCTGGGCGTTCTGCGTGGTCATCGGTCCTCACCCCCATCATCGGCCCGAAGGGTGGCCTTCCTTGGGGCAACGAGGGTGAGGATATACGCCCGGCGTGCGGGGGCCGTTCGTACCCAGGAACGGGCTTTGCACACAAAGAAGCACCGGCCGAGTCTTTCGACCCGGCCGGCGTGGAAGTCAAGAAAATGAGATCGCCGTTGGTTATGGCGTGACCGTGTAGCCCTGACGGAAGTAGGAGAGCAGCGAGTCGATGGAGTAGTTGGTCATGGGGTTGCCCCGTGAACGCTGCTTGATGGCGGTCATGAAGGCGTCGTGGGTGTTGCCGCTGCCCTGGGTGGCCTGGTAGGTGCCGAGGGTTCGGCTGGGGTCGGTGAAGGTGATCGTGCCGCTCGAGGAGCCGGTCTCGCCGGTCTGGGTGAGCCACTGCTGGTAGGTGTAGAGGTCGCCGGCGATGTCGAACCAGCGGTTGGCGGGTCCGGCGTCATTGTACTTGTTCCCGTTGAAGCGGATCACCGAGGGCGTCGTCGAGAAGGTGTTGACGAGTTGGGAGAAGGCGAAGCCGGTGCCGGTGTCGACGATCACGTTGTTCTCGACGAGGTGCCCGTTCGAGACGCGCCCGTTGTTGGGGGCGTAGGCCTGGATCGGCCCGTGCCAGTCGTAGACGATGTTGTTGCGGACGGTGGCGTTGCGGCACCCGATGCCGACGGTCCCGTCGATGTTGATGGCGAAGTTGGGGTCGTTGCTGATGCTGTGCGCGAAGATGTTGTTCTCGACGATGGCGCCCGAGGCGTTGACGTTGAGGAGTTCGATGCCCCACCCGCGGGGGTTCGTCGAGTTCATGTCCCGACCCTCGAGGATCACGTTGCCACGGATGGCGGCGGTGATCCCGAGCGGGTCGGGGTTGTCGCGGCTGCCGATCATGATCGCGATGGCGTTGCGAGCGAAGATGTTGTCCTCGATGATCCCGCCGGCGCGCATCTGGAGACCGTGCGAGGAGCCGTCGGCGACGAAGTTGCGCCGGAAGGTGACGTTGGTGCAGTCGGGCTGGATGTAGACGTTGTGGTTGTAGATGGTCGCGTCGTTGGTGGTGCGTGACCAGCCGTTGTGGTCGAAGATGTTCTCCTCGAGGAGGAAGTTGTCGATCTGCGAGCAGTACATGCCCTCGGAGTGGGCGGCGCCCGTGGGGCGGTTGTCGGCGATGATGCAGCGGCGGATGGTGACGCCGTTGATGCGCCCCGTGTACCCCTGCATGGTGATGCCGTGGGTGAAGCCGTGGATGTAGAGATCCTCGAAGGTGACGTTCTGACCCGGGTCGAGCCAGGTGATGCCCTCGGAACTGGGATTGCCGTTGGGGGTCATCTCAACGCCGGAGATCACGATGTGGTCGACGCTCGGGGGCGCGCTGCTCCCGACGGTGCGGAGGAAGCCCGTAGTGCCCGAGGGGACGATGAAGAGGGGGCGGCTGGGGCTGTTGCCATAGGTCGTGACGACCATGGGCTCGGTGGCGCTGCGCCCGCTCTTGCGCCAGGTCGGGAAGGTCTCGTTCCACGTGTCGCCGCGCTTGAGGTAGAGGAAGTCGGGCATGCGGTCGCGGAGGAGTCCGACGCCGGCGGCGATGGTGCGCACCGGGGTGGACGGGGTAAGCCCGTCGTTGCCGTTGTTGCCTTCGGTAGCGCTGACATAGATGGTGCGCGAGTCGGCGCTGGGACGGCCGACGTAGTAGCCGTTGGCGTCGTAGTCGCCGTTGGTCCCGCCGCCGCCTCCCTGGGGCGTGCCCGCAGCGATGGTCGCGGTGACCCAGGCGGTGAAGGCCGAGCCGCCCGCGGCATTGAGCGCGCGGACGCGGTAACTCACGGTGTCCAGCCCCGGGGTCTCGGTGAACCCGGTGACGTTGGCGCTGACGGTGCGCGTGCTGGGCGACCCGAACGAGGGGTTGCGCTCCAGTTCGAAGGAGGTCTCGTTGTTGGAGTTGTCGCTCCAGGTGACCTGGGCGACGCCGTTGCCGCCGTCGACAACGCTCAGCCCGCTGGGCGCCGCGGGGACGCCGGCGATCGTGACCGTCGCGAAGGAGGTCCAGGCGGAGAAGGCGCTGCCGACGCCGGCGCGGACCTGGTAGCGGTGCGTGCCCGGACCGGGCGTGTCGGTGTAGGCGGTGGTGTTGGCGGGCGAAGAGAAGACCTGACGCGAGCCCCACGTCGAGCCGCTCTGCGTCTCGCGAGCGACCTCGAAGGTGGACTCGTTGGACGAGTTGTCGGCCCAGGTGACACGCGCCTGCGTGCCGTTCACGATGGAGACGACCGTCCCGCTCGGCGCCGAGGGGGCGACGACGGCGACGGTGACCTGCGCGTTGGTGGTGTAGGCCGAGTTGCCCGCACTGTTGACGGCGCGGACGCGGTAGCGGAAGGTGCCGACGCCCGGAGCGTCGGTCAGCGTCGTGGTGTTGGCGCCGGAGTTGAGCGTCGTGGCGCCGGTCCAGCTCGAGCCGCTCTGCGTCTCGCGGAGGACCTCGAAGCCGGTCTCATTGGTCGAGTTGTCGGTCCAACTGACGCGGACCTGCGATCCGTCGCCGAGATCGCTGGCGGTGGGGCTGCTGGGCGCGTCGGGCGGGATCTCGAGAACCTGGGCCGTGACATACGCCGTGTAGGTCGAGGCGCCGACGCCGTTGACGGCACGCCCGCGATAGCGGTGGGTGCCCAGGCCCGGAGCGTCGATCATGGAGGTCTGATCGGCGGCGGCCGAGAGGGTGACGCTGTTCACCCACTGCGAACCCTGCTGGGTCTCACGCACGATCTCGAACCCCGACTCGTTGTCGGAGTGGTCGAGCCACGTGATTTGGACCTGGGAGCGATTGCCCAGGTCCGTCGCGGCGAGGCCCGCCATGGGGTCCGGCGGAATGTCGGCGATCGTGGGAATGACCCACGCCGAGTACTCGGAGTTGCCGGCGCTGTTGATGGCGCGGATGTGGTAGCGGAAGGTGCCCACGCCGGGGCTGTCGTCGATCGTGGTGGCATTGGCGCTGGCGTTGATCTGCGTCGTGCCGATCCAACTCGCGCCGCTCTGCTGCTCGCGCACGATCTCGAACCCCGTCTCGTTGAGCGAGGTGTCGTTCCAGGTGAGGCGGGCGCTGCCGCCGGTGCCGAGGTCGGCAACCTGCAGACCCGTCGGGGCCGTGGGAGCGACCTCGTTGACGGTCACGAGCGCAAAGGCTGTGAACGCCGAGGTTCCCGCCGCGGTGATGGAGCGGACCTGATAGCGATAGACACCCGGACCCACGCTGTCGGTGAGCGTGGCGCTCTCGCTGGTGATGACGGTGCGCTCGACCCAGGTGGAGCCTTGCTGACGCTCGCGGGCGAGTTCGAAGGTGCCGTCGGCCGGGTCGGCATCGACCCAGGTCACGAGCACGTTCCGCCCGTTGGCCATATCGAGGGCGCGGAGCGTGGTGGGGGCGATGACGGTCCCGCCGCCGGATGTCCCGGGCGTGCCGCCACCGGTTGAACCACCGGTCGAGCCACCCGTGGATCCGCCAGTCGAGCCGCCGGTGCTCCCACCGGTCGATCCGCCTGTGGAGCCTCCCGTGCTGCCGCCGGTGGAACCACCCGAAGGCGTTGGGTTTGTGGATCCGCCGCCACCCTGGTTGTTGGCGTTGTTGATCGCGGCGCGAGCGGCTGCGGCCATGGCACGACGCCACGCCCGGCTCCCGACTGGAGCCGAGGTCGTGGGTGTGCTCGTGTTCGTTGATGTTGAGGTATCAGACGGCGGTGGTGTCGCCGGCGCTTGGTTCTGCTGTCCATGTTGGCGCGAGCGACGGGTGTGCGGATTACCAGACGAGTTCTGGGCCCAGGCCGCAGGCGCAGTTGTGCCCGCAACCATGACCCAGACCAGGCCATACGTGATCGGACGAACGTAAGACTTCATCAATCCCTTTCCCTCCACGCGAATCGGTCGCGTGAAGACACTGTCGGATACAGAGGGGAGTTTGCCGAGGTGGGTGATCCAGGTAGTCTGGAGAATTCACATGGGCACATCCTGCATTCCGACAACTCTGCCCGCGCCCCACCATGGGCACAGACACCCCCGAGGGCAAATCTTGACGGCGAATGTCCGAGAAAGAAACCCCAACATCTGCCTTCTACGCGCAAATCCGCTCTTCAACCTACGAACAAAGCACTACCATAGGCGAATTCCCATCAATCTCTAGGATCGATAGCAGAATCAGGGCCCAATTGGGAGCAGATCCGAACCTCGAACGACCACGTCCGGATCGCCTACGCCCCGCGGTGGCCATATTGACGCTGGTAATAGTCCCGGTACGCCCCGGACCGCACGCGTTCCCACCACTGTGGATGGTCCACGTACCACTTCACGGTCTTCTCGAGAGCACTCGGCCAGGCCGACCGGCTGGGGCGCCAGCCGAGTTCCCGGTCCATCTTCGTCGCGTCGATTGCGTAGCGCCGGTCGTGCCCGGGTCGGTCGGCGACGGGCTGGATCATGTCGTGGCCCTTGCCCAGGATCTTGAGGATGGAGTGCGTGAGTTCGAGATTCGATCGCTCGTTGTTCCCGCCGACGTTGTAAACCTCGCCGGCCTTGCCCTTCTCGAGCGCGACGCAGATCGCCTCGCAGTGGTCGTCGACGTGGAGCCAATCTCGGACGTTCTGCCCATCGCCATAGAGCGGGACCTTCTTCCCCTGGATGAGATTGGTCACGAAGAGGGGGATGACTTTTTCGGGGAACTGGTAGGGTCCGAAGTTATTGGAGCAGCGCGTGGTGACGACGTCCATGTGGAAGGTGTGGTGGTACGCGCGCGCGAGGAGGTCGCCGCCGGCCTTGCTCGCGGCATACGGACTATTCGCGGCGAGGGGCGTCTTCTCGGTGAACAGAATCTCGGGCTTGTCGAGCGGAAGGGAGCCATAGACCTCGTCGGTCGAGACATACACAAACCGGCGCGAGGCCTTGGATTTCCAGACCTTGCGGGCGGCATCGAGCAGGACCTGCGTCCCCACGACGTTGGCGAGGATGAACGGCGCCGAGTCGAGGATCGAGCGATCGACGTGGCTCTCGGCGGCCATGTGGACGCAGCAGTCGCACTCGTCGAGCAGGCGTGAGACGAGCGCGGCGTCGTTGATGTCGCCCTTGACGAAGCGGTAGCGAGGGTCCTGGTCCACGCCGGCGAGATTCTCGAGGTTGCCCGAGTAGGTCAGGCTATCGAGATTGGTGACGCGCCAGGTGGGGCGGTTGGCGAGGACGAAGCGGACGAAGTTGCTACCGATGAATCCGGCGCCGCCGGTGAGGAGGAGGTGCATGGTGAATCGTTGGCAGGGTCGGCGACGCGGGTTCGAAGTTCGAGCGATCAGCAGTTAGTTTTCGCGCTTGGCGATGATCTCAAAGACCGGCGGGCAGACGACGAACTCGCTGGGCGAGCGCTCGATTGTCTCAAGGTCCGCAAACAACTCGACCTGGTCGTGCTCGGTGAGCAGGCCCATGGCGACGAGTTTGGGGGTGTAGATGTGCCACCAGGTCTTGAGCCAGTGGAACATCGCGTCTCCGGCCCGACCGAGGCGTTGGTGGACGCGGATGCTCTCGATCGTGAGGCCCGCGTTGGCGCAGAAGGCGGGGACCTTGCCCATGATGTCGGTGTCGCCGCCCCGGGCTTCCCAACTGCGGATCGTGGCATCAACGGCCTTGGACATCGATGATCGCCTCGGGGCGGTCGTCATCGCCCGATAGTTGAAGTAGTCGTGGATCACGAGCCGCCCGCCTGGCGCGAGCAGTGAGGCGGCCTCGCGTACGACGCCGGCCGGGTCCTTCACGAAACAGAGAACCCAGCGCGTATAGGCAAGGTCGTACGGCCCGCCCTCGCGCACGGCATCGATTTCGCCGAGAGCGTGGACATCGCCAACGACGCCACGCAGGTGGGCGAGCGAGCGCGAGGCGGCCTGCTCGTTGAACCATTGGATATAGGTCGCGGACTCGTCCACGCCGACGACGGAGCCGGAGGGCGTGACCAGGGCCGCGAGGTCGAACGACGCGTATCCGGGGCCGCAGCCGATGTCGAGCGACCGCTTCCCCGGCGCGATCCCGGCGTCACGCCACGCGGCATGGGCGGCGTCGGCCCAGAGGCGATGCTGGAACGAGAGGCGAGCAAGTTCATCGGCGCCCGTGCCCAGCACGTATTCGCGCGGTGGTGTGGTGTTCGGCATAATCGTCATCGCGTGGAACGAGCACGATCGTGAATCGGATCGAGTGAGTCGGCGCCTCAGGCCGGGAGGAAGTATCCCAGGTGCAACTCGGCGTGACGAAGGTTCGCCTGGATCCACTCGTCGTGGGTCATGGGCCCGACGATCGGGTGAGGCTGGACCGGCATGGTGTGCTCCAGACGATCGAAGGCCTTGTTGAGTTCGTCGAGTCCCTGCTGGGTGGAGACGGGTTCGATGCCGAGGGTGCCGCCGGGGATGTTGGGGATGCGCAGACCTGCGGGAAGCGGGCCACGGAGGAACTTCTTCTTGAAGGGTTTGAGCAAGACGCGGATGAGGAATGGCGGACGGACGGGATAGCCGTCGAAGGCGAAGTGGACCCACGTGGCAAGGTGGTGGAGGGTCTGCCCGAGTTCCCAGTTTCCGAGGCGTTTGAGCGTGCCGGCGTTCTCGGCGGCGATGAGGGTCTGGACCTCGCGATTGGCATCGCCGAGCGTCAGGAACTTGAGCGTCCGGCGGCCTTTGACGGCCTTTGTGTTGACGTGTTGGGCCATCATCGTCTCCGTGTCGCGGTCGTTTGCGGCGTGGGGCGAGGTATGGTAACCTGATATGTGGTCTGGCGGTCTCGCGGGGGCGATGAGGCCAGACCGAATCCATGATGCAGGAGAACTCGATGAACACGCCGCGTTTGTGTGTGAGTGGATTGGTTGGTGTGGTGATCGCTGGTTTGTGCTTCGGTTTGGGCGCATGCCATCAGCACCGGCACACCCAAAGCGCGTCGATGGCCGTCGTGGGTGCGCCTGACGCCGCCCACAAGGCGGCGTTCGACCGGCTGGCGTCGCTCTCGGGGACGTGGCAGAATCTTGGTGAAGATGGCAAGCCCACGGGCACGGTCGAGTTCGCCTTGTCGTCGAACAAGTCGTGCGTGCGGGAGATCATGTTCCCGGGTTCGGCGCACGAGATGACCAACATGTACACGCTCGACGGGCCGGAACTTCTCGTGACGCATTACTGCGCGATGGGGAACCAGCCGCACATGCGGGCCACGAAGGTCGAGGCGAATCGCATCGTCTTCGACATCGTCTCGGTCTCGAACATGCGGGCGGAAGAAGAGATGGTCATGGGGCATCTCACCGTGGACTTCACGGACGCGAATCACATCACCCAGACCTGGCGCACGCTCACCAAAGGCGAGCAGAAGATTGAGCCCACGATCATCACGCTCCAGCGTGTGGGGTCTTGAGCGACTGATATCGTGACTGACCCTGCCGACGGGCCGGGCATCAATCTTTCCCTCGCCCCGCGAGGTAGTTCGACGATTCCTTGGTGATCGTGATGTCGTGGGGATGATTCTCCACTACGGTCGCCGTGGAGACCTTGCAGAATCGGGCGTGGGTGCGGAGGTCCTCGATGGTGGGGCAGCCGCAGTATCCCATCGCGCTGCGAAGGCCACCCACGAGTTGATAGACAAACTCGGCGAGTGTGCCTCGGAAGGGGACGAGTCCCTCGACGCCCTCGGGGACGAACTTCTTGGCGGCGGCAGCCTTGTCGGCCTGGCCATAGCGGTCGGCGCTCCCCGCGTTCATCGCGCCCTCGGAGCCCATGCCGCGGTAACTCTTGTAACGCCTGCCGTGGGTGATGATCATCTCGCCGGGGCTTTCCTCGAGCCCGGCAAAGAGCGAGCCGAGCATGACGACGTGGGCGCCCGCGGCGATGGCCTTGGGGATATCGCCGCTGTGGCGGATCCCGCCATCGGCGATGACGGGGATGTCCACGCCCATGTCCTTGACCTGCTGGGCGACGTGCATGACGGCGGTGATCTGGGGGACGCCGACGCCGGTGACAACGCGAGTGGTGCAGATCGAGCCGGGCCCGATGCCGACCTTGATGGCGTCGGCGCCCGCCTCGATAAGGTCGCGGGCGGCTTCGGGCGTGGCAATGTTGCCCGCGATGATCTGGACGTCGCCCCTCGCAACACGTGGCAGCGCCTTGATCGTGCGAACTGAGCGAAGGACGTTCTCGCTGTGCCCGTGGGCGGTGTCGACGACGATCACATCGACCTCGGCATCGAGGAGCGCCTCGACGCGGTCGTACTGGTCCACGCCGACGGCCGCCCCGCAGCGGAGCCGGCCGCGAGCGTCGCGACAGGAGCGTGGGAACTGGCTGAGGCGGTCGATGTCGCGCATCGTGATGAGGCCCGCGAGATTCCCTTTCCCGTCGGTCAGGATGAGTTTCTCGACTTTCGCTTTGTTCAATACACCTTCGGCCTCGGCGAGTGTTGTGCCCGCGGCGGCGGTGATGAGGGCTTTGCCGTTGCTCGGGCCGCTCATCACGTCGGCGACGGTGGTCGCGTTGTCCTCGACGAACTTGAGGTCACGCCGAGTGATGATGCCCAGGACCTTGCCCTTGCCGCGGAGGCTCCCCCCGGCGACGGACGAGCCGTCCTCGGTGACGGGAAAGCCCGAGACGTTGTACTGACGCATCAGGTCCCGCGCCCGGGCGACGGTGTCGGTGGGGCCAAGGGTGATGGGGTCGGCGATGATGCCGTTGGCGGAGCGTTTGACCTTGGCGACCTCGCGCGCCTGGGCCTCGGTGGAGAGGTTCTTGTGGATGAAGCCCAGGCCGCCCTCTTGGGCGAGGGCGATCGCCAGCGCCGACTCGGTGACGGTGTCCATCGGGGCCGAGAGGAGCGGGATATGGAGGGAGATGGCGCGGGTGAGCCGCGTGGTCGTGTCGGCCTCGGCGGGCATCACGCCAGAACGTCGCGGGAGGAGCAGCACGTCGTCAAACGTGATGCCGTCGAAGGCGATCTTGGTGCCGGGGAGGAATCCGCCCGTCGAGGGACGCGGCGTCGAAGCGGGATGGCTGGAGGTCGTGGCGGCGGGCTGGCTGGCGAGGTTCGGCATCACACAGCGTTGGGGGCCTCGTCCCCAACGTCAAGATGGGCGTGCACCGGCGAGCGAATTCTCGTGAAATCGCGTGTGGTTCAAGCGGGAGTGGGGGAGGGAGCCGATGGGTTCGTGCATGCAGCATGACGCCTCGATCGATCCCCAACCGAACCCCCTGGCCGAGGTCTCCCTGCGCGGTCGGACGCTGCGAGAGTGGGCCCGGAGCGAGTGGGTGCTCACCAACAGCCTGGGCGGGTTCGCGATGGGGACCGTCTCCGCAACGCCCGAGCGGCGGTATCACGCCTTGCTGATCGCGGCGACAAAGCCGCCGGTGGGACGCGTAGTCGCCCTGTCGGCGGTGGATGAGGTCGTCGTTCTGGAGGCTCAGGGCGGGAACGGCTGCGTCGCGCTCCGGCGGGAGTCACTGTCGTCGTTCCGCTGGGCGAGCATGCCGGCGTCGGCCACGACCGTGAACCCGGCGCTCGTGCGCTTCTCGATGGAGCCGGGCGTGGTCCGCTGGGAGTATCGCCCCGGCGGTCGCGAGTCGGGAGTGACGATCCGCAAGGAACTGGCGCTCGCGCATGGACGCAACGCGTGCGTGCTCCGGTACACCATCACCGCGCCCAACCGCCGGGCGTGGCTGGAACTCCGCCCGTTGGTGGCGCTGCGTGACTTCCACGAGTTGCTCGGCGGCGTGCTCGAGGCGGAGAGATACACCGTGGGCGTCGAGAGCGATCGCGAGTTGGTTGTGGATGCCGGGGCCGAGCGCGTGCGTGTGATGGTGAAATCCTCGCGCGAGGATCGGCGAGCACTGGCGCCGCCCAGGCTTCGTCCCGAGGTCCACGTGTGGAAGGACTTTGAGTATCGCAAGGATCTCGAGCGGGGGATGCCGGGGCGGGAGTCATTGCTCTGTCCGGGCGTCTTCGTCGCGGAGTGCGGCGGCGGGCGCGGGCACGCCGATCCGCATGCGCCGATCATCGAGGTCGCCGCCTGGTGCGACGAAGACGAGCCGCCGACATTCGATCAGGTCGTGGCCTCGAACGCGGCACGCACCCGCACGCTTGTTCGCCTGGCGCAGGCCACGAGTCTCGAGCGTCGCGCGCTCGTGCTCGCCGCGGATCAGTTCGTTGTGCGGCGTGTCGAACGCGACCAGGGCGAGGTCTCGTCGATCATCGCGGGGTATCCGTGGTTCAGCGACTGGGGGCGCGACACGATGATCGCGCTCCGCGGGCTGCTCATTAGCACCGGACGCCTCGACGAGGCGCGCGAGTGCCTCCTCGCCTTCGCCCACTTGCGCCGCGACGGACTGATCCCCAACTGCTTCGATAACGGGAGCGGCGAGGCCGAGTACAACACCGTGGACGCGTCGCTGTGGTTCCTCCAGGCCGCGTGCGACCTCGCCCAGACGCCGGGCGGGCACGACGTGGTGCGTGGCGAGATCCTCGACGCCTGCCTCGACATCATCGAGTCGTACTCGCGGGGCACGCGCTTCTCGATCGGCGTCGATCCCGCCGATGGTCTCGTGAGCGCGGGCGACGCGACGACGCAACTGACGTGGATGGACGCGAAGCGTAACGGCGTGGTCTTCACGCCGCGATGGGGGAAGCCCGTGGAGATCAACGCCCTGTGGATCTCGGGGCTTCGGCGCGTCGCGTCGCTGCTCGGATCGCTCGAACGCAAGGGATCGGAGAAGTTGAACGCGTGGGCGGATCGCGCGGGCGAGTCCTTCCTCGCAAAGTTCTGGGATCACCAACGTCGTTGTCTCATCGACGCCCTCACGCCGACACGCGGCGGCGACGAGACACGATCGACAGAGATCCGTCCGAACCAGATCTTCGCGGCGGCCCTCTCCGGTGTGCCACTCACCCAGACGCAGCGTCAGGGCGTCGTCGCGTGTGTTCGCGAGCATCTGTTGACGCCGATGGGCCTTCGCACGCTCTCGCCCCAGGATCCGAAGTACAAGCCGCGGTTCGAGGGCCCGCTCTTTGATCGTGACGCGGCGTATCACAACGGGACGGTCTGGCCCTGGCTCATCGGGGCGTATGGCGAGGCGGTGTTGCGGGCCGGCTGCTTCTCGCCCATGGCTCGCCACGAGGCGGCGTCGGCGATCGAGCCGCTCGAGCGTGAGTTGCTTGGTCGCGGGCGCGAGACGCCGCCGAGCGTGCTGCAACTCTGCGAGGTCTACGACGCGGACTCGACGCCGAGTCGCCCACGCCGTGGCGACGGGTGCATGGCCCAGGCGTGGTCGATCGCGGAGGTGCTGCGCGTGCGCACCCTTCTCGAAAGCAACGAGCGTCCGCGCGAGTCTACCGCGCCTTCGCCACGACGCGCCGGCGTGCGGCGTCCATGAGTTCGGGGAGCGTGGTCGCTCTGGCCTCGGGCGAGAGACCCAGCGCGACCTCATCGACCAGCGTGAGCGGTGGCGACGACTCCAGGTCGCCCGCGAGTTTCTTGCACGCGGTGATGATCGTCGAGTGGTTAGGACGTCCCATCGCTCGGGCGATCTCGGGGTAACTCAGCGTGGTCAGTTCGCGGGCGAGTCGCGCCACGAGCGCCCGGGCCATCACCACGCGCTTGTGGCGGCCCTTGCCGACGAACTCGGCGCGCTCCACGCGGAGCAGCGCGCACGTCTCGGCGATGATGAGATCCGGGGCGATGGGGCGACGAGGTCTGCTGGCGCCCGAGTCGCGCGTGCCCTGGAGCGCCCGGCGGACAAGCCCCGCATCGCTGATCTCTTCGGCGCTGCTGCCCAGCACGTTCCGCGTCGCGATGGTCTGGACGATCATTCCCTCGATGTCGCGGACCGAGGCCGGCTCGCCGTGACGGTTGCAGGCCTGGGCGGCGAGGCTCGCCATCACGCCCACCGCGTCGTCGGTGAGCGAGAGCCCGCGGAGGTGCGCCAGGTGGCGGATGACGTCGCGTCGAGTCGTGTCATCGAGCGGATCGATCTTCACGACGGGACCGGCCGAGAAACGGCTGGCGAGGTGCTTGCTGATCTTGCGGAGGTCCTTGGGGTGCTCGTCGCTCGCGAGGATGAGGCGCGCCCCGGTGCCGGCGATCGCGTCGAGCGTGTGCAGGAGTTCGCTCTGCGTTGCCTCCTTGCTCGCGAAGAAGTGGACGTCGTCGATGCAGAGCAGGTCGAGTCGGCGGTAGGCCTTGCGGAATGAATCCACCTTGCTGGTGCGGAGCGCCTCGACGAACTCGTTGGTGAACTCCTCGGCCGTCACGTAGCGGATTCTCGCGCCGTGGTGCGACTCTGTGAAGGCTCTGGTGCTGGCGCGGAGGAGGTGGGTCTTGCCCATGCCGCATCCGCCGTGGATGAAGACGCAGGGGAGGGCGCGATCGCCCTGGGCCACGCGCCGGCAGGCCTCGAACGCGACGCGATTCGACGGGCCGACCACGAACCCCTGGAAGGTCTTGTCGCCCAGGTCGCTCAGCGTGCGCCTCGGGCGGACGTGAGTGAGTGTGGGTTGGGCCGGAGATGCAACCGGGCGGGACTCAGGCGTCTCGCTGGGAGCCGGCGCGTTCGTGCGATCGACCAGAATGCGCACCTCGCTCGGCGCGCCCGAGCCGAGAACCCCCGCGGCGTCGGCGAGCGTGCGCCCGAATCGCCTCTCGATGAGGCGTGCAACGGTCTGATTCGGAACGGCAATCTCAAGCGCCGAGTCGCGGACGGTCGCGCTCGTGCCCTCGCCGAAGTATCGATCGAACTGGTCCTGCCCGACGTGCTCGCGGATGGCGCTCAGGACACGCTCGTCGGCGTCCTGGCGGGCTGGCGAGGACGGGACGGGGGACGGAGCACGCGTCGTGCCCCGGTCCCCGCCCGCTCGTTCTGACGCGTTCGGCACGTCGTGTGCCGCCATCCCTGTCCGTGCGTCGGCAAAGGTTCGGCCCATCGTCACCGCAAACCTCGTGTTCCACACTGGGCCCGATCCCGCGAGTCCACGCGGGGCGACGGCGAGAGGCTCCACGCCTCAGCGCCATCCCGAGCAGTCCCTTGCCGAGCGAATCCTTTCCCCCATCGAGTCGTCCACGCATGCGCCGTCGTCGCGTGATCGAGAAGAGTCTCGAACACGCTCGGGCTCGTCCGGGCGTCGTGCCCGCGTCGGACGCCTCGTCGGTCGTTCCCTGACCTTCCGCGAGTCGTGCATGACCTCGCGGCGAGTGCTCCACATCCCGCTTAGGCCGGGTGTGGAACCAGTCGATTGTCATGAGTCATTCGTCCACCACCCTTTGCAATGGGTGCACGCCGCGTGCACCCTGACGATCCAGTCTTTCGGATTCCGCACGCGTCGATCTCCCTTCGGAGATTCGAGCGTGCACGCAACCACAGCGTTCGGCGGGGGCTCATCACCTCTGCCGTTTGGCCACAGAGTCCTTCGGTCGGATGTGGCACTCGAACTCGTCACGACGCCGAACAAATCATCGTGGCGAACTCGAGTGGGGTGAAAAATAGTGCATGTCGGACCGCCGAGCAACCCCGCGTGTCCATCGCCACAGACACCGCGCAGCGCAGTGAGCATCTTTTCCAAGACTTAGCGAATCGAAAAAAAAGTTGTCCACGTTTGCAGAACTTCGTGTGCACCGGGTGTCGCCACTCAAGGCGTTTCAGTCGAGAGTGGACAGACCCACGCCTGGCGTCGCGCAAACGCCGTGAATCCAAGGGATTCGTACACCTTTCGCGCCGGCGTGTTCCGCTCGTCGACCGCGCACGCCACCCCGAAGCCGGGATGCCGCCCGCAGATCCGACGCAAACCGTCCACGAGTAACGGTTTCCCAAGCCCGCGACCCCGCAACGCAGACCCGAGACCCATGTACACCAACTCGATCGTGCCATGCTCGGCACTCTTGCTCAGCAGCAGGCACCCCACCGGCTGATGGTCCACGACATACACCCACCATGACGTGGGGTCGAACGACCCCGTGGCCTTGTGCGACTCGAGGATGTCCCGAGTCGAACGGAGACCGCACAGTTCCGGACAATCGAGCGTCCCCTCGTAACTCGCATCCAATGCGGCGATCAAAATCCGATCGCGATCGCGCCCAGGAAGGTCCGCCACCGCGCGCGCGTGCACGCCCGATCCCGCGGGGAGGCGAATCTCGGGGAGCGTGCCCGGCTGGCGTCGCAGGTAGAGCAGCGTGCCCACCGACTGGAACCCGGACCGGATCAAGGGTGTGACGGCCCAATCGTGCTCAGGCTCGGGAAGGGCTTGAGCGATCGCCGCCTCGTGCGCGCGCGAGCGGCGCACATGGTCGCAGAGCGCCCGCATGCATGCCGACCGCTCGGCACACGCGGCATCGGGGCCGTCTGGGTCACCGCCCGGACCTGGCTCGGAGAAGAACGTCATCGCCGTCCGCCCCGCGCCGAGGACGCCGAGGGCTACCTGGCGAACAGGAACAGAGTCGTCGGAGCCGAGCACACTCGCGAAGGCGAGCGAGAAGTCGATGTTGTGAGACTGGGCGGAGGCGACGAGATTGCGGGCGGCTTGGTCGATGTTCGGGACACGCTGCCCGACAAGCCGACGCGCGATCCGCAGGGCGTGGAATCGGTCGCCCTGGATGATCCTAACGCCGGGTGCCAGGCGGTCCTGGTCGTCGTCGGCGAAGCCTGGTTGAGTTGGTATGGCTTGGGTCACTGGAATGACACGGTTCGGAGAAGGGCGGGCCGGTTGGATCAGCGATACGTTGGGGAGCGTATCAAGGTCACGTGATACTGAGGTCTGGGTGATATCGGGGATGTGGGGTTTGTTGGGTTGAAATCGGGTGACGCGAATCAACCGGGGACACGGGAAGGTTTGACGCGTCGCCGATGGACCGTAGACTTGCGGGTCTACGAGCGCCTGCCCGAACTCGGGCTTTGTGCGTGAAGAGATCGAGTTTGGACCTTGATCCGCGAAGATTGGAACGCTAACGCATGTGTACTTCACGCTTGTCCTCGCGTTGTGGTTGGCTGCTTCCGGTGCTGGTGGCGATCGCCGCCTTGGTGCCTCTGGCGTTTCTGGCTTCGCCGGCCCCGTCGATGGCTCCCGAGCCGGATCCGGTGCCCCGGCGTTGGCAACTGAATCTGAAACTGGGCGATCTGCGTCTGGTGCAGGTGCCGGTCACGACGCCGGGCGGGAGCACGGAGATTCGTCGGTACTACTACCTGACATACACCGTGACGAACGGCACCAAGGACGATGTCCTCTTCGCCCCGAGTTTCGAACTGACCGATGGCGTGACCGAGCCGATCCGATCGGGGAAGGACGTGCCCGCGGACGTGACCAAGCAGGTCCTTGCGATGCTGAACAACCAGTTCCTCCAGGACCAGATCTCGATCCTCGGTGTGCTCTCGCAGGGCGAGGCCAACGCGAAGGAAGGCGTCGTGATCTGGCCGGTGCAGAACTCGTCGGCGGCTGAACTCACGATCTACGCCTCGGGATTCAGCGGCGAGACACGGAGCATCGAGGTGATCGATCCGGAGACCAAGAAGCCGACGAAGATCACGCTGCGCAAGACGCACATGAGCCGGTATCACCCGCCGGGAACGTTGGATGCGTTGCGGGCGAACGACGCGATCGAGCGAACGGAGCAGCGCTGGATCCTGCGTTGAACGCCGTTGGCCGCGACGGGCTTTGATCGACAGTCACCCCAGTGATTCGGCGTCCCGTGGCCTCGATGAATGTTCACTTTTCGTGCAGAATGGCGTATAGTCCCGCCGGATCGGACACTGATCCAACAATCTGGCCTCCCTAGCTCAGTTGGTAGAGCAGCTGACTCTTAATCAGCGGGTCGAAGGTTCGAGTCCTTCGGGGGGCACTTCGAGATCGCCTCTGGACATGGTCCGGAGGCGATGTCGTTTGGGGATGAGGCCTTCGAGGTCTGTTTGAATAGTTCGGTCGTGTGGTGGCTGTTGTTCTCGGCGTAGCACAATACATGGATGTGGTCTGAGTGGTCGTGGGGTTGGACGTACGCTGTGCGTCGTGGCGAGCCGATCGACTCGGATAGGGCGGGTGTGTTGGGTGGAGCCGATCCATGTTGCGGCATGGGTGGTGGTGTTGGTGTTCTCACTCGTGCCGATGGGGCTGGTGGTGGTGGGGATCGGGCGGGCGGTGGGGCATGGGTGGGGCGCGAAGGCCGTCTCTGGCGCTGGCGCCGGGGCGTGGACGTTTCAGGGCGGCGACGTTGCGTTGTTTTTGAGTTCGCTGGGGTGGGCTCTCGGCGTTGGGGTGCTGGCGACGGTGTTGGGGTTGCCGGGGGGGTGGGTGCTGTCGAAATGGTCGGATGGGAAGAGGAGGGGTGGCGGGGGTGTGTGGTGGTGGAGTTTGGTGGTGTTGCCGTTGGTGTTGCCGAACTACATCGCGTATGCGGGGTGGGGCGTGCTGCGCGGGCCTCGGACGCCGCTGTATGACTGGCTGGAGTGGCTCTCGACGCACGGGTATCCGTTGGCACCGGTTCTCGCGGGGCGAGTGCTGGCGGCGATCAGTCTTGCGGTGTGGGGGAGCGCGATCGCGAGTCTTGTATTGCGGAACGGGCTGGCTCGCGTGAGCGGAGGTGTGCTGGAGCAACTTGCGGTCGATGGAGGTGCGGGCGGCAGCGTTGATGGAGCGGGGCGGGGCCGACTGTGGGCCCGGATGGTGGCGGCGATCGGGCGCGCACGCGTGGTGGCGCGGTTGGCGTTTCCCGGCGTGTTGATGAGCGTGGGGGTTGTGTCGCTGGTGATGCTGGGGTCGGCGGTGCCGTTTCATCTGGCGGACGTGCCGACGTATGCGATCAAGGTGTGGTTTGAGTTGACGACAAATCCCGGGGGCGCAGATGGCTGGATCGCGGCGTGGCCAACCATGCTCATTGCGGCGGTGTGTGCGGGTGTGGCGGCGTGGCGGCTGCATCTGGACGGCTCGGATGGTGCGCCCGACGCGGATCTCGATGGAAATGTGTGTACTCACCCGTGCCTGAAGTGGGCGAAGTTTGGCGTGGTTGGTGTGGTGCTGGTCGGCGTGGTGGGGCCGATGGTCCTCCTGGTGGGCGACATGAAGTCCTACTCGCCGATCGTGAGCGTGGCAAAGGCGAACGCCAGGGAGATCGGGCAGACGCTCACGATCTCGGCGTGGGTGGGCGTGTGTCTGGTGCTGGTGTGCACGGCGTCGTGGGTGGTGGGGGACGATCGGCGTCGCGGAGCCGCGTGGCTCCGGGCGGTGGTGACGTTCGTGATGCTCGTGCTGGGGCTGGTGCCGGGCGTGCTGGTTGGGGCGGCGATGCGGCGCGGGGCGGATCTCCTGGGCGACCGCGTGATGGAGTCGGATGCGATGATCGTGCTCGCGCACGTCGCGCGGTTCGGCTTTGTGGCGATGCTGGTGGGCGAGGCGCTGCGGCGGACAGAAGCGAAGGAGTTGAGGGCGCTGCGACGCCTGGAGCGCGAGGGCGGGACGCTTGCGGCGTGGTGGGGGGCATCATTCCGGCCAGCGATTGGCGTGCTGATCGGGGTGGGGCTGCTCGGAAGCGTGCTGAGTGGTCACGAGATTGAAACAACCATTCTGGTGCAACCCTCGGCGGGGAGCGGCGGATTGGCGCACGTGGTGCTCGGATACCTTCACTTTCAGCGGATGGACGATCTCGCGGCGAGCGCGGTGCACATCGTCGGTGCCAGCCTGGCTTTGGGTGCGGCAGCGTCGGTGCTGGTCGGCTGGTCGTGGCGTGAACGAACGATGGCGCGAGCGAGGCAGGCGCCATGACGGCGCGAACCCGCGGGAACGATCATGTCTATGGAAGGCGGGAAGTTGGGACCTGTGAATCCGAAGGAGGTGCTTGGTCCAGATTCTGGGTGGAGTGGCTGGAGAGAGTTGGATCCAGGAATCGAGGATTGGGTCGCAACGCGTTCGGTTGGAAGTCTGTAGGATGTTGGGCATGCCGAGGCCGGGACAGGCTCGTGGGACGGGATCGGGGCGGACGTGGGTGTCGCGCGCGCCGATCGTTGGTCAAATGCTGGTCGTGGGGTTGTTGGGCGGTTGTGGGGGGAAGGCCGGGCCGTACAACGCGACAAATGTGGAGCGGCACGAGCGGATCGAGCGTTCATTCGGGGAGACGGGGTTGTCGCCCGGACAGTTCGCGTATCCGCGGTGCATGGACAGCGATGGGCGTGATCTGTGGGTGATCGACAAGGTCGCGCGGGTGCAGCGGATCGATGGGCAGACGGGGGCATCGGTGGTGTCGTGGCGGATGCCCGAGTGGGAGAAGGGGAAGCCGACGGGGGTGACGGTGTGGACGCCGGCGGGGCAGGATGAGGACGAGTACGTCTTTGTGGCCGACACGCACTATCACCGAGTGATGGTGTTTCGCGTGGGGGCACCGACTGGCGATCGGGGGCGGGAGCCTGAGTTGGTGACGCGGTTCGGGGAGTATGGCGAGGGGCCGGGGCAATTCATCTATCCCACGGATATCGCGGTGGAGCCGACGGAGGATGGACGTGGCGTCGCGAGGTTGTGGGTGAGCGAGTATGGCGGGAACGATCGGATCAGCGTGTTTGTGCCGGCGGATGCTGCAACGGTCGGCGACGCGGAGGCGAGTGATCGGCAAGCGGCTCTCCCGACGGCGTGGCGCTGCGAGCGGACGCTGGGCGGACGGAGCGATGGAGAGCCGAACGCAGAGGTGTTGTCGTTCAGTCGACCCCAGTCTCTCGCGCTGGATCTCTCGCGGAAGCGGCTAGTGATCGCCGACGCGTGCAACCACCGGCTCATTGTGGCCGATCTGGAAGGCGCGGTGGAGCGAACTATCGGGAGCATGGGCGAGGTGGGGGAGGAGCCGGGAAGGTTCTCGTATCCGTATGGGCTTGAGTTGTTGGATGACGGGAGTGTGCTGGTGTCGGAGTTTGGGAACTGCCGTGTGCAGCGGATCGACCCCGGGACTGGGGCGTGTCTGGGTGTGTATGGTGGGCGTGGGCGGGGGCTCAAGTTTCTTGCGATGCCCTGGGCGGTCGCGTCGATTGGGGGCGAGGCGTATGTGCTCGACTCCGGGCACGATCGCGTGGCGGTGTATGAGTTGCCGCAGGGTGTTCGGGCGGCAGACGATCGTTTTGGACGCGGCGCGATCGCGTCGGGAGGTGCTCATTGATGCCGGGCGGACTGCATCTTGGAGCGTCGGTGCTGGCGTCGATCCATTTCGGGCCGTTGCAGTTCGATCGTCCGTGGTGGCTGATCCTGATACCGGTGCTGGGCGTGATCGCGGTGGTGATCGCGACGGTGAACATGTCGGGGCTGGGGCGGGTGACGCGGGTGATGTCGCTGGTGGTTCGGCTGCTGGTGATCGCGCTGATCGGGATGTCGCTGGCGGAGCCGCAGTGGAGGCGTGAGGCGAAGGACGTGGCGACGACGCTGGTGTTGGACACGAGCGACAGCGTGCCCGGAAAACTTCGCGAGGACGTCACGACATACACACGGCTGGTGCTGCAGAACGCGGACCCGTCGAACGAGCGATTCGGGCTGGTGACGGTGGCGAAGGACCCGGTGGTGCAGGCGATGCCCAGCCTGAAGGCTCGCGACTTCGGGTTCTCGTATGTGGGCGAGTCGAGCGCGACGGATCTGGCCGGGGGGCTTCGGTCGGCGCTGGCAATCGCGCCGAGCGACGCGATGAATCGCATCATCGTGGCGAGCGACGGGAACGAGACGGTCGGGAACATCTTGAAGGTCGCGGAACTCGCCAAGGCGATGCAGATTCCGGTGGACGTGCTGCCTCTGAAGTTCTCGTACGACAGCGAGGTGATCGTCGAGCGATTGGCGGCGCCGGGGAGCGTTCGCGAGGGCGAGATGGTGTCGCTGCGCGTCGTGATCAATGCGACCAAGCCCGCGAGCGGACGACTGGCGATCCTGGTCAACGGGCAGGAACAGGATCTCAACGGCGACGAGCCTGGGAACAGCGTGCCGATCGACCTCCAGGCGGGGTCGAACGTGCGCCAGTTGACGATCCCCGCGATGGCGAAGGGGGCGCTGGAGTTCGAGGCGAAGTTCCTTCCCAATGAGCAGGCGGGCGTGTATGTCGGCGATTCACGTCCGGAGAACAACGTCGGGAGCACGGTGACGTTTGTCGCGGGTGAGGCGCGCGTGCTGATGATCACCGAGGACGACGCGTCGGCGGCCCCGATCCTGAAGGCGCTGGGCGAGGCGGAGATCAAGACGGAGGTGGTGCACGCCGATGCGGCTCCGCAGACGCTCACGGAGTTCAACGGGTATGACCTGATCGTGCTGATGAACGAGCCGGCGTACAGCTTTTCCGAGCGCCAGCAGGAGGACCTGCGTCAGTATGTCCACGACAGCGGCGGCGGGTTGATCATGATCGGGGGGGATCAGTCGTTCGGGGCCGGGGGCTGGATCGGCTCGCCGCTTGAGGATGCGCTGCCGGTCAAGCTTGACCCGCCGCAGAAGCGGCAGATGCCCAAGGGAGCGCTGGCGCTGGTGATGCACTCGATCGAGATGCCCCAGGGAGTCTTCTGGGGGAAGAAGGTGGCCTCGTCGGCCGTCGATGCGCTCTCTCGGCTGGATTACGTCGGCATCAACGAGTATCGCGGCGGGATGGGCCCGGGAACGAACCAGGGCGTCGAGTGGGTGTATCCCATGTCTCTCGTGGGCGACGGCACGCGCGTGAAGCAGGCGATCCAGACGCTGCAGTTCGGCGACATGCCCGACTTCACCCCATCGCTGGAGTTGGCGTATCAGGCGCTCTTCAAGACTGATGCCGGGCAGCGACACGTCATCATGATCAGCGATGGCGATCCGCAGACGCCGGGCACGAGTCTGCTCGACAAGTTCCGCGACGCGAAGATCACGGTCAGCACGGTCGGCGTCTTTCCGCACAGCGGGAGCGACACGAGCCGCATGGCGTACATCTCGACGTATACAGGCGGACGGCACTACCACGTGGACACTCAGGCCGCCCTCGCGACGGTGCCGCAGATCTTCGTGAAGGAGGCGCAAACGGTGCGGCGTTCGCTCATCCAGGAGTATCCGGGCGGGTTCCAGCCCAAGGTGCTCGCGGGGATCTCGGAGACGCTGCGCGGGATCTCGAGCGTGCCGGTCGTCCGCGGGTGGGTGGTGACGGCAGAGCGCGAGGGGCTGGCGCTGACGACGATCAAGGCCAAGGAGGGCGATCCGATCCTGGCGCAGTGGCAGCACGGTCTGGGCAAGGTCGTGGCGTATACGTCGGACGCGGCGACGCGGTGGAACTCGGACTGGGTCTCGTGGTCGAACTTCCGCTCATTCTGGGAGCAGCACGCGCGCTGGGCGATGAGGCCGACGGGGAGTGCGAACGTGCGCGCGTGGACGGAGTCGCGCGGCGACGAGACGGTGATCCGCGTGCAGGCGCTCGATTCGAATGGCGAGCGATTGGACTTCGCGAGATTCGCCGGGCGTATCGCGAGCCCCAAGGGGTCGGAGTCGTCCGAGGTGGAGTTCAAGCAGACGGGTCCGGGGATGTACGAGGCCGTGGTCTCCACGTCGCAGGCGGGGACACACGTCGCGGGGATCCGTTATGTCGCGCCGAACCCGATGGGCGAGGGGACGCTGGAGGGGAGTTTGCAGGTCGCGATCAATCGACCTTTTGCGGACGAGTATCGCGCGACACGCGACAACACGGCGCTCCTGGTCCAGGTCGCCAAGAGCACGGGCGGGCGGGTGCTGACGTTCGATCCACAGAAGGACACGGTGTGGGAGAAGGCGGGTCTCCGCGTGCCGGTCGCGCTCCGCCCGATCTGGCTGGCGCTGGCGCTCATCGGCGTGGGCGTGTTTCTCATGGATGTCGCGGTGCGACGCGTGCGGATCGATATTCCGGGAATGGTTCGCGCGGTGCGTCGCGGGATGGGGCGTGGCGCGGCGAAGAGTGGCGAGCAGATCACGTCCTTGAAGGCCGCACGGGCGACGGCGCGGCAGCGGATGTCGACGCGCGAGATGTCCCAGGCCGAGCGAGAGTCGGTCCGGGCTGCCGAGAGCGCGATGGCTGCGGCGAAGGTGAAGTTCGAGGCGTCGCCCGAGCGGGCGAAGAAGACCTCGGGCGAGGTGGCGCTCGGCGGCGCCGACGCGAGGCCAACGCCCACTACGCCCAGGTCGCCACAGAAAGATGGTGGCGCGTCGGACCCGGAGGGCATGAGCCGACTGCTCAAGGCCAAGCGCAAGGCCCAGGACGACATGCAGGATTAGAACGAATCTGCCTATTTTGGACAATTGGCCACGAATCACGAATCACGAATCACGAATCACGAATCACGAATCACGAATCACGAATCACGAATCACGAATCACGAATCACGAATCACGAATCACGAATCACGAATCACGAATCACGAATCACGAATCACGAATCACGAACCCCGACCTCAAGGAACACGAACAGTCGTGTGACGCCGCAGGAGTGAAGGCATGAGCGAGCAACAGATTGGATCCCCCGACAAAGTCCGTCAGATGTGCGAGGAGTTCCGCACGACCTTCCAATCGCTCAAGGGCGAGATCGGGAAGGTGGTGGTGGGGCATAGTGAAGTCGTGGAGGCGGTGCTGATCGCGCTCTTCGCGGGTGGCAACGTGCTGCTCGAGGGCGTGCCCGGGCTGGGCAAGACGCTGCTTGTGCGCACGCTGGCGCAGACGCTGCACCTGCCGTTCAGCCGCATTCAGTTCACGCCCGACCTCATGCCCGCGGACGTCGTGGGGACGAACATCGTGATGGAAGATCCCGACACGGGCCGGCGGAAGTTCGAGTTCCAGAAAGGTCCGATCTTCGCCCAGATCGTGCTCGCCGACGAGATCAACCGCGCCACGCCCAAGACCCAGTCGGCATTGCTCGAGGCGATGCAGGAACGCAGCGTGACCGTCGGCGGCACGACGTACGCGCTCGAGAAGCCCTTCCTCGTGCTCGCGACGCAGAACCCGATCGAGCAGGAGGGGACGTATCCGCTTCCCGAGGCCCAACTCGACCGGTTCATCTTCAAGATCGTGGTGGGGTACAGCAAACTCGATGATCTCGTGACCATCCTCGACCGCACGACAGGGGCCGCGAACCCGGACGCCTCGCGAGTCATGGACGGCTCACGCATCCTGAGCGCGCAATCGCTCGTGCGAGGCGTGGTCGTGGCGCCGCACGTGAAGGAGTATGTCGCGCGGCTCGTCCTCGCGACGCACCCCGGCACGGCTACGGCCGCCGGCGGACCAGAGGGCGTGACAAACAAGTACATCCGCTGCGGCGCGAGCCCGCGCGGGGCGCAGGCGCTGCTCCTTGGCGGCAAGGTCAAGGCGATGATCGAGGGTCGCTACAACGTCGGATACGCCGACATCAAGTCGATCGCGGCGATGTGCCTGCGTCACCGCGTGCTGCTGAACTTCGAGGCTGAAGCCGACAAGATTGACCCGGACGAGATCGTGCGTCAGATCGTGCAGTTGACGCCGACGGAGCCGGTGAAGGCGGGGGTCTAGCGGGAGAACGCAGAGGACGCGGAGGGGTGAGGAGGAAGACAAAGGGGAAGATGTGATTTGAATTGATGATCATGGATTGTTCTGGCGCGGAGTGTGATGACTAGGAATCAGGACATCGAGGCCTTTGAGGGTGTGCGCACGCTTCGGAGCGGGCGTGTGGTGCCCGCTGAGTGGAACGAGCTCAGCCGACGCGTGATCGGCGCGGCCATGCGCGTGCACACGGAACTTGGGCCTGGTCTTCCCGAGAAGTTGTACGAGAACGCTCTCGTGCTGGAGTGTGCTCGTTCTGGTGTTGTTGCGAATCGACAAGTTGTTGTGCCGGTTGCATATGGCCAGGAATCCATCGGCGAGGTCCGCCTCGACCTGGTGGTCGAAGGTGTCCTCGTCGTTGAGTTGAAGGCGGTCGAATCGATCGCCGACCTCCATCTGGCGCAACTCGTGAGTTACCTCCGCGCCGGCAAGTTCCCTCTGGGCTTGCTCATCAACTTCAACGTTCCCCACCTCCGTGATGGTCTCTACCGCCGCCTCAACGCCGAAGCCCTCCCGCCCTGAGATCTCAACAGTCCCTTTGTTTTCCTCGCCTTCCCTTTGTGTCCTCTGCGTTCGCCTTCTCCCATGCTCAAGAGCCTCTCCACCAAGCGTCCCCAGTCCCTCGAGGATCTGCTCCCCGGCGAGTTGATCGCGCGGCTTGATCCGCTCGATCTCCAGAGCCGAAAGGTTTTCTTCGGCAAACTCAAGGGCGAACGCCGCAGCAAGAAGCGGGGTGAGTCCGTCGAGTTCGCCGACCATCGCCCGTATGTCATGGGCGACGACATCCGGCACATCGATTGGAACATCTTCGGGCGGCTCGACAAACTCTTTCTGAAGCTCTTTCTTGAGGAAGAGGATCTCTCGCTGCATCTCGTGATCGACGCGTCGGCGTCGAGCGACTGCGGCGACCCGAACAAGTTCTTGTTCATGCAGAAGGCCGCGATGGCGCTGGGGTACGTCGGGCTCGTGAATCTCAACCGCGTCGGCGCGACGTCGATGGGCGGCTGGACGGGCGGGCGTGAGGAGAGCGACGGCGAGGAGAACGGCGTGCAGCCCTCGCTCGCGGTGGGGGCGACGATCCGCGACCTGCGCGGGCGGCGTCGCGTGCTCGATCTCTCGCGATGGGTCTGCTCGCTCCGCCCGGGCGGGGCGCTCTCGTTCCGTGCGGCGGCGGAGCGCATCACGCTGACCCGGCGCGGCAAGGGGATCATGCTCGTCTTCTCCGACTTCTTCTTCAAGGAGGGGTATGAGCAGGGGCTGCGGATGCTCGTCGGCGGCGGGTATGACGTCTTCTGCGTGCAGGTTCTCTCGCCCCAGGAGGTCGATCCCGCGGGCGGCGGGCGCGGCGGCAAGCCCGGCGACGGGATCGCGGGCGATCTTCGACTGAAGGACATCGAGGACGGCGACACGGCCGACGTCACGATCTCCGCGCCGCTCCTCAAGCGGTACAAGTCCAACCTCGCGGCATACTGCGACCAACTCCGTGAGTTCTGCCTGCGGCGTGACATGCAACTGCTGACGGTGCGCAGCGACACGCCGATCGAGACGCTCGTGCTCGATTACCTGAGGAAGCGAGGGATCGTGCGATGACGTATCTCACGCCGATCCTCGCGGGTGTGGCGGCGGCGATCGCCATCCCGTCGCTGATCATCCTGTACTTCCTGAAACTGCGCCGGCGCAACGTCGAGATCTCGACAACGCTGCTCTGGAAGAAGGCGATCCAGGATCTGCAGGCGAACGCGCCGTTCCAGCGTCTCCGCCGGAACATTCTGCTCCTGCTCCAACTCCTGATCCTGGGCGGGATGCTCTTCGCGATCGCCCAGCCGCAGATCTCTCGGATCGCGCTCGATTCGCAGCGGCACATCATCCTGATCGACCGCTCGGCGAGCATGTCGTCGAACGACGAGCCCGACGGGCGTGGCGGGTTCCGCTCGCGTCTCGACGCCGCGAAAGAGCAGGCGCTGGCACTCGTCGCGTCCTTGCGTGAAGGCTCGGCCTTTGCCACGGCGGGGGTCGGCGGCGGGGACGAGGCGATGATCATCGCCTTCGACGCGTCGGCGGCCATCCTCCAGAACTTCACCTCCGACAAGGCGCGCCTGAGCGACGCGATCCGCTCGATCCAGCCGACCGATGCGAGGACGTCGATCGAGGAGGCGTTGCGGCTCGTTCGAGCGCAGGGCAAGCAGCGCGTCATCACCGATACGGGCAGCAACAGCACCATCACGTCCGAGGAACTCTTCTCCGACGACAACGATCTGGCGCTGCACCTCTGGTCCGACGGTCGAATCTCGGATCTCTCGGCCGCCAAGCCGGGACCGGAGCGCTCGTTCGAGTATCACCAGGTCGGCAAGGCGGGGAGCGGAAACGTCGCGATCACGTCGATCCGGGCCGAGCGATCGTTCGATGATCCCAAAGAACTCTCGATCTTTGTGGGGCTTCAGAACAACGAGGCGATCGAGCGTGCGATCGATGTTGAACTCCGCGTGAACGACACGACGGCGCAGATCCGTGCCGTCCTTGTTCCGAAGGCGGCAATGCCAATCCAGGGTGGCGACGCGGCGGACGCGGCGACAGCGATCACACCCGGCGTCGGTGGCACGGTCTTCAAACTCGATCGCCCCGAGGCCGCGCTCATCCAGGTGACGCTGCGACAGCCCAGCAGTCCGGAGTCTCCGGCGGGGGATGTCTTGGCGACGGACAATCGCGCGTGGCTTGTGGTGCCGCCGGCGAAGCGGATGTCGGTCGCCCTCGTGAGCGATGGCGATCTCTTCCTCGAGTCTCTCCTGAGCGTGCTGCGACTATCCAAGGTGGACACGATGTCGCTCGCCCAGTTCGAGAAACTGGCGTCGCAGGGAAAGGCGACGGACTACGACGTGGTCGTGCTCGATCGCGTGCTCCCGAAGGTGGCTCTGACGCCAAGTGGGTTGCCTCCGGGTCGTTACATCGTCTTTGGATCGATCCCGACGGGTCCCGAGGCACCTCTGCAGACCACGGGTGAGGCCGGTTCGCAGGGCTTTCTCCACTGGAACCGCGAGCATCCGGTGCTCGATGGCGCCGACCTAGACCCCGTGAATATTGCCGAGTCGCGACAGGTCTCGATCGCTCCCGGTGGCGGGGCGATCACGCTCGCGATGGGCGACAAGGGACCGCTGATGCTTGAGGTAACGACGCCCGATACGCACGCGATCGTGACGGCTTTCCACCCGCTCGACAGCACCTGGCCGTGGAACGTGTCGTATGTCGTCGTCGGGGCGTCGATGGTTTCGTACATGGGCGAGGGGTTCGAACAGGGCGTGGCCGCGCGAATGGTGTCGCCGGGGTCGGTGATCTCCGATCGGTTGCCCTCGGACGCAAAGGACATCACGATCGACCTCCCGGGGAACGAGAAGGAGTCGCTCGCGCTCAGCCCCGATGCCCGGGTCACGTTCGGTCCCGTGGGAACATCGGGCGTGTATCGCATGACCTGGGACGGGTCGATGGGGCCTTCCGACATCACCGTCGGCGGGCGGGCGGCTCGGTATTTCACGGCGAATCTGCTCGATGGCGCGGAATCCGACACGCGCGCGGCATCGACGATCGCGCTTCCCAATAAGAACGTCGAGGCTGCGGCCAGATCGAGCAGCGATGGCAACCGCCCGCTCTGGCCCTGGATCCTTTTGGGAGCGCTCGCGATCATCATGCTCGAGTGGTTCGTGTACAACCGGAAGGTGCAAGTGTGAGCCACTCGCGGTTGATCGCGTCGTGGGTGGCGGCGGCGGTGATCGCGTTGCTCGCCGCCGCGTCGCCCTCGATCGCTCAGCGCCGGCTCGAGGTGGACATCACGCGTGTGGATTGGGGCGTCGCGGGCAAGCGGGCCGTCAGCCTCGAGTGGACGCCGATCGTCGTCCATGTGCGTTCGATGCGAGGCCCGGTCTCCGGTTTGATGACGGTGACCGCGAAGCAGGACGATCTGCACGAGGTGGCGGTCTCGACGGGGTTCTCGGCGACCATGGCGGACGACACGCCGATCGAGATTGCCATTCCGTTGTCGTGGGGACTCTCGAGCGTGGGGATCACGTTCGAGGCGGACAACCCGTGGAGGAGAAGAACGTTCGAGTTCACCACGGTCTCGAACGCGCTCACGGGTCCCGGACCACGGGCGCTTCCGGTCTTTGTTGGGCAGCGCCAGCCGAGCGTGTGGGTGGTGGAGGATGTGCGCCTCGGCGAGAAGGAGGCCGAGACTTCCGCGCCGCGGAATGGATACGTCGGCACCCCAAATCCAAAGCCTCAGCCCGTCGCGAATGACGCGAAGGCCGCGCTGGCCTCCGCCGCGGTGGTTCGTGTCGAACCGGAATCGATGCCCACATCATGGATCGTGTACCGTGGCGCGGACGTGGTGGTCGTTCGAGGCGATCTCGGCACCAAGGACGAGGATCGTGCGTCGAACGAATCGATCCGGGCCCTCATGGATTGGGTGCATTCGGGGGGCAGCCTGTTTGTCGTGGTGGACGGCGCCGGCACCGAGTGGCGACGATTCGTCGAGCCGCCCCAGAACTCCGTGAGTGCCACGCCGGTCGAGGCCCTGGAGAGCACGCCGGTCGCGACGCCGGACCGGATCGCCAAAGCGGTGGAGCGATGGAACGCCTTTGCCAGGATGAAATCGAGTGACGCCACGAGCGTGGAGGTCTCGTCCACGATCCGCGTGCGAGCGCTACGGCTGACGGATGCTGGCCGGCGCCTCGGGTGGACACTCGATGATGACGCGGTGCTCGATTCGCTCGAGGCCTCGGGTGTACGCACGGGTGCGGTGGCAACCGGCCCGGTCGGGCTGGGCATGGTCACGCTCGTGGGTTGTGATCCGACCGACGTTCCAAGGATCGTCCACTCGGGCGCCTCGGCAATGGTGTGGGACGCCCTGCTCTCGCCGACGCTCGACCACCTATGGAAGGGTCTCAACGACGCCCGTGAGAGCGGGAACTGGTATTGGGACAGTTATTCCCCGCGTGCCTCATCCGACATCCGAAGCGCCCAGGCGATTGTGAACTGCCTCGAGAGCGTCAGCGTGATCCCCCCCGTGGGGCACGGCACGTTCCTGACGCTCGGACTGGTCGTGCTCGCGCTCGGCCTGCTCCTGGGCCCGGGCGACATGCTGTGGCTGAGGTTCATGAAGTGGCGCCAGCACTGGTGGATCACGGCCTTGGGATGGATCGTGCTTGCGACCCTGGGTGCATGGTATCTTCCGAGGATCGTGCGTGCCGCGCCGAGTGCCATGTTCCGACTGACGCAAGAGGACGCGATCGTAGACGAATCCGGGAACACGCTGGTGTGGCGCGACGGCGTCACCGGCGTCTTTGCGGGGCGATACCTCCAGATGAATATCGAGGACTCGCAGGCGGGGACGTGGTGGCGCCCGGTCCAGCCTGAGGTCATGACCTGGCGTGATCCTGATCAGTCGGGGAAGGGACGACGGGTCGTCCAACTCGATCATCTCCGACCCAGCCCCGGCTCGCCCAGGCAGTGTGCGCTGGTGCCGTTCGCGATCCCCCAGTGGACGGCTCGAACGTTTGTCGATTCCGCCCCATCGGGCACAACAAGCCTCCCGGTGAAGTTCGAACTCAACAGCAGCAACGGCGACCAAACCGGCCCAATGGTTGTTGTGAAGACACGCCCGGGGTGGACCATCACCCAACCGCCCGCGCTCGAGGTTGAGAACGCGTGGATCACGTTCGCGAGCACCACGCCAATCGAGAATGGCGAAGGTCTGATCTACACCAAACCCTCCAAGAGCACGTCGCCGCCGCCAACGTCCGGGATGAATCGACAGAACAACGATTACGCGTACATGAATCTCGGCACGGTGACCTCGACCGATCTCATCGGACCTCGTGAGCGATCGCAGGCGATCGATGCCATGATCCACTCGGGCCATTGGGGCGTGATGCATCTCACGATCGTGGGCGACACGGATGGTGTCGCCATTGCTGGTCAGTCGGCCACGCGTGTGGAGCGAATCAACATGAAGACGACGCGATCGCTGCGTGTGCTTCTGCCGCTTTCCGAAGAGTTCAAGGCCGCGCTCGGACTGCCCAGTATCGAATCGGTTGACAAGAGAGACACCGGCACCTCACCCAAACCAGAGTGGATCACGTCGCCCGCCGCAGGCACACCCGGAGCCGTCGGCGAGAGCGGAGCCAACGAACCATGATCTCGACGCGCAACCTCACCAAGTCCTTCGGCTCGCTCGTCGCGCTCGACGCCCTCACGCTCGACATCGGGCCGGGCGAGATCTTCGGATTCATCGGGCCCAACGGCGCGGGCAAGTCCACCACTATGAAGATCCTCGCGGGCCTCACGAAACCCTCGTCGGGCAGGGCCTCCGTCGCCGGGCTGGATTGCGAGACGCGGATGGAGGACATCCGGCGCGTTATCGGTTACATGCCCGATTTTCTCGGGGTCTACGACGACCTCACCGTCCATGAGTATCTCGGCTTCTTCGCCGCGGCCTTCAAGATCCCGCGGGGCGAGCGCTCCAAGACCATCGACGGTGTTCTCGAACTCACCGATCTGCGTGAGAAGCGCGACGCCATGGTCGATTCCCTCTCGCGGGGCATGCAGCAACGACTCGGCGTCGCCCGCGTTCTCCTCCACGATCCCAAGGTCCTCCTGCTCGACGAGCCGGCGAGCGGCCTCGACCCGCGCGCCCGCATCGAGATGCGATCGCTCCTGCAGGAACTCGGGCGCATGGGCAAGACCCTCATGGTCTCGTCGCACATCCTGAGCGAACTCGGCGAGATGTCCACGTGCATCGGCATTATCGAGCGAGGGAAACTGCTCTACTTCGGCTCCATGGCCGACGCCTTCAAGCGCACGCGCGAACTGGGTGGGCATGAACGCGTCGATGTCCTGATCCGCGTCGAGCCGGGCGGGAACTCGGCACAGTCCATCGCGGATCGATTGACCCTGAACAATTCCATCCGCGCAGCCCGTGTCGTGAAGTCGCCGCCCAACTTTGCACTGGCCGCATCGACTCTTCCTGATGAATCGTCCTCGGCTCACGGGACCGCCGCGGAGCCGCCGCCCCTGCCCGCGGTTGAGGGCCTGGAGATCGAACTCCACCCTGGCGTCCACGATCACGGCTTCGTCATCGACGAGATCTCCAAGGCCGGCGGGCGCATCCTGCGTTTCGACGCCCACCAGATCAAACTTGAGGACGCCTTCCTGAAACTCACGACAGGAGCGCTCCAGTAGCACGCCATGCGACTCCGCGCACTCAATCCGGTCTACTGGGCGAGCCAACTCCGCAGCCCGATCTTCGCGAAGGAGGTCTATGTTGCCGGGCGGAAGTCGGGCCCGTTCCTTCAGCGGATGATCTACACGCTCGTGCTGCTGGTGATCGGCACGCTGATCTATGTAGGGATGATGTCCACAGGGCGTGGCGTACGGTCGGGGCTCGCACAACTCAGCCTGCTCGAGACGATCGCCCCGGCCCTCACCATCGGAACCGTGGCCGTCCAGGGCGTCTTCATGCTCCTCGTCCCACCGATTCTGACCTCGGCCCAACTCTGCGACGAGCGTCGCAAGGGGACGCTCTCGGCCCTGCTCACGACACCGCTCACGTCGATGCAGATCGTCCTGGGCAAACTCTTCGCCTGCCTCGTGCAGGTGATCGTGCTCGCGCTCGTCTCGCTCCCGGTGCTGCTCGCCGTGCGCGTCTTCGGCGGCGTCTCGACCGAAACGATCATAGGGTTCGAGGCGATGCTCCTGGCCTTCGCGATCAGCGGGTGCAGCATCGGGCTTGCGTGCTCGGTAAACGCGAAGACGCCGCTCCGGGCGGCGTCGATGGCGTTCGGGTGGATCGTGCTCCTGAACGGATTGCTCTCGCTGGGTGTGATGATGATCGCGGTGGCGCGTCAGGTTGGAGGATTCCCGATTGTTGAGTTCGCGATCGCCGGGTCCTGCTCCACACCGTTCGCGGTCATCCTGCTCATGACGCAACTTATGGGCGATGCCCCGCCGATGCTCGTAATGCCGGTCGTCTGGGCGAACGTGGGTTGGAATCTTTTCCTCGCGATCGTCTTCGTGCTCCTTGCGGTCGCGCGGTTCCGCAAGGCGATGCTCAAGGAGGCGACCGGGGAAGCCGCATCCGCGGTCGCCGTTGCTTCGCCGAATACCCCGACAACGTCGACGCCACAGGCATCGCCCGGCACGCCCGACCCGGTGGTGGGTGTTGCCGCGTCGGGGGTGCCCTCTCTTCCGCCGGCGATTCCTCAACCGGTGGCGGGTGTGACTCTCCCCCAGACACGCGTCAGTCGTGAGGTCGGCGACCAGCCCGTCCTCTGGCGTGAGATGCGTCAGCCGATCTTCCGTTCGAAGAAGTCGTCCATCGCCGCGGCCATCGTCGGCGTGGCGATCGTCATCTTTCTTCACGTCATGATCATGGTGAAGGGCGGCGATGAAGAGAATCACGCCATCCTCGCGACCGTCGCCGTCTGTGCCAGCGGGTTTATCTATTTCATCCTCGCCACGATCGGAACGACCGACGCTATCACGGGCGAGCGAGAGTCCCGCGCCCTCGATGTCCTGTTGACGACGCCGATGGCGCGCATCGAGATCCTTGCCGGAAAGTACTGGGGCGTGGTCCGGCGATTCACCCTCGTGCCCCTGATCTGTGCGGCGTATGTGTTTGTTGTGGCGCTGCTCTCTCCGGGCGCGCGGAGCATTCCGATCGCGATCGAACTCCTTCTGGCGATGTTCAGCGGCGTGATCCTCCTCGCGGCGAGCGGCATCTTCTTCAGCACCATCTCGCGCAGCACGACCCGGGCCGCGGTCCACAATCTCGCGTTCATGATCGGTGTCTGGGTGGTTCCCTTTGTGCTTCTCGCGATGGCCGACGCGTTTCTGGGGATTCACGACTCCGACGACGCCGCCCAAGCGCTCGCCCTTGCTCATCCCCCGGCCCATGTTGTCTGCACGCTGGTCTCGGGGTTGCACGATCGGGGATATGGGAGTTCACGCCCCCCGGTCGATCTCTTTGACATCGGAAGAGTGACGCACCTCCAGTACATCATGGTCCTCGCCGGTCTGCTCATCGTGCATGTCCTGGCCGCCGGGGCGTTGCTCGCCTGGGCCGCCCGGCTCGTGGATCGGCGCCACCAGGTGCTGGGCAAGTGACCGTATTTTGCTCGAATCGCCGGTCAATACCGCCCGTCCATTCAGCCCGGCCCGGATCCCAGCCGATAACGATTCCATGCGCCGTGCCGTCCCGCACCTGGTCCCGTTGCTCATCGTTCTGATCGCGATCCTTGTCGCGCCGCGCTTCTTGTCGGCCCAGCCGGTACCGATCGACCACGCCTCGACAGGATGGCGTCCCACCTTCGCCGGGCGTGTCGTGCGGACGTTCGACTTCGAGCAGGATGGCAAGAACCCCGACGCCGTCCCGCGATACTGGACCCGTCTCTACGACCGGGCGACCAACGACACGCCGGACTTCCCCGCGTGGAACAAGGGCGGCCTCCTCGTCTGGACGCCGACCTCCGGACTCCCTCGTCCGCCGTCGGGGGTCTCGTGCATTCGTCTCCCCACGGCCGGTGGCGGCACGCGGCTGGTCCTGGATCCCGGCGTCGTTCCGATCTTTCAGTCCGCCGACTATTTCGTCGCCGCACGCGTCCGCACGCGGGGCCTCCAGCACGCCCGGGCGCGCGTCACCGCGCGGCTGCTCTCTGCCGATTCCGTCCCGATCCAGGGAACCGAGCAATCGTCCGAGCCGATCCTCGCCGAGTCCGACTTTGTGGATGTCTACGTCGAACTCCGCGGCAACCAGCCCGGGGCGGCGTTCGTCCAAATCCAACTCGAACTCCTCCAGCCGGCACAACTCGTGCCGCAGACCTCGCCCAATCGCCACACGCTCCCCCAGGACTACCGCGGCGAGGCGTACTTCGACGACGTCAGCGTCGTCCAACTTCCCAGGCTCGAACTCGAGTCGAACGTCGAGTCCAATATCTCCTGGGAACAGTCGCCGCCGGGCGTTCGGGTGCGCGTTCGGGACCTCACGGGTGAGTCCCTCCGTGTCACGCTCACGGCCGTTGACGTGCGCGGGATCACGGTGGACCAAGCCGAGCGCGAACTTCGTCCGGGGCAGCGGTCGGTGGACTGGGTTCCCACGCTCCCCGAGCCGGGCTGGTTCCGCGTGGTGCTCGATGTGTGGAACAACGACGCCCGCGTCGGGGCGGACTATGTCGATCTCGCTTGGCTTCCGAACCGGATCGCCACCGAGGCGTTGCGTCCGGACTGGACCGCGCGTTTCGGACTGGTGGTGGACGACGCGAGCATGCCCGGCTTGCGAGCCACACGCCGCGCGAGCCAGGTCCTGGGCATCTCGAGCGTCACGATTCCCGTGTGGTCGTCAAAGACGGTGACCAGCCCTCTCGACGAGACGAATCGCGTCATCCGCGCGACGATCGATGAACTGATGAGCCAGGGCAAGCGCGTCACGATCGCGCTCCCGACCCTTCCCAGCGCACTGCCCGCGCACGAGCCGATGACGGTGATGGAGTATCTCGCCACCGAGCGCGCGAAGTGGATGCCGTTCCTCGAGAACTATCTCGATGTCTTCGGGCAGCGGGCGGCGGGGTGGCAGATCGGGCAGTCCGCCGAGGCCGACGTCCACGCCGAGCGTCTCGCGTCGGATCTTCGTCTCGTGGCCCACGCGTACCTGCCGTCGGTGGTGAAGCCGCATCTGGTTGTTCCGGCCGAGCCGAGGGTGATCGAGATCGCCGACGCCAAGGACGCCGGGGCGTTGAGCGTGCGTGTGGGTCACGAACTGATCCCCGATGCCGCCGCGGATATTGCCAGCGCGATGGAGCAACTCCCGACGCGTCCCGAGGCCGCCGCCCTGGAGACGAGTTCGATCGGTCGCGTGCTCCCCATCGAGTCTGCAGCGGCCCTTGTGCGCCGTGGCGTTTCCATGCTCGCCCACTCGACGAAGTTCCGGCTCGATCTCGTGCAGCCATGGGATGTTCCCTCGCGGCGGACCCCGGTCGCGATGCCCCGCCCGGAACTCGTTGCCTTCGCGGCGATGGCGCAGGAGTTGGGTGCGCGATCATACATTGGTGAGTATCCCGCGCCGGAGGGCGTCCGGTGCTATATCTTTGGTCCCCGCGCGGATCGCGCCGGCGACCCCGGCTTGCTCGTCGCCTGGAATCAAACGGCACCTGTTGAGAAGTCCTACGTCGAGGGCTATTTCGGCAACTTCCCCGTCGCCGTGCGCGATCTCTTCGGGAACGACCGCACGAGCGCCCTCTCGAGCGCCGAGTCGGGCCTCGTCTCGCGCATCGCGCTCTCGCCCGAGCCGATGTACATCGATGGCATCGACATCCCCCTGGCCCTCTTCCTCGCCTCGATCCGCATCGATCCCGAACTGATCCCCGCGACCAACGACCTCCACGATCACGCGATCGTCCTTTCGAACCCGTGGAACGTGCAACTCAGCGGGAAGATCAGCGTCGTGGAGCCGGGCCGCGGCCCCGACGTTGATCGCACGCTCGAGTGGCGTATCTCGCCTCGCGCCCACGAGTTTTCCGTGGCGCCGGGGCGTGAGGTGCGTCTCCCATTCACGGTCTCCTTCGGGCCCGGCGTCGAGACGGGCGACCACCAGTTCGTGCTCCAGATCGACGCCGCCGCGCGCGAGCAACTGCCGAGCATGAAAATCGTTCGCCCAGTGACGATCGGTCTGGAATCGCTCTCGCTCTCTGCAGCCGCTCGCGTGCAGGGCGAGAACGTCATCATCGAGGCCACACTCTCCAGACTCAGCGGCGAGAGCGAGGGGTACTCGCTCATCGCCCACGCGCCGGGATCGCCACGCCTCACCGCATCGGTCCCGAACCTTGCGGCGGGCGAGAGCGTCGTGCGCCGATTCGTCGTGCAGAATGCCGCGAAACGCCTGCGAGGGCAGCGCGTGATCGTGGTGGTGAACGGCCGTGAGGGAGGCGCCAGGCTCAACGCGGGCGCGACCGTCGAGTAGGCGGGCGCATCGCACGTTCTTGACTCTTCGGCTTAACGCCAAGGATCCACACGGCATACCCCGGCTCCGTGGGCATCGTGTCCACGCCATCCTGATCCACAACTCCCAGCACCGACAGCCCTGCCAGGTCCACGAGCCGACGCCATTGGTCCAGGCTATAGGTTCGCAACCAGTACGTGGAGACATCCTCGAAGACCACGCGCCCGGCGCGTGTGGAGCACGAGACATGGCTGATCACCCGCTCGCGCCGGCTTCCGAGCGTCGGCGGGATGTACTGCACCACTTGCGTCACACGCGCAGACCCGTGCCGAGCCGACCAGACGTCCTCGCTCTCCTGCTCGAATCCATACGCCGACAGGCTGAGACCCACGGCATAGATCCCACCCGCCCTGAGCACACGCGTCATCCCCCGCAGATGATCGAGCATCGTCCGGTCGGTCGCGAGATGGCGGATGGAGTTGATGAGGACGAAGGCCACGTCCACGCTGGCCGACGGCACAAGATCGCCCACACGGGCGATGTCGCCTTGCACGATTTTGGCGCGTCGAATGAGCGAAGCCTCACGCAGCCTAGCACGGGCGAAATCGAGCATCTCGCGCGAGGTGTCGATCCCGATGACCCGGGCGCCACGTGCCGCCGCGATCCGCAGGTGCCGGGCCGTGCCGCACGCCGGTTCCAGCCAGACCGCAGCCCGATGCGAGCCTGCCGCAGGCATCGCGCCGAATCGCCGGGCGAGGCGCTGGAGCGTCCGAACCTCCGCCCTGGTTCCGGGCAGGTGCAGCGCGTCGTACACGTCGGCATGTCGATACAACCCGATCGTTCCCAACAGGTCCCTCCAAGAATGCGGCCTTACGCGACCGTCTCGGTCGACGCCCGACGCACTCCTATATTGTGCCCGGAACCGTGGCGTGGCGAGGGCTCTCGTGGCTGATTCCCGAAATGGTTGATTTCCAAAGTCGAGGCCGAGCGTGAAGATCTCCGTGGTCATCCCCGCGTTCAACGAGGAATCCACGATCGTGCAGGTGATCGACGCCGTGCGCGCCCAGGGCCTCGATACCGAGATCATCGTCGTGGACGATTGCTCGACCGATGCCACGCGAACCAAAGTACAGTCCCTTGCCGATGCCGGGACCATCCGACTCATCCAGCACTCGATCAACAAGGGCAAAGGGGCCGCACTGCGGACCGGGATCGCCGCAGCCACGGGTGAGGTCGTCATCATCCAGGACGCCGACCTCGAGTACGACCCCGGTGACTATCGCAAACTCCTGCAACCGATCGAGGAGGGCCGGGCCGACGTGGTCTTCGGCTCGCGCTTTGCCGGCGGCGAGGTCCATCGCGTGCTGTACTTCTGGCACAGCATGGCCAACAAGGCCCTCACGCTCACCTCCAACATGCTCACGAATTTGAATCTCTCCGACATCGAGGTCGGCTACAAAGTCTTCCGTCGCGAGGTGATCCAGTCGATCCGGATCGAGGAGGACCGCTTCGGCTTCGAGCCCGAGATCACCGCCAAGGTCGCCCGGAAACGCTGCCGAATCTACGAGGTCGGCATCTCGTATCGCGGGCGGACCTATGAGGAAGGGAAAAAAGTGGGCTGGCGCGACGGGTTCAGGGCGCTCTACTGCATCGTCCGATACAACCTCTTCGACTAGCCCCGATCTCAACCGACCATGATCCACCGCCGCTCGCGACATCTCCTGGCTCTCCTCGCCATCGTCCTTGTGGCTCTCGTCGCGGCGGCGATTGGGGGCGGACTGCTCAAACTCGGCGTGATGTCCTCCGAGGCCGTCAAAGAAGCGATGGACAAGGCCTCGCCAGATGGCGTCGCGAGAACATTCCCCCTCGAACGCGTAGCCAAGATCGTGGAACGTTCCCGGCTCTGGGGCATCGTCTTGATCGCGTCATCGGGGACGATGCTTCTCGTGTTCATCGTGGTGCGTCGCCTGCTCGGTCGGGCCCTCGCCACGGCGATCGATGCCCTCCGTCGTGCGCCTTACCGCGTGGTGCGATGGTTGCGCGAAGAGCCGGCCCATGCCGCCCTTCTCGCGGCATTCCTCCTGATCGGCGCCGCCATCCGGGTCTCGTTCCTCTGGATGGAGATCCGAGGCGACGAGGCCGTCACCATCATGACGTTCGCCTCGCGCCCGCTCGCCTACGCCCTTTCCGACTACCCAAGCCCGAACAACCACGTCTTCTACACCTTCCTGTGCCATGTCGCGCTCCGCGTCTTCGGGTACCCGACCGGTTCCAGTGGCGAGATCTGGGCGGCCCGTTTGCCCGCGTTGATCGTCGGCGTGCTCACGATTCCCGCGCTCTATGCCGGCGCCCGATCGATCTTCGATCGTCGTGTCGCCCTGCTCGCGAGCGCGATCGCGATGGGCATGCCATATCTCGTGTACTACTCCGCCAATGCGCGCGGCTATGGGATTATTGCCCTGGCGACAGTCCTGCTCATCTCGCTCGCAACACGGGGCGTGCGCTCCAACGCCTCTCGTGCCTGGCTGTGCATCCCCATCGTGGGCACGATCGGGTTCCATGCCGTGCCCACCATGCTCTTTCCGTTCCTGGGTGTGTGCCTGTGGATCGGGCTCGAGTCGCTCGTGGCCACGCGAGGACCCGGGCGATGGTCCCGACTCGGGCGGCTCATGATCTCGGGACTCGCCACGGTCTGGCTGACGCTCCTGGCCTACATCCCCGTGCTCGTCGTCTCCGGGCCCCGGGCGCTCGTGGCCAATCGATTCATCACTCCAATGACGACGCCCGAGTTCTGGCACGAGATGGCCTTGCGTGGCGGCGACTTCCTCCGACACCTCCATGCCGGCGTGCCCTTGCCGATCGTCGCCATCATCGCGCTCGGACTTGGGGCGTCGTTCGTGGCCCACTTCTGGATCGCTCGGCACCGTGTGCCGTGGATCATCATGCTCGCCCTGGGCGCCGGAATAATCCTCCTGGTCCAACGGGCAGCGCCCTATCCCGGTGTGTGGATCTTTGTCGTTCCCGTTTACATCATGCTCGCGGCGAGCGGGCTCGTCTGGCTTGGGGACATGATCTTCCGCGATGTCGACGCGCGCGATTCCACGTCCATGGTGCTTTCCGCCGCCCTCGGCTCCGGGCTGCTCGCCTTCCTCGTCATCCGTCGCGGGCCGGAGGGCATCCGTGAGGGCGACCTCTTTGGACACGCGGAAGTTGTCGCCGAATATCTCACCCAGAACGCCCATCCCGACGATCGCTTGCTGATGGCCTGGCCGACGCTCCCCGTGCTGGAATACCACGCCCCGCGAGTCGGCCTTTCCAACGACCTGATCTCCCGCGACACGCCCGACGGCTCGCACACGCTAGTACTCATCACGACGCCCCCCGAACTCCTCAGAATGGTCGCGCCCTCGCGCGTCGATGAGGCCGCCCTCGACGACTTCAACAAGAAACTCGAGTTCCTCCACAAGTCGACGCTCTCGCTGGACCAACTCGTGCTCATCCACGACTTCGAGAACGCGAGGCTCTATCGCATCCGGCGCACGATCGGAGACGGGCCGACATCGCCTGATTCCGAGCATGGATCGGAGAGAAGCGAAGAGTCCGGGTCCAGTGCAACCCCGCTCCCGTGAATCGAATCACTCGGCCTCATCAGACGATTCCGATGGGCCTGAGCCCGCATTGCCAAGCAGTGACTCCACGACCGACGCGATCTCGCGTTCGTGCGCGGGCGAGTGCCCAGTGCTCCCGTACACCACAAGCCCGTTCGCGTCGATGACATAGAACGACGGAAACCCCTGGATCTTGTACGGCCCGAGCGTCGGGTCCGCGCCAAGCAGCAACTGGTACGTGTAGTTCCGCTCGCGCATGAACGCCGCCGGGTCGGCCTTCGATTCGTGCTCCTTGTTGATCCCCACGATCGCGACGTTCTTGTCCTTGAACTTCTCGTGCAGACGTTGCATGCCCGGCATCGCCTTGCGACACGGCGGGCACCACGAGCCCCAGAAGTCCAGCACGAGCACCTTCCCCTTGTAGTCCGCGAGCGACCAGGATTTCCCGTCCGGATCCTTGAGTTGGAAGTCCGGTGCCTTGTCTCCCACCGCGAGCATTCCGGGGTCGGTCCGGCGCTCACTGGGCTTGCTCTCATTCGTGCTCCGCCCTGATGGCCGCCGAACGCCAGGCCCCGCGAGCGGATTCGGGTCATCCGTCTCGGGAGCGATGTTCGTGCGTGGCTTGGCGCCGGTGCGCACGCGATATCCATCGGGGACGGCCAGCGTGTACCCCCAACCGGAAACGTCGCGATCCGTCTTCACTTCGCTGAGCGTGAGGCGGTGGACCCGCCCTCCGATCGTGCGTTCGACCATCCGAGGCAGGTGATCGCTTCTTGCGATCGCGAGGCGGAACGACGTGCCCAACTCGTCCTCGCCCGGGGCATCTGTGTTGCTCGTCGAGGAGGCCACAGGCCCGATCGCGAGCACGTCGCACTCCACGCCGTCGATCGTGCGGGGCGCCTCGAGCGTCGCGGCGAGCGGCGCAAACCGCATCGGGGTCTCCGCGAGCATCGACCAGAAGACGACCTTCCACGCCGACTGCTCTCGGAAGAATGTCTCCACATCTATTAGTGACACGGCGGAACGCTCGAAGATCGATTGCTCCTGGGGGACGATCGCCCGCGCCTGCACACCATCGAACCCGAGTTGGATCGAGGTGATCTCAGGCGTGCCGTCCTTGAGCGTGGTGACCTCGCCCTTCACCGCGAGTTTCCATCCCCCCGCGTCAGCCCGCCCGGCTATGACGCTGGCGCTGTGCTTCGGGGCCGACGGATCGATCGTTCCGTCCTTCTCGATGACCGAATCAGCGTGATATCCGAGCACACGGACCTTCGCGATCGCCTCCGCGCTTTGCTTCAGCACCGCCTCGGCATCCGCGCCATCTTTGACCGGCCCGCCCCACGCCACCACCGCCCACGCCGCAGCGAACGCGACTCCCCATTGCGTACCACGCATGACGTCCTCCAGATCCTGCCCGGTCAAAATCCGACCCCGGCCTGGACTAGTCTACCACATCACCACAACTTGGGGTGGTCTTTCGCGACTGCATGTGTGTCCTGTGCTTCCACGCCCGATGCATTCGTGGGCTGGGACGTCCTATTGCCCCTGCGCCAGGCTGTACCCGCGGGCCCCATCGAACGTACGCAGCAGTTCATAACTGCAGACCGTGAAACTCTCGGCGATGCGATCCAGGAGCGCGATGCACCGGCTCTGCCCGAACGTCCCGGGCGTGACGCCATCCTTCAGTTCGAACCGCACGCGGTAATAGTCCACACACTCGGTGTACACGCTGCCCGTCGGCCACACCTGCGTCCCGCGATTGCTGATCAGCGTCAACCGGAACGGCGTGTCCACCGCCGCACGCTGCATCTCCTCCGCCAGCGCGAGCGGCGCGAGCGGCGTGTCGAGATAGATGTCGCACCCCACCGCGTGCGTCACCAGGTTCTTGAACGTCCGCATGATCTGCGGGCCCGTCGGCTTGGGAGGCCGCGTCCAGCACGCCTGCGAGAACTCCGCGTCGGGCACCGGCGGCACGCTCGTGGGCTTGGTCCCCAACCGATCGACGATCGCCTTCATGAACTCCCCCGTCCCGACCGAGGGCGTCTGCTTCGAACCGAAGTCTCCCGTGTGCACGCCCGATTCCAGCGTGGCAAGCAGCGCGTTCTCGATCGCCGCGGCATGCTTCTGCATGCACACGTGGCGGAGCATCATCAAGCCAGACAGGATCAGGCTCGTTGGGTTGGCGATGCCGCGCCCCGCGATGTCCGGTGCCGTGCCGTGCACCGCCTCAAAGATCGAGACGTGATCGCCGATGTTCGCGCTGGGCGCGAAGCCCAGGCCGCCGACGAGGCCCGCGCACAGGTCCGAGACGATGTCGCCCTGCAGGTTCGGGAGCACGATCATCATGTACTGCTGAGGGCGGACCACGAGATTCATGCAGAGCGCATCGACGATCACGTCCTGGGCGTTGATCTCCGGGAAATCCTTCGCCGTCGCGCGGAAGCGATCGAGGAAGAGCCCGTCGGTCATCTTCATGATGTTGGCCTTGTGCCCGCAGTGGACGTGGGGGAGGCCCAGTTTCCGGGCCGTCTGGAAGGCAAAGCGATGCACCTGGTCGCTCCCCGGCGCCGAGATCAGTCGCTTGCACTGCACCATGTCGTTGGTCAGGCGATGCTCCACGCCGCCATACGTGTCCTCGATGTTCTCGCGAACGACGCACATGTCGATCGACAGCCCGGCCTTGGAATAGACCGTCTCCACGCCCGGCAGCGTCTTGAAAACCCGATAGTTCGCGTACGCGTTCCACAACTTCCGCGCCGTGACGTTGATGCTCTTTCCGCCGCCACCCTTGGGCGTCTCCATCGGGCCTTTGAAGAGGATGCCGCACTCCTCAACGGAGCGCACGGCCTCTTCGGTCATGCCGCGCGTATTCCCGCGCGCAAAGACGCTCGCCCCCATCTCGACCGGACGGAACTCGATGTGCTCCTGGACGCCCGCCGCCTGGAAGAGCGAGAGCGTCGCCTCCATGATCTCGGGGCCGATCCCGTCCCCAGCCGCACACGCCACCGTCACCTGCTTCGCCATCCCGCCACACTCCTCACGCCATGAGTCCACGTCGTCCCATCTGCTCGCGCCCGCCACGTCCGACAAAAAGTCTGGTGCTGAAATCGACCGGAACCCGAACGCCGGCTCGTGTCGGGCGAAATATGCTTGGCACGGGGTGTCTAGCGTAGACCCCCGGCATCCAATGCCGCGCCCAACGACCCGACATTCCACCACTCCGATCGTTATCGGCACACCGGAGACCTCACATGACCGCATCCCCTAAGACTGGACACTCTCAAAAGCCCAAGGACCACGCGCTGGAACTCCTCCAGTTCGGGCACTCCGTACTCATGCAGCAGGTCGAGTCCTTCCCACCGGACAAGGCCCTCTTCCAGCCGACGCCGACCGACAACCACCTGATGTGGACACTCGGGCACCTCGCGATGACGTACGCGTGGGCCGTCTCGCTTTTCGATGGCAAGGGGGTGCCCATGCCAGAGTCCTACGAGGCCAAGTTCGCGTCAGGCTCGAAGCCCACGCCCGATGCCGCCGAGTATCCGCGTCTCGCCGAACTCCGCCGCCAGTTCGAGGCCGCGTACGACGAGATGGTCCAGACCGCCCAGGGCATGAGCGATGAGGACCTTCGCGTCTCCATCGCCGACAAAACCGGCGGCTTCGCGACCGACCGCCTCGACCTGCTCATGAAGATGTCCTGGCACGATGGCTGGCACGGCGGGCAACTCGCATCGCTCAAACGCGCGTTCAAGTCGTAAGAAGACAACTTCCAAGTTCGGCGGAGCACGTGATTCGCCGTCACGCAGGGCCGCACGCGCGCCGCAACCGGTCCATGATCGCGTCCCACAACGCGCCATGGCCGTCATCGGTTAAGGGCATTGGATCCACGACGAGGATCGTGTCGGGTTCCATCGCATCCGCGTCGCGTAGGGCCGAGTACAACCTACGCGCATATCCGACGGCGTCTTCGGGTAGCACGATCTGCCGCATCCCTTCGGGAACTTGATCGCGCTCCGTCGCCACGACGACAATCGCGGTATGTGGCCTCATTCGCCGAGCTCGATCGAGTGCCTCTACCAGTTGCTCGCGCGGCACAAGGCGGCACGTCGCCCGCGGCGCATAGTGAACCTCGAGAAGCCCCGGGCCAGGGAGCGCCACGTTGCTCTCTCCTTGTGCGTGTGTGACCATCGCCACGGGCCGATTGTCTCCCGTTCCACGAAGCATGCGCCCGATCGCCTCCGCCGACACCGCGCCAAGCCGAAGTATCTCCGCGCTGACTCCCTTGCTGTCTCTCGGCCTCAATCGCACCACGGTGGACTCGATCCCAACCTCGCGTGTCGCTTCTGCATCATCCAGCACCATGACATCCTCGGCGTTGAACGCCTCGCGAACGTGGGCCGCCGTGGTGGGGGAGACATACCCCGACCGATTCGCGCTTGGCCCAACCACGCCCAGCCCTCCCAATCGCTCGAACGCGCGCAACAGACCAAGCGCGATGTTGTTCCGAGGACAGCGGATCCCAACGCTCGCCCCGCCGCCGCTCACCAACTCGGGCACGCGTTCACTCTTGGGAACCACGATCGTGAGCGGCCCGGGCCAGAACGCCGACGCGAGCGCCTCGCACCGCGCGTCCCACGCCCCATCGGCACACAGACGTCGGGCCGCCTCAACACCAGACACATGCACGATGAGCGGATTCCGCGAGGGCCGACCCTTGATCTCATAGACACGGCGAACCGCGATTTCGTTCAACGCGTCCGCGCCAAGCCCGAAGACCGTTTCCGTGGGGAACGCGACCAGTCCTCCCGCGCGGAGCCGCGCCGCCGCGGCGTCGATCGCCTGTTCATCCGACTTCTCAGAATGGGTAACCGGCTTCGCCACGCGAGCATTGTTGGATCGCTCGATCGCAGCCACTGATCGATCACCGTTACGATCCCAGGGCACATCGTCTCGCAGAGAAATGGCGTTACTACCGCTCGTCCGCCGTCGGGACGACAAAGTTGATCCTGTTCCGCTCCAGGTTTGTCCCCATCGCGGCGTAGAGGTCCGTCAGGGCCGAGTTGTACTCCGCGAGTGCCTGCGACTCCTCGCGCTCGGCCTGGGCGAGGGCCTCCTGCCGCGAGAACTCGAGGTCCAATCGCTCGGGCGTGATGTTCGGCGCGTTCTCTTTCTCGATGAGGAGCACGCGAAGGACCTCCGCCGCCGCGATCCGGCTCGTGCGCGTCTGCTCGATCAGTTTGTAGTTCAGGACAAGCCGGTCGAGCGCGCTCTTGACCTCCTGCGTCACCTGCTGCACCGTGTTGCGATACGCGATCACCGACTGCATCCGCTCCAGCACGCGCCGGCGATAATCCCCCTCGGCCTTGCGATTCCCGATCGGCATCTCAAAGACCAGCGCAAAGAGCGCATCGAAGAACCGCCCCTCGATCGATTGCCCATACGCGTCATACGTCGTGTCGTCGAGCGACGAGAGTTTCGCCTGGAGACGAAGCGAAAGGTCGGGCAGGCGTGCGTTTTCTGCGACGATCGCCCGGATCGACGAGTCATCGATCGCCAGCACCGCCTGCTGCACCTCGGGGCGGAACTGCACCGCCGCCAGCACCGAATCCGGCAGGCTGAACCGCACCGGCTCGTCCACCGGGCGATCCGTCGGAGCCAGAATGATCTCCGACCCCACAGGGACAGCAGGGTCATTGATGAGTTGCTTCAGGCGATCGCTCACGATGCGCAGTTGTGTCTGCGCCCGGATGATGTCGGCCTTGCGTCGCTCGACCTTCGCCCGCGCGTCGGCCAACTGGGCCGTCGTGCTCTCCCCCTCGCGCGCGATCAACTGATCGCGCACACGCTCGCCCCGCTCCAGGAGACGCTGCAAGATCAGAAGGTCCTTGTGCGCCAGCGTCAGTTGCCAGTACGTCCGTTCGACGTCCGAGACGACCTGTCCCAGGTCCCGCCGAAGCGTCTGCACACTGTTCCGCTCGGCATTCCTCGCCACGCGCACATCCGCGAGCGACACCTCCGACCCCAACCCCCGCAGCAGCGGCTGGTCATACTGCACCGTGAACGACAGCAGGTTCGCCGGGTTCGGACGGCTGGTCTGAAAGGGCGTGCTGTCGTCGGTGTAATCAAGCCCGTGCTGCAGCGTCAGCCGCCCGCCGCCGACGAGATTCCGACGCAACCCGACCGAGGTTGTCAGGCCCGTCTGCTCCGTGGTGCTGGGCACGCCCTGCGTGTTGCTCGAGAAACTCGTCGCGACGCGTGGCGAATCGGTACGCGTCGCCGAGAAGTTCGCCGTGAACGTCCAGTCGAAGGCTGCCTCCGCCGCGACGACCTGCGCCTCGCCGATCCCCGGCCCGATCCGCGCAAAGCGAACGGCGATGTTGTGCTCAACCGACGCCTTGATCGCGTGCTCCAGGCTGATCGCGACCGTCTCGGCCTTGGTTCCCAGCAGGTTCACGCCGAAGTCCGCCTTGGCGCCTTCATACGACCGCGGCCCGGAACTCTTGTCGAGTTCCTCCAGAATGCCAGGCCAGAGTCTCAGCCCCTCGACCCCGCTCTCACGCGAAAGGACAACCGCCTTGTCCTCGCGTCCGGCCTCCGCCACCTCGCGAGCCGCCGCATCAATCACAAGCCGCCGAAGATCGCGATCGGCCTGATCCCCAAGCGGGCTTGGATTCGAGCACGACCCAGCCCCAAGCGCCAGCATCAGCCCCACGCCCACCCGTGTGTGGCGAGACGCCCGACGCCAACCGTTCATTTCACAAGGCCGTCGATTCAAAGTGTGTTCCGAGCGTGGGTTGTGATCGGGTCATCCGATTTTTCGGAGACCGGCCTGGTGCTCATGTGTGGCGTGGCCTCATCGAGCCTCGTCCATGGCTCGTGTGTCCCGGATTGTTCGTCCTGGTTCCGACGGTTCGGCCCGTCGGCGTCGCGGTTCCCACCTTCACCCGGGCGTCCTGCCCGGAAGGCCGTGCGAACAATAGCCATCCGAACCCCGATCGGCCCTGTCACACGCCTCCAGCGACGCGTGTTTTCGTACTCTCTGACACGTCCGTGACCATCGCAAATCGACCGCCTTGCCTAACGTCCTGACCCGGGTCGAACTGTCGCATGATCGACGCTCTGAGCCCGGCAATTATGGATCGTTCGCCAGCGAAGGGAGGCGCGTGACATGAGTTCTCGTCCGTGGCATTGGGTCGCGACCAGTGGTGTCGCCATCGTTGCATTCCTCGGTCTGCCGTCCGCGAGCACCGTCGCGGCCCAGGCCGAACCGTTCTACGTCGTCGTCACCGCCGACAAGGCCCCGCTCCGCTGCGCCGACAGCGAGCAGCACTACTCCATCGCCGAACTCGCCAGTGGCACCGTGCTCCTCTGCGATGAGCAGCCCGGCAACTGGATGCGCGTCGCCTATCCGCCGACCCTCGGCGTCTTCGTGCGCGCCCAAGAGGCCGCCGTCAGCGGCGACACGGTCACCCTCACCAAGGACACCTCGCTCAAGGCTGCCAGCCTCGTCTCCGGGTTTGCCGGGAGTTGGAAGTCCGTCCTTGCCGAGTCGCTCCCCGCGGAAACCACGCTCAAACTCATCGAGCCGACGATGGACGCCAACGGCACGGTCGTTGCCTATCGCGTCGTCCCGCCGGCCCAAGCACGAGCCTGGGTGAGCAACCAACTCGTCCGCCGAGCCACCGACGCCGAGGTCGACGCGTACACGACGGCAAAGGGCCCCATCGCGGTCGAGGGTGCTGTAAAGGTGGCGAGCAAGACCGAGCCGGTCGCTCCCGTCTCGCCGACCGATCCCAACGCCAATCCGAACGCTGTTCCGAACAAGGCCGCAGACGGCACGATTCAACCCAACATCAACCCGGAGGCCACAACACCCGGCGCTCAGGACACCACGCCAACGACGATCACCGGCAACAACCCCGAGGGCGTCAAGACCGACCCCACCAAGGTTGAGCCGATCGATCCGGCCAAGCGTCTCGTCGCCTCCGTCGAGAGCCTCGAGGGCTCCTTCAAGGCCGTCCTCAAAGAGCCGATCGCGACCGCGGAATACGGCGAACTCAAGGCCGAGTTCGAGCGCACCATCGCCGACTGGGACGCCCAGAAGGCCAACCTCAAGGACGACTTCGCGATCCGCAAGCACGAGTACGTCCAGAAGCAACTCGATCGCCGCCTGCAGTGGCTGACGATCGCGATCGACTCGCGCGAGCGGGCGGCCCGCCAGCAGTCCGAGCGCGTCATGCTCGACCAGGGCCAGATTGCCCTCGCACAGCGCCTCCAGGAGTTCGAGGCCAGCCGCGTCTACCAGATGATCGGCACGCTCCGCGCCTCAACCCTCTACGACGGCAAGCGCCTCCCGCGCATGTTCCGCGTCGAGTCCGTCGGCGGAATTCCCCACACCATCGGCTACGTCAAGCCCGACACCAAGCGCAACCTCGACGTTCTCGTCGGCCGCATCGTCGGGATCATCGGCGACACCCAGATGGACCCGACCCTCAACGTCCAACTCATCACGCCCACGAGGATCGATGAACTCAAGGACGCCGCGGGCCAGAACCTGACGCCGCCGCAGGCTCCGGATCTGGGCACGCAGCCCAACGCCGCGCCCGCCAGCGACGTCCCCGCCGCGGAAGGTGCGAACGTCGGCGGCTGAGCCGATTTCCACATGTCTGAAACACCCCACGCCCCTCGGCCCACACGTCGAGGGGCGTTTCGTTGCGCCCCGCCAACAATCCCACGACACGCTCGACCACACCGATGATGCCCATCCACCACGAGTCCGGCCTCAAACTCGCCTCGGCCCTCTCGACCAATGCCCGGTCCGAGGCCGCGGGCGCCCACGTCGCACGCCTGCTCAGCGAATCGCTCGGATCCGATACTCCAAATCTTGTCCTCGTCTTCTTCTCGCCGCACCACGCCGAGTCGGCCCATGAACTACTCGCTGCGCTTCGCCGGGATCTGCCGAACGCCGCGATCGTCGGCGCCTCCGCCGGGTCGGTCCTCGCCGACGCCGTTGAACTCGAGGGCTCTCCCGCCGTGGCGGCCCTCGCCCTCCACGCCACGGGCGCCCGCATCCACCCCTTCGCCCTCGACCACGCCGACCCCATCGACGACACCCAGGCCGCCCACGAGCACCTCCGCGAGCGACTCGGCATCACCCGGGATCTCTCGGGGATCCTCTTCTTCCCCGATCCCTTCAGCATCCCGCTCATCAAACTCCTCCCCTCGCTCAACGCCGTCTCCACGCTCGCCTGCCCGGACCATCCCGCGCCCATCCTCGGCGGGCTGTGCTCTGGTTCGAAAACACCGGGCGGCAACGTGCTCTTCCTGAACGATCGTGTCATGCGCGCCGGAGCCGTCGGCGTCTCCATCTCGGGTGATCTCACGATCGACACCGTGGTCTCGCAAGGGTGCCGCCCCTTCGGTCCGCCGCTGGTCGTTACCAAGGCACGCCACAACCTGATCCTGGAACTCGGCGGCCGGCGCGCCCCGGAGGTCCTCGCCGAGGCCATCCAATCCCTCGGCGAGAGTGCCCGCGCCACGCTCAGCGACGGCCTGCTCGTTGGCCTCGTCATCAACGAATACAAAGAACGCTTCGGCCGCGACGACTTCCTTATGAGGCCCGTCGTCGGTCTCGACCAGAACTCCGGCGGCGTCGCCATCAACGATCTCGTCCGAGTCGGCCAGACCGTCCGCTTGCACTACCGCGACAAGACCACTGCCGAGGAGGATCTGGCTCTGCTCCTCGACGCCCAGCAACTCCGCGACCCGCCGAAAGGTGTCTTTTTGGTCACATGTCACACCCGGGGCCGACGCCTCTTTGGAAGGCCGCACCACGACGCCCAGGCCGTCCAGCGGGCCTTTGAGCCTCCCCAGGCCGGCGAGGACCTCGCCAAGGGTGGACGCCCCGTCGCCGGAATGGCCAGGTCGATCCCTCTCGCCGGATTCTCCGCACTCGGCGAGATCGGCCCGATCGCCGGCCAGTCCTTCCTCCACGGGAGCACGGCCTGCCTGGCCCTCTTCCGCCCCAAGGCCAGGATTCACGAACCGAATCCAAGCCAGTCGCCACAGGGGTTGCCTTGAGTGGCCAAACGCCTACAGTTGCCTCCCTCACGCCGGGAGCATTTCGGCGTGACTTGTTCGTACTTTGATCTGTTTCGCCGAGGTTTCCCATGCCTGCTACCTGCGCGTTCACCGGTAAGACTGTCTCCCGCGGCTTCAAGCGCGCGTGGCGTGGCCAGGCCATCGCCAAGGGCGGCTTCGGTCTCAAGCCCACCGGCATCACCCGCCGAACCTTCAAGCCGAATCTTCAGGACGTCGTCGCCCTGATCGATGGTCGCCAGGAGCGCGTCCGCGCCTCCACCAAGGCCATCCGCACCGGCATGGTCGTTAAGGCCCTCAAGCGGAAGTACGGCTACACCCGCCAGCAGAAGGCCGGCGCCTGATCTCGCACACGAACGAAGTGTCCTCACGAGCCGTCCCACGCGTGGAACGGCTCGTTCCACTTTTGAGATGCGCAAACGGCGAACCGCGACCTTCGCGTACCATTCCTCGACATGAAGTGCGATCAGTGCGACAAGGAGGCGACGGTCCACGAGGTCACGGTCCGCAACGGCGTGAAGGTCGAACGCCACCTCTGCGAGTCCTGTGCAGCCAGCCAGGGCATCCCCGTGCAGGCGCCCGTTCCGCTCAATGAGTTGATGTCGAAGTTCCTCGTCAGCCAGGCCGTGGGCAAGACTCCCGCCGCCACGCCGCCGAAGCAGACCTCCTGCCCCGGCTGCGGGCAGACGTTCAACGAGTTTCGAAAGTCCGGTCTGCTCGGGTGTCCGCGCTGCTACGCGGCCTTCGTCCGCCAACTCTCGCCCCTCATCGAGCGTGCCCACGAGGGCGGCGTGAAACACATCGGCAAGCAACCGCGACGCGCTGGCGCAGGCCACGAGGTGTCCGAAGCGCCGACGCCAAGCCCGGAGGTCTCGCTCCTCGCCGAAAGGGCCGAACGCCTCAAACGCCTCCGCGCCGATCTTGATTCCGCCATCAAAACGGAAAAGTACGAAGAGGCCGCCAGACTCCGCGACGAACTGAAGAAACTCAACGAGTCGAACGCGAGCGACGCGGAGGACCAGGCGTGAGCGATGCCCCCGGCGTGCCGTCGTCGCCCCAGCCCTGGAATCGCGGGACGGAATGGCTCAAAGGCGAGGGCCCCGCGAGCGACGTCGTGATGTCCTCTCGCGCCCGCCTCGCGAGGAACATCGCCGACTGCACCTTCGCCTCGCGCGCCTCGCGCGCACAGCGACAGCACACCCTCGACACATCACGCAACTGGCTCCTCCAAGCGGGCCTCGCCGACCGCATGATGTGGGTCGATCTCCACGAGACGAGCGAGGTCGACAAACTCCTGCTCGTCGAGAGGCACCTCATCTCCAAGCACCTCGCGCGAGGCAAATCGCACGGGAAGTCCAAGTCCGACGACGCCTCGGGGGATCCGCGTGGCGTCGCCGTCTCTCTCCCCGACGAGCGACTCTGCATCATGGTCAACGAGGAGGATCACCTCCGCATCCAGGTCATCCGGTCGGGACTGGCGCTGGGTGAATGCTGGCGCGCAATCGATCAGATCGACGACCGCGTCGAGGCCGGGATCGAGTACGCCTTCTCCTCTCGCTTCGGCTATCTCACCGCCTGCCCGACCAACGTCGGCACGGGCCTGCGCATGAGCGTCATGCTCCACCTGCCGGGGTTGCGTCTCTCGGGCGACATCGACAAAGTCAAACGGGCCGCCAGCGATATGAACCTCGCCGTCCGCGGGTTCTATGGCGAAGGCTCCGACTCCGCCGGCGATTTCTACCAGATCTCCAACCAGACAACGCTGGGCAAGACCGAGCAGACGATCGTCGAGGAACTTGACACGCAGATCATCCCCCGCGTCGTTGAGTATGAACGACACGCCCGTCGCCAACTCGTTGAGAAACGCCGACTGACCCTCGAAGACCAGGTCTTTCGCGCCTTGGGCGCTCTGACCCATGCACGGCTGCTCTCGACCGACGAGGCCATGCAGCACCTCAGCCACGTGCGATTGGGCGTCATGTTGGGCATGATCCCCAGCGTCGAGGCCACAACCGTGAACACGCTCATGCTCCAGGTCCAGCCCGGGCACCTCCAGCGCGCGCTGGGCAAGGACCTCGACCAGGACCAGCGTCGCAGCGCGCGCGCCATGGTGGTCCGCCGCGCCCTCGGGCGATCCTCGTAATCACGACACGCCGTCGAAATCAGTGAATCACGGTGGAACCCACAACGACCCAATCCGCCGACTTCCGCTGGCCTCCAGGGCCATCTTCAGAGCCTTCGTCCACACCCCAGGCCGACGCACACGCCACGCCGGTCGCTCTGCCGCCGCCCAAGCACTGGTGGCGCGAGATCGAAGAGCAGTGGCTGGGCCTGACCCACGCGACGTGGCCCGAGCGAGCACGCGATCACTCGTGGGCCGCGGATCCGCCTGGGTCGTACTGCCCACGCTGCCTGACGACACTCGGGCCGAACGAGCGATTTGAGGAGGGGTGCCGGCATTGCGCGCGCAAGAAAGTCGCCTGGGCCCACGCTGTGCGACTGGGCGAGCACGACGGCCTGTTGCGCGATTGTGTGCTGGAGGTGAAGTTCCACCGCTCGCGGCGGCTGGGGATCGATCTCGGTCGTGAACTCGGACGCGCACTTCTCAATGCACTCTCGAAGTCATCGATCGATCGGAACTCGGTCGTTCTCGTCCCCGTGCCGACGTCGTTTCGCCGGCGTGTGGCCCGCGGTATTGATCACACGGTTGTCCTCGCCAAGGGCGTCTCGCGTGAGACGGCGTTCCCGATCGTCCGGGGCATCGCCCGACGACATCGTCCTCAGCAGGCCAATCTCCCGGCTTCCAAGCGCAAGGCGAACGTTTCTGGCTCGATGCGGGCAACCCGAGAGGCTCTCGGACTCGACGGGCATCATGTCGTGCTCCTGGACGACGTCCTGACGACCGGGGCCACGATGAGCGAGGCCTGCCGGGCGCTCCGAGCAGTGGGGGAAAAGCACGCTCCGGCAGGTATCTGGGCGTGCGTGCTGACGGCGGGTGGGGTGTGACGCAAACACAAACCGAACATACGGAATATTAGGGGTTGTTAGTGACCGTGACAAGTTCCCAACAGGTTCCGGATTTGGGACTTAGGAGAATTTACGACGAGATGGCTTCCCGGCGGCTTGACCGTGGAGGAGTTTGGCTTAGACTTGTCCCCTGCCCATTGAGCAGGCCGGACGACGGGCGTGATGCCTGAAGCCTTGGAAACAACTGGGAAACCAAGTGGTTTCTTCGGCGAGTTGCCCGGCGGATCTTTGAAAAGTGAACAGTTGGGAGCCGCGCGAGAGTGTGCGTCTTCGACATGGGGACCATCCCCAGCCCTTCGGACAGGGCGGTCGTTGACGAATCCACAAAACCGATCCACCAAGAGATCGGTGTCCGAGCCGGGGTCACAGCCCCTGGCGTTGGCATTCTCGTGTGGTTCACGAGTGAACCCTTAAATTTAATGATTCACAAGTGAGTGAATGCCAGATTTTTCCGTCGGAACAAGCGCCGACGGCATCGGGATCCATCCGAGAGGATGGGTTTCGGTGGAGACCACCACGAGTCCAGTTCCATTCCAAGTCGCAAGACTTGGGACGGGTTGGATGAGTGGATAACCTGGTCAGCACTTCCATTGAAGATCACCCGTCACGAGAAATCGTGTTCGGGTCCAACGGAAATCAATTGAAGAGTTTGATCATGGCTCAGACTGAGCGCTGGCGGCATGGCTAAAACATGCAAGTCGAACGAGCCCGCAAGGGCAAGTGGCGAAAGGGTCAGTAATACGATCGAACGTGCCCTGAGGTGGGGGATAGCCGCGGGAAACTGCGAGTAATACCTCATGATCTCTAAGGAGCAAAGCTTTCGCGCCTTGGGAGCGGCGATCGGCCTATCAGGTAGTTGGCGGGGTAAGAGCCCACCAAGCCGAAGACGGGTAGCAGGTGTGAGAGCACGACCTGCGACATCGGGACTGAGACACTGCCCGGACTCCTACGGGAGGCTGCAGTAACGAATCTTCCGCAATGGGCGCAAGCCTGACGGAGCAATGCCGCGTGTGGGATGAAGCGCCTCCGGCGTGTAAACCACTGTCAGGGAACAGAAACACTGATCGTTCCCAAAGGAAGTGGCGACTAACTCTGTGCCAGCAGTCGCGGTAATACAGAGGCCACAAGCGTTAGTCGGAATCACTGGGCTTAAAGGGTGCGTAGGCGGGCTCGTAAGTGTTGTGTGAAAGCCCTGGGCTCAACCCAGGAACTGCACGGCATACTGCGAGTCTTGAGGCAGGTAGGGGCCGGAAGAACAGTAGGTGGAGCGGTGAAATGCGTAGATATCTACTGGAATGCCGATGGGGAAGCCGTCCGGCTGGGCCTGTCCTGACGCTGAGGCACGAAAGCGTGGGGAGCAAACAGGATTAGATACCCTGGTAGTCCACGCCGTAAACGATGCGCACTAGACCGGTGCGGTTTTGACGCCGTATCGGTCGTAGTAAAAACGATAAGTGCGCCGCCTGGGGAGTACGGTCGCAAGGCTAAAACTCAAATGAATTGACGGGGGCTCACACAAGCGGTGGAGCATGTTGCTTAATTCGAGGCAACGCGAAGAACCTTACCTGGGTTTGACATGGCCGGATTAACTCCTGGAAACAGGAGCCACACCCTCTGGGTGGAACGGTCACAGGTGCTGCATGGCTGTCGTCAGCTCGTGCTGTGAAGTGTCAGGTTAAGTCCTTTAACGAGCGCAACCCCTATCGTTAGTTGCTCGGCGCAAGCCAGTACTCTAGCGAGACTGCCGGTGTCAAACCGGAGGAAGGTGGGGATGACGTCAAGTCCTCATGGCCCTTACATCCAGGGTTGCAAACGTGCTACAATGGCGCGCACAAAGCGAAGCGAGGCCGCGAGGCGGAGCAAATCGCAAAAAACGCGCCCCAGTTCGGATTGCAGGCTGCAACTCGCCTGCATGAAGTCGGAATCGCTAGTAATCGGAGATCAGCTACGCTCCGGTGAATGTGTTCCTGAGCCTTGTACACACCGCCCGTCACGTCATGGGAGCCGGGAGCGCCCGAAGCCGCCACATCTCAGTGGTGTCTACGGCGAGATCGGTGACTGGGACGAAGTCGTAACAAGGTAGCCGTAGGAGAACCTGCGGCTGGATCACCTCCTTTCTAAGGGATTTCCTTAGACTCGCCCAAACCGAAGACGAGAATACCGGTCCAAAGCCGGCAACTCGAGAACCCTTCGGCCGCACAGCGATGTGCAGCGAGTACGTCAACACAATCTCGTTCGCCCTCTTCGGAGAGCGACAGCCTGGCCGTGAGGTCAGGCAAACGCGGCCCCAACTGTTTTCTTGTATACCAATGCACATGCGCGCCGGGCCAAAACCCGGCGTGCTGTGTTTTTGTGCATGCATTCTATTTTTCAACGCCACCAGTTCGGCCGAACGCTCGTGTGTTCGCGATGCTCGCGGCTATCGCGTGCGTGTGGCCAGGGCGTTCCCGAGTGCGAGGAGGCCATCCGCCGATGGCCCGAGCGGTTTGAGCGACTGGAGGCAGACCTCGCGCAAGCGTGCGACCTCCGCACGGGCCTCGTCGATGCCGACGACGCCCGGATACGTCACCTTCCCCGCGGCGGCATCCTTCCCCGTCTTCTTGCCGGCATGCTCGGCGCTCTGCTCGAGATCGATCAGGTCGTCCACGATCTGGAACATCAGACCCGCGGCCTCGGCAAAGGCGGTGATCGCCTTGAACCGTGGGTCACGAGATGAGCCGCCCGAGCCCAGGACACCCAGTCGGCATGCGGCCCGGATGAGGGCGCCCGTCTTGAGACGGTGGATGCCCTCGATTCGGTCGAGCGCGGTGTGATCGCCACTCGGATCGGTCCTGACTCGTGCGGCATGAGTGCCAGACACGATGCCGATGGGAAGTTCGTCGCCGATCGTGTCGCAGACCTGACCATCGATCATCGCGCGTGTGGCCGACGAGAGTTCGAGCGACATTTCCAAGGCATGGGCGGACGACGGCGCGACCTGCTGGATGGTCTCGAAGGCGAGCGTGAGCAAGAGATCGCCCGCGAGGATGGCGAGGGCCTCGCCCGCGTGCTTGTGGAGTGTGGGCCTCCCGCGACGGAGATCGTCGTTGTCAAGCGCGGGGAGATCGTCGTGGACCAGGCTGAACGCGTGGACGAGTTCGACGGCCCGTCCGGCTCCGAGCGAACGCGTCGGATCAAGGCCGCACGCCGCGGCGGCCCACCAAGCCAAGAGCGGACGGAGGCGCTTGCCGCCGCCGAGCAGGGCGTATCGCACCGCCTTATGCGTCCTGGGCGTGGTCGAGAGCGAGTCGACATACCGGACGAGCGACGACTCGATCGCGGGGAGGGTCGCGAATGGATCGATCGGGGTGATCATGGTGGCGTGAGGCGTCGCCGGCGTGGCGATTACGACTTGTTCTCTTGGCTCTGGAGCAAGGCGAAGATTTCTTCGGAGGACTGTGCGGCGTAGATGCGCTCGCGAAAGTCGTCCATGATCATGAGGCGCGTGACCCGGGCGAGCGCCTGGATATGGTCGCTCGTGCGATCGGGGGGGCTGGCGAGGAGGACGACCAGTCGGACGGGCTGGCTGTCGATGGCCTCAAAGTCGAGGGGCTTGGCGGGCTTGCCGATGGCCATGGAGAGGCTCGCCATGCCGGCGCACTTGCCGTGGGGGATGGCCAGCCCATTGCCGATGCCGGTGGTCCGGGTCTGCTCGCGGGTCCAGACGGCGTCTTTGAGGGCCTTGGGGTCGCCGACGCGGCCGGCGTCGGAGAGGACATCGACGAGTTCGTGGATAACGGCGCGCTTCTCCTGGCCTTGGAGGGGAACGCGGATGCAGTCGAGCGTGAGGATGTCGAGAAGGTTCATCGATCGTCCCCGAGTTGGGCGGAGTGGAGAGAGGGCGTGGATGACGCTCGGCGACACGAACGCCGGGCGGCAACTGTGGAGATCGTACGCCGATGACACGAACGGAAATGCTGGTGCGTTCGGCGTTGTCGACTCGGTTCAAGCAATGAACCGGTGGTGACTCATCGACGGCGGAGAATCGCGGAGAAGGAGCCGTCGCGGTAGGAGTGGGGCGGCTCGCCGGGGCCTCCGACCGGGAGGGCGAGATGATGGGATTCGAGCTCGATCGGCGTCTGGAGACGATGCTGGGCCTGCTCGACACGCTCCAGATTTTCGCGCGGGTCGATGCTGCAGGTGGAATAGACGACTCGGGACTCACGGCCGGACGCGAGGAGTTCGAAGGCCTTCTTGATGAGGCCTTCTTGGATGCTCGCGAGCCGGTCGAGTTGGCCGGTCTGCGTGCGATACCGGGCCTCGGTGCGTCGCGCGAGGACGCCGGTGTTGGTGCAGGGGACATCGAGAAGGATCAGGTCGAACGTACCGGCATGGTCGCGCAGGGTGTCGAACGCGATGACGGTGACGTTGGGCAGGTGGCGAGTGGATGATGAGAGCGTGCTGAGGCGAGCATGATCGACATCGGTGGCGAGGATGCGCGCGTTGGGGAACGTGGCGGCGAGTTGGCGCGTCTTGGTCCCTTGGCCGGCGCACGCATCGAGGACGACACGTGGCGTGAGATGGGCGATGCTCCGCACGGCCATGCCCGCGGCGGCGTCCTGCACCCAGATGCCTCGGTGTTCATTGAGAGCCGTGGCGAGGCGGGCGCCCACGAGCGGCGTGACGGCGTGCCCGGGCGTTGAATGCGGCGTGAGTTCGAGTGCCGCGAGATCGGCGTCGCTCGCCCATTGAACATTGAGCGTGATCGGCGGGCGGGCATGGGAGTGGAACGCGAGTCGGACGGCCTCGTCCTGGCCGAAGTCGGTAGCCCACGCGCGAAGGAGCGCCTCGGGGTGACTCAGGAGCACCGCGGCCTTGGCGAGCGGGTCGGGAGGCAACTCAAGAGAAAGAACCGCGAGCGAGCGTGTCGACGTGGCGTGGAGCGGGAACGAATCCGGTGTCAGTCCATCGAGGCGCTCGACCTTGAGTTCAGAGACTCGGCGGAGGATGGCGTTGACTAGGCCGCTGGCCTTGGGCGATTCACGCTTGATCCACTCGACGGTCTCGTGGAGGGCGGCGTGTGGCGGGATGCGGTCGAGAACGAGGAGTTGGGCGGTGCCGGCGAGGATCGCGGCGCGGACGACGTGGGAGAGCGAGTTCCACGGACGCGACGAGAAACGGGCGGCGATGAACTCGAGGGAGAGCCAGTGGCGGAGGACGGCATCAACGATCGCGTTGGCCAAACCCGCGTCCTTGGGAGAGAGCGAGCGTTCGTCGATCGCGAGCGGCTCCAGGTCCGGAAACCGGCGGACGTGCTGAGCGATCACGCGAAGGGCGCTGTCGCGTGCCGAATGTGGCGGCGTATTGGCCTCAGAATGTGATCGTGGGTTCGGCATGGCGATTCGGACGGGCACGAGGCGGGCGTCGGGATTGGAAGTCGCGGCCCGGCTAGGGTTTCGAGCGTATGACGCCCGGAACGAACACTTCGGAATGGAGCGAGACGGGCGACCCAAAGCGTCGGGCCGGGCTTCTGGCCGGGATGCGTATCCGGAAGAAACTGATTTTCCTGCACACGGCGTTCTCGCTCGTGCTCGCGGGGATTCTGATTCTGGCGCTCCGCCCGGCGGTGCGAAGCGTGGTCGAGGCCGCAGAACAGGACGAGTCGCTAGTCGTGATGCGGGCGCTCGTGCCGTCGGTGTTGCGTGAGGGGTGGCACGACGGCGTGAACCTCGCGGTGTCGATGGAGTCGGTCCGTGTGCGTCACGGCTCGGCGTCGGAACTGGGGCTGCTCCCGGATCAGGCCGCGGAGATCCGGGCGCGATTCGGCGACGCGGTGATCGCACCGGTGGCGGATCTTGGCGCGAGTGCCGTGTCCTACGTCCCCGGGGCGCGTGAGGGCGATTATGTCGCGATTCGAGTCGTGATTCCCGCGGCTCGGCGCGCGGTGTGGCTGCTCTATCTGCTCGCGTCGCTCGCGGTAGTCGCGGTGTACGCGTTCGTGGCGGTGGCGCTCGAGGTCTTTGTCCTTCCCAGGAACGTCTACGACCCGATCCGCAGGCTGCTCGCCGCCGACCGGGCGACACGTGAAGATCGACGGACCGACGAGATCATTCCTGCCGCGGTGATCCCTGCCGACGAGCTCGGCGAGATCATGCGGTCGCGCAACGAGACGATCGGGATACTCCGGAAAAACCAGGCGGATCTCGCGGCGGCACTGGAGCAGTTGGAGGTCGTCGCCGTTGATATGAAGCGGAGGAACCATCTTCTGGAGATGGCGCGGCGGAATCTGGCCGACGCCGACCGGCTGGCGAGTCTGGGGATGATGTCGGCGGGCCTGGCGCACGAGTTGAACACGCCGCTTGCCGTGCTCACGGGACTCGTGGAGAAGTTGAACGGCTCGCCCACGAAGAGCCTTCCGGCGGCCGAGGCGGCGCTCATGGGGCGCGTGGTCCATCGACTGGAGCGATTGGGCGAGAGCCTCTTGGACTTCGCGCGGGTGCGCCCGCCGAGGACGAGCGTTGTGCGGATGGCGGACATCGTCGAAGAGGCGGCGACGCTGGTGAGACTCGACCCGGATCGGCGTGGCGTCGAGATCCGAAACCGCGTGCCGCTGGAAGTGGTGGTGGAGTGCGACGCCGATCGGATGGTGCAGGTCTTTGTGAACTTGCTTCGGAACTCGTGCGATTCGGTTGTGGCATATGAAGAGGGCTTGCTCTTTCGGAGCGAGGGTGGACGATTGGGATCGGTCGAGGTGCGTGGCCGCGTGGGGCCGCAGGAGTCGGTCGAATGTGAACCGGACACAAGGGACGCGGAGTGGGTGACGATCACCGTGATCGACGATGGCGGCGGAATCGATCCGGCGGTGCTCCCCCGGCTCTTTGAGCCGTTCGCCTCGACGCGGCTGGACGCACGGGGCACGGGACTGGGATTGGCCGTCGCGGAGGGGATCGTGCGCGAGCACGCGGGCGTGATCCTCGCGAAGAACCGTCCGCCGGTGGGTGGGGGTGAGCACGGGGCGATCTTTGAGATTCTGATGCCGCTGCGTCAGCGGGTTGAGCACGAGGATGATTCAACTCGGGCCTCGGCCCACGCGGGGAGGTCGTGACGCATGGATCCATCCCACACGCCCCAATCTCGTACGCCACAGAATCGGCAAGGCACTGGGCATGCGTCTGCGGAGGAATCGGTCACGCCATTGAACATCGTCGCGCTCGACGACGATCCCGATTTTCGCGAGTACATCCAGGGCGTGCTGGACGCCGATGGGCATCGTGTGCGAGTGGTGGCGACACCCGATGAGTTCTATCGCGCGTGCGAGGCCGAACTCCCCGACGTGGTGCTCCTGGACATCAAGATGGGCCGGCACAGCGGCGAGGAGGTCCTCTCCGAGATCCGCAAGCGTTGGACGAAACTCTGCGTCCTCGTCGTCACGGGCTATCCGACGATGGAGGGCATGCGAACGACCTTCAAGCAGGATGTCTTCGACTATCTCAGCAAACCCTTCACGATCGCCGAACTGCGTCGAGTGCTCGCCCAGGCGACGGCGGCGCTTGGGCTTGGGGACGCGCCCCAGGATCGGCTCCGTCGCGAGGTCGGGCACCAGATTCGCATGAGTCGGACGGCCAAGGGCTGGACGCTCCGCGACCTTTCCGAGGCGTCGGGCGTCAGCGTCAGCCAGTTGAGCACGATCGAGCGCGGGTCGGTTTTTCCAAGCCTGGAGTCCATCGTGGCGATTGCGACGGCACTGGGCTCGCGGCCTTCGGCGTGGTTCATCGCGGCGGGGCTGTAAGGGGAGTGGGCGTCTCTGGGCGAATCGCCCGGTTTGGGGTGCGCTTCTACCATCTTGCGGTGGCCACGATGAACGTGGCTGTGGTCTTTGGTTGATTGAGTTCGGCGTCCGGCGAGTGCTCACGCATCGAGCCGGGGTTGGAGGATGTTGGCCTGGTGGTCTCGAACGCGGAACAACAGAACTCAACGCCCAACGCCCCGGATCGGGCGTCGGTGTTGTTCACCGCCTTTGAGCCCAGCGGCGACGACCACGCCTCGACCGTGATCCGCGAACTCAAGCGGATGCACCCGGAGGTCCAGGTCTTCGCGTGGGGCGGGCCCAAGATGGAGTCCGCGGGCGCAAACCTCATCGAACGCACCGGCGAGGACGCGGTCATGGGCGTGCCGGGGATCACCAAGATCATCGACCACCAGCGGATCAACGCTCGGATCGAGAAGTGGATGGGCGAGCACCATGTGTCGGCCCATGTCCCGGTGGACTCGCCCGCGGCGAACTTTCCGATCTGCGCGATCGCCAAGAAGCGGGGTGTGCGCGTCGTCCATCTCGTCGCGCCGCAGATCTGGGCGTGGGGGCGCTGGCGGATCCACAAACTGCGGCGCCTTACGGATCTCGTGCTCTGTCTCCTGCCCTTCGAGGAGCGGTTCTTCGATCGTCGGCGCGTCCCGGCACGATTCGTGGGGCACATGCTCTTTGATGAACCGCTCGACTTTGGCACACTCGACCGGATCGCGTCAGCGTATCCCAAGGGCGAGCCGCGAATCGCGATGATGCCCGGCTCGCGCCCCGACGAACTCCTCCGGAACTTCCCGCTGATTCTGGAATCGTTCCGGACGGTCAAGGAGCGGTTCCCGGGTGCCGTCGGCGTGGTGGCGGCAACGAGCGAGCCGGTGGCTCGGCACCTGCGCGAGATGGCGGGGGAGCACGGCGGCTGGCCGAACGGTGTCTCGATCGCGGTGGGGAACACCGACGCGGTCGTGCGCTGGTGCCAGTTCGCCCTCGTCAAGAGCGGGACGGTGACGCTGCAGGTCGCCAAGCAGGGGCGCCCGATGGTTGTCTTCTACAAGAAGTCCAACGTCCCGATGTACTGGCTGGCGAAACTGGTCCTCTCGACCAAGACGTTCACGCTCCCCAACCTGATCGCGGGGAAGCGGATCGTGCCCGAGTTTGTGCCCCACTTTGCCGGGGCCGAGCCGATCTCGGCGGAACTGCTCCGATTGATCGAACAGCCCGAGGTCGCCGAGCAGCAGCGCCGCGACCAGGCGGAGATGGTGGGACTGTTCGCGGGGCTTCGCGCGTCGGAGGCGTCGGCGAGAGCGATCGCGGATGTGCTGGGGCTTGAGAAGGTCAACGCCCGCGCGCCCGTGGCCCCTTCGCGCCTCACGCCCGCAACAGCGTGAGCGAGCAGCAGACGTTACCGATCCGATCGAGAATCGGGAGTGTGGCCGAGGCGTGCTCGCGGAGGCGTGCGCCCAGGTCGATCGCGCGGTGCATCGCGGCGACACGGTCGTGTGTGGCCGTCGCCTCGTCGGCGGTGAAGAGGACCAGCAGCAGGCCGGCGTGGGTCATGGCGGAGGCGGAACTCCTCGTGCCACGTTTCGGCTGTTGTGTCACTTCATTATCCTGGTGCTCGATTTCGCGTGAAAGTTTCAGAAGATCATCTCGAATGGCGGCGGTGATCTCGCTCGAATAGGCGGAGTTGGGTGTCGGCACGCCGGCGCGGAAGCAGAACTGCCCGACGGCCTTCACCTCAAGCCAGAAGGCCTCGGCGGGATCGACGCCGGGTGTCGGCGGCAGTTGGGCGCTCTCGAAGAGTGAACCAACGAGAGCATCGCGCTCGAGCGTGGCGGCGACGGGATCGCGGAGCACGACGCCTGGCTTGTGCGTGAGGACCAGATCGCAGCGCTCTCGCGCCGAACGCTTGGCCCGCGAGCCGGGCTTGCCCGGAAATGGCTGCTCGCGGAGAACGCCCAGGCCTTCGGTGGTGATGGCCGCCGCGAGAATCTCGTGGATCTTGAGTTCGTCGAGCGCGTCGAGGCCATAGACGGCCTGCTCGCGTCGGAGGAGATCCTCGCGGGCGATCAAGGCCCGGGCGCACAGGTCGAGGACATGCTGGGTGGACCACACGGACGACTGTAGTTTGCGGAGGTATAACGAGAATGGCGGGACGGGAAATAGATTGCGCTGTTTCGCGTCACGATTCCGAGTTGAGCACAGCCCGCAACGACTCGATCTGTTCCACGGCGTGCTCGCGGGCTGCTGGCTCGGCGGCGTTGCTCATCTTCCGCCACACCCATGGCACGGGCAGGACAAAGAGCGGGAGGTACCACGCCGCGGTAATCCACATGGAGACCGAGTACGACGGGATGTAGGTGCGGATCATCGAGTCGGTGATCCACATGCCGGGCCAGATGGAGAGGATGGTCACGAGCGCGATGATCATCGCCGGTCGCTTGGGATGGATGATCGAGAAGGAGACCTCACGCGGCTCGGCGTTTTCGGTGATGCGGGCAATCATCGTCGCGTTCAGTCGTCCCGCGAAGAGTTTGGTTTGGAATACTTCACCCGCGGGGGCGCCCGGTGAGGCCTCGAACCCCGGGAGTTTGCCCTTCTTCGCGAGCGCCTCGGCCCGAGCCACGATCTGTGTGGCGGCGAGTCGGGTCGTGATCGTGGGGAGTGGGTCCATGTCGGCGTTGTTCTCGGACGAACGTCGGCACCTGATGCCGCACCCTTGTGCAATCCGGGGCGAGACGATACGCTCTCATCGGCCCGGCGAGTGGTGGCTCGCGAGCGTTGCATGGTGAGATGTTCGGTGTCGGGAGTGTGGCATGGGTGGTCGGGCGTGCACATTACGGCTGGTGGGGGGGCGTCCGCGTGATGGTTCGGCTGGTGATGCGCGTTCACGCGTGGCCTCGGCGAACGTTGAATCGGCGTCGTTGTCGGCGAGCGACGTGCGTGCGGCGTTTGCGATCGAGGTCGCCGGGTCGCTCGAGGGCGGGCGGGCGGCGCTCCTCCGGCCCGAGGTTCGAAGGCGTCTCATCGCATCGGGTGTGGACATGGGACTCCGCGAGTTTGATTCCAATCTCGTGATCGCGATCGTGCAGGATGCGGCCCGGGCGGGGGAGCGTGTGGATGATGGTCGACTGGCCATGGTTGGAACGGCGAGGCGGCCAGAGCGGGTGTGGCGTGCGGCGGCGATTCTGGGGTGGACGCTGGCACTGGCCCTGGTGATCGCGACGGTGCTGGCGTCGTGGGTGCGCGACTGATCATGCCGGCGCGGCGCTTGCTTTGAACTGAAAGACAATGTAGAAGATGTAGACACAGGCGGGACGCCTGTGCCACGAGGCTTGGTCGCGTCGTTGCGCCAGTACCTAGTTTTCGTCGGCCCTTCGGAGCCACTCGGCTTCGAGTTCGCTCAGTTTCCTCTGCGCGACCTCGCGGCGTTCGGTCAGGTCCTGCATCATCTCGGCATCTTTCCATGCCTCGGGCTCGCCGAGATCCTTGTCGATCTCGTGGACCTCGACTTCGAGCATGGTGATGCGCTTCTCGAGTTCCTCGTCCTTGAGTCTGGCGAGCGGGTTCGAGGCCTGGTTGGACTTTGGCGCGGGCGACTTTGATCCCTCCGGCCTTCGCGGCTGGTTGCGTTGCTTGCGTCGCTCGGCTTCCTCGCGTTCCAGGGCGGCGGCTCGCTGCTTTCGGACCTCGGCCTCGTGCCATTCGGTGTAGCCGCCCAGGAACTGTTGGGCGTTCCCCTCGCCATCGAGGATGAGGAGGTGATCGCAGGTCGCGTCGATGAGGGCGCGGTCGTGGGAGATGAGGATGAGCGTGCCGTCGAATCCGAGGGAGCCGTCCTCGTCGGGGATGGAGAGGGCCTCTTCGAGGCGTTCCGAGGAGGGGATGTCGAGGTGATTCGTTGGTTCGTCGAGCACGAGAACGTTCTTCGCCGAGGCGAGGAGCGACGCGAGGACGGCCCGGGTCCTCTCGCCCCCCGAGAGCATGCCCATCTGGCGATCCTGCTCGCTCCCCGAGAAGAGGAACGCGCCGGCGAGATTCCGCGCCTGCTGCTCGCTGAGCGCTTGCCCGGGAGCCTCGCGGAGGATCACATCCTGAAGGAATCGATAGACGGGGACCTCGGCGGGGAGGTTCTCGTGGGTCTGGCGGAAGTAGCCGACTTTCACGTTGGTGCCGAGGCGAACGGTTCCGGTGTCCGGGGCGAGTTCATTCAGGAGGCACTTGACGAGCGTGGACTTCCCCGCGCCGTTGGGACCCAGGATGCCCCAGCGCTCGCCCCGCGCGACGACGAGGTCGAGGTCCTTGAAGAGGGTCTTGGTGTTGCCGTGCTCGTCGGTGTAGGCCTTGGAGAGTCCGCGTGCCGCGACGACGACGTCGCCGGTGCGTTCGGCCTTGGGGAGCGTGAGTTTGAAGGTGCCGAGTTCGGCGGGGCGTTCGAGCGTGGACGACAGTTTCTCGCGCTCGAGTTTGCTGAGTCGTCCCTGGGCCTGGCGGGCGCGCTGCCCGGCCTTGTAGCGGCGGATGAACTCCTCTTCCTTCTTGAATCGCGTCTGCTGGGCGTCGAAGGCGCGCTGCATGACCAGTCGCCGCTCGGACCGGAGGGCGCGGAAGGCCTCGTAGTTGCCGGGGTAGTCGATCAGGCGCGACTGCTCGACCTCGATGATGCGGTTCACGACGTTGTCGAGGAGGTAACGGTCGTGGCTGATGAGGACGACCGCGCCCTTGTACTCGTCGCGGAGGAACGATTCGAGCCAGAGTCGTCCGGCGAGATCGAGGTGGTTCGTCGGCTCGTCGAGGAAGACGATGTCGGGCTGCTCGAGGAGCAGTTTCGCGAGCGAGAGACGCGCCCGCTGCCCGCCCGACAACTTGCCGACGAGGATCGAGAACTGGGCGTCGACGAACCCGAGGCCGTGGAGGACCTCCTCGATCTTGTGATCGGTGACATAGCCGCCCGCGGCCTCGATGTCGGCCTCGAGTTTCGCCTGCTGCTTCATCAGGCGGTCGAGGGCGTCGCCGGTCGCGGTCGCCATCTGGTCGTAGACATCGTGCATCGCGTCGTGCAGGCGGCGGAGTTCGGCGAAGGCGTCCTCGGCGGCCTGACGCAGCGTGTCTGTCGGCTTGAGATTCGGCTCCTGGCTGAGGTGGCCTACGCGGGCGCCGCGTTGGACGACGACCTCGCCCCGATCGGGCTTGAGGAGGCCCGTCAAGACGCGGATGAGGGTGGACTTGCCCGCGCCGTTTCGGCCGACAATGCCGATGCGGTCGGTCGGTTCGATGGAGAGCGAGACGCCGTCGAGGATGACGCGTTCGCCGTAACTGTGGGCAATGTTCGTGGCGGCCAGGACGGGCATGGGGCGGAGAGTGTATGAGTGTCGGGGCGGGGAGTGGCCATTGTGCGGGCGTTGTGAGGCACGGTCGGCACCCGTCATGCACCCCTAGTACGATCTGGGCGTGAAACGACGCCAATCAGCCGGATCGAAGGACGCGGGGCGAGTTCCATCGACGAATCCCGGAGGCATTCCGAGCCTGGGGTTCGAATCGAAGGGCCGCGAGGCCAGGGTGACGCTCCGCACGATCCGACGCATGGTCCGCGATGGCGAGGTCTTCGCCTGCCTGACGTGCTATGACGCGACGACGGCCCGTTGGCTGGAGCGTGCGGGGGTGCACGTGCTGTTGGTGGGTGACACGGCGGCGGAGATGATCCTGGGCTTCGATCGCACGGTGGACATGCCGCTGGATGTGCTGTTGGCGTTGACAGCCGGCGTGAAGCGTGGGGCGCCGTCGCGGTTGGTGATGGGCGACATGCCGTTCATGTCGTACCAGGCCGACGACGCCGAGGCGATCCGGAATGCGGGCCGGTTCGTGACGGAGGGGCGTGCGGACATCGTCAAGGTGGAGGTGGACGCGTCGTTCGGCCCGCTGGTGCAGAAGATGGCCCGCGCGGGGATTCCGGTGTGCGCGCACATCGGGAGCCGGCCGCAACTCGCGGGACTCACGGGCGGATATTCGAGTGCGGGCAAGACCAAAGAGCAGGCCGACGCGATCGTGAAGGCGGCGAAGGTCATGGAAGAGGCCGGGGCGGTCATGCTTTTGATCGAGGCCGTGCCGGATGAACTCGCGGCTCGGGTCGTGGAGCGTTCGGGGATTCCAGTGATCGGGATCGGGGCCGGCCCATCGCCGCATGGGCAGGTGCTGGTGTTGCACGATCTTCTCGGACTGAACGATCAACCCCCGACGTTTGCGATGCGTATGGCCAGCGTGGGCGAGGAGATCCAGCGGGCGGCACAGGAGTGGGTGCGGGCGAGCGCCGAACGTAGGGTGGGCGGTGTGGCGTCGATCGCGCCGCGGGCATCCAAGACACCAGCGGCTCGTGGCGGCGGACGACGACGCAAGCCATAGTGGGCGGCACGTGTGAGGGGTTGGAGGTGGTGTGATGCGGCGAATCGTGGCCTTTGGACCCGCGTTCGTGGTGCTGGCGACGGCCGGCGTGGTGCTGCTCGCCGCGCCGGAGGCCATCCGGCGGATCTCCGGCGCACGCACCGAGGCGAACGTCTCGCTCGCCCGCCACGAACTCGAGGTCGATGACATTCTCGAGCGCGTGAATCGCGCCACGAGGTCGATCGCTCAGGCCGTCGAGCCGTCGGTTGTGCACATCGAGGTGTGGTCGGCGACGGGTCCTCGCTCGGCGAACGGGTCCTCTGGCTCGGGGTGGATCTATGACACGCAGGGACACGTCGTCACCAACGCGCACGTCGTGGCGGGAGGCACAAGACTTCAGGTCCAACTGCACGATGGGCAGGTGATGCGGGGCGAACTCGTGGGGGCCGATCCGCTCTCGGATATCGCCGTGATTCGCATCCGCGAGTCTGCGTCGCTCATTCCGATGGAGCGAGCGACGCTCGATCGCCCGGAGTTGGGTGACACGGTCTTCGCGTTCGGCTCGCCCTTTGGCTTCAAGTTCTCGATGACGACGGGGATTGTCTCGGGGCTGGGACGATCGGCGCGCGGCGTCTCGGGGACGACGGGCGTCACGAACTACATCCAGACCGACGCGCCAATCAACCCTGGAAACTCGGGTGGCCCTGTCGTCGATATCCGTGGGCGGCTCGTCGGGATGAGCACCGCGATCGCCACCAACCACGCGCCCGACGGCACGACCGAGGGCCAATCCGCCGGGATCGGGTTCGCGATCCCGCTCGCAACGATCGAGTCGCGCGTACCCCAACTCATCAGCACGGGCACGACCGAGTCGGGATTCCTCGGCATTCGCTTCCAAGGCTCGACATTCATCGACGATAACGGGCAGAGCGGGAAGTCTGGCTATCGCGGGCGAGCGTTCCCGGTCGAGGTGCAGGCCGGCACCCCCGCGGACCGCGCGGGGCTTCGCACCGGCGACGCGATCATCAGCATCAATGGCACCTCGCCCACGGAGGAGAGCGGACTTCGGTCACTCATTGCCAGCGAGCCACCCGGCTCAACGATCGACCTTCGTGTCTGGCGTGACGGCTCGATCGTGAGCATCCGTGCCACGTTGGGCGACGCGCCCTCAAGCATCAAGGAGGATCAACTCCGGCGGATGCTCGAGGAGCGCGCGGGGCTCACGGTCATGACTCGGCGCCGGGGGGTTGTCCTTGGTGCGATGATCCCGGGAACCGTGGCCTCCGATGCCGGACTGAAGCCAGGCATGCGCGTCACCCACGTCGGCGGCACGCCGGTCGCCGACGAACCGGAGTTTTTGCAGACGCTCTGGACCCAGGGGTTCTTCGTCGGCTCGCCCGTGAAACTCTCGGTCGAATCGAGCGCGGACAGCGGCGAGGTCGCCCAGGAGTTCACGCTCGAACTCGCGCGCTAGCCGTGGACGTTGGTTCACTCGGCGGGGCGGATGCGGACGACGATCGGCGTGCCGCCCGGCGGCGTCGCGTCCTCGCGCAGCACGAAGACCGGCGCCTCGACCGATGTCTCCGGGCTGTGCATGTTTCGAAAGGCGATCGTCTCGGTCCCGAACGTCGTGAGGCCGATGAGCGTCCCCGAGCCGTCCGCCTCGTATTCCTCGGGAAGGCCAGGCCCGCGCACGACGAACCCTGAGCCTGCAAGCACGAACGCGCCGCGGCTCGACTCGCCCAGCGTCTCGCGGAGCGTCTTCCCCGTCGTCTCGAGCGTGATCCAGTCCAGGGGCGACTCTTCCCGCGTTGTGCCATTGCGATCGATGACGAAGGTCACGTCGAGTGCCGGTCCTTTGGGCGGGATCGGGATGAGTTTCTTGTCCTTCCATTCCCATGATCCGGGCGAGCCGGGCTCGAGGCCCAGCATCATGATCGCCGCCTGGATCTCGGAGGGTTTCGCGTCGGTGATCGCGAGGACCTCATGGTCGCGAGTGCCACGTGTGCAGACGACCTGCTCGAGATACACGACGGCGAACGCGCGTGGCGGGACGACGGCGTCGAAGTCGACCGTGCGTGCGTCGCGGTCGAGGCGGATGTGGGGGAAGACCTCGATCGGGCCGGTGGGTGTTGTGCGCGGAGGCGTGGCGGGGTTGGTTGCAGATGGCCTGTCTGTGGATGGCGTCGGCGCGGTCGATTCTGTTGATTGGGTCGCCGTGTGCCGTGGAAGAATCGAGTCGTGCGATGATTCCGGCTCGTGTGGTGTTACGGTGATGCGCCCATGGCAGCCGAGGAGCAAGACGGACGAGGTGAGTATCGCGAAGGGCAGCATCTTCACGCGTGTGGCTCCATGATGGTCGAGGAATGGTGTCTGGTATTCGACGTGGTGGAGCGTGTGGGCTGGGTGTGCGTCGATCGCGCGAGGCTCGCGAATCGTTCGCCGCGTGCTTCGTAGTTCTCGAACTGGTCCCAGGAGGCGCAGCCGGGGCTGAGAAGGACCGAATCGCCCTGGCGTGCAACGTTGGTGATCTCGCACATCGCCGAGTCGAGGTCACCCAGGTATCGTGCACATGCACCGCGTGATTGCGCGGCGATGGCGAGAGCCTCGCCCGTGGTGCCGATGGTCCACAGTCCCGCGAGCATGGTCGCGGCGTCGGCGATGGGGGACAAGTCGGAGCCTTTGTCATAGCCGCCGGCGATGAGATGCGTGCGCGAGGGGTCGTCCATGGCGTGGATCGCGAGCGATGTCGCCTCGGGCGTTGTGGATTTGGAGTCGTTGATGAACCGCAGGCCGTGGTGCTCGCCGACGAACTCCAGGCGGTGGGGGAGGCCGCGAAAGGAGCGAAGCGCTACGTCGATGTTGTCGATCTGGGGTATGGCTTTGTGCTTAGCGCCAAGTCCATCACGAACGGTGTTGTCGTTGTCGCAGAACGCACACCGCACGGCACAGCGTGCGACCGCGGCATTGAGCGCGTTGTGTGAACCGGGAATCGAGAGACCCTGCACGCGTTCACTCACGCCCACGCGCTCCACCCGTATGCCGCCTGGCGTCGACCACGTCACGACATCCGGCCCGAGCACGAGCGTGTCGCCGGGTTGCTGATGGGCCGTGATGAGCCGTTTGCACGCGGCATAGTGCTCGGCGGTGCCATGCCAGTCGATGTGGTTCGGGGTGATGTTCGTGACGACGCCGATCCCGGGCGACCATGTGCCGCGTTCCGCGAGCCAGTAGAGCATGGCGCTCGAGACCTCGAGCACGACCCAGGTTTCCGAATCGATCGACGCGAGCGCGGGGAGCAGCGACCCGCCGATGTTGCCGCCGAGGACGGACTTCACGCCGAGTTCCCTGAGGGCGTGATGCACCAGCGATGAAGTCGTGCTCTTGCCCGCCGAGCCGGTGATCGCGATGACACGCTCGCGCGCGGGCAATCTATCGACGAGCAGGCCGATCTCGGTCGTAATGGGGACGCCCGCCGCCTCGGCCGCGCGAAGGAACCGATTCTCCCAGGGCTTGGGCACGGCCGGGTTGGCGACGACGATGTCCGTGTCGGTGAAGTCCGAGACGTTGTGCTCGCCGAGGCGGAGTCGCACGCGGCCGGTGTCGATGAGCGGTTTCAACTCACGCAAGCCGCTCTCGAGTTTCACCGCAGGGTCCTTGTCGGTGACGAGCACGTCGGCGCCCTGGTCGACGAGCCAGCGCGTGACGCCCACGCCGCCACCGAATCGGCCCAGGCCCATCACCGTGACGCGTTTCGACTCAAAGTTCTTCACGCCCGCTCCATGGCTCGTGCCGCTGGTCCATCTCACACTCTGGATTGTTCCACATCCAGTCACATGATCGTGTCACATCAAGGATACGGGATCGACATCGACCGCCGTGGCGTGGTCGCTCTTGAGCCAGCCGCGCCGTCGGGCGTCGGCCAAAGCCTGCTGGATGGTCCCGGCGGATCGGGCGATGAGCCGGAGTTCCCAGCGATGGAACCCCGCGATCCGTGCGATCTCGCAGGGCATCGGCCCCTCGACGGTCACGCGATCGCCCGAGACCGAGGCGATCGCCTCGGCGAGATCCTTCGCTCGTGTTCGGGCGACCGATTCATCCTGATCACGGCAGACGACTCGCGCCATGCGTGCCATGGGTGGCAGTCCGAAGAGCGCTCGGTCTTTGAGTTCGTCTGCTGCGAATCCCTCAAAGTCGTGCGCCGCCGCGCGCACGATCGCGCGGTTCGTGGGGTCAAAGGTCTGGACGATGACGTGTCCCTCGTGCTCACCTCGACCGGCTCGGCCGGCGACCTGGGCGATCAGTTGGAACGAGCGCTCGCTGGCGCGAAAGTCGGGGAGGTTGAGCGCCACGTCCGCGTCGAGCACACCGACGAGTCGCACGTTGGCGACGTCCAGCCCCTTCGCGATCATCTGGGTGCCCGCGAGGATTCGGATCTCGCCTTTGGAGAACTTGCCCAGCACCTGGAAATAGTCGGCCGCAGAACGCATCGAGTCGGAATCGACGCGCCAGAGCGTCTCGCCCGCGCGGATGCCATGATCACCGAAGGTGGCCTCGATCTCCTGCTCCAGGTGCTGCGTGCCCGGGGCGAGGCGCCGGAGCGTCGCGTCGCACTGCGGGCATTGTTTCGGCACGCGCGTTTCGGCATGGCAATAGTGGCAGCGCACGACGCCTCCCAGACGCAGCGCCGCGTCGGCGTGCAGCACAAGCCGGCTGTCGCAATGCTCGCATCCGACGACATGGCCGCACGCCGCACGCGGGCAGGCGAGATACGCGTTCAGGCCGCGACGATTGTGGAGGAGGATGATCTGGCCCTGAGCCTTCAACGTTCGCTCGATAGCGCTACGCAAGGTGGGGCCGATGAGGTCGCGGTCGCTGGCGCCGGGATGGCGTCGCTCCTCGGCTCGATCGACGATGCGCACCGCGGGGAGTCTGCCGCCCGCGACGCGTTCGCTGAGCCTCCAGAGTCTGGAGCGATGTCCCTCGTGGGCGAGGCGTTGCGCGTTGTGCCATGATTCCAGGGAGGGCGTCGCCGAGCCGAGGACGATGGGGCAACCCTCGAGTTGGGCGCGCTTGATCGCGACATCGCGCCCGTGGTAGCGGGGCAACTGGTCCTGCTTGTAGGAGTGGTCGTGCTCCTCGTCGACGATGATCAGGCGGACGCGATCAAGGGGCGCGAAGACTGCGGATCGTGGGCCGATGGCGATGCGTGCCTCGCCCCGCGCCAGCCGGTCCCATTCCGCGTGGCGCTCCGACGCGGATAGCCCCGAGTGGAGGACCGCGACGTTCTCGCTGCCGAAGCGCGAGATGAACCGGTCGGCGGTCTGTGGCGTGAGGGCGATCTCGGGGACGAGCACGATGGCACCGGGCGCCGGCCTCTCACCACGCCCATCATCGCTCGCCTTCTCGTTCATCAGCGTCAGTTCGAGCAGACGCAGGTAGACCTCGGTCTTTCCCGAACCGGTGACGCCGAAGAGCAGGTGCGTCGCGAACGTGCCGAGAGTCTTCGAGATGCCCTCGACCACTCCCGACTGGCTCGGCGTGAGGGCATGACCGGTCGAACGAGTCTCGCTCGCCACGCTGTCGATCAGCGTCGTGAATCGCCCGCGGGCACGCACGCGGTGCCGATGCTCGGCGTGCAGCGCCCCGGCCGCCAGGAGCGCCCGCACCGACCTCGGCGACTTCAGCCCCAAACGCACGACAAGTGCCGACTCCTCGATCGGGAACTCTGCTTCGTCCAGGTCTGCGATGGCGCTCCATGTCTTCTTCGAGAGAGGCGTGAGCGAGTCGAGATCGGGTGCCTCGCCCCTCGACAGCATCGTCTGTGACTCGCGCCCCACGCCCTTCTTCACGGCACTCGGGCGCATCGTCGCGAAGACCATGCCGAGAGGGCAGACGTAATAGCGCGAGATCCACTCGCCGAGTTCGACGAGTCGTGTCGGCAGGGTGCCACCGGATCGCGACTCGACCGCGCGCACAACGTCCTCCGGCACGCCGCCGAGCAGTTCCGGGCCGCCGATCTGGACCACGACACCCGGCACGCTTGCGCCGCGCAGGGGCACGCTCACGCCCTCGCCCACGCGAAGTCCCAGCGGGTCGGCATAGACCAGCGACGCCTCGGGCGCGTCCTCGCGGGTTCCCGGCCGCCGCGATCCGCGCTCCACGCCCCGCTCAATGGCGACGAGGACATAGCGTCCAGCCTGGTCGGCGGAAGCGTCGGACTGGAACAGCGAGGTGCGTGTCACTGGCGCGTACACTGTAGAGGTCGGTCCCGAACCGTCGGCACCGGATGCCGTCGCGCCCGACCTGGCCCATCGTTGGGAAGGAGCGGCTCGCGGTGCACACGAATCAGACTCGGTCAGAAGGTCGCTTGGCGCTCGCGGACGGCTCGGTCTTCCGCGGGCTGGCCTTCGGCGCCACGGGCCAGGGCATCGTGCAGGCCGCCGAGGTCGTCTTCAACACCGCGATGTCGGGCTACCAGGAGTCGCTCACCGACCCGTCGTACACGGGCCAGATTCTCGTGCAGACCTTTCCCATGATGGGCAACACCGGGGCGAACCCGGAGGATGTCGAGTCGAGCAAGGTCCAGGTCGCCGGGTTTGTGGTGCGCGAGTTGGCACGCCGTCACTCGAACTATCGCGCGGATCAGTCCTTGAGCGAGTATCTCGGGTCGGAGGGCGTCCTCGGCCTCGAGGGCGTGGACACTCGCGCGATCACCATGATTCTGCGCACGCAAGGCTCGATGACGGGCGTCATCACCGATCGGCCCGCGACGGGTTCAAACTCGATCAGCGATGCCGAACTCGTCGAACGCGCGCGCAACGCCCCCAACATGGCCGGGCAGAATCTCGTCACGGGCGTCGGCTGCACCGCGCCGCTGTCCTGGTCCGAGACCCTCGGCGTGTGGTCACCCAACGTCGGCCACTCGACAGAGCGACCGCTCACCGTTCTTGCTCTTGACTGCGGTGCGAAACGGAACATCCTGCGGAATCTCGCGGATCGCGGGTGCGCGATCAAGGTCGTGCCCCATGACGCTTCGGCCGCCACAATCCGCGATCTGTACGCGCATGGCGAGATCGACGGACTCTTCATCTCCAATGGTCCTGGCGACCCCGCGGCTGTTGAGGCGACCATCGCGACGCTTCGAGAAGTCTTGAAGGATGCGGGTCCGAGAACCATCCCGACCTTCGGCATCTGCCTTGGACACCAACTCCTCGCGCTGGCGGTTGGGGCGAAGACGTACAAACTCAAGTTCGGGCACCGCGGGATCAACCAGCCCGTCTTCAACGCCGATCGCGCACGCGTCGAGATCACGAGCCAGAACCACGGCTTCGCGGTGGATCGGGCCTCACTCGATGCGGCGGGGGCCGAGGCGACCCATGTTCACCTGAACGATGGCACGGTTGCCGGGTTCAAACTCCGCCACGCGCCGGTCTTCTGCGTGCAGTATCACCCCGAGGCTTCCCCGGGGCCTCACGATGCTGGGTATTTGTTCGACGACTTTGTCGAGGCAATGCGAGCCCGGCGACATGAGGCCAGCATCGCGGCGAACTCGCGGTAATTGGGCGGGTTTTGCTTGCGTCATGCGGTGATCGTTCGGTATCATGCGAAGTACGTGTGAGCGGCGTCGATTCCGGGCAACCTCTCGGGCATCATGCCCGTAGGGTCTTTGGAGCGTTGGAAGCTGCGGGCTGTCGGTGTCGGCGTGCGGAGTCAAGGTGTGATTGTCGCGAGTTTGTGCGTCCCTCGCATCTCGGTTTGGTTGAATGACAGAGGAAACGCACAGAATCAGGAAGTCGTGATCTCTAGAAGCGAGGAGTCTGAATCATGAGGTGTTCCGTAGCCCTTGGTGTCGTGCTGGCCGCGGGTGCGGCGACTTCGGTGTTTGGTCAGGCCGTTCCCGCGCCGGTGTTCGTGCAGGAATCACCGGTTCGCCTGGAGATCAACTCAGTGAATGGTGTGCCCTTCACAGCCCAGCCGGTGATAACGAACCGTGCCGTGGAGTTGACGTATGACAACCTCACGGGGCGATGCGCGAACTTCCTCATGGGCGCTGCGGCGGGCGTGGATGATGTCTCGTTCGCGCCGGGACCCTGGGCGACGACCAGCAACAACCTCATCACGGCGCTCTCATTCCGGATCGGGATCACCCAAGCGGTGAATGCCCGGCCTTTCGATGTGATCATCGGGATTTACAACACTGGCGACTTTGCCGCGGCCAACATTCCAGGAGACGTTATCGCGCGATTCCGCGTGGGCTTCAATCCGATCACCACGGCTGGCGCCGGCCTGTTCGTCGGCAATTTGCCGCTGGATCAGTTCTTCCCGGAGACGGGCGGCATCATCATCCCCGATGGCGACATCTTCGTCGAGCAGGTCTTCACCGCGCCTGGCGGGAATGTGCCTCTCGCCAACGGCGATGTGTTCACGCTTGCCGCCGCCGTGGTGAATGGCGGCGTGACGCTGGGTTCGACCGAGGACGACTATTCGCTCGATTTCGCCGCGCCGTTCCAGACGTACACGGGCGGCGTCACGGCCGATCAGTTCAATATCAACGCTCCCCCGGCGGGAATCAATAGCGAGCGTTTCATCTTCACGGCGCCCGCATCGGCCTGTGGCACGCAAGTCCTCCAGATGCCCCTCTCCATCTCCGGGGAGACGGGCACGCCCATTCCGGCAACGCCCATCGCCCTCGGCTCGATCGCCGACGCGGGGCTGAATCGCCTCACCGAGACGCTGAACAACGACATCAAGTTCTACACGTTCACCCTCGCGGGCGACGCGACCGATGCCGCCCTCCAGTTCCTGGATGTCGACACGGAAGGCTCGGCGACGGATGTCTCGATGGCGCTGTACTACGCCAACGGTCGCCTCGCCGGACGGAACACCGGCGTCGGCAACTCCGCGATCGATGACAACGATGGATCTGGGAACAACGCCCTCTTGACCTATGGCATCGGGCGTCGCGCCGCCGTCAGCGATGGCACGCAGTACGACGGCCGCGACGGGCAGCTCTTCGCGGGCGACTTCGTCCTCGCGGTTGGGCCCGGCGGCTCGCTCTTCGACCAGAACTTCACGACCTTCCCCGGCGCCGGCGCGGGCAACTTCCAACTCCACTTCCGCACGAACACCAACGGCGCGGCTCTCACGCCAAGCGTTCCGCCTTTGGTGGTCCAGGATCTCGGGCAGATCCTCTCGCCCGGGAACACGACGGCGACGACGGCCCAGACCGGGCCGGGCGGGATCGTGTGGTACAAGTTTGATGTCTGCGCCGGGATGCGTGATCCGGGAACGTTCTTCGACATCGACCTGAGCCGATCGGGCTTCTTCGGTGGTGCCGTGCCGAACTTCGGGACGGCGGCGTTGTTCGATGCGAACGGGAACCTCGTGGACGCCGATGGTCCCGATTCGGTCGACATTGTCTGGCCGACGTTGTCCTATGGCAATGTCGGTCCGCGTCCGGCGCACAGCGGGAACGCCGCCGAGGTGAACAACACGGGGCAGGACGGCGCCCTCGGGCCTGGAACGTATTACCTCGCGGTGGCTTCGGGTTTCCTCGATGTCTCACCCGCCGCGCTCGCCGATGGTCGCTGGCACGTTCGTCCTGACATCGCCGAGACGGTCGATGTGGTGGTGCAGCCCGATTTCTTCACGGACGCGGCCCAGTGCGATCCCACGCCGGTCGCGCCGCCGGCCTTCAACTTCACCGAGGCCGAACCGAACAACGACAAGGCGACCGCGACGCTCGCCGCGGGCATGAGCAACGGACAGATCCTGGGCGGCGTGACGACCGGCATCATCGCCGAGCGAGCCGCGCCGGGAACGCCTGATTTCTGGAGGATCAGGACCGCGCCCGCGGCGTTGGGCATCTATCGCCACCAACTCGAACTCAACACCAACGGGTGGGATGGACACGGGTCGGCGATCATGGGTCTCGCGCAAGCGAACGGCGTCATCACCGCCGATGACGCGATTGTGCAACTGGCGCAGATCCTTGAGGATCTCAACCGTCGAACCGTGTGGTACGGATTCGGTCGACAGGAAGAAATCTTCTGGCAGGTCCAGGGGAGCCCGAGCACGACCGCGCCGTATTTCGCAACGCTGACCACGACACAGGTCTCGCCGACCTCGCTCGGTGCCGCGTTCGAGGCGGGCGATATCACGATCACCACCGTCGGTCAGACGGGCGCCGCCCAGACCGACAGCGACCTGTGGATCTATGACTCGAACCTCGAGGCGATCGCTGGCGCGGGCAGCGACGACGCCGGGGCCTCAACGGGGAGCACGCTCACGCGGAACCTCGGCGCGGGGACCTACTTCCTCGCGCTCACCAACTTCAACCTCGCCAACAACCAGGCCTCGCCGGTCGCCGACGGCTTCCCCAATGGCAATGTTCTTGACTTCGCCAATGCCATTGCGAACTCGAGCGTCACCACAGGACTGGATCTGGGCTTTGCGATTACCGATTCGACAGGGACTCGAACCTTCACCGCGACCAAGGATCAGGCCCACCAGATCCTCTGGTTCCAGATGGACGTCAGCGGGGGCGCGTGTGTCGCCGACGTGGACGACGGGTCCGGCAACGGCACGCCCGACGGGGCCGTCACCATCGACGACCTGCTCTTCTACATCACGATCTTCCAACTCGGGAGCGTCAACGCCGACGTGGACGACGGCTCGAGCACGGGCACACCCGACGGGGCCGTCACGATCGACGACCTTCTCTACTATCTGATCCGTTTCCAGGCCGGGTGCTAACGCCCGTCTAGAATCCGAACCAGTGGCCCTCGGGAGCATTCCCGGGGGCCTTTTTTGTCCCTGGAGGCCCTACCGCTCGCCATGGCCTGGGCTTCGGCTATTATCTCGGCCCAAAGGGAAGGCGACGCCGACCCTGCTTGAAGAAGTTGGAGTGGACGATGTACGCGATCATTGAAGAATCCGGCTCGCAGCGGTGGGTCAAGAAGGGTGATGAACTCCTTATCGACCTCGCCGAGGGTGGCGAACTTGCCGCCGGCAAGAGCATCAAGAACAGCCACGTGCTCGTGGTCGGTGAGATCGGTGGCACGGCCAAGGTCGGCGCGCCCTACGTCTCGGGCGCCCATGTCTCCTTCGAGGTGATCGAGGGGAAGGAACTCGGCGAGAAGGTGCACATCCAGAAGTTCCGCGAGAAGAAAGCGTGGAAGAAGAAGACCGGGCACCGCCAGCCCTACACGCGGGTCCGCGTGACCGAGATCAACGGCTGATCGATTGGTGCGCCGCGTTGGGTGCGCCGATGTCGCCGCCACAGTGTGAATCAACTCGACGAGGGTCGGCGCGTGCGCCGGCCCTCGCGTTGTTTGGTGCCATGCGAGCCATGTTGAGACCATGTGAACGAGTGCGACACCGATCGGCTTGGACGCGTAATGTCGATCGAGGAGGTCCAGCCTTGTGAGCCCGGAACTCGCCGACCTTGTGCCGATCGCGCTCCACACGAGCGTCATCGAGATCGGTCTGTTGCTGGCCTACTGGGCGTATCGCCTGTGGCGTGGGTTCGAGTCCACGGTCGAGTCGCCCCAGCACTCGGTGTCGTTCAACGGTCGCGTCGGGGCGATGGTGCGTGGGCTCGTGTCGAGACGCGGGTGCTCGGTGCGGGCCTCGCGTCGGGGGCTTCGTGCCGTGGACACGCCCGCGTTGCTCCTCGCGGTCGCGGGGCTTGTCTTGGTGCTCATGAGTTCGCCGATTGGCCCTCAGATCGTGGACCTGGCGCTGGTGGCCGTGCTCCTTGTCGAGTTTGTGCGACTTGGGGGCTGGTTGCTCCACGGCACACTCGCGCCGCTCATGCTCCCGCTCACGTTTTTGGGGGCCATGCTGATCGGCTCGATCGGCCTGAGCCTTCCCGCGTGCACCAACGAGAAAATCCCCTGGATCGACTCGCTCTTCACATCGACCTCGGCCGTGTGCGTAACGGGTCTCACCGTGCGGGACACGGCGTCGACGTTCACCATCGCCGGGCAGGTCATCGTGCTGGTCTTCATCCAGCTCGGCGGCCTGGGCATCGTGCTCTTTGGGGCGGGCGTCGGCTGGCTCTTTGGCGAGGCCGGGGCGTCGGAGTCTGGTGCACGGAACAACGAACGACGAGCACGCGGCAGCACTCGGGCAGTGACACCCATGGCGGCGTCGCTCCGCGGGAGCATCACTCTCCGCGAGGTTCTTGAGCACGCGTCGATCGGCGGCGTGCGGCGATTCGTGCTCGTGGTTCTGATCGCGACAATTGCTTTCGAGTTGCTGGGCGCGGTGCTCCTCTTCGCCGCGAGCACGCCCGAAGACGGCAGCATTGCGCAGCGTCTCTGGTCGAGCGTTTTCCACTCGGTCAGCGCCTTCTGCAACGCCGGGTTTGACATCTCGGGGAAGAGCGCCATCGGCTGGCGCGAACGCCCGGCGATGCTCCTGCCGCTGATGGCGCTCATGATGCTCGGGTCGCTGGGGTTTCCGGTGGTGCTCGAACTGTGGCGCGTGGGTCGCGAGCGGTATCACGCGTGGAGGTGCAGGGAATCCAAGGGGCGGCGCGTGATGCCACTCAACCTGCACGCCCGGGCGACCATCATCACGACCGCGGTTCTCTACATCGCGGGGTTCATCGTTCTGGGGCTCGCGCAACGGACTGCGACCCAGGATCAGGAGTGGCGTGTGCTCAGCGATGCCGCGTTCATGTCGGTCAGCGCCCGCACCGCGGGGTTCTCGAGCCTTCCGAGCGAGGAACTCGCCCCCGCCTCGCGCGTGGCGCTCACGGCGCTCATGTTCATCGGCGGGAGCCCCGGCTCGACAGCGGGCGGCATGAAGACGACGACGCTCGCGGTGCTCGTGCTCGCGGCGGTCGCGACCGTTCGCGGGCGCGCCGAGACCGAGGCCTTTGGGCGGGCGATCCCCGAGCGCCTCGTACGCAAGGCCGGAGCCGTCGCGATCAGCATGCTCGCGATCACGCTCGGCTCGACGCTGCTGCTCTCGATGACCGATCCCTTGCCGATGCACGGCGACATGGGCGTGCGTGTCTTCGAGAGCGTGAGTGCCGCGACGACGACGGGGCTTTCTCTGGGCATCACGCCGGAGTTGTCCACGTCCGGCAAACTGGTGCTCATCGCGACGATGTTCCTGGGGCGCGTCGGTCCGTTGTTCCTCGTCGGCGCGCTCATCATGCACAAGCCGCCGGGTCGCGGTTTCGCGTTCCCGCGCGAGGAGGTGACGCTTGGCTAAGGAGATGGGACGATGAACGGACCCGTGGTGGTCGTCGGTCTGGGCCAGTTCGGGACGCCGCTCGCCAAGAGCCTGGCGTCGCGGGGCGTCGAGGTGGTGGCATTCGATCGGCGTCGTGACCTCGTCGAGTCGGTGCGAGATGACGTGACGCTCGCCGTTGCGCTCGACGCGACCGACGAGGAGGCGGTGAAGGCGAACCTGCCCTCGAACACCCGTGTCGCGGTCGTCGGCATCGGCTCGAGTTTCGAGGCGCAGTTGCTGGTGACGGTGCTTCTCAAGCAACTGGGCGTGAAGCGGGTCGTCTCTCGCGCGACGTCGCCCCTTGAGGCGAGGATCCTCCGCAAGATCGGAGCCGACGAGGTTGTGAGTCCGGAAGAGGAATCGGCCGAGCGCTGGGCGAACCGCATCAGCGCGCCGCAACTCTTGAATCAGATCGAGTTCCACGAGGGGTACAGCCTCGTCGAGATCAAGACCCCGCGCGATTGGATCGGCAAAACGCTCATCGACCTCGACCTGCGCTCCAAGTTCAAGTTGCACGTCGTCGCGGTGAAGAGCCTGCGCAAGGACCGGCATCCGGCACCCGCGGAGCACGCCTCGGACGCGACGCCGAGCAACGCCGACGCCAAGATCGAGATGCCCAAGGCCAACGAGCCGCTGCGCGAGGACGACATCCTCATTTTGATGGGCAAGGACGAGGACATCGCGAAGGTGCCGATGGACAGGCACTGATCGATCGTGCCGGTCACGAACGGTCCGGGCGGACGTCGGCCTTGGCGAGAAAATCCTGGATCGTCTTCCAGTAGGCGCGGGCATCGCGTGGATGGTCGTTGTGCCCGCTGGGCGTGATGCTCAACTCGACGATCCGTCCCGGCCGCGGGTGTGCGTCGAGGATGGCCCGGAGTCGACTCGCGTGCTCGGTGGGAACGATCGTGTCCGAATCGCCGTGGAGGATCAGCACACTGGCATCGAGCGATTCGAGCACTCGATCGGTTCGGTATGAGTCCTTCACCAGGAACGTCGGCACGCCATACTTCGGCGCGAAACTGGCGACGCTTGTGAACGACGATTGCAGGATGAGGGCCTTGGGCGTGTGGCGTGCCGCCAGTTGGGCCGCGATGCCGCCGCCGAGAGAGCGCCCGTGGAAGACGAGTCGATCCGGATCGATCGGGGCGCTTGCGAGCGTTTCTTCAAGGAACCACGCGGCGTCGTCCACGATGGCCGCCTCAGATGGCTTCCCGCCGCTGCGGGAGTACGAGCGATACTCGGGGAGCAGCACGGCACACCCGAGCCTGTTGTAGACGCTCGCCGTGGTCCACGCGTCCACGATCGACTCGGCGTTGCCATGCGTGAAGACCACGAGTGGTACGCGATCCTTGTCGCTTGCCGTGGTGGGTACGCTCAGCCAGGCCTCGACCCTCTCACCGCCGTCGATGTTTCGCCACAGCACTTGCACGCCCGGCGGCACATGATCGTCGCTCGTGATCGTCGACCCGAAGCGGGGGAGATACATCATCGACCGCTGCATGAAGTAGATCGTGGAGCACCACACCACATAGATCACGGCACCGAGGCTCAGCACGCGAACGAAGGCACGCCGCACCGAGCGCGGGCGTTTCGGGGTTGCTTGTGGATTGTTGGGGGTGCTCATGAGTGTGGTTCGATAGCAGAATGTGAGCAATGTAGAGTGTGAAGCGACCCGTAGTCACCATGAGGAATGAAGAACACAGGCGGGACGCCCCCCTCCCTGTGCCACGTGATCATGAAGATACGGACAAGCCGCCTACCGGTTCATCCGATCGGCCAGCACGCCCGCGACCTGATCGAGCGCGATGCGTTCCTGCTGGCCCGTGTCGCGATCGCGGAGCGTCACCATCTGCCCGCTCACGGTGTCGCCATCGATCGTGAGGCAGAAGGGGCACCCGGCCTCGTCCATGCGGGCGTAGCGTTTGCCGATGGACTGCTTCGCGTCGATCTCGACGAAGCCGCTCGTGCCGAAACGCTTGAAGAGTTCCACGTGCAGGCGCTCGGCGATCTCGGGCATGCCGTCCTTGTTGACCAGCGGGAAGACGGCGGCCTTGATCGGCGCGACGCGCGGGTTGAGTTTCAGGAACTCCGGGCTGGCGCGGCTCTCGTCACGCGTGTACGCCTCGCAGAGGAGCGCGAGCACGCCGCGATCCAATCCGGCCGCTGGCTCGATGCAGTGGGGGAGGTATCGCTCGCCCTTCTTGCCGCCGTTGGGGAGCGTCTCGCCGCGATCGGTGTCGAAGTAGTCGAGTTTGATGCCCGAGTGCTTCTGGTGCTGGGTGAGGTCATAGTCGCCCCGGTGGGCGATCCCCTCGAGTTCGCCATAGCCCGGCGCGGTGAAGGGGAAGCGATACTCGACGTCGCTCGTGCCGCAGGAATAGTGGCTGAGTTCGTCCTTGTCGTGCTCGCGGAGGATGAGGTTCTCGCCGGCGAGGCCGATGGACTTCCACCATTCCATGCGGAAGTCGCGCCAGAAGGCGTACCACGCCGCCGACTCGCTGGGGTGGCAGAAGAACTCGAGTTCGGCCTGCTCGAACTCGCGCGATCGGAAGGTGAAGTTGCGTGGCGTGACCTCGTTGCGGAAACTCGTGCCGGTGTTCCCGATGCCGAAGGGAACCTTGACGCGTGTGGTGTCAACGACGTTTTTGAACTGGACGAAGATGCCCTGGGCGGTCTCGGGGCGGAGGTAGGACTTGTCGTCTTCCGAGGCCGTGGCGCCGATGTAGGTCTTGAACATCAGGTTGAACTGGCGTGGTTCGGTCAGCGACCCGACTTTCTCCGCGTCCGGGCCTAGGACCTTGGAGAACTGGGCCACCGGAATCGACGTGAGGGCAACAACCTTGACGGCACCGAATGCCTTCTCGGCTTTCTTCAACTGCTTCGTCTCGCTCGGCGAGTCTTTCATGAATGCGAAGAGCGGCTTGTCCCCCGCGTCACCGGATTGTGGCACGAAAACACTCACGTGGTCATAGCGATACCGCTGCTTGGTCTCTCGACAATCCACCATCGGGTCGTTGAACCCGCCGACGTGTCCGCTCGCCTCCCACACCTTCGGATGCTGGATGATGCGTGTTTCCACCGGCACGCATCGCACGCGCTCGCCGTTGGGTCCCTGGCGTCCCCAGCAGGGGTTGAGGATCATGTCCTGCCACCACGCGTCGCGGAGGTTCTTCTTCATCTGGGCGCCCAGCGGGCCATAGTCCCAGAACCCGTTGATCCCGCCATAGATTTCAGAGGCCTGATAGATGAAGCCCCGGCGTTTGCAGAGCGCCATCAGGGCGTCCATGGACTTCACAGGAGAGGCCGCCGAAGCGGGTTGGGCGGCGGGATCAGGCTGTTTCGAAGGCTCATTGCTCATAGGAGGCGATCGTAGCGTCCGATCACGCCCGACTTGATCTCGAAGCGCCGGCGACTGGCGGGTTGCTCTCATTCTTGCGGTGCTCTCTGCGGTCGGATCCGGACAATCCGCGTCGCTTCTGGACATTCCGGAGCACCACGAAAGTCACTTGATTCATGGGCCGATGCTCCGCGTGCATGGATCTCTCCCAGATGACCTTCGACCAGTTCAGCGAACTCATGGGGCGATGGGCCCCGGTAGTCGTCGGTGGGCTCTTTCTCGTCGTCGGCGTCGTCATGGCCATCCGCGCCACACGTCTGGCCGTGGCGAGCCGGAACTGGCCGAGCGTGCCCGGGCGGATCCTCAAGAGCCTCGTCACGACCGAGCAGCCTCCGACCCAGGTCGGTGAGTTCCGCCCGGATGTCTTTGTCGCCAAGATCGAGTACGAGTACGTCGTCGCGGGCGAACGCCACACGGGCACGAACATCAGCGTCGGCGGCGACCTGCACACGAGCAACCGCCAGCGTGCCGAGGATGCCGTGGCGACGTATGGCGTGGGTGATGCCGTAGACGTGTTCTATGACCCGAGCAAGCCTTCGCGAGCGGGGCTGGTGCACGACGCACCGGGGATCGGCGTGATGCTGGCCGTCGCTGGCGTGGGGACGGTGGTGCTGATCGTGTCGGTGGTCCGGGCCATGGGGTGAGGTTGGACGTCACGACGCGCCGGAACCCGAATTGAATCCAAACATACTGATCGCGGCGACACGTGTCTCAACTCTTCATGCCAGAATCTCGTGTCGGCTCGAGCCTTGGCGTGGCCCCGCTCGACCCCGACGGGGGCAGCCGCCTAAACTCTCGACCCTGCGGAGGGCATGGTCCCTTCCAGGTCACGAACGACGAACCGCGAGAATCTGACATGGCACATAAAAAGGGCCAAGGCTCCACCAAGAACGGTCGCGACTCCAATCCCCAGTATCGCGGGATCAAACTCTACGGCGGCGAGGTCGCCCAGCCCGGCTCGATCATCGTGCGCCAGGTTGGCACGCCCTTCCTCCCAGGGTTCAATGTTCGCCGGGCGAAGGACGATTCCCTCTTCTCGGTCGCCCACGGTCGCGTGATCTTCAAGGGTCGCAAGGTCCATGTTGATCCGAGCGATCCCAAGGCCGCCCGCCCGAACTATCTCGTGGCGAGCGCAAACTGAGCGACTCTCGCGACCTTCGCATCATCACGATCTCAACGCAACCCGGCCCGCGAAGCCGGGTTGTTTGTTTGCCGAGTTGTTTGGTTTTTTTATTTTGGGTTGTGCCCGCGACTACATCAGTGTCGCAGATGACGTCGGCGTGAATGACGCGAGTTCGGGCGGGATGAGGTCGCGGATCTCGACGACACGTCTCGCGAAGTCTTCGAGTTCTGCGGGCTTGGGCGTGCGGCGGATGGTGACGCAGATCGCGCCCTGGCCGACGTCCACGCGGAGTTGGCCCTTGTCCTTGGGGAGGTTCATGCACCATCGCTGGGCCTCGGGCGTGAGGGCCAAAAGGGCGAAGTCCTCGTCGTCGCAGTTGACGCGGTAGCGCTTGTTGAACTCGGCATCGTCGAGTTGGAGGTCCTTCTTGCCGAAGCGTTCGGTGAGACCGAACTTGTCGGCGAGGCGGTGCATGAAGTGCTCGCCATACACGGAGAGGATCGGCCAGGCTCGCGGCGCCTCGAGCCAGGCGATGGTGTGGATGTGGACCTGGCGGTTCTTTCCCGAGCCGGTGGAGTAGAGATGCCCGAGCATCCGCACATTTGTGGTGCCATGCGGGAGAATGGAGAGCGGCACGGTGGCGAGCCATTGCACGCCGCGTGAGCCGGTCTGGAGTTTCTGCCACGGGCCGACGCACAGGAATGCCTCGTGCTTCTCGTGGTCCTGGGGCTTCTCGATGAACGTTCCGCCGAGAGCCATGCAGCGTTCGCTCATCTCGCGGCGCCAGCGGCGCTTGTTCATGACCGTGGCAAGGATGATGGTTGCCACGATGCCGAACATCCCGCCCACGACGAGGAACGGCAACCATTGCGGCGATGCGGCGAGAGTCCACATGATCCGAGTCTAGACGATCGCTTTGGGCAAGGCCTTGCGGATCGCCGCGAGATCCTGGAGGAGCGCGGGCACATCCTTGAGCGGGAGCATCGTCGCGGCGTCCGACATCCCCTTGGACGGCTCGGGATGGCACTCGAGGAAGACGGCGTGCACACCCGCGGCGACGGCGGCCCGCGCGAGGAGCGGCGCGCGATCGGGACGTCCGCCGGTTTGCTCCGCCCCGCCGCCGACGCTGCCGCCGCCGGGGAGTTGCGTGGAGTGTGTCGCGTCGAAGCACACCGGTGGCGAGCCTCCCTCGGCCTTGAGTTCGATCAGATCGCCGACGCCGAGGAAGTCGTTCACGAGGCGACCATAGCCGAACGTCGTGCCACGCTCGGTGCACATGACGTTGGAGCAGCCGGCCTCGGCGAGTTTCTTGACGGGCCCGCGCATGTCGCCTGGGGCGAGGAACTGGCCTTTCTTCACGTTCACGCCGCGTCCGTGCCTCGAAGCCGCCGCGCCGGCAGCCGCGAGGAGATCGGTCTGGCGGCAAAGAAACGCGGGGATCTGGAGCAAGTCGATCGACGTCGCGATGGGTTCGGCCTGTGACGGATCGTGGATATCTGTGGTCGTCGGGCGTTTGGTCTCGATTCCGATCTCGTGGATCCACGCCACGCCGCGTTCCAGTCCGGGGCCGCGAGGCGAGGTGATGCTCGAGCGATTGGCCTTGTCGAAGGAGGCTTTGAAGATGTACGAGAGGCCGAGTCGATCGCACGCCTCGCCGACAGTGCGCGCGATCTCCAGGCCGAGTTCCTTGGTTTCGAGCACGCACGGGCCGGCGATGATGGCGAGGGGTTGGCCTGTGCCGATGGAGACCGAGCCGGCCTTGCAGAGTCGCGTCATGCGTCAAGCGTAGCGAGATCGCGGGGACTTACGCCCGCTTGATCACCGGGAACGGATCGAAGTTGCCCTGGAGCACGTCCTTGCTGCTCGCGACGAGCCACGACTCGAGGATCGCGGCGTAGACGCTGCGGAAATCCACACCATAGATCAGATCGCCCTCGTCGAGTTTGGTGAGCGAGGGGTGATCGGCGTGGACGCCGGGCTTGACCATCTCGCCCATGAGGAACATGGGGGCGGCGGTGCCGTGGTCCGTGCCGCCGCTGGCATTCTGGCTGACGCGGCGGCCGAACTCGGAAAAGGTCATGGTGAGGACTCGGCCGGAGTTGCCCTGCTGGCGGAGGTCTGCCTGGAAGGCCTTGAGCGCGTCGCCGAGTTGGCGCAGGTTGTTGGCGTGGCGACCCTGGGCGCCGCCCTGGCCGGCGTGGGTGTCGAAGCCGCCGAGTGTTGCGTAGTAGACGCGCGTCTTGAGTCCCGCGGCGATCATCTGCCCGATCATGCGCAACTGGCCCGCGAACTGCCCGTTGGGATACGCGACGCGCGGCGCCGAGGCGATGGCCTTGCGGATGAGGTCGCTCGAGACCTGGGCGTCGAGCGCGGTGCGCAGCAGGAAGTCGGCGTTGGTCTCCTTGCCCGCCTTGTTCTCGCTTCCGCGCAGGTTCGACTGCTCATAGGCCTTGGCGAGGTCCTTATCGACGGTCTCGCCCGACCAGCGGAACATCTCGGGGGACTCGAAACTGACGCCGGTGATCTGACGGCCTTGCATCGAGAGCGGCGCGGTGCGCCCGATGGCGATGCCGGGGGGGCTGGAGGTGGTTGTGGAAGACTTCTCGCTAGTGTTGTCCTTGTGCCCGCTCTCGCCTTTGCCGAAGCCGCAGCATTCGGAGTCGAAGTAGCGGCCCAGCCACCCCTCGCCGGTGGCGCTGATGTCGGCGGTCTGCCAGATGTCGGTGGACTTGAAGTGCGACCGGTTGGGGTTGGGATAGCCGACGCCCTGCACGACGGCGAGCGCGCCATCGTCATAGATCTCCTTGAGGCCGGCGAGCGCGGGATGGAGCCCAATGCCGTCGGCACCGGAAAGGGCGAGCGCGTCTTTGGCTCCGACGCCGATCCCCGGGCGGGCCTTGTGGTACGCGTCCATTCCGAAGGGCACGACGGTGTTCAGCCCGTCGTTGCCGCCCGAGAGTTGGATGACGACGAGGATGTGGTCATCGGGAACGCCTGCCACGCTGGAGACGCCCAAGAGCGGTTTCGACATCGCGATGGCGCTGCGCTGCAGGAACGCGGGCACGGCCAAGGCCGCGGAGGCGAAGACCAGCCCGCTGCTGAGGAACTCCCGCCGTGTGTATGCGCTGTGCTCAATGCTCATGATCGGTCTCCAGCCTTTGCGTACCCGTCCGACTCCATCTCGTGGCACAGGTGTCTCGCCTGTGACTTCGTATATCTACTCAGATCCGTCCGCATCTCAACTCAAATCTGTTCGTTCCACACTCGATCCTGATTCTCTAGCACAACTGATACTCGGGCATGGCCGTGATGAGCAGGAGCGTGCCGACGATCGCCTCGCGATCGGAGGGGTTCTTGGCCTTGCCCATGACATCCATGCACACTTCTTTGGCCGACGATCGCACGCTACCCAGGGTCTGGCGCAGCAGGTGCTCGACGACGCGCTCGGCGTCGCGTTTGGCCGCATCGCCACCCTCGATGTCCGCAAGGAGGTGCGAGGGGTCGTACTGGGCGTCGGGCTTGCCACGCCGGTTGGTGCTCATCCCGGTGAGCGAATATGTCAGGACATTCTGTCGCACGAACATCGTGGTGGTGTTGACCCATGCGCGCCCGCCGTCCCAGCCTTTGACACTCGGCGGCATCATGAGGTTCTGGCCCATGCGGTCCATCGCGTCGAGGAGGATGTTGAGGTCGCGCACGGGCGTATTGAGCGAGCGGATGGAGCCGACGACGAGTTGGGCTGGGCTCTTGATCTGCTGCCCGAGGAAGGCCGGCGAGTAGAAGTGCTCGCTGAGGAAGAGTTTCTTGAGGACGGGCTTCACGAAGTAGTTCCGGGAGCGCAACTCGTTCGAGAGGTTGCGCAGCACGGCGCGCTGTGGAGTAGGGAGCGCCGAGTCGCCGCCGCGTTCGTCGGGGGGCACATCGGCGACGAAGAAGTTGTACAGGCGCCGGACGACGAAGGGTGCGCACGCCGGATTGGCGAGGATCGCCTCGACGAACTCGTCGCCGTCGAGGTTGCCCTTGTGACCGAGGATCGCCTTGCTGCCGTTGTCGTGGTTGCGCTGGTCGAAGTCGAAGTCGTCGTCCTTGAAGGTGTACCCGGTGAGGGCCCGCGCGCCCTCCTTGATGTCGTCCTCGCTGTAGTTCCCGAGGCCGAGGCTGAACAACTCCATGATCTCGCGGGCGAGATTCTCGTTGGGTTTGCCCTTTCGGCTGCGGTCGTTGTTGAGATACTTGAGCATCGCCGGGTCTCGGATGAGGCCCTTGAGGAGATCGCGGAAACTCCCCATGCCGTTGGTCCGGAACATGAGGTTCTGCATGTACATGTGGAACGAGTCCTCGACGCCGCGATAACTCGTGGCGAAGTGCCCGTGCCAGAAGAGGGTGAGTTTCTCTTCGAGGGGGCGCGAGGTCTCGATCATCCGGGTGAGCCACCAGCGCTGGAGTTCGCGGAGTTGCTGGCGATCGAGGCGTTCGCGCTTCTGTCGCTCTTCCTGGAGGCGGGCGAGAGTCTCCTCGTCGCGGTCACGACGCGCGCGGCGCTGGGCCTCGGCTTCCTCGGAGGTCGCCGGGCGCATCAGGTCGCGGTCGAACTGATCGAGTGACGGCTCGGGATAGGTGCTCTTGTCGTCGTTGAGGAGGATGTCCACGGCCCGCTCGGGGCCGAGGTCGGCGAGATATCGAACTTGGGCCGAGGTGCCGCCGAAGCCGGCACGCCACAGGAGATGCCGCGCCTGGTCGTAGCCGAAGTCCTTGCGAGCGATGGGGCGGAGCGAGGCCTCGATCTCATCGCCCGTGGGTTCCGGGCCGTCGGCGTGAGGCGCGCCGGTGAGAATCTGGGCAAGACGTGCCGCGAGGCCTTGGGGCGTGGGTGTGATTCCGGTGTGCACGCGTCACCTCCAGTCGTGCCGTGCGGGACCACAAGCGGGGCTCCGCGCGGGCCATGACCAAGGCCTAACGCTCGGCGTCGGCCTCTGATTGCAGCGTACCACGACAGGGCGTGGGCTGCCAAGGAATATCGGCTCGTTCGTGGAACACGGGCCTGAATCCTGGGTTGTTTGGTCTCACGAACTTCGGATTGCACTCGTCGCGCGACGGGCTGTTCCGAGCACTTCGAGGACTGAGGGGTTAGGCCGATGCCGCTGTTGCCCTTCGATGGAGTTGGCGGGCAAAGACCGCGAGGATGGCCATCGAGCCGAAGAGGAGCGCCCCGTTTGCCTGGTGGGCGGTGCGAACAACGGCCTGAATCGCGTTCTCGGGCGTGAGCGTCTTTCCGCCGAGTAGGAACGCGACCCACCCGAGCACGAACTGGAGCGAGACGAGCGTTCCCACGGCGATGCCCCATGTGCGAGTCGCGCGGGCGAGCGGGCCGGCCTCCTTGTCGGGGCGGAGCGCGAAGGCCACCGCGACGAGGCCGAGGGCGAGCACCACGATCGACATCCCGATGTGCGACATGAGGGCGTGCCCGCTTCGCAGGTGGCGATACATCGCGCCGAAGACGAGTTGGAGGATCGCGGCGTGGAACGCGCCCGTGGCCATGCCCTTGATGGCCTTGGTCTTCGTGACCTCGTGTGAGAGTGGGGCGGTGTAGGCCGGGCTGAGATACGCCGCGAGTGCGCAGCCGGCGGCGAAGACGAGTTGCCCGAGCACGCCGTGCAGCAACGCGAGCCAGCGCTGATCGGATTCGGGATCGGCGTTGCCAAGACGCACGCGATACCCGCCGAGCACGCCCTGCGCGATGACGAGCGCGAGAATGCTGAATGTCCAGATCATCACGAAACGCCGTGGATTCGAGGCCACAATGGAAACGGTCGCCGAGATGATGGCCATGCCCGCGAGGATGCCGAAGAGTCGGTGCGCGTGCTCCAGGAAGACGCCCGGTTCCGAGCGTGGTCCGATCGGATACAGGAACATCATGCTCCCGAACGTCCCCGGCCAGTCGGGCACGGCCATGCCCGAGTTGGTGCTCGTTACGAGTCCGCCGATAGCGATGAGCGGCACCATCGTGAGCGCCATCACGCCGGCGATGCGCGCGTTCGCCTGCTGGGTGGTGATGGCGCGTTCGGTGCGCGAGATCGCGTGTGCCACGAGCGAGATCACGAGCGACGTCGCGAGGAAACCCAGCACGATGAGCGCCGCGTCGGGCCTCGTCGCGCCGGCCGTCCCGCTTGCAGAGGGTGCCTCGGTGAGTTTCGATCCGACGGCGAGCAACCCGATCACGCCGGCGACGAGGCCCGCGATGGCTGCGACTGACCACTTTGTAGACGGCGCGAGCCTCGCGCCAGCAATCGCGGCTAAAAACCATGCGATTCCGATGATGCCAAGGGCGACCGGTTCGCTGATGCCTGCCCAGGGGATGTGCGTCGCGAACCATGCCACCCACAGGCCGAGTGAGATCACCAGCCCGCGGAGGATGCCAAGTCTCCAAGTGGCTGCGGATTCAGCAGTTGCGTTCGAAAGTGGTGTCGGTGTTCCCATGGATCAAGGCTCCGATTCGGTGTTCACGCAGGACTGATGAAAGAAGTACTTGGCCAAAGTTTTATATTTGTTTGGTATTCTTGGTGTTCTCGGTCTTTGATGTTCGGCCGAACACGAAAGGTTTCCGGTTTGACAGTAATCCGCGTGTGCGGCTAAAAATAGGCTGACCAAATCCTGAACTCGTCGCCGGGGGCATTCGGAACGCGCCACGGTGACGCCAATTGGAAAGGGGTCGCCCGTTGTCCGTCTCGATATTTCCGAAGTCGATCAACACGATTCGTGTGATCGCGGCCGTCGTGGGGCTTGGGGGCGTCTCATCGGTGGTGGGCGGGATGTGGTATTACTTCACGCCGAAGTATTGGAGCGTGGGCTATCAGCCGACGCAGCCGGGGGGCGGGTTCAATCACCAGATCCACGCGGGCAAGTTGGGGCTGGATTGCCGCTATTGCCACACGAAGATCGAGCAGAGCGACGAGGCGAACATCCCGAACGTGGCAACGTGTTATGGCTGCCACGCCGACGGGCGTCTCGCCAAACTCGTCGATCCCTCGCCGACGAACACGCACAAGGGCAAGACGCAGTTCATCCGTGACGCGTTTGCCCTGGATGCCTCGATTGATTGGCGTCGCGTGCACAAGGTGCCGGATTATGTCCGCAACTTCCCGCACGCGGCCCACATCAAGGTCGGTGTGAGTTGCGTCTCGTGCCACGGTCGTATCGACACCATGCCGGTGGTCTATCAGCACGAGCCGCTGAGCATGAGTTGGTGTCTCGATTGCCACAAGAGCGGCAAGGAGAACCTGGTGGACCCGACGCGCGTGACGGACCTCGCGTACGCCGAGGAGACCCTCCGCGAGCGACAGAAGGTCAAGAAAGAGACAGGAAGTTCGCAGGGCACGCTGGGCGACACGAAGATCCCAGCGTTCCACGTCCAAGGCCCGACCAACTGCGGCGCGTGCCACTACTAGTTCCACTCTGAGTCATTGGCGAACCGGATCGATTTCCCCCGGGCCTGAGAGCCACGACGCCTCGCCCGGCACAGTGAGCAAGAACCCATGAGCCACGCCGATCAATGTCCTTCGACGAACGGGCCCAAGGCCAAGTCGCCCAAGGCGTCCCGAGAGGAACTCGCCGGGATGCGGCGCGATCTGCCCCGTCTGCACGGCAAGCCCGTCTGGCGCAGCCTCGACGAGGCGGTGGACTCCGCCGACTTCCGCGAGCACCTCGAGCGTGAGTTCCCCGCGGGCGCGTCGGAACTCTCGCGCGTCAGTGGCGAGGCCGAGGCGCTTGGATTAGCGGGCGTCGCGGGAGGCGAGACACGCCGAGACTTTTTGAAACTCATGGGCGCTTCTATGGCGCTCGCTGGCGTGGCGGTCATTCCCGGCTGCCGGCGTCCGGATCACAAGATCATGCCCTACTCGCGCGAGGTGCCCGAGGAGATCGTCCCCGGCAAGCCCCTCTTCTATGCGACGAGCATGCCGCACCCCGATGGCGGCGCCGAGGGCCTCCTTGTCGAGACCCACGAGGGCCGCCCCACCAAGATCGAGGGCAACCCGCTGCACTCGATCAACCGCGGCCGCGCCTCGCTCTGGTCGCTCGCGAGCATCCTCTCGCTGTACGACCTCGACCGGTTGAAGTGGCCCGAGTATCGCGGCGAGCGAGCGGCGAGTGCGCCCAAGGACGCCGAGCCGACGTGGGACGACTTCAAGGCCTGGGCCGGGCCTCACTTCTCGACGCACGCGAACGATCGCGGTCGCAAACTCGCCTTCATCGTCGAGAAGAAGTCGGGTCCGACGCGTGAGGCGTTGCGGGCCGCGGTGAAGAAGCGTTTCCCTGAGGCGTCGTGGGTCGAGTATCGCGCGATGGACGACATCGCCTCGATCGAGGGCTCACGCGTCGCGTTCGGGAAGCCAATGCGCCCTGTGTACAACTTCTCGCGGGAGAGCACCAGGTGCATTCTCTCGCTCGATAGCGACTTTTTGGGCTTCGGTCCCGATGGTCTCACGAACGCCCGCGGCTTTGCCAGCACGCGTCGCGTGATGGACGTGCACGACCCGATGAGCCGCCTGTATGTCATCGAGCCCGGGTTTACGGTGACGGGCGGACAGGCCGATCACCGTCTGCGGCTGTCGCCCTCGCGCGTCGTCGCCGCGGCGGTCGAACTCGCGAAGTACATGCTGCCCAAGTTGGGCCAGGGAAGCGCGGCACTTGTCTCCGCGCTCAACGCCGTCAAGGCGGCGCCTTTGAGTGACGACGAGTCCAAGTTTGTGAAGTACGCCGCCCAGGATCTGCTCGACGCGACGAATCGCGGCAAGTCGCTGATCGTCGCCGGGCCGAGCATGCCCGCGGCGGTCCACGCGATCACGCACGCGCTCAACGCCGCGCTGGGCAACGTGGGCACGAGCGTCTCGTACCTCCCGCTGACGGACGAGGAAGCGACGAATGGCACGACGATGCTCTCGCAACTCACGCAGCGCATCCTCGCCAACGAGATCTCGACGATCGTCTGCGTCGAAGCGAACCCGGTCTTCAACGCGCCGGGCGATCTGAAGTTCGCCGAGGTCTTCGCGAAGGTCCCGACGCGGATCACGCTCTCGGTCGGTTCGACCGAGACGGCCGCCGCCTCCACCTGGGCGCTCAACGGGACGCACTTCCTCGAATCGTGGGACGACACGATCGCGTACGACGGCACGATCGCGCCGACACAGCCGATGATCGCGCCGATCTATGAGCCGGCGCTCAGCGAGGTCGAGTTCCTCTGGATGCTCGCCCAGGACGCGATCCCCGAGAAGATCGAGGCGTATGAGATCGTCCGCGAGGTGTGGAAGCAGAAACTCGGAGCCGCCGACTTCGAGAAGAAGTGGCGACGCGCCCTGTTCGATGGCGTCGTCGCCGGGAGCACGGCGAAGACCGTGACCCCGGCCGCCGACCCCGCGAGCGTGGCGCGGTCGCTCGGCTCGCTCGATGGGCTGGCCAAAGAAGGCCTGGAGATCGTCTTCACGCTCGGGCGCATCCACGACGGGCGGTACGCCAACTGCTCGTGGCTCCAGGAACTCCCGCAGATCGGGACGATGGTCACGTGGGACAATCCGGTGCTCATGAGCCCCAAGACGGCGGAGCACCTCGGGCTCGCGCCCGTGTCGTACAGCGACCGCGATCCCAACACGATCTACAACGACGAGAAGTATCCCAAGGCGCGCATGGCCGACATCACGCTCGACGGGCGCACGGTCCATGCGGCGGTGTGGATCCTTCCGGGCATGGCCGACGACACGATCCTCGCCACGGTTGGCTATGGACGCGAGAAGACCGGGCGCGTCGCCGATGGCGTGGGGTTCAATGTGTTCCCACTCCGTCACTCGAGCATGGCGTCGCGTTCGGCGGGCGGCGTGGTCGTCGCGAAGGCCGATGGCACACACATGATCGCCAGCACGCAGAATCACTGGTCGATGGAGGGTCGCACATCGATCGTGCGCACCGCCGACCTCGCCGCGTGGCAGAAGCATGGCGGCCTGATGAAAGAGGGCGGCGCGACGTTCTATCAGGACTCCGCCGAGATCAAGTTCGGGGAGTGGCTCGGCGAACTCGCCCACGCTCCGCCGCTCAAGTCGATCTACGAGAATCCGTACAACGCCTCCAAGGGCGACGCCGCCCCCGGCTCGGTCTACTCGATGGACCAGCAGTGGGGGATGACGATCGATCTCGCGTCGTGCACGGGGTGCGGCGCGTGCACGGTCGCCTGCCAGAGCGAGAACAACATTCCCGTCGTCGGCAAGCGCGAGGTCGCCAAGGGCCGCGAGATGGCGTGGATGCGCATCGATCGCTACTTCATCGGTGACGATTTCAACAACCCCGAGTTCATGCTCTCCCAGCCCGTCGCGTGCGTGCACTGCGAGAACGCGCCGTGCGAGACCGTCTGCCCCGTCAACGCGACGGTGCACGGGCCCGAGGGGATCAACTACATGACGTACAACCGCTGCATCGGCACGCGGTACTGCGCCAACAACTGCCCGTACAAGGTCCGGAGATTCAACTTCTTCGAGTACGGCAAGTTCTCGTTCAACGGCGACTACATCGGCAAGGACATCGTCGAGTCCGTCGCCCCCGATCGCGGCGGCGTCAACGGGAGCGGCGAGCACAACAAGATCAATATCAACCTCATCCCGCCCCGCCTCCGCTCCACCAAGGAGAAAATGGCCGAGATCGAGCGCATGAGCAAGAACCCCAACGTCTCGGTCCGCATGCGTGGCGTGATGGAGAAGTGCTCGTACTGCATCCAGCGCATCAACGGCGCCCGCGTGGAGGCCAAACTCAAGGACCTGCGCGACGATCAGGGTCGCGTCGTCGTCCCCGACGGGTTCTTCCAGGTCGCGTGCCAGCAGGCCTGCCCCAGCGAGGCGATCACCTTCGGCAACACCATCGATCCCAAGAGCAAGGTCCATCACACGCGCAATCACGCCCGCAGTTACATGCTCCTGGGCTATCTCGACACACGCCCGCGCACCAGCCACATGGTCCGCATCAACAACCCCAACCCCGCGCTCCGCACGCCGGTCGCCGATCCTGTGCACCACGAGGGTGGGCACGACGAGGGGCATGCCGAGCCGGGCGCCGGACACGCGCCGTCGGAGCATTCCTTCCGCATTGATCCCAGGAAGCGCCGCGGTGATCGGGGCTATGCCCTTAGTCTCAACGTCCTGTCGGACCAGAACGCCGGCATGGGAGTCCACGCATGAGCAGTTCCTCGACGCACCATCCCGACGACCTCGCCGCACGTCGCGAGGCCGGCCTCGAGCGGGGTGCCAACATCGGATTCAACCTCGATCCCGTCACGGGCGACGGCTCGCTGATCGACACGCCCGGCGTGCGCTCGCCTCTCGTCCTCAACAACCGCTCGTTCCACGAGGTCACCGACATCGTTTGCGGTTATGCCGAGAACCGCGCGCCGCGATGGTGGCTCCCGGTCTTCATGGCCGCCTTCACTCTCGCGCAGATCGGCGGGCTCTTCATCCTCTATCTCGTGATCACGGGCATCGGCTCGTGGGGTATGAACAACGCCGTCGATTGGGCGTGGGACATCACCAACTTCGTCTTCTGGATCGGTATCGGGCACGCCGGAACGCTCATCTCCGCCGTGCTCTGTCTCCTAAAGCAGAAGTGGCGCACGGCGGTGAACCGCTCGGCCGAGGCGATGACGATCTTCGCCGTCGTCTGTGCTGCGACGTTTCCCGGCATCCACATCGGGCGCCAGTGGATGGCGTGGATGCTCCCGCCGATCCCCAATGCCAACGGCATCTGGCCGAACTTCCGCTCGCCGCTCTTGTGGGACGTCTTCGCGATCTCGACCTACGGCACGGTCTCACTCCTGTTCTGGTACATGGGCATGATCCCCGACCTCGCGGCTCTCCGCGATCGCGCCCAGATGCGGTTGCTCAAAGACCCCGAGCGCCCGGTGCTCACGCCGCTGATCCCGATCCGGATCGACATGATCCGCGCCAAGGTCTATGGCCTGCTCTCGCTGGGCTGGCGATTCAGCAGCCGTCACTGGCACCGGTATGAGGCGGCATACCTCATCCTCGCGGGCATCTCCACGCCGCTGGTCTTGAGCGTGCACTCGATCGTGTCGTTCGACTTCGCGACGTCGGTGCTCCCCGGGTGGCACACGACGATCTTCCCGCCCTACTTCGTCGCGGGCGCCATCTTTGGCGGGTTCGCCATGGTGCTCCTGCTCATGATCCCGCTGCGGGAACTCCTCCCCAACTTCAAGGACCTGCTCACCCTCCGCCACCTGGAGAACATGGCGAAGATCCTTCTCGCCACGGGCTCCATGGTCGGCTTCGCGTACTCGATGGAGTTCTTCATCGCGTGGTACGGCGGGAGCGATCCCGAGGTCTACGCCTTCATCAACCGTGCGACCGGCCCGTACTGGTGGGCGTACTGGACGATGATCACGTGCAACGTGCTCTCGCCGCAACTCTTCTGGATGAAGCGGATGCGTCAGAGCCCCGCCGTGATCTTCCTGGTCTCTTGCCTGGTCACGATCGGGATGTGGTTCGAGCGATTCGTCATCATCGTGACGAGCCTCCACCGGGCCTACATCCCCGCCGAGTGGCACATGTTCCACCCGACGCTCGTGGACATCATGATCTTCGCCGGCTCCTTCGGGATCTTCATCACCCTCTTCCTGATCTTCATGCGAGTCATCCCCGTCTTCGCGATGGCCGAACTCAAGGCCGTCATGCCCCAGGCCAGCCCGCACCACCACGACGACCACCACGATCACGCCGCCCACGCGGCGACCGGAGGGGCCCACTGATGTCCCACGCCACCAAGGTGTACGTGACCAAGTCCGGCGAGGAGATCTTCGGCGTCATGGCCGAGTTCAAAAATCCCGCCGACCTTTACCACGCCGCCGAAAAAACTCGCGACGCCGGCTTCACCCATTGGGACGTCTACACGCCCTTCCCCATCCACGGCATGGAAGAAGCGATGGGTGTGAAGCGCACCATCCTCCCGGTCATCGTCTTCGTGATGGGGATCTCGGCCGCGGGCCTGGGCTACCTCATGCAGTGGTGGATGAGCCGCGACTATCCACTCCCCGTGCAGGGCAAGCCCTACGACGCGTGGGAAGCGTACATCCCGATCACGTTCGAGATCGGCATTCTCATCTCGGCGTTCACCGCCCTCTTCGGGATGCTCATCATGAACGATCTCCCCCTCTGGTTCCATCCCCTCTTCAACCGCGAGCGGTTCCTCCGTGTGAGCGACGACCGCTTCGTCATCGCGATCGAGTCCAAGGACTCGAAGTTTGATCCCGAGAAGACCAGGGCGTTCCTGAGCGGCGTCGGAGCCACTCATGTCGAGTTCGTGGAGCAGTAAGCCATGCGAGGGAACACCATGAGCACACACTCAATGAGCACGACACACACAGCACGGCACGGCAGGATCGCCATCGCCGGCCTCCTGGCGCTCGCTTCGATCGTCGCCGGCGGCTGCCGCGGCGAGCGATCCGACAAGCCGCCACACCAGTTCTTCCCCGACCTCGACGACCAGCCCAAGTGGCGCACGCAGTCGCAGAGCGAGTTCTTCGAGGATGGGCGCACCATGCGCCACGTGGTTCCGGGCACGGTCGCTTTCGGCCAAAACGCCATGACCACGGACGATCTCGACAACGCCGATTGGGCCAAGCGACGCGCCGCCGACCGCGAGGCGTATCTCCACGAGGACACTGTCTACTACACAGGACTTGCCGACGCCTCCAACCCCGACTCCTTCGTCAACACGCTCCCCGCGCGAGTCGCGGTGGATGAGGCGCTCCTCGCCCGAGGCCGTGAGCGGTTCGATGTCTACTGCTCCGCGTGCCACGGCTACGCGGGTGACGGCCAGGGCATGGTCGGGCGCCAATGGGCCTATCCGGTTCCCAACTTCCACGATCCCAAGTACAGCGACAAGACGCAAAAGACCGGTAAAGACGGCTACCTCTTCTCGACCTCCCGTAACGGCGTCGAGAACGGCGCCAAGATGCCCGGCTACGCCCACGCCCTCTCGATCAATGACTCGTGGGCCATCGTCGCGTGGATCCGCGTCCTTCAGGAAAATCGCCCGGCAACGGGCGCAACTCCGGCTGCGGCAACCGCGCCGGTCTCGTTGCCAGCCGCGAGCACACCGATGAACTCGACAACCACTGGGGGCCGCTCATGAGTCAGATCTCGGCCGAATCCGCGAGCGTCCGAGCGGCGATCAACCACCCCGCGCTCCGCGACCTCTCGAACATCACGCTCCCCACCGGCTCGAAGGCCATGAGCCAGGGACTGATCGGTGTGGGTGCCGTTCTCGCCATAGCGACCATCGGTCTGGCGAAGGCCGGACTCGCCGGCGTGAGCGTTGCACAGGGCCTGGCTGCTGTTCACGTCGGCGCGTGCTCCGTCCTCGCGATCTGCTGCGCCGCGACGATCTTCGTGATGATCTTCCACCTGCTCAACGCCGGGTGGACGGCCACGGTCCGCCGCCAGTTCGAGAACATCGCCGCCTTCACGCCCTTCGCCCTCATCTTCGTCGCGGTCATCGCCCTGCTCGACCTCTTCATGTTCCATGGCAAACTCTTCACGTGGATGGACCCCGCGATGCGGAGCGACCACTTCCTGCAGAAGAAGTGGGCGTTCTTCTATCTCCCCGCTGGTCTTCCCAAGGGCGATCACGCCCACGACTTTGTCTTCCCCCTCTTCTTCTTCGCTCGCATGGCCTTCTACGCCTTCCTCTGGACGTTCCTCACGCGTCGCCTGATCTCCCTCAGCCGCGCCCAGGACACCCATCCCGATCCGCACCTCTCGGCCAAGGCCCGCTTCACCAGTTCGTGGGGCATCCTCGCGATGGCCCTCTCAACCGCCTTCGCCGGGTTCGATTACACCATGTCCCTCGACTTCCGCTTCTACAGCACGATGTGGGGCGTCTACTTCTTCGCGGGCGGGGCGTATGGCGCGATCGCCGTCGTCATCTTCCTCTTCGCCCGCCTCAGCGCCGCGGGCAAACTCAAGGGACTCGTCACCCAGGAGCACTTCCACGACCTTGGCAAACTGATGTTCACCTTCACCATCTTTTGGGCGTACATCTCGTTCAGCCAGTACTTCCTCATCTGGTACAGCAATCTCCCCGAAGAGACCCACTACATGATCTACCGCACGGAAAACGCGTGGAAGACGTTCTTCGTCGCCATCATCCTCGGGCACTTCGCCTTCCCGTTCCTGTTCTTCATCAGCCGCGTTATCAAGAAAAACGTCGGCCTCGCCGCCGTTGGCGCGTTGATCGCCCTTCTCTTCCACGTCGCGGATATCTACTGGGTCGTCCGCCCCTTGACCTACACCGGCGTGCCCGAGTCGGAACTCCCCGGGGCCGGCCGATTCCTGATCGACGCCCTGGGCATTCTCGCGGCGTTCGCCTGCTTCGCCGGGTTCGTCGCGATGCGGATGCGTTCGGTCCCGCTCGTCGCGGTGAACGATCCCTGGATGCCCGAGTCCCTGGAGCACAAGAACTACGTCTGACCTTCGCACCACTGTTCGAGCCAACCCGGGCCCACCCGCCCGTTGGAGACCGTGACCATGGCCCACCACAACCCCACACTCGGCCACACCCCGTCGCTCCACGAGCACGCCGACGACTGGCACAGCCACACCCGGGCCGAGGGCATCCCTCAGCAGGAGCACGCCGGCATCGCCAACGCGAGCGTCATCTCCCTCTGGGTCTTCGCCACCATCGTCGCGGTCGCGATCACCGTTGCCGCGCTGTGGTACTACTTCCAGTCCTACACGGCCCAGTACAGAGACACCTTCGTCGAGCGCGAGGGTTGGACACGACTCTCACAGCCCGCACGCGAGTACAAGGCGACCGCCCGCGAGCAGGTCGACGCCAGCCTCGATGCCGCTCGCACCGCCGTCATCAATCGATACAAGACCCGGGGTTCCTGATCACGATCCAGAACCGCTGAACCAACACACGCCATGACGCAACACGCCGCTCCAGCACGCCGCACACGACTCTGGGTTCTCACCCGGGCCGTTGTTGCTGCGCTGTCGGCATTCGCGTGTCTGCCGGGCCTCGCCCAGTCCAACGAGCAGCCCGAGGCGACCACGGGACTCGACATCGAAGAGCACCTTGGCGCCAAACTCCCCCTCGAGACCACGTTCACGAACCAGGATGGCAAGACAGTCCGACTCGGTGACGCCTTCACCTCCAACAAGCCCTCGATCGTGGTGATGGTCTACTACAACTGCCCCGTCGCCTGCCCTGCCGTCCTCGACAAACTCCTCTCCGGCGTCAAGAACCTCGAAGGCCTCGACGTCGGCAAGGACTTCCAGATCCTGATCTTCAGTTTCAACCCCGACGAGACGCCCGACCAGGCCAAGGCCCAGCAGACGTACTTCCTCGAGGCGTACAACCGGGACACAAGCGACACCACCGTCGCCCAGAACATCAAGGACCACTGGCAGTTCCACGTCGGCGAGACCGCGTCCAACCGCGCCCTCGCCAACGCCCTGGGTTTCCCGTACCGTCGCCTCGACAACGGCGAGTACGCTCACCCAACCGCGATTTTCATCACCACGCCCGACGCCAAGATCGCCCGATACTTCCACGGGTTTTCGTATCCAGCGAAGGACCTCAAACTGGCACTCAACGAGGCCGCCTCGGGCCGTCTGATAAAGTCCATCGGCGAGAGGATCGTGGCGTACTGCTACCTGTACGACCCCAAGTCCGGGTCGTACACGCTCCAGGCTTTTCGCATCATGCGTGTCGGCGCGCTCGCCACGCTCATGCTGCTCGCCTCGACGATCGCGATCTTCCTCGTCGGCGAGCGCGCCATCAAGCGCCGCCGCAAACGCCTCGAGGCCGAGAACACCGCCACACCTTCGACCGATCCCGTTCCACACGATTCGCCCTCTGACCGTCCGTCGCGAGGAACTCCCGCGGCTGGCTCGGGAACCCACGCATGATCGACATGTTCCACTCCATCCCGATGTTCACCACGCTCGCAGAAGCCGATTTCTTCAAGAAACTCTGGCTCCGGACCGACGCCGCCTCCGATGCTGCCAATCACACCGACTTCGTCTTCATGGCGATCTGGTGGATCTGCGTCGCATGGTTCGTCTTCCTCATGGTGCTCATGGCGTACTTCGTCGTCCGCTATCGGCGCGTCCAGGGCAAGCCCGCCGAGCCGAGCAAGGCCCACAACACCACGCTCGAGATCGTGTGGACGATCATCCCCACGCTCTTCTTCGTCTGGATGTTCTTCGCGGGGTTCAAGGGCTACGTCGCCAAGCAGATCGCGCCGGGCGACGCCGAGGAGATCATCGTCGACGCCAAGAAGTGGAACTGGACCGTGACCTATCCCGGCGGGTACCAGTCCTACGACGCCAAGGACCTCGGCGCCAAGTCGCAGCCGGTCTTCTATATCCCCGCGGGCCGGCCCCTCAAGTTTCGCCTCCTGAGCGCCGACGTGATGCACGCCTTCTGGGTCCCGGACATGCGGATCAAGTCCGATGTCTTCCCCAACCGCTACACGTACGTGTGGTTCGACGCGAAGGAACCCTCAGGCAAAGAGACCATCTCACGCGACATGGTCCAGAAGGGGTACGAGGACCTCATCGGCGCGCCCTACGCAGACCACTGGCTCTTCTGCGCCGAGTACTGCGGCGACGACCACTCCGAGATGGCCGCCATCTTCCGCGTCGTCCCCGAGCCCGTGTACAAGAAGTGGCTCGCCGCCCTTGACAAGGCCTCGCAGAACATGCCCCCATGCGAACTCGGCGAACGAACCTTCAAGATGCAGTGCGCCTCGTGCCACAGCGTCGATGGCTCCAAGAACACAGGCCCCTCCTGGAAAGACATGTTCGGGCGCACCGAAACCTTCACCGATGGCAAGTCCGCCGTCGTCGATGAGACTTACGTCCGCGAGTCCATCCTCTATCCCGCCGCCAAAATCGTTCAGGGTTTCCCCAACTCCATGAACAGTTTCCAAGGCCAACTCTCCGAGAAACAGATCAACGGCCTCATCGCCTACATGAAGAAGATCAGCGCCAACTACACGGGCCCTGATCCCTGCGTCGGCGCCGTCACCCCCGAGGGCGAGACGCCCGCTGCAAATGAGGCCCTGAAGACCGATGCGCCAAAGCCCGAGGCCGTACCAGCCCACTGACCAACGAACCACCGCCACGCGATTTCCCGACTTGAGTAGGACGAAGCCATGAGCACGATCGACACATCCAGAGCCAAGCCCCACGCGGCCTCGCACGGGCACCACGACGAGAGTTACCTCGCCTCCCGGGGCAGCCTCTTCTCCAACATCTGGGACTGGTGCACCACAGTCGACCATAAAAAGATCGGCGTGATGTACCTCTTCGCTGTCCTGATCCTCTTCTTCATCGGTGGGCTCGCCGCCATCCTCGTTCGCCTCGAACTCTTCGAGCCGACACGCGTCGTCGGCGGCAAGGTCGTTGGCTCGCTCTTCCAGTCGCTCACCGCCCCCGAGGCCACCAGCACCGCCGCCGGCAACAACTGGTACAACCGAACCTTCACCCTCCACGGCGCGATCATGGTCTTCATGGTCATCGTCCCCAGCGTCCCCGCCTCCCTCGGCAACTTCTTCCTCCCCATCCAGATCGGCGCCAAGGACGTCGCCTTCCCGCGCCTCAACCTGCTCTCCTGGTACATCTACGTCATCGGCTCCATCTTCGCCGTCCTCTCCATCATCCTTGGCGGCGTCGACACCGGCTGGACCTTCTACACCCCCTACTCCACACTGACCGATCTCGGCTTCTCCCGCGTCGCCATCATGGTCTTCGCGGTCTTCGTCCTGGGTTTCTCCTCCATCCTCACCGGGCTGAACTTCGTCGTCACCGTCCACAAACTCCGTGCCCCCGGCATGGGCTGGTTCGACATGCCCCTCTTCATCTGGGGCGTCTACTCCACCGCCATCATCCAGGTCCTCGCCACCCCCGTCATCGGGATCACGCTCCTGCTCCTCTGCATGGAGCGGCTCTTCCGCATCGGCATCTTCGATCCCTCTCTCGGCGGCGACCCCGTTCTTTATCAGCACTTCTTCTGGTTCTACTCCCACCCCGTCGTCTACGTCATGATCCTCCCGGGGATGGCCATCATCTCCGAGCTCATCGCCGTTCACGCCCGCAAGCGGATCTTCGGCTATCGCGCCGTCGCGTTTGCCTCCCTGGGCATCGCCGCCGTCTCCTTCCTCGTCTGGGGACACCACATGTTCACGGGCATGGGCGAGATGGCCTCCTTCATCTTCTCGGGGCTCACCTTCCTCGTCGCGATTCCCACCGCCGTCAAGGTCTTCAACTGGATCGCCACGCTCTACAAGGGCTCGATCGCCATCAACACCCCGATGCTCTACGCCCTCATCTTCCTCTTCCTTTTCACAATCGGCGGGCTCACCGGACTCCCCCTCGCGACACTCGCGACCGACGTCCATCTCCACGATTCCTACTTCGTCGTCGCCCACTTCCACTACGTCATGATGGGCGGCACGATCATGGCCTTCGTCGGCGGGATCCACCACTGGTGGCCGAAGATGTTCGGCAAGATGTACGCCGAGAAGCCCGCGATGGTCGCCGCCATCCTCGTCTTCATCGGATTCAATCTCACCTTCATTCCCCAGTTCCTCATGGGCGCCCAGGGCATGCCCCGCCGATACGCGTCGTACGTCGATGACTTCCACATCTATCACCAACTCTCGACCTATGGCTCCTTCCTCCTCCTCGTCGGCTTCCTTCTCCACGCGTTCGTGCTTGTCCACTCCCTCGTCGCAGGGAAGAAGGCCCCCGCGAATCCCTGGGGTGGCCTCACCCTCGAGTGGGCCACCGACTCGCCCCCGATCGCCCACAACTTCCACCACGAGCCGATCGTGACCCACGGCCCATACGACTACGACTCGGTCGTCCCGCCACACTGGGATCCCAAGGACTACCCACTCCCCGACCAGAAGCAGGTCGCCCAGATCCACGCCGGCCACTGATCGACCACCATCGCTGGTCCACAAGCGACCCAGGAACCCACGATGACCACTCTCGACGCTCACACCCACAACCCGGCGGACCCCAACTCCCCCGCCTTCGCGCGATACAAGCACGGGCACCATTGGCGCTCGCAAGCCGAAGAGTTCGATGGCACGAAACTCGGCTTCTGGCTCTTCCTCTCGACGGAAGTGCTCCTCTTCGCCGGGATCTTCTGCGCCTACGCCATCTTCCGCATGCTCTACCCCGAGGCGTGGGCCGAGGGCTCCAGCCAACTCGACTGGCGCTTCGGCGGCGCGAACACAATCGTCCTGCTTCTCTCGTCGTACACCATGGCCGCCGCCATCTATTCCTGCCAGACTGGCAAGTTCGCCCGCATGAGGATCAATCTCCTCATCACCATCGCCTGTGGCATCCTCTTCCTCGCCATCAAGTTCCTCTTCGAGTACACCCCCAAGTGGTCCGGCTGGTTCTTCTTCCTCGATCCACACCTTGCCGATGTCCACCACACCAAGGAAGCACTCGGTGGGCTCTTCAAGTTCGTCGAGGGCTACGGCGGCAAACGCCCCGGCCAGTTCTTCGACTACCCCTTCGCCAAAGACGCCAACATCCCCCTCTGGTGGTCCGTCTACTACTGCGGCACCGCCCTCCACGCCCTCCACGTCATCATCGGCATGATCCTCATCGCCCGAGTCTATCTCAAGTCACTCAAGATGACCTACGGCCCAACCTACTACACCGGCGTCGAGATCGCCGGCCTCTACTGGCACCTCGTCGACCTCATCTGGATCTTCCTCTTCCCCCTCCTCTACCTCATCCACTAGCACGTAGCACTCTTCATCCACTTCCCCGCCCCATTTGGCCATTTGGTAGTTTGGTCCTTTGGAAATTTGGATCTCCCCATGTCCCACACCAACGACCCATCCCAGGCCTTCGACGTGCTCGACCCCCATGGCTTTGAGCAGCCAGGCCATGGCCAGCACCACTCCCACGTCATCGTCGGGCCCTTCACCCTGCGCAACATCCTCGTCGCGCTCCTGTTCCTGACGCTCCTCACCGTGGGTCAGGCGCAGGCCGAGGCCTATCTCGCCCACGCCTTCCACATCGAGTTCCCACGATGGGTCAACGTCGTCTTCTGTATGGGCATCGCCGTCGTCAAGGCCCTCCTCGTCATGGCCTACTTCATGCAACTCAAGTACGACAACCCTCTCAACACCGTCGTCATGGCTGTCACCCTTTTCGCCTTCATTCTCTTCCTCGGCTTCACGTCCATCGATCTCGGCAGCCGCGGCATGATCTACGCCGAGAAGGGCGGCCAACTCCAACGCGGCGGCATCGCTCAGGGCGGCATGAAAAATGTCGCCGATGGACACGCGATCGTCACCGACAGCCGCGAGCGTTGGCTCAAGGAGTGGGGCCCCGAAAAGTTCGCCGAACTCGAGGCCCATGCTTCGCATGCCCACGCCGCCGAGCACCACACAACCCGCAGCGACCGCGATCGCTCTCGCCCCTCCACGGGCATCTCCGGAGTCATCCCCGGCGTCGCCGCGCCAGATCACGGTACATCCAGCCATGGCGCCGCCGAGCACGCTCCCGCTAGCCACTGATCCGAACCCCATGCCCGATCCCTCGCCAGCCTCATCGAGCGACGATCGCCCCGCGATCGCGCCCTGGCTCCCCTGGCTCATGATCCTCCTCGGCGTCGCGGGCTTCATCGCCAGCGGGCTGGCCCTCGCCTATCGCGTCCACAACGACAACGTCGCCAAGGATCGCAAGTACTGGGTATTCCGCGCCGTCGGCGAAACCGAGTTCACGTACGCTGGCAAGCGCGTCACGCTCTCCGAGATCGGCGATGGCCATGGGCCCGATGACGCCGTCCTCGTGACCTTCGGCGATGAACAACTCCGCCTTCGCGTTCAGATCCCTCCCCAGCAACCGCTCCCGGGTCTGGTGAAGCACGCCGATTGGCTCACGGTCCTCCGCTTCTTCGATGCCACGGGCCTCAAAGACAAAGAGATCGAGCAGGCCTTCGGCGATGAAGGCCGGACCGATCGCCTCGTCATCGTCACGCGCAACCTCCCCCCGGGCATCAACCCCGAGACCTTCGGCAAGGTCCTCAAGACCGACTGGACCTTTGACCTCTACGAGGTGATGTCCGACGGCACCTTCCACAAAGAACACTTCCAGTACCCATCGCGGAAGAAACGCCCCCAGGAACTCCAGGTCGGCACGTGGCAGTACGACGCCGCCCTCCACCTCATGCCCCGCAGTGGCCCGACGCACCAGTTCATCGACAGCCCCGTCCGCAGCACCGGGTGGCTTCTCCCCGCCGCCGCCGCCGCGTGCGTGCTCGCGATGCTGGGCATCGTGCTCGTCGCGATCAATCGCAAGTCTCGCCCCACACCGGCTTGACCTCGTAACACAACTCGAGTTTCAAGTCGTGGTCAGTTGAACACCGACTGCACCCCGCCGGTGATCATCAGGTCGATGTCGTTGAGCACCTTCGCCAGCACCAGGCTCAGGATGATGATCGCGATGAAACTCGCGACGAACGCCTCCGTCGTCGCGCGCCCCACGCCCTCCGCCCCCGCGTCGCACGTGAAGCCCTTGTAGCACGCGATCGTCCCGATCGCCCCGCCAAAGAACACGCTCTTGATCAGCCCGCTCAGGATGTCGTACCCATTGATGAACTGGGCCGAGAATCGCCAGTACGCGCTCGGGTCGGCGTCGTAGAACTTCGTCGTCACGAGATACCCACCCAAGACGCCGCACAGGTTCGACACAACCGAGAGTGCCGGGATCATCGCCACGCAGGCCACAAACCTCGGGACCGCCAGCACCCGAATCGGATCCGACGCCATCGCCCGCATCGCGTCGAGTTGCTCGGTGACACGCATCGTTCCGAGTTCCGCCGCGAGCGCGCACCCGACGCGCCCCGCGAGCATCACCGCCGCCAGCACCGGCCCGATTTGCTTCACCATCGAGAGGTTGATGACGCCGCCTAGTCGAGACTCCTGCCCGATCGAGGCAAACTGGAGATACCCCTCGAACGCCAGAATCATCCCGATGAACGCCCCAGTCAGTCCGACGACCGGCATCGACATCGTCCCGACAAAGAACAACTGACGCGACAGCCGCTCGCCACGCGTCCACGTCCGCACCGACGCCAGCCCCCCGAGGATCGCGAGCGTGAAGCGCACCAACCCGCCGAACCCCTCGATCGAGGATCGCACGTGCCGCCCAAAGTTCTCGATGGGTTGCAGGACCATTGGTGAAACGGAGCGTAGCCACGGCGAATACGAGCCGCGATAGACCCTCTCTGTGTACCCCCTCGCACGCGAGGGGCCTACTTCCTCCTCTTCTTCTCCATATCCCTTCCCAATTCCGACACGGCCGTTCCACTCTCTGGATACGACAACACAATGCGTCCAATGAAAAAGGGCCCGCGTCACGCGCAGGCCCGTTTGAATAGTGTTTCAATCAACAGGAGTGAGGCGAACGATTCACTTTGTGACGTCGATCCCTCGCTCGGGCTGCGACACCTTCTCGGGCTGTCCCTGCACGTTTGTGGTCGACGCGCCAGACTCCCGGGCCCTGGCCAGATAGATCTCCACGCGACGATTCGCCGGCGTGTTCCCATTGGAGTTGTTCGCCACGGCCGGGCGATATTCGCCCCAACCCGCCGCCATCATTTTCGCCGGGTTGACGCTGAACTGAGACAACTGGTCGATGACCGCGATCGCCCGGTGTGCCGAGAGCGCCCGGTTCGTCGGGTGCTGGCGGAGCGTCGCGGGGTTGGCGATCCGCTGCGAGTCGGTGTGACCCTCGATCCACACCTCATACCCGTTCGCCGCCGGCGAGTTCAGCACCTGCGACAACGCCTGCAGCGCCGGCCGGGCCTCGCTCTTGACCTCCGCCGATCCGGATGCAAACGTGAGATCCGAGTTGAACCGCAGCATCCCGCGGCTCGCATCGAACGCGATCAGGTCCGGGTATCGAGCCGCGAGATCCTCGAGCGCCGCCGCCGTCGTCGCGTCGAGTGGCCCGAACTGGATATCGCTCATCGACCGCTGGAGATCGCGATAGTCCGCGAGCGCCCGATCTAACTGCGACTTGAGCGAACTGTTCTGGGCGAGCAGGTCCGACATCGTCCCCTCGCCGCGACCGATCCCCTGGCTCAGGCGGTCACGCTCCGAGGTCAGGTCCGTCACCTCGCGCTGGAGCGTGGCGTTCTGGTTCTGGAGCGAGCGATTCATCGCGCTCAGACGATCCACCTCGCTCTGGCTGACGCACCCCGTCAGACCAAGGACCATGCCCACAAGCCCGCCCACGACCACGATCGCCCGCACTCCGTTTCGCTTCTTCATGACGCCTCCGAAATGTGTCCTTCCACCTGCGTCGCGCGATCCCTCGGGCGCAACTCCGAGCTTGGTCCCCAGGCGTTCCCGCCGGGCCTCCATCCTATCCTCCGCGCCAAGACAAGTGGCTCACGGGCCACGACTTGCGACCCGCCTCGTCTATTTCACCAGGTCCCCACACCGGCACAACCATCTGTGAGCCAAGGTGTTACGGAGTTATCTCGATCGCCGCCCACCGTGACAAACATGAATCACCCGCAAGATTGGTCCCAGGCGATGCCGGTCTGATCCGCCTCGATCTCGCCGGTATCCACACGCTCCCGCCCGGCCCATCGACCGCCATCCTCGAACTCCGCCACGCCGAATCCTCACCCTTCGGCGTCACTCGCGCGCGCATCACGATCCTCGCCCTCGCGCCGACCACCGAGTTTGCAAGTTCTTCGCGCTTTGCCTCCGCCCAACGAATCAACGCCACCGATTCGATCCTCATTCCGGGCCTTATCAACGCGCACACTCACCTCGACCTGACGCACATCGGCGCGCAACCCCACAACGCCGATCGCGGGTTCGTGGGATTCGTGGATCTCGTGCGCGCGCACCGCGCGTCCGACGATGAGGCCATCGCTCGCTCCGTCAGTCTTGGTATCGAGCGCTCGCTCCGCGGCGGCGTCGTCGGCGTGGGCGACATCGCTGGCGCCCCGCGCGGCACGCCCAGCCTCGTCCCATTCCAAACACTTGCCGAATCGCCACTCTTCGGCACGTCGTTCCTCGAGTTCTTCGCCATCGGCAAGGGCGAGGCTACGGGCATGGCCGCCATCGCTCGCGCGGTCGCCGAGGCCGCTCCTCGATCGCGTGGCGAGCGCGCCCGCCTCGGCCTCCAGCCCCACGCCACCAACACCGTCTCACCCCGGGCGTACGGGCACGCGATCACGTTGTCGCGTGCGCACGATTTCCCGCTCTCAACCCATCTCGCCGAGACGCTCGAGGAGCGCGAGTTCATCGCCCACGCCTCCGGCCCACAGCGGGAACTCCTCGAACGCCTCGGCGCTTGGGACGACTCGATTCTCGAATCGCACGGGCACGGCCGGACACCGGTCGAGCACCTCTCGCCGATCCTCAGTCAGGCACCATTCATCGCGGCCCACGTGAACGACGCGACGGACGCCGATCTCGAACGTCTGGCACGAACACACACGACCGTGGCGTATTGCCCACGCGCCCACGACTATTTTGGTGCCCGTGACCGATTGGGCCCGCATCGCTACACGCAGATGATCCGAATGGGTGTGCCGGTCGCCCTCGCGACGGATTCGGTGATCAATCTCGATCCGAGCGAGGCCTGGCGTCTGACGCCGCTGGACGATGCCCGCTTGCTGTACCAACGAGACGGGACGAACGCGGACCTGCTGATGGAGATGATCACCACCACCCCAGCGCGTGCGATCGGACTTGATCCAACTCGTGCGGAACTGCGCGAAGGCGGCAAACCGTATGGATTGGCACTGGTGGCGGTCGCACCCGATGCCGAGGGCGCGCCGCCGAGATCACCCGCGTGCCGTGTGCTTGAATCGATGGCCACACCAGAGTTGTTCTGCATCGCGACACGATAAGTCATGCCCGTCCCTTCACCCATGCCCAGACCCTCTCGCGATTTCTATGACGTCGATGCCCAGACGCTCGCCGAGCGATTGATTGGGATGGTGCTCGTACGCGCCACAACACACGGCTCGCGGTTGGCGGGCCGAATCGTCGAGACCGAGGCCTATCTCGGGCCCATCGATCGCGCCTGCCACACGTTTGGCGGGCGGCGGACCGAACGCAACGAGACCATGTGGGGTCCCGTCGGGCACGCATACGTCTACTTGACCTATGGCATGCACCACATGCTCAACGTCGTCTGTGTCGAGCCTCGGGAAGGGCAAGGTGGGGCAGCGGTCTTGATCCGGGCGCTCGAACCGATCGAGGGGACCTCACTCATGGCAGAGCACCGCGGGCTGTCGGCGCCGAGATCACTCTGCAGCGGCCCCGGCAAGTTGTGCCAGGCGCTCCGGATCGATCGCGCCCTCGACTCGACAGATCTCGTCACGAGCGACGTCCTCTGGCTGGAACTCGGCGATCGCCCGGCGGATTGGCGAGTGATCCGTTGCTCCAGAATCGGTGTGGACAACGCCGGAGTGTGGGCCACGCGACGCCTCCGCTGGCTGGTGCGCGCGCACCCGCACGTCAGCGTCCGCGCCAAGAGCGAGCGGGCGAAATCCCCATCAGCGCGAGCCTCGACGACATCGAGTGTGAATCGGAAAGTGGGACGACGACGCCCCCAATGACCGATCGGAGAGTTGCAGAACCCTTGGCCGGTGCCACGTGCGTGGCGCGGGCTTTGCGTGGCATCGGAACGGGTCTGGCACGGGCCTAGGATCCGTGCCCGCGTCCGGTTGGCGTGTGTTTGGTTGTGTGCCACGTGCGTCGGGTGAGATTCGTGGGACGGGGAGGTCGAGCGGTGAGCGATTCCAGTTGGTCAGAATGGAAACTGTGGAAGACCATGCAGGGTTCGGCGGGGCCGTTCCCTCCCGAGGCCTTCCAGTTCGTTCGCGAGGGACTCTCGCACACGGTGAAGATCGTCCACGGCGACGCGGCGGCGTCGGCCCCCGTTTCCGATGAGGACGACTCACGCCACGTCTCCGGGCAGCAGTTGTGCATCGGCCTGCGCGACTTTGCGATCCGCCAGTATGGACTGCTCGCCAGGACCGTGCTCACTCGCTGGCACATCCAGCGGACCGACGACTTCGGGCGGATCGTCTTCGCCATGATCGACGCTGGGCTTCTCCGCAAGACCGACGACGACACACTCGAGGACTTCCGCGAGGTCTTCGATTTCGATGAGGCCTTCTCCGAGTTGAAATCGAACTGACCGGATTCCACCGGGATTCGCCGAACGGACGGCCGATTCCGGTTCACTTCACCCGACCGACTCTTCTCTCACACACGAGGAGCCGCATGCCCGAACGAGAACCGTCGAAGAAAACCTCGACGTGGGAGCATCTGCACGTCTGGCAGATCCAGCCGGTGCGCGACGGGCTGGTGGTGGCGGCGGTGCTCTCGATCTTCTGGCTGGGGTACAAACTGAGCGTCGTGACGGTGCCGATGCTGCTGGCGCTCGCGCTCGCGTATCTCTTTGAGCCGCTCGTTGGGTGGATGACGCGTTCGAAGCATGTGAGCCGGAACGGGGCGGCGTTGGGGATCATCATCGCGTTTGCCGCCTTCGTGATCACGCCTGTCGTCATCGGGACGGGCTTCGCGACCGTGCAGGGCGTGCGATACGTCCAGCGGATGGTGGGGGACGTGGACGAGTTGATCGTCTCGCTCGATCGCCCGAATGATGCCGAGGCACGCGAGCGTGTGCGGGCCAACGGGAAGACATGGCTGAAGGTCCGCGACTACGTGGTCGAGCAGGAGGAACGCCGGCGCCAGCAGCAGGAGCGCCAGGCAGAGGAACTCAAGATCCCGCCATCCGAGGACACCAAACCCGAATCATCGAACGAGTCCACCAAGAGCGCGGAGCGTCCGACACTTCTCTCGGACACAATCCGCCAGACGATTGAAGGGACGCCCGCCAAGCCCGCCGAGAACGCCGACGCGTGGCCGAGCGGCGGGAGCGTGATCGCTCCCACCGAGTCAACACCCAACACCGCCGAGGCCAGCACACCGAGTGTCGCTCCGGCATCTGGCGCCATCAAACCCTCGCACCCGATTCCCGTCGGCGTGGTGAGCCCCTCGGGCGAGCCCTCAGATGTCTATGCCTTCCTGCGCTCTTCGATCGTGTGGATGCGCAACAACATGGCCGACATCGGGCAGAAGGCGCTCAAGAGCGGCGCGGGAGCCGTCGGCCTCCTGAGCGGGCTGGTTGGTTCGATCTGGAAGATCGGGTTCACGGCGTTTCTGACGGCGTTCTTCTTCTACTTCTTCTGCACCGGTTTCGGCCGCGTGATCGCCTTCTGGCAGGGGCTCATCCCCCAGCGAAAGAAAGGCCGCGTGATCGAACTCGCGCAGAAGATGGACCGCGTGATCGCCGGGTTCGTCCGTGGTCGCATCACGATTTCCGCATTGATGGTCGTGTGGTACTCCCTCGGGTTCTGGCTGATCGGCGTGCCTGCGCCGCTGGTCGTGGGGACGGCCGTGGGCCTGAGCGTGCTCGTGCCGTATCTCGCCGGGGCGGTCGGCGTCCCGCTCGCGATCCTGCTCATGGCTCTCGAGCCACCGGGCGCCGCGGGAAGTTGGCGCAACGAGTGGTGGTGGATCGTCGGCTCGCCGATCGTCGTCTTCGCGATCGCGCAGGCCCTCGATGACTATGTGCTCACGCCGCGGATCCAGGGGAAGACGACGAACATGGACACGCCGACGATCCTGTTCGCGTCGATCGCGGGCGGGTCGCTCATGGGCGTGTATGGCCTCTTGATCGCGATCCCGCTCGCCGCGTGCATCAAGATCCTCATCATCGAGGTCTTCTGGCCGAGGTTCCGCGCGTGGAGCCATGGCAAGGCGCCGGACGTGCTCCCGATCTCCGAGCGATAACCGCAACACTCTCAGGCCGAGCGACGATCACTTGCGCTTCTTGAAGCGTGACTTGCCCCCGCCGCCGCCCGCGGATGATCCCTTGAGTTTGGGCATGCCGGGCATGGACATCCCCGGGAACATCGACCCGATACCACCCGTGCCGCCCATTTCCTTCACCGCGCGGATCTTGTCCATCGCCGACATCGACGCCATCTGCTTGCTCATCTTGTTGACGGCGGAAAACTGCTTGACGAGTTGGGTGACCTCCTCGACTCCGACGCCACTGCCCCTTGCAATACGCTTGCGGCGCGACATGTCGATGAGTTCGGCGTCGTTCTTTTCCCTTTGCGTCATCGACGAGATCATCGCCTCGACGCGGTCGAGGTGCTTCTCGTCGAGGTTGAAGTCCTTGAGCGCCGAGCCGACGCCCGGGAGCATGCCGAGGATCTGGCGCATCGGTCCCATCCGTCGCAGGGCCTTGAGTTGCTTGAGGAAGTCGTCGAAACCCATCTGCCCCTTGGCGAGTTTCTTGTTGAGTTCCTGGGCCTCTTCTTCGGAGACTTCCTGCTGGGCCTTCTCGACGAGCGAGACCACGTCGCCCATGCCGAGGATCCGCCCCGCGGCACGCACGGCGTGGAACTCCTCGAGCGCGTCGAGTTTCTCGCCCACACCCACGAACTTGATGATCGCGCCCGTGACCGAACGCGCCGAGAGAGCGGCACCGCCGCGCGTGTCGGAATCGAACTTGGTGAGGATCAAGCCATCGACTTCGAGCTGGCTGTGGAAGGCTTTCGCCGAGGCGAGCGCATCCTGGCCCGTCATCGAGTCCACGACAAGAAAGATGTGGTGCGGCGAGACGGCCCGATTGACCTGGGCGAGTTCACCCATGAGCGCATCGTTGACGTGCAGGCGACCCGCGGTATCGAGGATCAGCGTGTCGATCCCCTTCTCGCGAGCGGCGGCGAGCGCACGACGGCACACATCCACCGCGACGCCGACGGCTTTGCCATACTCCGCGACCTTCTCCGGCTCGGCGTAGAAACTCACCTGCGCCCCGCCGGACATCTCGGCCTGGACCTGTTTCGCCACCGTCTCCAACTGCTCCACGGCGGCGGGGCGCTGAAGGTCCGCCGCGGCGAGCATCACGCTGCGCCCGCGCTTCTTCAGGTACGCCGCGAGCTTGCCGCATGTCGTCGTCTTTCCCGACCCTTGCAGGCCGCACATCATGATCACGGTCGGCCCGGGGCTCATCCGCATGATCGGCGGCGGGAGCGTGGCGGCCGGCCCGGCCTCGGCATCCTCGGCGGTGCCGCCGAGCAAACGGACGAGCTCGCGGTGGACAACGCCGACGATCTCCTGCGCCGGGTTCAGCCCCTTGGTCACCTCGTGCCCGAGGGACTCCTTGACGACGCGATCGCAGAACGAGTTGACGACGTCGACGTGGACGTCGGCCTCGAGGAGCGCGCCGCGCACCTCGCCGATCGCGTCCTTGACGTTCTTCTCGGAGAGTTCGGACTGGCCCGCGAGTTTCTTGTACAGGCCCTGGAACGTGTCGGTCAGGCGATCGAACATGGAGACTCCTTCCGCACGCGGATCGCGGCGGTGGATGGCGGCTCAGATTCAGGACTTGACCGGACGTGAGGGTACGCCGGAGACGCGATGAAGGTCTAATCGCGACGGCGCCACCCGGCGAACATCCCTGCCGACGCCGCAGCCCCTGAGGGAAGCGCGCCGGTCACGAAGGTCTTCACCGATTCGAACTGCGACGAGAGCCACGAGGTGAACGAATCGATGTGGTCGCCGCCGAAGTGGTCCCAGTGGATGGTGATGAACCCGATCCGCTCGAGGCCAAAGAGCGCGAGGGCGAAGAACCCCAGCGAGGCGAGGCTGAACTTGAAGAAGGCCCGGAGGGCGTATCCGACGGCATAGGCGGCGGCGAAACTGAACCCAAGGCGGAATGTCCCGCTGCCCAGGATCGACTTGGTCTCTGAAGTCGCGCCGGAGTCCGCGGGCGAGCCACCATCGATGAGTGAGGCCCCGCCGGGGACTGCGCCTCCGCCCGTTGGAGCAGCCTCGTGGCTTCCGCCGGCGAACAAGGGCCAGGCGATTCCGAAGACCATGAGCACGACCGCGCCGATCAGGAGCCATCGCGCCCACGACGGGCTTCGTCCCATCACGCGTGCCGCGCGTTCCGCGTGCGATTCGTGCTCGCCCGTGGCCTGGTTCCCGCGTTCGTCCTCACGGCTCATGCGCTGTGTCCATGCCCGAGGGCTTCACCATCTATCGCCGAATGAAGAACGCGATGTATTCGAACTGCTCTTCCGTCACGCGGACCGGGACCCACGTCGTCGTGGTCTCGGTGTAGGTCGAGTAGCGACGACGCCCATCGGTCGCATCGGGGAATCGATCCGTTCCCGTCGTGTACGAGGTCACTGGCGTCGGCTGGATGCGATCGGCCATCCCGCGCGAGCAGGCGCTCCACACGACGAGATTCGCTCCCACCTCGCGAGCAAACTTCACGATGCGTCCGCGGCCCTGCTCGGTATCTGGGCGCGCCGAGTCGGTCGTGATGAACCGAGACTCACCCAGGACCGTCACGCTCATGGGCGCCTCGGACACCTGGAGACCATGAAGCAGCTTCGTCTTGGCCTCGAGACGCCGTGCATCGTCCCATTCGTCGGGATGGGTGTTCGTCGCGTTGGCCATGTCGGCCATCTGCTGCTTGGTGTCCTGCATCCGTGACCAGGTGATCTGGCGAACGTCCACCGAATCGCCCGCAGACAGGGCCGGTGCCGCCGTGGCGATGGCGTACGAGGCCTTCCATTCTGAGGCACGACAGCCTCCCAACCCGCATGCGAGGAGCACCATCCCCACGGCGATGGCGGCAACCGAAACGAATCGCTGTCCGAATAGTGCGTGCAGAGTCATGGGAGAAGTGTAGGGTCCAAGAAATCTCGGACCTTGCCGGTTCAACAGGGAGTGGGACGGAACGAATCAAGACCATCCGGTCTGGGTTCGGGATTTTGGGGTGGGGTGTCTTTACAGGGAGTGTGGCCCGATCGGTGTTTCGGGTCGCAATGGGGGCATGACAGTTCACGGTACGAGGTTTGATCGGTCGATGCTTCCAGGTGGTATTCTTGCGCGCCCGACGAGGTCGCATTTGCCGCATTTGGGGTTTCCGTCCGATCGTCCGCTCCCGCCCATGTGTTTCTCACCGGATCCATTCATCCCACGTCGCTCCTTGCCAGGCATGCCACGCGTGCTCGTGGTGACGGGGATGACCCACTTCGGCCGGGGCGGGATCCAGCGCGAGACGGATCGTCTACTGATATCGATGCGTGCCGGCGGAGCGGCGATCGCCCTGGCCTCGGATCGAGCCCCGGGCGAGTATGAGCCGTCGCTTGTGGGCCTCGAGCACTTTCCTCTCGCCTATCCATGGGACGCTGCCTCGGAGCACGATCTTTCGCGGGCGATCGAGGCCTTCGCGCCCGACGTCATCCACGTCATCGGCGGCGGCGCCCGACTCCTCACCCACGTCACGACGCACGTCTCCGTGCCCGTGGTCCTCACAATCCACTGCGTGCCGCCGTTCGAGCAGACGGCACCGGCATTCTTCGGCATCAACGCGGGCTATCGCATGCTGCGAAACCTGATTCGATCGCCCCGGCATGCGCTCTGGAGCCGAGTGCTTGGCGCGGGCCGGTTCACACACGCGATCACCCACAGCCAGGCGATATTGGAGAGTGCGCTCCGCGCGGGCTGCGCGGGGACGAAACTGCGGAACATCCCGCTCGGTTGGGAGCCATCGCCCATCGCCTCGACGCGCGTGGGCACGAACAAAGGCGCCACGTTCTCTATCGTCAGCGTCGGGGGCATGGTCCACCACAAGGGCCACCACGACACCCTTCGCGCCATGGCCGCCGCCCGCGAGCACCTGCCCCATGCCCGGCTCACCATCCTGGGCGAGAATCGCCAGCCCAAGTACCACACATGGCTCCGCAGGCTGTGCACGAGACTCGGGCTTGACGACATCGTGACCATCATCGCCGACGCGCCCGAGCACGAGCGGGCGTCGGCCCTTGCGAACGCGGACCTCTACGTCCAGGCCTCTCACGAAGAGGGGTTCTGCCTCTCGTTCATCGAGGCCGCGGGGATTGTCCCAAGGCTCGTCGGCACGCGCACCGGCGCAATCGCCGCGGTCGCGGGGGGCGATCCCCTGGCGCGCGTCGTCACGCCCGGCGATCCCATCTCGATCGCCCACGCCCTGCGGGCGCTCTCGGCGCTCCCGGCGTCGGAGCGAGCAATCGCCGATCGCGTGGCTCGGTTGCGCCGTGAGTTCTCATGGGCCGCCCATGCCGAGGCGCACGTCGCGATCTATCGGGAAGCCGTCACCGAGTCTCGAGTGCTTGCCAAAGGGTCGTCTCGATCGAGTCTGCCTGCAGCGCCCGCCCCGAGTTGACGATCTTCCCCGTCTTCGCGTCGAGAAGATAGATGAGCGGGTTGCTCGACCCGACGTGGTACGTCTCAACAAACTCCGAGGCCCGCATCGCGTCGAGCGCCTGGGGCCAGATGAGTCCGGCACGCTCCCACTCGCCGGCCATGGCGCTCCGTGTCGCCTCGCACCACGCATCGGGGGCCGGCGGCCCCACAAGTCCATCCACCACGGGAATTACGAGGGCGTCGGCACTCACACCGATGTACTCAATCACCCGCCGATTCGCTCCAATCGGCGTGGACTCGCCAATCGCCACTCGAGCACGGTTGACGCCCTCGGCCAGTTCCATGCTTGGTCTGTACGACAATCGGTAGACATGGACCAGGACCAGATGGTCCGCGAAATCCTCGGGGAATCGCCTCGTCGTGCCGTCGGCCATGTCGAGCGTGAATGGCCTCGCCGTGGCGCCCGGTCGAACGTCTGGTGGGAGGGCTATCTCGCGCACCCAGGCGTAGGAGTGTGCGAGCATGAATGTGGAGCCATCGGCGACCATGTCCTGGGCCTGATACACCACGCCGCCCACGTTGAACGGTTGATGCGGGTCGAAGATCTCGCCCCGCTTGCTGAACGCGCCGTCGCCGTTGAGATCGAGGAGCAGACGGATGCTCGAGTCATTGCCGTTGACATCACCGCGGTAGTCGCCCCGTCCGGTCTCGTCGAAAAGGAGTGCCACGACCTCGGGCCCGTCGGGCGCGAACCGAATCTCGCCCGCCATTCCGAAATCGCCGATGACGAACAGCGATCCCTTGAACGGCGCGCGGGCGGCGTCGCGATCGTCCCAACGAGTGAGCATCACGCTTCCGGGTGTCCGCACACCATTGGTGTAGGGAATCGTGACCGGCGCGGTACAGGTGAACTTGATCAGCGTTTCTCCAGCCTGGCCAAGATACTCCTCGCGAGTCAGAACAATCGGCGGATCATCCGTGAGATCGGCGTTGGCGTTCGAATCCACCCAGATCATGGGCGGGTGCTCCGCATCGGTGTCCCGCCAGGCGATGTGGGTCGGGTGCTCGAGCGGGGCGTCGCCCAGATAGACCTGCGTGAAGAGAAGATGATCCTGATCGGCGGGCACGCGGATCGCCGCTGGGCGCGTGTCGGTCAGGCGGCAGGCGAGCGGGAAGGCGCCGCCACGCCGGGTGGCGCACCCGGTCGGAGATGGATTCAACTGGACCTTGATGCCGGGCGGCGCACCCGATGTGTCGGGTGTCGGGGGGTCGGAGGACACCGGAGAACATCCAAGTCCCACGGACATGATGAATACGGCCAGACCTTGTCCATTCGACATCATCGACAGAGGCATATCCGGATCATTCGCAGCATCCACGAACGAAACCGGAGCGAACGATCCGGCATGAGAATGCTTGAGGTCTCCCAGTGGCTCCCTGTGACGACCGATGAACTGTGGCCCTTCTTCACGGACATCGCAAATCTCGAGCGGATCACGCCCGAATGGGTGAACTTCAAGATCCTGACGCCGCCCGGAACGCCGGTACACGAGGGTGTCATCCTGGACTATCGGATTCGGATCCGGGGTGTGGGCGTCCACTGGCGGACCCGGATCTCGGTCTTTGAGCCGCCGCATCGTTTCGTCGATGAGCAGATCAAAGGGCCGTATTCACTCTGGAGGCACGAGCACCGATTCCACGAGGAACGCGGCGGCACACGCTGCCTCGATCGCGTGGACTATCGATCTCCGCTCGGCGTCATCCTGCACCCGATGTTCGTGGATCGTGATGTCCGCCGAATCTTCGAGTTTCGTGCGCAGGCGCTTCGGAAACTCTTCGGCGGCATCGACGCCGATCACCCCGTGATATCGATCACCCGACCCACGGGCACTCCCGTGAGCATCGCGTAGGACGTCACCACACGATCGCGGCTTGCCGGTGGCGGCTCCGCTGCCACGGGAAGCACCTCGCCCAACCTTGCCCAACCGGCGGGCACCAATCCTGTGTGACGAGCGGGCGGCTCAACGGACGCTGCTGCCTCGGCCTTCGGCGTGGATTCCACACGCGGGCATGACGCGACATGCCGATGGAGACGATCCTCGCCGCGTGAGAGTTCTCGGACGCCATGTCCATGTCGCGGCGTTGACTCGATGCCGAGCACGCGTTGCCAACCGCTTTGGAAACCTTCCACTCGCACGAGGAACCAATGGCGAGCGGCATGCCGACGAGGGCATTCGACGATCCGTCCGAGAAGATCGCGTCACTAGTTGTCGGAGGCCCATCGCCAGACCGAGCGAGCCGGCCGGTTCTACCGTGTGTTGACGTGTGGCAACACCACAAAGTCGCGTGCGGAGGACGGCGTGCTTCGAACCAGCGATCTCGACTACGACCTGCCCGCGCACCTGATCGCCCGGCATCCGGCCCGGCCTCGCGATTCGGCGCGGATGCTCGTCACGAGAAACTCACAACTACCCGAGCATCGTCACGTGGGTGATCTGCCGGACTTGCTCCGAGCGGGGGACTTGCTCGTCCTCAACACAACGCACGTTCTACCGGCATGGCTGGTCGCCCGTCGCGAGGACACCGGAGGCTCGGCCGAGGGGCTCTTCATCCATGCCCTCGCGGGCGAAACGGGTGATTCGCCACGCTGGGTCGTGTTCCTGCGGGCCAAGCACGTGCGCGAGGGCATGGCGTTCGAGTTGCTACGAAGCGATCGCGAGCCGTCCGGCGTGCGACTCCAGGTGGAACACCGAGCCGAATCTGAACCGGGTGCATGGGTCGTTCGTGTCGAGGACTCGGCACCGGGCAAGAGCGCCTCGGAGATCCTTGCCCGTGTCGGAGACACGCCCATCCCGCCCTACATCCAAAGGGCACGGCGCGAGGCGGGCGAGCCCGAGCACATCGAGCGCGACGCCACCGACTATCAGACAATCTTCGCCGACGCGACAACCGACGCCCCGACCCATTCGAGCGTCGCCGCGCCGACGGCTGGCCTCCACCTCACTCCCGAACTGCTCCAGGCGATCGAGTCAAAGGGTGTCGAGCGCGCTGGCGTGGTGCTCCACGTCGGCCCGGGGACGTTCAAGCCCGTGGAAACCGAGTATGTGGAAGATCACCCGATCCATGCCGAGTGGTGCCTGGTGCCCAAGATGACGGCGGATGCCGTCGCGCGAGCCAAGCGAGAAGGGCGTCGCGTGATCGCCGTGGGCACGACGTCGGCGAGAACGCTCGAGGCCTTCGCCGGGCTGGAGGATCCGAGGCCGGACGAGTGGTTCGAGACGCGGATTCTGATCACGCCCGGGTATCGGTGGCGGTGGGTCGATGGGCTGATGACCAACTTCCACCTGCCCAAATCGACCCTGATGGCGATGGTGGCGGCGATCCTTCCCGGCGGTCCAAAGGAACTCCGGTCGCTGTACGCCGAAGCCGTCCAGGCCGAGTACCGGTTCTATTCCTTTGGCGACGCGATGCTGATTCTCCCCCAAAGCTGAAACATGGGCCGGGCGCGGGCGGGTGGTCGATATGATCGCCGGTGCGGCGCGTGGCGCCCGCGGGAAACGTGGCGCAGGCGAAGGGGCGACCGATGAGACTTGGGGGCCTGATCGAGGGACTGCCGATCCAGTGTTCATCGGTCCCGCCACGGGTCCGCGACTGGGCCTCGATCCGAATATGCGATATCACGGAGGACAGCCGGACCGTCGTGCCTGGATCTTTGTTCGTAGCCCGTCAGGGATTGAAGCAAGACGGCAAGAAGTTCACGGCCGAGGCTCTCCGCTCCGGAGCCGTGGCAATCCTGGCCGACGCCCCAATCGACCCAGCGCCCGGCGTTCTTGTGCTGACCACCGAGGATGTTGATGCCGCCACGGCCCGCCTTGCCGAGCGGTTCTATGGCGATCCGTCGTCGGCGATGAAGTTGGCGCTCGTCACCGGGACGAATGGCAAGACGACGACGTCGTTCCTGATTTGGAAGATCCTGAACGCCGCGAGCGAGCGGTGCGGGCTGATCGGGACGGTGATGGTGGACGATGGCGCGGAGGTGGCGCGGGCGTCGATGACCACGCCGCCGGCGATCGAGTTGTCACGATCACTCGCGGTGATGCGCGAGGCCGGGTGCACGGCGGCGGCGGTCGAGGCCTCCAGCCACGCGCTGGACCAGCGTCGCGTGGATGGGCTTCGCGTGAGCGTGGCGGTCTTCACGAATCTGACGGGCGATCATCTGGACTATCACAAGTCCATGGAGGAGTACGCGAGCGCCAAGGCCCGCCTCTTCGAGATGCTCGACAAGGACGCGACGGCGGTCATCAACATGGACGACGCGCACGCCGAGCGGATGGTGCGCGGGTGCAGGGCGAAAATCGTGCGCTGCACGGCGTGCGGGGCCAAGGGTGCGGACGCCTCGGTTCGGATCATCGAGGGCGATATCCATGGCATGGTGCTGGAACTCAAAGGCCCGTGGGGCATGCTCACCTCGCGCGTGCCTCTCATCGGCGTGTACAACGCCATGAACGTCCTTCAAGCGTGCGTCTCGGCCTACGCGATGGGCCTGGACGACACGCGCCTCGCCGAGGGCCTGGCCCACGTGAGCGCCCCGCCGGGACGGCTGGAGCGAGTGTCGCGCGACGACGAGCCGGTCTCGGTCTATGTGGACTTCGCGCACAGCGACGACAGTTTGAGAAACGTTCTTGCGGCCGTGGCCGGGGCGATGCCCGCACCGAGGCATCGCGCCAGCCCCGTGGTCACCGGCGCGGGTTCCGCCGCATCCTCCTCAAGCCCGCTCCTCTGGTCGATCTTCGGCTGCGGCGGTGACAAGGACAGGACCAAGCGTCCACGTATGGGAAAGGTCGCGACGAGCATCGCGGATCGTGTGGTCGTCACCAGCGACAATCCAAGGTCTGAGAAGCCCTCGGCCATCGTGGACGAGATCCTCACCGGCATCGATGCTCGAGATCGCGAACGAGTTGTGGTGCAGATCGATCGTGAGCGGGCTATACGCCACGCCATCGAGCACGCCACGCCCGGCGATGTCATCGTGATCGCCGGGAAGGGCCACGAGACCGAGCAGATCGTCAGCGACGGGCACGGCGGCCTGCTGAGCGTGCGTTTCGATGACCGCGAGGTCGCGCGGGCGATTCTCGACGAGCGTCACCCGGGAAAACCCAAGGCACGACGCCCACGCGCGGCCGGCATGAGAACGCGAGGAGCCGTGTGACGAGTTGGACAGGCGAGTTTCTGTCGCGATCGACGGCGGGCCAGTGGCTCTCGCGCGTGGATCCCTCACGCGAGTTTTCCGGAGTCTCGACCGACACGAGGGCGATCCTGCCCGGACAACTCTTTGTCGCGATCCGAGGCGATCAGTTCGATGGTCACGAGTTCCTTCAGGACGCCGCCCGCGCGGGGGCCGGGGCCGCGATGGTGCATCGCGTGCCCCGCGACATCCCCTCCGGCCTCGCCGTGCTTCGCGTCGCCGACACACGCAAGGCGCTCGGCGACCTGGCCTTTGCACACCGCAGTCGGCTGGACGCGACCGTGATCGCCGTCGCCGGCTCCAATGGCAAGACCACCACGACGCGCCTCATCGACGCGGTGCTCTCGGCCTCGATCAAGGGCACGGCGTCGGCGAAGAGTTTCAACAACGACATCGGAGTCCCGCTCACGATCCTGCGTGCCACGCCCGAGGACAGGTACCTCCTGTGCGAAGTGGGGACCAACGCGCCCGGTGAGTTGCTCCCGCTCGCGAGGATGATCCGGCCCGACGTGGGCGTGCTGACCTCGATCGGGCGCGAGCATCTCGAGGGGTTCTCGACGCTCGAGGGCGTGATCGAGGAAGAGTTATCGATCCTCGACGCGATCGCGCCCGGCGGATGCGTGATCGTGAACGCGGACAATGAGGACTTGGATCGTGCGGTCACGGCTCGCGCCCCCTCGTGTGTGCGGCGTCGTGTCGGTAGCAACGGCGACACGGAACTCGCGTTCTCGCTTCGGAGCGCGTCCTTCAATGGCTCGACCTTCTCGCTCGGCGGACGCGAGTGCACCACGAAACTGCTCGGTATCCACAACGCCCTCAACGCGGCGCTCGCTCTGGCGGTGTCGCGCGAGATGGGTCTCGATTGGTCCACCAGCCTCAAGGGCCTCGCGGCGGCATCGGGACCTCCCATGCGCCTCGAGGCGGTGGAGGAAGGCGGTGTTCGAGTCCTGAACGACGCGTACAACGCGAATCCGGACTCCGCCCTCGCGGCCCTTCGCGTCTTTTCGAGCGTGAAACCCGCGGGATCTCGCGGCGTGGTCGTCTTCGCCGACATGCTGGAACTCGGCCCCGACGCGCCGGCGATGCACCGGGAGATCGGACGCGCGATCGCCTCGACGCCGGGCGTCGACCGGGCGTTCTTCATCGGTGAACTCTCGCGTCACGCCGCCGACGAGGCGATCGTCTCCATGGCGCCGGCGTCGGTCACGAGGCACGACCATGCTGATGATCAGACAATGACATTGGTCGCCGAGATGCTCGAGCCCGGCGACTTCGTGCTGCTGAAGGGTTCACGCCGAAACGCGCTCGAGCGGATCGTCCGCCGACTCTCGCCCGCGGCCGCCTTCGCCCGATAGAGCCACTACGCGAGCGATGATCTACCTTCTCCACGAGGCTCTGTACAAACTCGAGACCGACCTTGGGGTCTATCGATACCTCCAGGTGCTGGAGCAGCGAGACTTCCGCGCCCTGGCCGCCAGCCTCCTGAGTTTCGCGATCGTGCTCCTTCTGGGCAAACGCGTCATCCGCCAACTCGTTCGAATGAAGATCGGGGACTCCGGGCTGAGCGACGCCGACGCCCTGAAGATCCACGCCAACAGCAAGGCCAACACCCCCACGATGGGCGGCATCCTCATTGTCGGCGCGATCCTCGTCAGCGTGCTCCTCCTCGCCGACATCCGTTCGTCGTACATCTACCTTGGCCTGACCGTGATGCTGTGGCTGGCGGCGGTCGGCGGCGTGGACGACTACTTGAAACTCACCGCGAAGTCACGCGGGAGCGCCAGCCGCCAGGGGCTCTACGCCTGGGAGAAACTCGTCTTCCAACTCGGCATCGGCCTGATCGTCGGCTATTTCCTCTATCGCCAGGGAAGCGGAGCCGAGGACCTTCGCCACGTCCTCACTCTTCCGTTCCAGAAGACGTATGTCAAAGGAAACCCGTCACCAGGCCTCATCTATCTCTCGGCGCCCGTCTTCATCGTGCTCGCCACGATGATGGTCGCGGGGATGAGCAACGCCGTGAACATCACCGACGGGATGGACGGCCTGGCGACCGGGACGAGCGCCATCACGACGGTGGGGGTGCTGGTCGTCTGTGTCATCGGGGTGAACCAGTCGCGGGCGCAAGAGTTGCTCGTGCCGTTCGTGCAGAATGCCGAGGAGTTGCCCGTGCTCGCGGGGGCGGTGATCGGCGCGTGCCTTGGATTCCTGTGGTGGAACTGCTCGCCGGCCCAGGTCTTCATGGGCGATGTCGGCGCGCTGAGTCTCGGCGGATTGATCGGGTACTTCGCCGTCGCGATCCGCCAGGAGTTCGTCGTGCTCCTGATGAGCGGCGTCTTCCTCGCCGAGATCGGGTCGGTCGCGCTCCAGGTGGGCTATTTCAAGGCCACCGGCGGCAAGCGCATCTTTCGTGTCGCGCCGTATCACCACCACCTGCACCTGGGTGGATGGACCGAGCAGCAGGTCGTCGCGCGGGCGTGGATCGTCTCGATCCTGCTCGTGGCGGCGGCGCTCACGACCATCAAGATGAGGTGAAGCGATCGTGTGCTATTCGAGGAGCAGCGCCCGCCGGACGAGGATCTCGTTCTGGATGGGCCCCGCCTTGCCCGGCTCGATCGTGATCGAAAAGGTGCGGTCCTTGGCGTTGCCCGACTCACCCAGGTCGGCCTGGACCTCGGCTCGAGGCGACTCGGGCGTGAGATGGTGACTCGCGACCTCGCGTGAATCGATCAGCACACGGACGGTCATGTCGCCATACTCGCGGCTTGTGGGCGCGAGTTCGATGATCATGGAGGTCCGCGTCGTCGCGTCTGGGATCAGCCATGACGCGGTTCCCGGGCCGGAGATGTGAATGTCCGCGGCTCCAAGGGGCGCCGCACGATCACGCTCGACACGCATTGGAGGGATCCAGAAGCGAGAAACCGGGCCGGTCATCGAGCCGCTGTGGCGAGCGAGCGGCACGAGTCGCTCGCTCGCGAGATTGACGCTGACGACCTCTCGGAGCGAGATCTCCTTCGGCTCGGCGCTTCCGGCGGTCGTGATCGTGAGGGTGCCGGCGTCGTAGGCGTTGATTGTGCAGGCGACGATCGTGCCGTCATCGAGGCGCAGCCGCGTGCCCTTGGCCGGCATGCCCGGGTTGGCGAGGCGCACCACGCGGACCCGGGTCGCCGGGATCTCGAGGGGTTGCCCGCCGACATCCATCGTGAGCATCTCGCCGATGGAGGCGACAAAGCCTTCGAGTCGATCGCCGTTGGTGAGCAGGACGACGTCGCCGGCGGAGGGCGGCGGGACGTCTTTCGCAAGAACATCGGACTGCATCGCGAGGATGCTCACCGATTCGAGCGACCAGGACGAGACGCCCAGCGACGGATGCCGCCAGGAGACGGTCTCGGGCTTGGAGTTCGCGACCTCGAGTCGCCCTGGGAGGTGCTGCCCATCGGTGAGTTCGATCCATCCCGAGGGGGCGATGCGATCGCGACCGACCTGGATCCACTCGGAATCCTCGGGTTGGGTCGCGCTCGTGGCCCGATCCGGGAGCAGGGCGAGCACACCCGAAAGCGGCAGGGTTTGTGGCGTGTTGGAATGCTCGAGGAAGTGGAGCACGCCCCCCTCGAGCCGCAGCTCACGCACGTGGTGCTCGCGGAGGTGGGCGTCGAGTACGACCTGCGCGCCGGCCGGAGCCGCCGCGATCAGGGTGACAAGGGCAAATCGATGGAAAGGCTTGGGAATCACTTCTGGAAAATCGGCAGATATCGCTTGGGCATTTGCAGGATAATGAGGGCCATGGCGGTTCCGTAGGGTTTTCCGACGGAAGGATCGTCCCAAAGCCCATCTGTTCCCTGTTTTCTCAGGAGTTCTTCTCGGACCTTGGGCCACCAGGTGCTCCAGTGCTTCCCCCCGGCGAGGAACATCGCCTGCACGCCGTAGTACTGCCCATAAAAATAGTGCATCTGGCCCATGGACATCGAGGCGTTGGCGGAGTTGATCTCGAGGTAGTCCAGGCCAGACTCGATGGCGCGGTCCTCGTAGATCCCCGCGTAGTACAGCGTGGCCACGCCCGCCGCCGACCGGGGCCAGGCCGACGCGCCGACCTGTTTCATATATCGAAACCCGCCGTCGTCGTTCTGGCACGAGCGCACGTAATCCACGGCCTTGTCGATCACGTCTTTCGAGACTTCCAGCCCCGCGTTGCGGGCGGCACGCAGGCCCATCACCGCGCAAATCGTCACGCTCACGTCGGCCTCGAACGGAACGGGGTTGTACCGCCAGCCGCCATCGGGGTTCTGCGTCGTCTCCAGGAGCCGCACCGCCTTGACGAGCGCCGTGTGCACGCGCTGGGAGAGGGCGGCGTCTGGCCCACCACGCGTCATGCCGTAGATCTCGCCCAGAAAGACCGTCGCGAAACCGTGACCATACATCGGAACATTGGCCGAGGGCGTCGCGACCAGCCCGTTCTCCTGCGAGTTGGAGAGGATGAACTCGAGTCCCTTGGCGACGTTCTCGCCATAGATCCCGCGCCCGGGGACGTGCCCGTCACCCATGAACGCGAGGCAGGAGAGGGCGGTGATCGCGACATTGCTCCCAAAGGCGCCGTCGCCGAAGGATCCGTCGTCGCGCTGCTCGCGCGCCAACGCGGCGAGCCCCGTGCGCCACGCGGTCTCGAGTTCGGGCGTGATCTCGTTCTCGCTCGGCGCATTGACCGCGGAATCGTGACGCGGCGCCGGGGCGCCCGTCGAGGGCGCGTCGGGGACGGGCTGTCCCGCGTACCCGGCGACGAGCACGCCGAGCAGGGCTGTGGCGAAGGTCGGCGTCATGGATTGGTGTTCTCGCCCCGTCCCGCTCGGGTGGCATCCTCGGCAAGGCGCTTGTAGTAGGCCTCGGTCTTGGCTCGGTACGCCGCGCTGAACCGATCGGCAAGGCCCTGGCGGAGCGCGTCACGCATGTGCGCGGGCAGATTCCCCCACAACGCCTCGCCACCGGCACGCACCTCGGCGCCCGGGCCATCCTGCCTCGCGATGTTGGGCGCCCCGGCCTGATTCGTCGGTTGAGACTGTTGCTGCTGCTGGCTCTGCTGCTGTTGTTGCTGCTGCTGATCGGGCTCCTGCCGATCCTGCGGCTTGTTCTTCTTGTCTTGCTTCTGTTGCCGCTGCTTCGCCTCCTCGATGAGTTTGTCGAGTTTCACGAGCACATCGGCCTGGGCACGCTGCGTCTGGATCCCCGTGTCCGACGCCGTGCGCAGGCGATCGGTCACGAACTCCATGAGGTCGATCGCCGACTCAAAGGGATCGGATCTCGTCGTCCCATCGAGCGCGTGATCGAGGTCGCGATCTCGCCGTGCCGCCCCGGTTGGATCATCGCCCGAGGCCGGCGTCGACGTGTCCTGTGGCTTGGCCGTCGGAGTCAACCCGAGAAGATCATCCAGCGTCGGCTCATCGGCAGCTTTCGACGAGGCCGCGTCCATATTCACGTTCGTCGCTGCCGGCTTCGCGTCTGCCGGCGGATCTGTATCGGGTGCGGCCCATGCAGACATGGCGAGTCCAGTTCCGGCAATGAAAGCCACGAACTTGGCGAGCACAGTTTCCGACAATCGTGTCATGACGCACCTCCCGGTGGCGCTGGTGGTTGAGCAGGCTCCTCGGGCGTCTCGGGTGGAGTCTCACCGCTGTTCGAGAGTTCCTCGAGCAGTTTCTTCGCAAGGCCCGTGATCTCGCCCTGCAACTCCGACGCGGCCCGGGCGTCGTCGGTGGAGTTGTTGTCGGCTGCGTCGCGAGTCAGCGTCGCCGCCTCCGCCTGGAGATCGCGAAGGAGTTTCAGTTGAGCGACCGGTGGCACGAGCGGCGGCGGCCCACCCGATCCACCTCCACCCCCGCCACCACCTCCGCCAGAATCTTCCTCGAACTCGTCACGCTTCTTCTTCGCCTCGGCCAATGCACGAAGCAGCGATGCGAGCGTACTCTCCGTCAGAGTCTGATCCCGACGGACCGCTGTCGGGACCGCACCCTCGCCCAGCGCCGCCGACGCACGCTGCATCGACCCATCGATCCGACGGTGCGCGAACGCGAAGACCACGGCGTCGGTCAACCCTTCAGCCTCCGATTCCATCGCCTTCACCCGCTCGCGCAATTCGGCCTGCTTCGCCCCAAGCGCCCGCACGCTCAGCCGATCCCGCCGCGTGAGGTCCTTCCCCGCAAACGCCTCGGTCTCGGCGCTCAAGGCAACCTGGAGTTCGAGGATCTCCGCGTACTTCTTCGCCAGTTCCGCCCGCTGCCGATCCTGCTCACGCTCGCTGGCGTCTTCGTCAACCTTCTTTGCCGCGTCCTCGGCGTCGACGAGTCGCGCGAGACTCTCCCGCTCACGCTCCTCGGCCAGTGACGCCGTCGGTGGCGACGCACGCAACCGGCCCACGGCCTGCGCCTGCGCCGATTCCGCGGCGTTCAGGTGCGCGCGAACCTGACCGAGTTCATCACCCTCGGCCCTATCAATCACGCCCAACGTCGCCTTGTCGAGTGCAACCATTCCCGCGTCAAGTCCCGTAAGGTCGCCCTCGCCGGCGTCAATCAGCCGCTTGAGTTCGCCCTGCTGCATGGCGATCAGCCCACGAATCAACTCTAAAACTTCCGCGACCTGCCGGCGAAGGGCCGCGTCACGCTCACGCTCGACTTGCTGCAGTTGCTCGAGCATCTGCTGGAGCGCCTCCGCCGCCTGCTCCTGCTGCTGATCGGCGCGACCCGTCTGATTCTGCCGGATCTGCTGGGCCGCGTCCCGCTGACGTTCGGCGAGTTGGGCCTCGCGTGCACGCTGCGCCGCCTGACGCATCGCGTTCGCCTGCCCGGGATCGGCCTGCTGCATGTGCTGGGCACGCTGCTCGATCGTGTCGATCGCCGCCGACGCCGTGCGCGAGAGTTCTTCCTGTCGCTGTCCCAGCCGCTCGAGATCCACTCGCTGCTGCTCGGTGAGATTCTCCAAAGGCTTTCCCTGCGTCTCGGCGGCCGCCGCACGCGTCTGCGATTGAATCTGCCGCTGGTCACTCAGCAAGCGCTCCAGCGTGCGACGGATCGCCCACGAATCCTGCCCCGATTCGAGGAGAGCCGCGAGTTCTGTCAGGTTCCGCGCCGCCTCACGCTGGGCCTTCTCGGCCTGGGATCGTGCCGCTTCACGCGCATCGCTCGATGTCTCATCCTGAGCGAGCGCATCGAGCGCACCCTCGGCGGACTCTGCCGCGTCCGAGGCCCTCTGCACCAACTCGCCCGCCTCACCAAGCAGATCTTTGATCGCGTCATCGTCCAGCCGATTCCGCGTGACACGACTTTCCAGCCGATCAAGCGTCTCGTCCACCGGGTGCAGCCGATCACGAATCGCGTTCTGAACGGCACGCTGCTGGCGGGCGGCGGCGTGTTGCGCCGCAGCCAGACCGAGCGATTGCGTGAGCCGCGACTGCTCTTCCTCGAGCCGCCGGGCCGCATCGCGCACCGCCTGCAGTTCGGTGCGAATCTCCTCGACGAGTTGCGCGTCGCTGATAACAAGCAAGCGTCGCACCGGCGAAACCACCGGCCCGCGCGGCGACTCGCCAAGGTCAAAGCCATCGGTCGCGATCGCCGTCAGCCAGATCTCGTCGCCAGGCGTCACGCCCAGAGGTGCAAGGTCGAGCGTTGATTCTGCCCGCACGCGAACGCGGGAGCCGCTGGTCTCTGTGGTGCCCGCGGTGATGAACTCGACCGGCTCCTCGATCGCTTCCGCAGGTGCCCCCGCGGAGTTGCCAGGAGGCCTCGCCGTCTGGCGTTGCACGATCAGCGAACGCACGCCCACGTCGTCACGCGCCTCACCCACGATCTCGACCACGGCCGACGCCAGCACCGATTCATCGCTCGCGGGCGAGAGGATCGCGCTCGTCGGCGGCGTGTCCTCGAGCACATCGAACGCGAACGCCGTGTCCTGCTCGCTCTCGATGCCGAACGAATCGACAAGGCGCGGCAGAAGCGTCATGGCGCTCGTCGCGTGGAGCGTGAGAGTCCATCGTGTCGCGTCACGTGTGAGCAAGGGTGCGGCATTCTCGGCAAAGCCGGAGAACATGGCGCCGACGCCGCCATCGGGTTGAGCCGGGTCCACGACAGGGATGGGCTTATTCAGTAAGAGTTCGAGCGTGACCATCGATCGGGCCAGGATCGGGGCAATCGTGACGCGGTCCGTGGTCTCGATCGGGAGACCTCGCGAGCCGTGCACGAAGACGCCGGCGCTCGAGACGTCCGCGTCGGCGTACTCGGGCGGATCCACACGCACGCTCGCCGAGAGAATGCGAGGAGCGCGGACCAGACGCAGACGCTCGACGTCGGTCGCGTCGTCGGACGACTCGAACCAGTACTCGAGCTCGATCTTCTCGTTCTCCGGGACTTCTTTCCCTACAGAGCCGGCGCTCGCGAGGATGGGTGTGGTCTCGACCAGACGCTCAAAGAGCGGGAGCGTGAGGGACCGCGCGGTATCTCCCTCGGCGCGCGGCTGGAACGTCATGAGCGCTCGCCGCGCCTCGCTTGCGATGCCGTTGATCCGGGCGCGATAGAACACGCTCACCTCGGCCTGGTCCGCGGACGTTGTGGACTTGGTGAGGACCGCGCGGAGGGGGACCGCCGACCCGAGGGCAAACGCGCGGATCTCCGTGGCGTTCTCGACCCCGGTCCGCTTCGGCCACGAGACATTCGCCCACGGCGTGAGCACGCGACGTGTGCCGATGCCCATGAGCGTCGGCGTCCACGCACCCAGCGTCACGACCACGATCGCGGCGACGCCGCCCCACACCAGCGCCCGCCGAAGGTGCTCGGCCCGATACAGGCGTTTCACCCCGCCGCGATCGAGCCGCTCGAGCGCCGACTTCGCGAGCGAGTCGGCCTGTTCGGGCGCGATCCGACCGAGTTCAAGCCCCGACGTGAGTACGCCCCGGATGCCGGCGGCCTGGGCCTCGGGGAGTTCCTCCAATCGAAGCGCGACATCCGAGAGCCGAGGATGGAACCCCCACGCCGGCCGGACGAAACGCCACAACGCCACGCTGATGCCCGCCAGCCCCGCAACCCAGACGACGAAGCGTGCCGCCTTGGGAAGCCGGAGCAGGAAGTCGAGACCGGCGAAGGCGAATATGCCCAGAATTGCCAGGGCCACGACGAGCGCGAACGCCGAGAAGACCAGACGAAGCCACGCCAGTCGGCGGACGCGAGCAAGGCGCGATCGCAGTGTCGAGACCGACGCCGGCTCACCGCGTGGATCGTGCTGTGCCTCCTGCCTCTCGACCCGATCTGACATCCGTGGCGCTCCGTCGTCGGCCAGACATGGTGGGCCGATTCAGCATGGTCGTATCGACTCCTTCTCCGAATCGGTACGGTCTCAGAATACGGTCCGGACCATTCTATTCCATAGATGCGTGTTTCTCGGACCTGTGACGCCCAAGTCACACGTCCCAAGACCCACGCCCAAATCACACGAATCGTGCCTGCCTTCGCTCAGGCCAACCGCACCAAACGACGCCCGATCCATTCCACGACGAGCAGCAGAAGCAGAATCGTCCAGATCCCAGGCTTGTCCCACAGCGTCTCAACCTCCGAAAGCCCAAGCGTCCGGACCTCGCGGTTAGGGAGCAGCGGCGCGATCGAGGCGATGTCCGAGGGCTTGATGACCTTTCCCCCGGTCGCCTTCGCGATCGTCTCCAGCGTCTGATGGTCCGTCTGGGGCACGCGCATCTCATCGTCGGGAGCCACCACAAGCATTTCCGCAGAAACACCCGCGGCGGCCAGCGCGGGGTCACGAGTCACGATCGTGTACTCGCCAGGCTCTGTGAGAACAAGTCGCCCGCTGTACACGCTCGAGAGCGACTCGGTCGCGCCATCACTCTCCGGCACGAGTTCGACATCACCAGCGGGCTCGCCGCTTCCCTTCTTCACCGCACGCACGGGGATCGTGCCCAAGCGTCGAGACAGCAGCGCCTGGTCGAGCACTCGCACGAGCACCCGCACCGGCTCGTCGGAGACCACCTGCTCCGCCGACAGTTCCATGATCGCCGGCTTCCCTGCCCGTCCCAGTCCCTCGCGAGCCAGCATCCGGATCAATGGCAGATAGAACCGCTCGGGCAGCGCCTCACCACGCGCGTAGCGAAGCCGCCAGATCTCGTCCGTCCCCACATACACCACGCGGCCCGCCCCAAACCGCATCGTCGCCACCAGCGGCACGCGCTCGCCATCGACCGAATCAGGAACGCGCGCATACGCGAGCGTCTCGGCCGTCGGTTTCAGTTGGCTCGTCTCGATCCGCTGCGCCCAACGCAATACCGCCCACGATGACGAGCCATCGTTCAAGAACTCCGGCCAGCCCTCGCCGGCGGTATCACCAAGGTGCAGCACGCCCAATCGCTCGGCCGCCGGTGCCGGGTCCATCACCACACCACTCGTCCATGTCGAGAGCGTGCCCAGCCCGCCCGGTCCATCTCCCAGCACAAACGGCATGAGGTCCGCCAGCGCCGTCTCCCGCCACGCGTCGGGCATCGCCCCCTCGCCCCCGATGAACATCAGCCCGCCGCCGCGCTCGGCGACATACATCTTCAGCGATTCGAGTTGCTCCTCGCTCATCTGCCCCGGGCGGAAGTTGCCCAGCACAACCGCGTCGAAGGGTGCCCAATCCTCCGGGCTGCGCGGAACGAACTCGATCGGATCCGTCCCCTCCTGGATGAACCGCTTCCCCGACGCGAGGATCATGCACGTCGAGCGGATCGACGACTCGCGAAGCACGAGGTTCTTGATATACCGATACTCCCACCGCGGCGTCCCGTCGATCACCAGCACGCGGATCGGGCGATCGATGAGTTCCAGCCGAACGTCGCGCGTGTTGTTCGACTCCGACAGATCGCGCGAGCCCGAGACGATCCGCACGCTCCACGAGGCGCGCCCCGTCCCGCCGGGTTTCGCCGTCAGCGTCAGGCGATGCCGCCCCGACGCGAGATCGCCCGCGGAGACGTCCGCCGAATCCAGGACATCGCCGGTCGTCGTGTCAATGAGTTCGACTCTCGCGCCCGCGCCAGGCCCGTTCGTGCCCATCTCGCTCTGGGCGTGACGCTGGATCTCCACGCTCACCGGCACAAGGTCCTGCACGAACGCCGCGGTGGGAGCGTCAACCCGCGCGATCGCGTCGTCGGTGAGCGGCTCCTTCCCGCCAATCTCCACCGGATAGATCGGCACACGCCTCGCCTCAAACGACCGCGTCGCCCCTCGGCCGAACGAATCCGTCGATCGACCATCCGACAGCAGGATCACCCCCGCGAGCGGTCGCGACGCCATCCGTGACGAGACCTGCTCGAGCGTCCGTCCCAGCGAGGTCTTGGAGCCGCTCGCCTCGCCAAGATCGATCGCCAGCGTGCCCTGCTCGATCCGGCTGGGGAGTTCACGCACACCGCTGTCGAACCCGAAGATCGCCACCTCGCGCGTCTGCTTGAGTTGTTCGATCATCGCCCCCGCGCCGGCGAGAGCGCGCCGGAGTTCCGCGTCACGCGATTCCAGTGAGCCGTCGTTGCTGAGCGAGTCCTGGATCTGCATCGACGCCGACCGGTCCGCCAGCACGACCACCCAATCCTTCTCCACTCGCTCGACACGCTTCTCCAGTTGAGGCCCGGCGATCAAGACGAGCACCAGCCCCAGCACCAACGCCCGAACCACCCCCAACGTCACTCGCGGCCACCGCCTCCCGACCAGCCGCCAATATCCCCAACCGGCCACGAGCGCGACGACCAGTCCCAGGCAGACCCACACCCACGCCGCCATCGGGTGTGCGAAGGCAAACTCCACCTGCGGATCGCTCGGATCGAGCGACTTCACGCCCAGCAATCTCCACCAGAGGCCGCTCATGCCCCCACCCCCGCCGCCACATCCTCTCGCGTGGCCCGCCCGGCGTGGCTGAAGATCTTGCCGAGCAAGACCTCGATCGCACCAATCACGGCCGCCGCGATCAGCAGCGGCAGACTGATCGGTGGCGCACGATCGAGCGAGGACGCCGCCTCAAACGTGCCGTTCTTGCCCAGCCACGCCACACCCCCCGACGTCGTCCCAAGCCCCTCGAGCCACGCCCCGATTCGGTCCTGATCCTGCGTCTCGACATTGCCGCCACGCGAGGCGGCGTTCGCGGCGATGAACCCTACCAGCCCGCCATCGCTCCCGCGCGATTCCCAAATCCCAGTTCGCCGCACGACAACCGGCGCGTCGCCGGCCACACGCCGCTCGTCACGCTCCTCGCCCACGCGAGGCTGCACCAGCCGCAGGTCCGTCGTGTGGGCCGGCGCCCGGAACGACTCCCCCGCGACCACAGGCCGATTGGAAAGCCCGCGCCCCACGCCCTGACGCACGAGATCCTGGAAGAGCGCCACCATCAGCGACCGCGCGGGAAGATCGGTCCACTCGAGCACCGGCGCACTCGCCAGATACGCCACGACCCCGCGCGAGGTAGTGCTCTCGCCCGTCCGGTCCGCGCTCGCCGCGCCGAGGACGAGCCAAGGCGAACCGTCCGAGAGCGTGAGCATCGCGTCACCGCTCGCCGAAGTGCCCAGGAGCGGAAGCGTCCGACGGACCGCGACCGGTCCGACAAGTTCCTCGAGTTCCGACGAGATGCCCATGAGCAGTTCGCTCGCCCTCGGGCCCGTCGCGAGCCGAAGCCCCGCGTCTCCCTCGCCCACAACCGCCGACTCGCGCGCGATCTGCCACGACACGCCCAGCGACGACATCATCGCGTCCGACCACGTGTGCACCGTCTCGCCCGCCGGTGGCATGACCAGCACAAAGGCCCCGCGGTCCAGCGCCGCACGGATCCATCCCCATCCCGCGGCCGCCAGTCGCTGCGGCTCGGTGACGATCACCGCGTCCAGCCCACCCAGCGCCGACGCCGAGCCCACATCGCGAGCCGCATCCAGCCGCACGATCTCCATCTCCTCCGTCGAACGTGTGCGGATCGTGCCATCATCGAGTGGTGCCAGCGCCGCCGCGATCCAATCCTCGGCATGGAACGCGCCAAGCCCGTCGGCCCGCCCGGGTTGCCCGACCAGCCCCACACGCACCTTGTCCCGGATCTCCACGATCGTCTCGGCGACATTGTCCGCCTCGAGCGCGTCGCGATCGATCTCCGCTCGGATCGCCACCACGCCACGCCCCGCGCTCCCCGAGCCGCCCGTCCCGCCCTCAACCGTTCGCCGAAGATCGAGCGGCACGACCACCGATTGCTGCTCCTGCCCCGCGTCGAATCGAACCACACGCTCGGAGGTTCCCGCCGTGGCGCCGATCGAGGGCCACAACTGCCGAGCCGAAAGTCGAACACGGATCGACGCCGGCTCGTCCATGGCCGCCGCACTCCGCCGCAGATCCACACGCAGACTCGTCGACGCCGTCTGCTCGCCAAGATTCGAGGCCTTCGCGATCAGCACGCCGCTCGACGCCTCGAGCGCCGCGATCGACGTGTTCCCCGAAGCAACCACGCTCGGCGGCGTCGCCACAAGGTCCAGCGTCCTCTTCTCGAGTTCCACGCGCGACAACGCAGCGCTCGTGTCCGCCGACCCCGCACGAAACTCCGAGACCACGCCCAGCACCACACGCTGTGTCTGTTCCGTGCTCACCATCGAGGCCGCCAGCGGTCCAAGCCCCGTGAAGTCCGCCCGGCTTTCGACCGGTTCGAGCGACGAAAGTGCCGCGAGCACCGACGCGTGATCCAACGTCGGCTCGCGCACCAGCGCCTCGGCCGGCGACGCCAGCGCGATCAGCGCCACGCGGTCGCCCCGAGTTGCATCGAGGTCGCCCACGAGCGCCTTCGCCTGATCCTTGAGGGTGTCAAACGCCAGCGTCCGATCGCTCGTGAGCCCCGACGTGATCGAGTTGTCGATCGCGAGAATCAGCGTTCGCGCCCCCGATCCGCCCCCAGATGATCCGCCCAGCACAGGCTTACCCACGGCGAGCGCCAGGAGCGCAATCAACAGGCACCGCGAGGCCAGCAACAGAAACTGCTCGAACCGCACGCGACGCCGCTGCTGCCGATACGCCTCCAGCAGGAACTTCATCGCCCCCCACGCGATCGGCTTGCGACGCCGGCGCAGCAGGATGTGGATGAGGATCGGCAGCGCCACGCACGCCAGACCGACCGCCGCCAGTGTTGGATTCAGAAACTGCATCACGCTCCCAAAAGTCCCACAAGGACTCAGCCGTACTTGCTCTTCTTGATCATCGCGTTGCGTCTCGCCACAAACGTCGCCAGCGGCGGCCCCAGCCACTCGTGCGTGCTCACCCGCTGGTAATCAAACCCGAACCCCATGACGAGTTTCTCCACCGCCTCGAGGTGGGTGTTGATCACACGCAGGTACGCCTCGCGCAGCGAGCGTGGATCGACGCGAAGCGACGCCTCGCCCTCCAGCCCCTCGAACGGGGCCGCATCGAGAAAAGCAAAGCGCGTCTCCTCACGATCCAGAACCTGGAACGCGATGACATCGTGCCCGGCATGCTTCAGCCGCGCGAGCGCCGCCCGGATCGACTCGAGGTCGCCGAAGAAGTCGCTCACCAGCGCGATCATGCAGCGATTGGTGACCTTCGCGAGCGCCTCGTCGATGGCGCGCCCGAGATCCGTCGTGCGGTTCTTGTTCTCCGCGTCCGTTGGGTGCAACGCGAGCGCGCCCACGATCTGACGCCAGGCGCTCTGGCTCGACGAGCGACGCACCATCGCCCGCACGCGATCCGAGAAGACCACCAGACCCGCCCGGTCGCCCTGGTGCAGCGTGATGTACGCTAGAGCCGCCGCGAGTGCCGTCGAGTGGTCGAACTTGCTCCAGTGCGAGCGCCCGTCCGGGCTGAGCGTGTGTCCCGCGCCCGACGCCTCCTCGAAGGCCCGGCTGCCATACATCATCGATCCCGACGCGTCCACGAGCAGCACGAGATCAAGGTTCGTCTCCTGCTGATACTGCTTCAACTGCAGTTTGTCGGTGCGGCCAAAGACCTTCCAATCCAGGTGTCGAAGGTCGTCGCCCGCAACATACGGCCGGTGCTGCGCGAACTCCACGCTGAACCCCTGGAACGGCGAACGATGCAGCCCCGAGTTGATCCCCTCAACGATCAACTTGGCTCGCAACTCCAGCGAGCCGAGTTTCGCCAGCGTCTGCGGATGCAGATAGAGCGACGCCTCCATCTCTGGAGCCGCGGCCCGACCTCCCGAGGGGTCGCCAGCGTTGGAATCCGTTCCGCGTGTGAACATCCGAGAACATGCTATCGGCCGATCCGGGCGTTCGAACAACTGTCATCTGTGAGCCATCGAGGAGCGGAAGGTTCACGGTTCAAATGTGACCCAAAAGTCACATAAATCGACGACCGACGACTCTTCCAAGCGACGTGGAGTACGAATGTGCGAATTCACAATTGTGTAATCAAGCAACTGGTGATTTTACCTGGTATCAAATTGCTCCATCAATATTGTGTTGATACCGTACAAAATAAGACTCTGGGAATCGTCCAGGAAAAATGTCAGAAAAACTAAAAAAAACGAGCAGATGCGCGTGACATAAAGGGCGATTTCGGGTAAAACTCTCCCAAGAGATAGCCGCATAGGTGCGTGAGAGAGACGCTTACCTGGAGTGCGGCGAATGAAGCGTCTGGTGTTTGCACTGGGTATTTTGGGTGGAATCACCCCGGCGTATACGTGGGGTTCTGCGATTCCACTCCCTGACAGTATCCAAGTGAGGGATCGTGTCGGCGGCGAAACCGGCTTCGGGACCCCCGACGGCTACTACGCCGACGGCACCGGAAGCCGGGTCCGGGGCACCGCCATTGACGGCCGGATCGGACGCCAAAGCGTCGGCCTCCTCGATTTCGAGATGAAAGCCCACGGCGATTTGGCATTCACGCCCATCAAAGCGTTCGTCCTCGACCCCTCGTGGCGCGATGGCATCGGCTATGACCCCCAACCCGCCGACACAAACGGCATGTGGTACGTCACCGTCTCGCCGACGGACCCCCGGCTGAAGTTGCCGATCACACCCGCCGACGAACTGGCCCTTACGGCCCTCTTCACCCACGCCTTCGACCTCGCCCAGACCGAGCCCCGATACGCCGCGGCGTTCCAGTGGCTGGTGTGGGAGTATGTCTGGGATTCCCAGGTCGATCTGAGCGTGGGAAACGTTCGCATCGTCGCGGGTGACGGCTCGTACAGCGATCGAGTCGCCGACATCGCCCAAGCCTGGGCGGACATGATCTCAAATGGCGAATGGACCCCCTCGGGTGGCGTCGCCGTCCTTTACAACGGATGCACCGCCCCGCTCATTGTGCCCAGCCCGGCTTCCGGGGCACTCCTGCTCGCGAGTTTCGCGGCCTTCGCCGGACGCCGCCGCCGCAGAGTCTGAATCGGGTTTCTCCCTCGGCCGACGAACGACCGGCTGAGTTTCTGACCAACGACGATGCGGGCCGAGTCCTGGAGGGAGCGGCCCGCACGTCGTTTTTGGACATCGAACTCTCGCCGGCTCTGGATCCATAGGGCCGAACGACCGATATTCCACCCATGAGCCTTGCCACCACGTGCCCGACCGTCCGCCGAATGGCCATCCTCACCGGAGGTGGCGACTGCCCCGGTCTCAACGCCGTCATCCGGGCGGTCGCCAAGGATGCCATGAACTGCGGCATCGAGGTGCTGGGCGTCGAGGACGGCTACCTCGGCCTGATCGAGAACCGCTTCAAGGAACTCACGCCCAACGACGTTTCGGGGATCATCGCCCGCGGCGGCACCATCCTCGGCTCGAATAACAAGGCCAACCCCGCCCGGTTCGCCCTGGGCAAGAACCCCGACGGCTCGATCCTGTACAAGGATGTCACCAGCGATTGCCTGCGCAACCTGCGTGATCGCCGGATCCAGGCGCTCGTCGTCATTGGTGGCGACGGGACCATGACCTCGGCGGCGTGGTTTGCGCGCCAGGGCGTCGCGGTGGTGGGGGTCCCCAAGACGATCGACAACGACATCGAGGGCACCGAAATCACCTTCGGCTTCCAGACGGCCGTCGCGACCGCCACCGATGCGCTCGACCGATGCCGAACGACCGCCGACTCGCACCACCGGGCGCTGGTCGTCGAGGTCATGGGCCGCAACGCCGGGTGGATCGCCCTCCACGCGGGCGTGGCGGCGGCGTCGGACGTGATCCTGCTCCCCGAAATTCCCTTCTCGATGACCTCGCTCTATGAGACCGTGCTCGCGCGGGCGAAGATGGGCAAGCGATCCTCGATCATCTGCGTCTCGGAAGGGGCGCTCCCCGAGGGCGGCAAGCAGGTCGTCGCGAAGATCGATCCGACCTCGCCCGACCCGATCCGCCTGGGCGGCATCGGCAAGGTCATCGCCGACCTCATCGAGAAGGACACCGAGGTCGAGAGCCGGCACGTCGTCCTCGGTCACGTGCAGCGCGGCGGGACTCCCGTGGCGTCGGATCGTGTGCTCTCCACGCTCCTGGGCAATCACGCCATGACGCTTCTCCGCGAGGGAAAAGTCGGACGCATGGTCGCGGTGCAGAAGGGCTGCCTGACGGACGTGGATCTCGAAGAGCCCGCCGGCAAGCAGCGGCGTGTGCCGAAGGACGAGCCGCTGCTCCAGGCGGCAAAGGCCGTGGGCACGTCGTTCGCGGACTGACTCGAGGCCACTGAGCGCAAAACCAAAGCGACCAGAAACCGAGTAACTTGGATGATGCCGGCGAGTTCCCGCGTTGTGCGAATCTCGTCGGCACCTGAAAGGGGTGCGGCATGCAAGAGTTCAAGTCAACAGGTGTGGCGTTCGGCTTGTGGGCGTTGTGCCTGGTCGGGTTCGCCGGGATCCACCGGTTCTACGCGGGCAAGCCGATCAGCGGTGTGATCTGGCTCTTGACCTGGGGCGTCTTCGGGATCGGCTCGATCGTGGACCTGTTCCTGATCGGCGGGATGATCGAGCGGCGGAACAAGGAGCTCGCGGCGAAAGGCCGTGGGTTTGTGGCCGCCTTGTAGTGAGTGCGGGATCCGTTCCTGTTGGAGTTACCGCGCGCTGGTGATGCCGGCGCTCCGGGCCGCGGGCTTGTACTCGACGTGCTGGTGGTTCGAGGTCGCGTGTCCGGCGGTGTGGTTCATAGTCGCCCCCGCGGCATGGGCCTGGGCATTGGCGGACTGGGGCGCGCCCAGTTCGACGCTGTCACGCATGAGGCGGCCGGCTTTGAACTTCACGGAACGCTTGGCCTTCACCTCGACGCGCTCGAGGGTCTTGGGGTTCTGGGCACGACGGGCGGCGCGCTCGCGGACCTCGAAGACGCCGAAGTCTCGGAACTCGAGGCGGTTGCCCTTCTTGAGTTCAGCGATGACCTGGTCGAGGAACTCCTGCACGACGTCGCGCACGATGGGCTTCTTCTGCCCGCTGCGATTGGCGATTCGTTCGACGAGGTCGCGTTTGGTCACGGTCGCCATTCGATCTTGCTCACTCTCGGATGGGGCGCTCGGGGTGGCCTTGTGGGGCGTCCCTCGCGGCCGAACTGTTGGGTGTGGTCTCTCGCTCCAAATCCAATCGCGGGCGTGACTTGGAAAGCCAGAATCGCGCCCGTGGGAACGGACAGTATCGCCCGTCCAAGCGTCGGCGTCAACGTCTTCAAGGAAAGTCCACGTGCCCCAGATTCACGTTTTTGTGGTGCGGATGGCGTTGGCTGACCTTGAACGCCGAACGTCCGCCTCACCGTGCAACAATTTTGTTGTGACATGAATTCGCTACGAACGACTTGACAGCGATACGACGTGCGGGGTCAGAACCTGAGGACGGCCCCGAAATACAGCCCGGCCATGGCGCCGGTGTAGTCAAAATCGTCATTCCCGCCGGCCGAGAGCGAGTAGGCGAGTTGGCGATACCCGATCTGCACGCCGAAGTGCTCGGTGGGGTTCCACTGGAAACCGATCTGGATGTCAACAGAGAGGCCGGTGGAGGCGATGTTTCCCGGGCCGAGGGTCAGGCGAGCGTCGATGGTGACTTCTTCGTACAACTCGAGGGTGTACTTGATGCCGATGATCGGCTCGAGAATGTGCTGGGTCTCGCTCGCACCGCCCCCGGCGACACGGTCGAAACGCATGGAGAGGTCGTAGTAGCGGAAGCCCGCGATGCCGTCGAGGTCGCTGCGGACGCGGAATCCGCCGCCGTCGGCCTCATCGCGAGGCTCGAGGGCCGCGGAATAGGCGCGATACATGCCCTCGAGTTCAATGACGGCGAGGTCCATCGACGTGCGGGCGGCATCGCCGGCGGTGAAGGTCTGGTCGCCCAGTTCGAAGGTGGCGGCGGCGGTCCAGGCGCGGTTGGTCGAGGCGAAATCGAGGGCGCGGAAGGAGAGGCCCCACTCGCCGTCGGTGGCGTTGATCTCGGGGAAGGCCGAGAGCCGCGGGCTGTCCATGTTGGTATCTCCGAGTTCGATCTTGTCGGAGGCGCCGGACTGGGAGAAGAGCCTCATCTTGCCGGAGGGAGCGACGTACCAGAGTGACGGTTCGAAGGAGAGGGTCCAGCGCGATGGAGGCTGCTCCTCTGTCGGACTCTGAGTTTGGATGTGATCCTGGTCTTGGACTTGATCCTGGGCGAGGGCGTGTGGCGCGGTCGTCGCCGTAAGGATGATGGCCGACACGACGCCGATTGCCCGGTGTGGAATGCTCATGGTCGCCTCCGTGCTCCGGGCAAAGCGTACGTCGCGCGGGCCGCTCGTACCATGCGTGGATGTCGATCATGCTGGCGATCGAGACGTCGAATCCGTCGAGTGCCACCGGGGGCGGTGGGGCGGGTGTGGCGCGCGACGGAACTTCGGCATTGCGAGGCCCGGGCATCGCGCTGGGGCGGCGCACGTCTGGCGGTCTGGACGTTTTCGCGGTGCATGAGATCGATCCGGCCCGGCCCCACGACGACCAGATCATGCCACTGATCGATCGGGCCTTCCGCGAGCATGGGCTTCGGCCCCGGGATCTCGGGAGCGTGGGCGTCTCGATCGGGCCGGGCGGGTTCACGAGCGTGCGGATCGCGATTGTGACGGCGAAGATGCTGGCGGAGGCGACGGGGGCGCGGTGCCTCGGCGTCCCGACGGCGATGGTGGCGGCACGGGCGAGAGTGCGGAGAGTTGGAGGCGAGGCCGAGCCATCCGGGAACTTTGCGGTGGCGTTGGCTTCGAAGCGTGAGACGGCGTGGCTCTCGGTCTTTGGTCCCGATGGGACGGTGATCGAGGCGGGCGTGCTTGCGGACGCCGCAAAGGTGAAGGACGTGTTCGATCGGCACTCGGTCCGGGAACTGCTGGCGGATCGGTTCCTTCCCGAGTCGATGGCTCGCACGGCGACGACTGGCGGGGCGATCGTGGCCCCGATTCAACTGGATCCTGTCTCGTGTCTTCACGCGATGTCGGGCGACGTGTTGGCCGTGGAGCCTTTGGAGTTGCTTCCGATGTATCCGCGGGAGGCGGAGGCGGTGACGAAATGGCGCGAGTTGCATCCGCCGCCTGATACGAGTTCCGCGTCGGCACCTCCAGGCCGATAAGGCGAAACTCTGCCTGAATCAGGGTGCGGTTGGTTCGTGCGTTCGTAGGGCACATAGGCCTGCCGATTTGACTTCTCGGGTGCTCGTGAGTGCCCGAAAGTCCTCGAACTCGCGCTCCTTCGTGTTATGGCGCGTCGCGTGCTGTCCATTCGTCACATCTGCACCGTGTCATTTTCCACGCGTGAACGTGGGGAACATGGGCACCGATACTCGACTGTGCCGTCGGGGCAACATGGGAAGACCCGGGCACAATGGGCCGGCATCGGCAAACTCCGGCGTGGAGGAGCGACTCATGAAGGAAGGGCGAAAGAGCGGGCAGGCGACAGCGGTAGGCGACTGGGCGACCAAGCGGATCTTCACGACCGGCGAGGCGGCGACGATCTGCAAGGTCTCGCAGCAGACGATTATCCGGTGCTTCGACGCCGGGCGCTTGCAGGGCTTCCGCGTGCCCGGGTCCAAGTTCCGGCGGATCCCGCGGGACGAGTTGATCCGCTTCATGCGGGCCAACGACATCCCCACGACGATCCTCGAGAGCCCCACGGGCCTCAAGCGCGTCCTCGTGGTCGATGACGAGCCCAAGATCATCGAGGTCTTCCGCGACATTTTCGCGCGGGACAACCGGTTCATCGTGGAAACCGCGGCGACGGGATACGACGCGGGTCTCCTGACCGAGTCGTTCCGACCGAACCTCATCATCCTCGACTACATGCTCCCGGACATCAACGGGAATGTCGTGCTGCAGCGTTTGAAGTCGCACCCGGAACTTGCGACGACCAAGGTGCTGTGCGTCTCGGGCGTGGTGAACGAGGACGAGATCCAGTCGCTTTTGGACGCGGGCGCGTCGGACTTCCTGCGCAAGCCGTTCCGCATCGATGAACTGTACCAGAAGGTGGAGCGTTTGCTCGAGATGGAGCCGCGTCCGTCGCAGCACCAGCACGCGAGTTGAGTGGACTGTCCCCACCGCACCCGGAGGTCGAGCACGTGAGCGTTGACCCGACGACCGCAGGCCAGTCGCCTGTCGCCAATCTTGTGACGCCCAGCCAGGAGGCGGCCCGGCAGCGCCAGATCGAACTGGTGCTGCAGGGTGTCGACTCGCTCCCGACGCTGGCGCCGATCGCGAGCCGTCTTCTCGCGCTCGGGAGCGCCAACGACGTGGACATCGCGGAGATCTCGAAGATCATCGAGTCTGACCCGGCGACGTCGACGCGGATCCTCGCGCTCTGCCGAAGGGCCGACAAGGGGCTGGGCGAGAAGGTGACGACCGTCCGCCGGGCGATCGTGATGCTTGGTTTGGATGCGGTGCGGTCGGCGGTGCTCTCGGTGTCGGTGTACGACCTCTTTGAGCGTGAGGCGTCGAGCCTGGATGAGCCGCCGACGGGGTACTGGGGTGCGCCGGCGAGCGGCACTCGGGCCGAGGCGAAGGTTGATGTGCACGCGTTTGATCGCGAGGGATTCTGGAAATACTCGGTCGCGGTAGCGGCCGCGGCGGAACTGATCGCGACGCGCCGGCGAGAGATGAAGGTCTCGCCCGAGGAGGCGTTCACGGCGGGCCTTCTGCACGCGATGGGCAAGCCCGTGCTCGAACTGGTGCTCCCCAAGTGCTATGCGCGGGTGGTCCAACTCGCCGAGCGCCAAGGGACGGACTCGGCGCCGATCGAGCGCCAGATCATCGGGCTGGATTCGTTCACCGCCGGACGGCGGATCGCGGAGCACTGGCGCCTGCCGACGTATCTTCGCGACGCGATGTGGCTGCACTCCCAGCCGCTCAACTCTCTGCCGACGACGGAACACAAGAACCTCGTGGCGATCGTGACACTGGCGAGGACCGTGGTGCGGAACCTGCATCTGGGCTGGTCGGGGGACTTTGGGACGATTCCCGATTATGCCGCGGTGTCGAGGCACGTGGGGCTGGCGACGCCGTCGGGCCAGCCGGCGCTCAAACTCGACGAACTCACGCCGGCGATCCACGCCGAGATGACGGATCGCCTCGAGGCGCTTGGGTTGTCGGCAGGCGGGTCGAGTGAGGTGCTCCTGGAGTCATTGGCGAAGGCCAACGCGCACCTGGGCAAGTTGAACGCGCAGTTGGACGAGCGTCAGAAGGAGACGCGTTCGGTGGCGCGTGTGCTCGAGGCCGTCGGCGCGTTCAACACCCACGCGCTCGATGCGCGGTCGCTGACCGAGACGCTATCGCACACGGCGTCGAGCGCGGTGTCGGTGCTGGGGTGCTCGGCTCCGTCAATGCTGCTGCAAGTGCGCGACGACGAGGCGTGGCGGCTCTACCGATTCTCGGCGAACGGGCAGGTGTTGAGCACGAGCGAGGTCCAACCGCCGCCGCATTTTCGAGATCCTTCGTCGCGCGTGCTCGCGGGGGTGATCGATCCGACGCAGAGTTCGGCGATGCTGCCGCACGTCTTTCCGTGGCTGGCGGAGTCGCTCGCCGAGCCGATGGACGCGGCGAAACTCCGACTCGTGCCGATCACGCGTCACTCGCCGACGGCGGTGCTCATTGTGGACAAGGACCCGATGGCGGCACTCTCCGTGGCGAATCTCGGCGTGATGACGAGCGCGTGGGGGCTGGCGATCTGCGACATCGCGCGGAGCGATGCCGCAATCCGCCAGGGGGAACAACTCGCGCAACTGAATCGAGACCTGGCCGATGCTCAGGCGCGACTCGCCGAGGCGCAGTCGTACGCCCGCCTGGGCGAGATCGCGGCGGGAGCGGCGCACGAGATGAACAACCCGCTGACGATCATTTCCGGGCAGGCGCAGTTGATGCTCCCGAGAGTGAAGGATTCGCGTGATCGGGCGTCGATCGTCCAGATCGCCGAGGCTTCGGAGCATCTTGGGGCGCTGGTGCGCAGCCTGCACCTGATCGCCTCGCCGCCGAAGCCTCGGATCGCGACGTGCGACGTGGCGTCGGTGGTGCAGGAGGCGCTCGCGCTGGCGCAGATCCGCAACGGGAACACGCCGGTGCGGGCGTCGGTGCGCGTGGGTCGCGCGACGGATCGGGCGCGTTTGGATCCCAAGTTGCTGGCACTCGCGCTGGCGGAGTTGCTGGTGAACGCCGCCGAGGCCGACTCGCGTGGTGAGATCGAGTTCTCGACGCACGTGGACCCGCTGGATGACGCGCTGCTCTTCCGCGTGACAGATCATGGTCCGGGGTTGTCGAGCAAGGCCGCGACGCACGCGTTCGATCCATTCTTCAGCGAGAAAGCCGCGGGCCGGAGCCATGGCCTGGGCCTGACGCGCGCCAAGGCGATCGTTGAGGCGATGGGCGGGCGGATCGTGCTTCAATCGCATCCAGAGCGCGGCACGATCGCCACGCTTGCGATTTCGAACTGGCGTCTTGCGGGCCCGAAGACCATCGCGGCCTGACCGCGTGCGGTCGACCACCGGGCGATCGAGACCCGCAGACCGACAGACGTGACGTGGCCAACACGATCGGCGGGTGGTAAACGGATTCAGGGTCAGAATGTGATCGCGGCGCGAAGCCCCGCGACGATCGCATCGTCCACGGTCGAGACGCCCGAGGGATTCATGATGTACTGGAGGTCGGGCGTCAGGCTGATCGCCGGCGTGAGTTGGATCTTGTAGTAGACCTCTACGGCGATCTCGTCGTCGGTGAAGGGCGAGCCGGCCGCATCGGAGAAACCCGCGAAGGCGATGAGAAGCCCGGCGTTGTCGTCGAAGCGGGAATCGAAAGTCCCCTTGAGGACCAGGCCCGCGGCGATGCTGACTGCGGCGGCGGTGACCTCCTTGTCACTCGTGCCGCCCTGGGCGAAGGCGAAGAGGCCCTTGTCCTTGAGTTCATCGGTCTGTCCGCGGCGCCAGGCTTGCTGCTCGATTAGGGCGTAGAACCCGGTGTTGCCGCTCGATGTGCCGCCTGAGAACTCGGGAAGGTCGGCGGTGTGGTGCCAGGCGCCGATGGTCGCGCGACCGGTGCCCGCGTCTGTGTCCCAACTCAGGCCGGCTTCTCCGATGTAAAAGAGGCTGTCGGAGTCGTCGTCGCTGAAGAATGTTGCTGGCCCGCGCGGTCCTGTGGGGAAGCCGTCGAGTGTGGCGCCGTCGAAGAGACCAATGCCCAGATAGGTCTGTTCGGTCGGATAGGCGAAGGCGACGACACCGGTGGCGGGGTTTGGATATGTCGGCAAGGACGAGAGCGCATTGACGGTGTTGATGCCGGCGGAGTTGAGGAAATCGCCCGCGAATGAGATGAAGTCGAACTCGCTGGTGGCGTCGATCTTGCCGGCCTTGAGTCGAAGACGATTGTCGAGGAGTTCCTGCTGCAGCCACAGCTGGCTGATCTGGTGGATGTTCTTGGTCCCGGTGGAGAGGCTGGAGATGCCCTGGAAGTCGCCGGCGTCCGCGGAGCCGCCGCCGGTGAACGAGAACTGGGCATCGACGAACGCTTTGGCGCCCTTCCAGCCGAGGGATTTCTCGAGGTTCCATGCGGCATTGAGGTCGATGAGTTGACGGAAGGAGCCGGTCGTCTCGATCCCGCCATCGAGGACGCTGGCGTAATCAACGACGTATGAGCCGGAAATCGTGAGGCCATTGTCCTCGAGCCACGTCCGCCCGCCGTTCCAGTCGCCGGTCACACGTGTCCAGTGGGTCCAGGGTGTGGAGCCGAACCACTCGCGTGGGGGCGTCTCGATCGGCTCGGTCGTCGTGGTGCGCGGACCGCGTTCCTGGCCGGGAAGGGTGCTCGGGCCTGTATCGAGGAGTTCATTGAGTTCGAAGGAGGCGGTTGCCGTGCCATCATCGGCGGACTGGGCAAGCGCGGCAGCCGTGGTCGAGAGGGCAACACCCATCGCAAAGGTCCGAATCTTCATGGCGTCGTGTTCCGAGCGATCTTCCGTAAGAGCGACACGCCCTCAGGATCGATGCACACCGCTTATCGGGGCGGAGAGCACGCCACTTTGGTCCTGGGGGCACGTATTTGCGGGACTTATCGGCGAACCCCCACGGGCGTGGGAGCTTCTCGGACGCGGATCACGCTCCTCGAACTCGCCGTCAGGGTGTCGCTAGCATTGCAGGAACGAGAGTGGAGGGCCCATGCGCGACGACTGGATGGTTCTCGGACTTGCGTCTCAGGCGGCGTCGCGCGGCGAGGCGTTCGTGCTGGTGACCGTGACGGGCGCGAAGGGGAGCACGCCGAGGGATCCTGGTGCACGGCTGCTGTGGATGCCCGGCGACGATGGCGGAACCTGGCACGGCACGGTGGGCGGGGGGCAGTTCGAGCATCTCGTGCGAGCCGACGCGGAGGAATGCCTCGCGAAACGCGAGTGCTTCTCGCGCGAGTATGTGCTCGGCTCGGACGCGGATCAGTGCTGCGGCGGGGTGATGCAGGTTTTCTTTGAGTTCGTGGGGCCGCGCGAGCGGGTCGTGATCTTCGGCGCGGGGCACGTGGCCCTGGCGATCGTGGATTTGCTCGAGGCCGCGTCGCTTGAGGTCGTGGTGGTGGACGATCGGCCGGAGTGGAACAGTGCCGAGCGGTTCCCAGGAGCGAAGCGAGCGCTGACGTGGGACGAGGGCGTGGAGGCGGTGTCGCGCGAGCCGGGGCGAACGCTCGCGCTGGTGATGACCTGCTCGCACGACACGGACTTTGAACTCTTGCGACGGCTCGTGCCCGTGTCGCCCGCGTTTGTGGGATTGATCGGGAGCAGGAGCAAACGGGCGTGCCTCTTTGGACGGCTCGTCGCGAGCGGGTTGGACGAGGCGGCGGTGGGTCGGGTGAAATGCCCTATCGGCGTCGGGGACACGGGGAAAGAGCCGAAACTTGTGGCGATCTCGATCGCGGCGGAGATCCTGATCGAATCGCGGAAGATGTCTGGTGTTCGTGATCGCGGGGGAGTTGGAGTGCGTCGTGGATGAAGTTGTGGTTGCGGTGCTGGCGTCGGGGCGAGGCACGCGGATGGGCGGGCCGAAGATCCTGATGCGTGTCGGCGGGCAGGTGTGGTGGCGTGTGCAGCGTCGACGATTGGCGGGTCTGGGCGATCGTGTGCGATTGATTTGGATCGTGTCGGGGATTGTTGAAGAGGCCTTGAGTGGGGAGGCGGACGCGCCGGGGCCTCGAGTGCTGGGCGACGACTCCGCGCCGATGTTCGAGAGCGTGCGGCTCGCGGCCAAGAGCGTCCATGAATCCGGCGAGTCCGTCGGGATGTTCGTGCTGCCCGTGGATGTTCCGGTCCCTTCATCCGGCGTTTTCGAGACGCTCGAAGAAACGTCGCGGGAGTCGGGGCGATCGGTGCCGACGAGGCCACAGTTTGAGAACAAGACGGGGCACCCGGTCTTCCTTCCAGCAGAGTGGATCGCGAAGATCGCACGAATGGACGAGCACGAGGTTCGCTCGCGCGCCACGACTGAGTCTATGCGGCTGGATCGGCTGATTGAGGGAGAGGTGATGTCGGTCGAGGTCGAGGATGCGGGCGTGCTGGTGAATCTCAACACACCCGAAGATGTTGCGGCGTGGGTGGCGAGCGCGACTGATTGAGGTTGTGTTCCCGGTGGTTGGGCGAGACGCGCCGCACGATTCGAGGTGTGAACATCGAGTGTGTGGGTGTCCTTCGACACCGCTCTGGAGAGCGGTGCCACCAGGAGATCGGTGCCACCAGAGTGCGGTGCCGCTGCATGTTCGTCTACACACGTCGGTCGAGGAGTCGATACTGCACGGCCTCGGCGACGTGGGGCAGGAGCACGCCCTCGGCGCCCTCGAGATCCGCGATGGTGCGCGAGACGCGCCGGATTTTGTCGTAGGCACGGGCCGAGAGCCCCAGTTCGTTCATCGCCTGTCCGAGGAGCGTCTTGGCGTCGTCGTTCATGCGGGCGTGGACGTCGAGTTGGTTGCCGGTGAGCCGGGCGTTGGGCGTGTTTCCCTGGCGAGCGTGCTGGCGCTCGCGGGCGGCAAGGACCTGGGCTCGCATCGTCTGCGTGCTCGTGCCCCGCGGCGATTCGGCGAGTTTCTTCCAGGGGACGGCCGGGGCCTCGACGTGGATGTCGATGCGATCGAGCAGGGGTCCGCTCAAGCGTGACAGATATTGCTCCATGGCGCGGCGACCGACCTCGCCCGGCGCGACGTCGCCCTTGGGCGTGGGATTCATCGCCGCCACGAGCATGAAACTCGCGGGGAACTTCACGGCTCCGTGGGCGCGGGCGATGGTGACGACGTGGTCCTCGAGCGGTTGGCGGAGGGTTTCGAGGACGATTCGCGGGAACTCTGGAAGTTCGTCGAGGAAGAGGATGCCGTGGTGCGCGAGGGAGATCTCGCCGGGGCGTGGGATCATCCCGCCGCCGACGATCGCCGGGGAGGACGCGGTGTGGTGCGGGCTGCGGACGGGGCGGCGGGTGACGAGTCCCTGGCCCTCGGGAAGGAGACCAGCAGCGGAATAGATCCGCGTGACCTCGAGTGCTTCCTCGACGGTGAGCGGCGGCAAGATGCCCGGGAGAGCCTTGGCCATCATCGTCTTGCCCGTGCCCGCGGGCCCGAGCATCAGGATGTTGTGCCCGCCCGCGGCGGCGACGACCATGGCGCGTTTCACGCCCTCCTGCCCGCGAACATCCGCAAAGTCCACGAGCGCGGGCGCGGTGTCGAGAAGCCCCGCGACGTCGAGGGCGCCAATGGGCGAGGGATCGATGAGGCCGTTGACGATGCCAACGCCTTCGGCAAGCGTGGAGATGCCGTGAACCTCCAGCCCGGGGACCATCGCGGCCTCGGTCGCGTTGGCGCTTGGGACGATGACGCCCTTGGCGCCCTTGGCCTTGGCGAGGGCGGCCATCGCGATCACGCCGGCGACGGGACGGACGCGGCCATCGAGGGCGAGTTCGCCACAGATCACGAACTGGCGGAGATCCAGGCCGCCGTCGTCGCGAACGGGGCGAATGACGCCCTGGGCGGCGAGGAGTCCCAACGCGATGGGGAGGTCATAGTCGGGGCCTTGCTTGCGGACGTCGGCGGGGGCGAGATTGACCAGGAGTTTGCCACGCACAGCCCCGAAACCGCTGTTGAAAAGGGCCGTTCGCACCCGTTCGAGGGATTCCTTGACGGCCGCGTCGGGGAGGCCGACGACGAGTTGCTTGTCCAGACCCTCGTCGTCGAGATCGACCTCGACCTCGCACGGCTCGGCGTCGATCCCTTGCATCAAATAGGATTGGACGCGGGCCACCATGGCCGGGCAGCATATCACTCCCAAACGTTCGACGTACAACCATGCCCAGGCTCATCTCACCAACCTTGGCCTCCACGCTCGAGTCGCTCCGCGGCACATCCATCGTCGCGGGGCAGTCGTCGCCGGCGTCGTCCGTCACATTCAACTCCATTAACCCGGAAACGGGCGATTCGCTCCCCATCCAGTTTTCCGCGGCGAGCAACCAGGACCTCGATCACGCCACGGCCTTCGCGTGGGAGGCGTTCTATGACCTCGACCAACGACCTCCCACACAACGTGCGGCGTTTCTCGCGCTCGCAGCGGAGAAGATTGCGGCACTCGGGGAATCGATCCTCGAGGTTGCCTCGGCCGAGACGGGCCTGGCGATCGCGCGCCTCGCGTCGGAGCGGGATCGAACGGTCTTCACGCTCCAGATGTTCGCCGAACTCGTACAGGCGGGCGAGTGGATGCGATCGACGATCGATGGACCGTCTCGACCCGGGGCGCCGGCGTTCCATCAGATGTTGCGGCCGCTGGGGCCGGCGGCGGTCTTTGGCGCGGGGAACTTTCCGCTCGCGTACGGCGTCGCGGGCGGCGACACGGCGTCGGCGCTGGCCGCGGGGTGTCCGGTGGTCGTGAAGGGGCATCCGTCGCATCCGGCGACGGGTGAACTCGTCGCGCGGGCTGTAACCGAGGCCGTGAAGGAGTCGGGCCTTCACGCGGGGACGTTCTCGTATCTCCAGGCCGGCGGCGAGCGGGAGATGACGATCGGTTCGGCGTTGGTCGGGCACCCGTGTATTCGGGCCGTCGGGTTCACGGGATCGGTGGGAGGCGGGATGGCGATCGCGGCTCTCGCGGCGAAGCGGCCGGACCCGATTCCAGTCTTTGCCGAGATGGGGAGCGTCAATCCCGTCTTTGTGATGCCGGTCGCACTGGAGTTGCATGGTCGCAGCATCGCCGACAAACTCTTCGCGTCGGTCACGGGATCGTGCGGGCAGATGTGCACGTGCCCGGGCCTGATCTTCGCGATCAAGGGCGACGAGTTCGAGACGTTCTCGCGCACGCTCGCGAGCCTCTTTGACACGGGGCAGGCGCAGCCGATGCTCTCGAGGCGGACGCGTGACACGTTCGCCAAACGCGTGGGCGAGGCGGCGACGGTCTCGGGCGTGGAGATCCGCGGCGGCAGCCCGCCCCAACCGGTCGCGTCGTCTTCGGCGATCACCGGGTCGCCGATTCTGCTCCGCACCAAGGCCGAGGTCTTCGAGCAGTCGCCGACGCTGCGTGAGGAGATCTTCGGGCCGGCGACGATCCTGGTCGGTTGTGATTCGTTCGACCAGATGCGCTCGTGCGCGGGGCTGATTCGAGGGTCGCTGACGGGATCGATCTTTGCGAATGCGCAGGATGCGCCGTTGGCCGCCGCGATCGTGCGCGTGCTGGAGATGCGCGTCGGGCGGATCGTGTTCAACGGCGTGCCGACGGGCGTCGAGGTGCGCGAGTCGATGGTCCATGGCGGCCCAAGCCCGGCGACGAATCAGCAGCACACGACCGCCGTTGGCCCGCGCGCCATCGAGCGATGGTGCCGACCGATCTGTTATCAGGGCTTCCCCGAGCCGATGCTCCCCGCGGCGTTCCTGCATCTTGGCGGTGGGGGTGGGGGAGCGACGGGGGGTGGGGCGTGAGCCTGGCGATGGAGTGGACCATCGCGCGGGGGCGGTCGATCTCGCTCAAACGCCCTGTGGTGATGGGGGTCGTGAATCTCACGCCGGATAGTTTCCTTGAAGCGAGTCGCGTCGAGGTTGACGAGGTCGCACGCACGGCGGCGGCGATGGTCGAGGCCGGCGCGGATGTGCTCGATCTTGGCGCGGAATCGACAAGGCCAGGGAGCACGCCGGTTCCCGTGGAGACACAGTTGGCGCGCGTGATCCCGGCGATTCGTGCCATCCGGTCATTGCCCGACGCGCACGCGTCCGCCATCCCGATCTCGGTAGACACGACGCACGCCTCGGTCGCGCGTGCGGCGTTCGACGCCGGGGCCGACATCATCAATGACACTTCGGCGGGTCGCGACGACCCGGCGATGCTGGCGACGGCGGGCGAACTCGGGATGGGCCTGGTGCTCATGCATCGTTTGCGTGAGCCGGCGAGCGACCAGTATTCCGACGCGTACGCCCGAGCGCCGCGGTATGCGCGGGGTGTTGTCGAGTGCGTGCGCGAGTTTCTCGCCGAGCGCGTCGCCGAGGCGCGCCGCGCCGGCGTGCATGACGAGTCGCTGGTCGTCGATCCCGGGCTGGGATTCGGGAAGTCAGTGGAGGACAACCTGGAACTGATGCGCGCCACGAGCGAGTTGGCGGCAGGGTCGATTCCGGTGATGAGCGCGCTCAGCCGCAAGAGTTTTGTGGGGCGGGTGTCGCTGGGGCGAGACTCGGAGGCGTCTGAGCGGCTGAGCGGGACGCTCGCGTTCTCGGTCCTTCACCTGGGCTTTGGGGCGATGATCTTTCGGGTTCATGACGTCCGAGAGCATCGCGAGGCGTTGGATGCGGCGATTTCGCTGCTGGGAACGGCCGACGCCAGCCTCACGACGGGTGTTCCAGGGCCGATCGGCGAGTGGTGAATCGTCCGGGGGGTCCCTAACATCCAAGCCTCGGTCGTGGAAGGCTTGGAGCCGCCCACGCGAGGAACGGTTCGCGGCACGGTCGTGCGTGCGAACGGGTTTGAATCACGTTTCAATTGGAGTGATCCATGGCCAACGCCAACGTCAAGGAGTTCACGGACGCCAACTTCGACGCCGAGGTTTTGAAGTCGTCGAATCCAGTGCTGGTCGACTTCTGGGCCGAGTGGTGCATGCCGTGCCGGAATCTCGCGCCGGTGATCGATGCCGTCGCGGACGACTTCGCGGGGAAGGCGAAGGTCGGGAAGGTGGACACGGACGCGAATCAGGCGATCGCGGTGAAGTATGGGATCACGGCGATCCCGACCGTGATCGTCTTCAAGGGTGGGCAGCCCGTGAAGAAGTTCGTGGGCTTCCAGAAGAAGGACATCCTCGCGGCGGCGTTGTCGGACGCCGGAGCCGCGTGAGGCGAACACGGAGGGCTCAGAGGATTTCCAGAGGATGACCGAGGGAACATAAGGGCCCTTGTTCTTGAGAATCTGGAGCGCACCTCGGTGTGAGAGCCTGTGTGTTCGGAGTTTGGAGAACGATGCGATGACTCGTGCGGCGTCACAGGCTCCGGTTGAAGTTCCCCACTCGCTGCTCGTCGATCGGTTCGCCGGTCGGCCCATTCGCTGCGGCGTGGTGGGGGTGGGGCGGATGGGCCAGCACCACGCGCGGGTGTACAGCCAACTTGCCGGGTGCGAACTCGTGGGCGTCGTGGACGCGAGCGAGGAGCGTCGCGGCATGATCGCATCGAAGTTCAACTGCAAGGCCTTCGCGACGGTGGAGGAACTGATCGCCGCCGGCGTGGATGCCGTGTCGATCGCGGTCCCCACGACGCACCACGAGCGTGTCGCCGGCCCGTTGCTCGAGAAGCGCATCGCGTGCCTCATCGAGAAGCCGCTTGCGCAGGACGTGGAGACCGCCCGAAGGATCAAGGAGGCGGCGGAGAAGCACGCGGCGGTCCTGATGGTGGGGCACATCGAGCGTTTCAACCCGGTGATGCGCGCCATGCAACGGGCCGCCGACGACGGGCTGAAGATCATCCCGCGGTTCATGCAGGTCATCCGCGTCAGTCCGATGTCGTTCCGCTCGATCGACGTGGGCGTGGTAATGGACATGATGATCCACGACCTCGACGTCGTGATCATGATGATGGGCGGACGCGAGCCGGACTACATCCGGGCCGCGGGTGTTGCGGTCGTCACCGAGCACGAGGACCTCTGCAACGCGTGGCTGGAGTTCAACACGGCCCACGGGCGCTGCGTCGCGAACGTGACGGCGAGCCGTCTGGCGCTCAAGACCGAGCGTGTGACGCGGATCACCGGCGAGAACGCGTACATCAAGATCGACTATGCCGCCAAGTCCGGGACGATGATCCGTCGCTCGGCGAACGACCTCCAGATGAGCGAGGTCCGCGACCAGATCCGCGAGGGGACGGACCTGTCCAACCTCAAGTGGAATGAACTTGTGAACATCGACCACCTGATGGTCGACGACGCCGAGCCGATCGTGGCCGAGATCCAGGCGTTCGTGAACGCGATCCGGACGGGGAAGCGCCCCCCGATCGACGCCGAGGCGGGGTTCGCGAACGTGCGGACGGCCCAGCGGATTGTCGAGGCGATTCGCCGCACGGTCTGATCGGGTCGAGTCGATTTTCCTCTCTCACAGGAACCGAACCAAGACACACCAAGTGTGAGACCAAAAGCACGCGGGGCGTGTACACTGTGGGTCCCGCCGGATGCACGATCCGAGCCGGCGGGGAGATCCCCTCATCATCCATCGGATCACGCTGGTGAAGAAGCCTGTCCATGAGCGCCGAGCCCACGAACGTTCCCGATTTGTCCCCGGAGTTGAAGGCCGAGATCGACGAAGCGATGCGCTTCCTCGACACGATGGATGAATCCGGGAAGTCGCAGCCGAAGCAGAAGGTTGTGGATCCCGCGGTCGCCGCCGCCGCGAGGCCGGCCGCCGTGCGCGGGCCAAGGGTGATCCAGGCCGGGCGTGAGCATCGCTCGGGCATGGTCGTGAGCGTCGGGCCGACGGACATCTTCCTTGAGTTCGGCCCGAAGGAACTGGGCATCCTCCCGCGGATCCAGTACAAGGAAGAGGAACTCCCGCAGAAGGGCCAGCAGATCGACGTCGTGGTCGATCGCTTTGAGCCCGAGGAGAGCCTGTTCGTCTGCTCGCGTCCTGGGACGGTGCAGAAGGCCGCGTGGGAGATGCTCGAGGCGGGGCAGATCGTCGAGGCCCGCGTGACGGGCGTCGTGAACGGCAAGGACGGGAAGCCCGCGGGGCTTGATCTCGAGGTCGCCGGACATCGCGCGTTCATGCCCGCGTCGCAGATCTCGTTCGAGCGTGTGCAGGATCTCTCGGTGTACGTCGGCGAGAAGATGGCGGCGGCGGTGTCGCGCGTCGATCGCTCGGGTCGCGGGAACATCATCCTCTCGCGGCGCGACGTGCTCGACACCGAGCGCAAGGCCAACGCCGAGAAACTCAAGACCACCCTCCAGGAAGGCCAGACCGTCGAGGGCGTGGTCCGCAAGATCATGCAGTTCGGCGCGTTCGTGGACCTGGGCGGCGTCGATGGGCTTGTGCATATTTCTGATATCACGCACGACCGCATCGGGCATGGCGAGAAGGCCGTCGCGAAGTTTCTCTCCGAGGGCCAGCGCGTCTCGGTCCGCATTCTGAAACTCGACTGGGAGAACAACCGCATCTCGCTGGGGCTCAAGCAACTCCAGGCCGACCCGTTCTCGAGCGCCCCGCTCGCGGAAGGGTCGGAGGTGACGGCCCGCGTGACGAAGATCGCCGAGTTCGGCGCCTTCTGCGAGGTCGCGCCGGGGGTCGAGGGGCTGATCCACATCTCCGAACTTGATCACAAGCGCATCGCCAAGGTCGACGACGTGGTGAAGCCCGATCAGGTCCTCCAGGTCAAGATCCTCAAGATCGATCCGCAGACGCGGCGCATCGCCCTCTCGCTCAAGGCCCTCAAGCCCGCGCCCGAGGTCGATTTCGGCGGCGGCCCGGGCGGCAAGGGGAAGAAGGGCGGACGCGATCGCGACGGACGCTCTGCCGAGGAGATCCTCAAGGAGACTCCCGCCCTGCGGCGCATGCGCGAGAAGTTCAAGAACTCGCAGTTCAAGGGTGGCCTAAGCTAACCCGGCATCGGCGGTCGTTCTCCACCTACAAGATGTCCGCGCTCATGAGCGTGCTCGCGAGTGTTGTGGCCGTGGCCTGCCGCGAAACACGTTCGTTACTTCTCGCTCTCTTCGGGTGTGGATCGGCGTTGCCCCAACGTGATGGAGAGATACTCGCGCAGGATCGTCGCGGCGGCGATCCCGTCGCGGCGCATCTTCTTCTGCTTGTGCGAGAGCCCCGAGCCTGCCATCTGCCAATCCGCGTCGGCGGTGGTGAGGCGCTCGTCCTGGAAGACGGGTTTGGTGGCGAGCCTGGCGCCGATGCGATCGGCCAAGGCGCGGACCTTCTTCGCCTGCGGTCCCTCGCTTCCGTCCATGTTCAGTGGCAGGCCGAAGACGAGCGTCGGCGCGGGGCGTGTGCCGACGGATCGCTCGATCTCGCGGGCGATGGCCTCGATGAGCGCGTCGCCGCCGCGGAGGGCGAAGGGGACATCGACCACGGGGAGTGGCGAGACGAGGCGGGTCTCGGGGTCGCCGATGGCCAGCCCGGTGCGCGAGTCGCCGATATCGATGCCGACGTATCTCACGTGGGAGATCATTAGGGGGCATCGGGACGTAACGTTGCCTGGGCGTTTGGAATCAGCGGGCACGGATTTCGCCGGCGATGAATGCCTAGCGGATGCGCTCGTCGAGTTTCTCGTGGAGTTTCTTGAGATCCTCGGCCTTGGACCTGGGCATGATGAGCGTCGCGTCCTGGGTGTGGATGACGATGAGGTCGTCGACGCCCAGCAGCGCGATCGTGTGCCCCTTCACGTCGTTCACGATGAGGTTGTTCTTCGCGGCGTGCGACGCGAGTCGGCCCACGCCCGTGTGGCGATTGGCGTCGGCATCGGGCTCGATCGTCTCGGCGTAACTGGGCCAACTCCCGACATCGAGCCAGGTGAGGTCCATGAGCACGGTGCAGACGCTGAACTTGGGCGTGCTCTTGGCGCTCGCGGACGACTTGGCCGCGGGCTCGAGGACGGCATAGTCCACGCTGATCTTGGGGAGCGTGGGGTAGACGCGTTCGAGCGTGGACTTGGCCCCTCGCTTGCCCCACGCCGCCTGGATCTCCATGAGCCCCGCGTGGCTCTCGGGCTTGAACTTCTCGAGGGCCTCGAGGAAGGTCGAGGCGCGCCAGACGAACATGCCCGAGTTCCACGCGAACTCGCCGCTGCGCACGTACGCCTCGGCCCGTGGGAGGTCGGGCTTCTCGACGAATCGCGCGACGTGGAAGGCCTTCTTCTCGGCTCCGGGGACGCCGCGGATCGGCGTGCCTCGCTCGACATAGCCGAAGCCCGTGGCGGGATACGTCGGCTTGATGGAGAAGGTCACGAGTCGACGCGGGTCGTCCTCGACGAGTTTGAACCCGATGTCGAGACGCTCGCGGAAGGCGTCGATCGGCTCGATGATGTGGTCGGCGGTGAGGACGGCGAAGATCGCCTCGGGGTCGTTCTTGGCGAGGATTGCGGCGGTGAGACCGATCGCGTTGACCGTGTCGCGGGCCACGGGCTCACCGATGACCTGCGAGTCCTTGTACCCGGGGAGTTCGTCGAGGACGGCCTCGCGATACTGCTCGGCGGTGCAGATGTAGCGGTTGCCCAGCGGGATGATGCCCTCGATGCGTCGGGCGGCGATCGCGAGGAGCGACGTGGGGTCCTTCGAGTCGCCGCGCTTGCCGCCGGGGCGCGGGATGAAGCGCAGCAACTGCTTCGGGAGCCCTTTTCGGCTCAGGGGCCAGAGTCTCGTGCCGGCGCCGCCGGCCATGATCATCGCGTGACGCATGGAGGCAGAGGATATCGGCTCTTGCGGGCGTGGCCTTGGGCGAGGGCAAGTTTTTCGGGATAGTCGTGGGCGTCAGCGCGAGGCAAAGACGAGTTCGAGGAGGCGATCGACATTGGTCGTGTCGCCCGCGCGCTCGATCGCGCGAAGGACGGCACGCTGGGCATCGCCCCGCACCTCGCCAAGCGCGATAAGCGCCTCGACCGCCTGCTCGGCCTCGGGCGGGAGTTTGGGCTCGATCGTGCCGGTTGGTCTTGCCGAGGATCGGAGGCCCGGCTCGCTGCCGAGCACGAATCGTCCCACCTTGCCGCCGAGTTCTGCGATGATGGTCTCGGCGAGGCGCTTGCCGACTTCGGGAAGTTCCTGGAGTGCTCGGGCGTCCTTGGACTCAATGGCGGACGCGATCTCGGCGGGCGGCATCGCGAGAATCCGCAAGGCCTTGCGATTCCCGATGCCCTTGACGGTGTTGAGCGCCTCGAAGAACTCGCGGTCGGAGGCGGATGAAAATCCGAGCAGCCTTGGGACGAAGGACGTGCCCTGGCCCTGGCCTTCAAGGTACAGATGTGTGAAGAGCGTGAGGGATTGCCCGGGAGAGATGGCGGCGGCGAGATACGCCGGGAGCAAGACCTCGACCAACATCCCGGGCATCCCGCCCGTGGGTTGGAGTTCGATCGCGCCCTCATCGACCGAGGCCACCGTGCCGGTCATCCGTGAGATCATGCTCCCAAAGGTAGGCGTGTGCCCCTGACAAGTCCCGACTCTGCGGTTCTCGGATCCTGCTGTCGTCGCCCCCGGCGAGTGCCGATAAAGAAGTTTGGAGGCACCAGAGCCAGCATGCAGACCGAACCGAAGCCAACGAGTCCTTCGCACGCCGCGCCCGACGATCGGCCCATGTGGGCACGCACACTCCTGATCGGGACGCGGCAAACCCTGCCGAGCCTGGCCGCCCAACTTAGGGCGTCGAGCAAGGGCATCGGATTCGCCGGGTGTCTCGTCGTGAATGAGAGCGAGAGGGATTCTCGTCGCACGATCGAGTGGCCTGCGGGAGTCTCGCTTGCCGTGCTTGGTGATCTCACGAATCTGTCCGACGCTCACCGGGTGCTCGGCGTCACATCGGCAGTGGTCTCGCTTCCCGAATCGATGGGTGCGCAGCGATTGAAGGTCTCGGCGCGGCTCAGCGAACTCGGCGTCCGTACTCGGTTTGTCCCGCCGATCGATGATGTGCTCGATGAGTCGCGGGCGCCAGTCATACGCCGGTCCGCATCGGATGTCAGCATTGTGGAACTCATTGGTCGTGTGCCCTTCGGCATCGATCGGAGGTCCGTGGCGCAGGCGATCGCGGGCAAGCGTGTGCTGATCACCGGGGCGGGCGGGTCGATCGGGTCGGAACTCGCGCGGATCTGCGCGACGTTCTCGCCGTCGTCACTCATCCTGATGGAGCGGGCCGAGAACGCGCTCTTCGAGATCGATCGGCAGATCGGGACTCGTTTTCCGGGGCTTTCACGCCGGGCGGTGCTGCACGACATCACCGACGCCGATCGCACGCGCCGGCTCTTCGAGGACTTGAAGCCGCAGGTCGTCTTCCACGCGGCGGCACACAAGCACGTGCCGCTGATGGAGGACCACCCCGCGCACGCTGTCACGAACAACGTCTTCGGGACGAGGTCGGTCGCCGACGCATCGATCGCGGTGAAGGCCGAGCGGTATGTTCTCGTCTCGACAGACAAGGCCGTGAACCCGACGAGCGTGATGGGCGCAACCAAGCGGATCGCGGAGATGTACGTGCAGTCGCTCGGGCGCGCCGGGCGCGAATGCCCGACGCGGTGCGCGATCGTGCGGTTCGGCAACGTGCTCGGCTCGGCGTGCAGCGTCGTGCCGATCTGGGCCTCGCAACTCGCCGAGGGCGGCCCGATCACCGTGACCGATCCGCGCATGACGCGGTATTTCATGACCATCCACGAGGCCGCCACGCTCGTCGTGCAGTCGGCGGCGGCGACGAAGAGCACGGGCGAGGCGCCGGTGTATGTCCTCGACATGGGCGAGCCGGTGAAGATCCTGGACCTGGCGACGCGCTTCGTGCGTGCGCACGGATTTGCTCCCACGCTCCCCGGCGAGACACCGATGGTGGGCGATCAGGCGCCGATCGAGATCGCCTTCTCCGGGGCGCGCCCGGGCGAGAAACTGCATGAGGAGTTGGCCTACGCCGACGAGCAGTTGCAGTGCACGCCCAATCCGGGGATTCGTGCGTGGCGTGGGAGCCTCGACCCGAACCTCGACATCCAATCCATGATCGCCGAACTCGACCGAGTTCGCAACGATTCCTCGGGTGCCGAGGTGATCGAGTCGATCGCGGCCCATGTCCCAGAACTCGCCGAACGCCGAACACAGTCCTATCAACTCAAGAAGGATTTTGAAGCCGCGGCTTGAGTCTCGCGGCGGAGGTGGCTGTAATTGACATCCCGGTTCTTCGGGTCGGCTTTCGGGTCACGGACGAGCGCTCAACGGTGAGCCCCCCAAGCGACACATGCCGAATGCTTCACGTTCGGCCCGCCTCGCGGAGTGAGGTCCACCCTTCCGGAAACACCATCTATGAACGAACGCGCGCGCATCATCGAAGAGACATCCAAAGCCCGCGACCGCGCCTCGGCGCTCCTCAAGGGACTCCTGGACGCCAAAGCCTCTTCGGAGCGGCACTTGTCGGAGACGGGCCAGCGGGACGTGTACAAGACGGTGACGGGCAAGTCGAGCCTGGACAACGCGATCCAATCCGCCCAGCGTGTCGTCGAGACGCTGACGAAGGCGCTGGCGGAGTATCGGCGGAATCTTCAGGATGGAGACCTCGCGCTAATTCGTGGCGACTCGATCGCGGATGTGACAACCGTGCGCGCGCAGTGATGCTCGCGGCGAATGCGGTCTACGCTGGTGCGTGAACGAGACACTCACTTCGGCGGCGCTTCGGATCCGGAAACTGAATGAGCTCGCGCGCGTGCCGGCGTATCAAACGCCCGGGGCGGCGGGGCTGGACCTTGCGGCGTGTCTGCCCGAGGGAGACATCGAGTTGAAGGTTGGCGAGATCGCGCGCGTGCCCACGGGGCTGGCGATGGCGATCCCCAGCGGGTTCGAGGGTCAGGTCCGGCCACGATCGGGGCTCTCGAGCAAGGGCATCACGGTCGTGAACGCGCCGGGGACGATCGACGCGGATTATCGTGGCGAGTTGCAGGTGCTGCTGATCAATCTGTCGCGTGAGCCGGTGCAGATCACGCATGGCATGCGCATCGCGCAGATCGTGATCGCGCCGGTGGTGCAGGCGGCGATCGAGGTTGTTGAATCACTCGATGAGACGGTGCGCGGGGTGGGGGGGTTCGGATCGACGGGGCACTGAGTCTGCATCGTGTCGAAGAGATGTAGAAGCATGGAGATACAGGCGGGACGCCTGTGCCACGAGGATGGGTAGTTCCGACTGAAGTCGAACTACGGGCATGGTGCCACGAGTTCATCGTGCGTACGGCCTGGCTCGAAGGGAAGCCAATCGACGTGGTCGGTGGCGAGTTCGCGGGTCTGCGCGAGGTAGTCGCGGGCGTCCATCTCGAACATACCGAACTGGGCGAGGTGGTCGTTGTGGAGTTGGGCGTCTAAGAGTTGGAAGCCACGGCGGCGGAGATGGTGGACGAGGTGGACGAGGCAGACCTTGGAGGCGTCGGTGCCGCCGAGTGTGGGCCTTGAGAACATGGACTCGCCGCAGAAGACCTTGCCGAGGGCGAGGCCGTAGAGACCACCAACGAGCCGCTCGCCGGTGTCGTCGATGATCCAGGCCTCGACGCTGTGGGCGTGGCCGGCACGGTGGAGATTCGTGAACAGATCGATGATGTCGGTGGCGAGCCAGGTGTCTTCGCGCCCGGAGGCGGGCGCGGCGCACTCGCGGATGACCCGATCGAACGCGGTGTCGGTGCGAAGGGTGAACGTGTTGGCACGGATGCGGGCGCGGAGGGATCTTGAGACTTTGAACAGGTCCGGGTCGAGGGGGATGACGGCCCGGGCGCGTGGCTGGACCCAGCGCGTGGTCTTCGATTCGTCGTCGTGCATCGGGAACCAGCCGCGGCGGTAGAACTCGAGGACGGTGCGGACGACGCGCGGGTCGATGGGGCGGTTGATCGGTTCGGGTGGCAATTCGCGCGGCGGGCACATTGGTGTACTCTACAGCGGCATGATGGGGCATCACGGCACGATTCTCATGAACCCGAGCGACTCGGGTGGAGGCGGTGGGGGACGGATGATTCCCGCTCGCCCGCGCGATCGATTGTCGTATCTGTCGGTGGTGCAGTGGCCCGACACGTTCACAGAACAAGACCGGATCGACGCTTTGGTGGAGGCGACCGAGGCCGGGCATCGCGTCAACAGCGCATCCTTGGCGATCGACGACGCTCAGGCGCGGCTGATCCTTCGGCGTGGGGTCCCCGCGATCGTGCGATGGATGCATCGAGACGCCGCGAAGGCCGCGGAGGAATCGCTCTCGACTCTGGGCGTCGCGGCGTACGCCATCGACGTTCTGGCGATGGGCGAGTTGCCCGAGGTGCATCGCTTGCGAGCGATCTTTCTCGCCGAGGGTGGCGCCGGCTCGCCGGGGACCGTGTACGCGATCGACACGTGGAAGGAAGTCCTGGCCAGGATGCGTCTCGATTCGATCTCTCTCATCGTGCGCGGATGGGTGACGCAATCCACGACGACCGTCACGCCCGGGGACGGGGGCGTGATGGACGCGGACTGGGGCGGACGCGGCGTGCACGGGTCGACGTGGATGGCGACGATGGGCCCCGACGCCGCGGTGCTCGGCGCGATGTTCGATGACACCGGCGGATCGGGTGGGGTGATGCGCGAGTCGTCGTCGCGCCGGTTCGCGATGCTCGATCTGTGGGACGTGAATGGACAGTGCTACCGCGTCGAGAGCAAGAAGTTCGACTTCTCGATCCTCGGGAAGGACAAGACGGTGACGAACATCGAGAACATCGATCGCATGGCGGTGCGGTTTGCGATGGAGGCGCCCCGCGCGGTGGTGGACACGAACTTCGCGTCGTTCCGCTGCCCGCCCGACATCGTGAAGAACCACGCGCGCTCGATCGGACGGGGCGTGCGCACGACGCGCGACGACGTGCCGGGGTTCGACCTCTACTCGTCGTGGCTGTACCTGGTCACGAGGCGGATGATGGGGGGGTGAGGGTGGGGGAAGAGACGGAGTTCCGTAAGGACGAAGAGACGAAGTGGCAGGGTGTCGAGCCGTGCGGTGTGTGTGGTGTGGCGTTGGATATGGAAATCGGCCTGATTTCGACCGATTCGGGCGGGGTTCGTTCGTATTCGACGCCTGTGTGAAATCGTCGTGGGTGCTTGCCCAACAATGGTGGGTGGAATTCGGGCGCATGGAGGCGTTCGCGTGGTTCGCCGGCCGCCGTGATGAGGAGATCTGGCGATGGAGACTCAACCCGTGTCGGCCGCCCTTTGGCGCACGACCTTGACCGGAGGCCGCTCACCCTTGGGGCGCGTGATTCTGGCTCCGGCCGGGATGGCGGCGGGCGTGCTGGGCGTGCTCGCGTGCTCGTCGGTGGCGCTCGCGACCGAATCGGCGCCGGGCGAGGGGCGGGCGACGATTCCCGAGGCCCTCTTGAACGACGGCGTGCTCGTGCCCTCGATCGTGGGGGCGGTGATCGTGGGGATCGTGCTCATCCGCTCGGTGAGCGGCGTCATGAAGACGTCGGCGCGGGAGCGGACGCGTCGCGAGATCGCCGCGTACATCGCCGAGGGGAGCATGACTCCCGAGCAGGGGGAGCGGCTGATGAAGGCGGGGAAGAACGAGGCGTGAGTGACGCCCGAGCTGGGGCTGGTGACCGGCCAGAGTCGAGCGATCCATGGCTGGCGCGGCGAAGGAACGAACGAGTGCCGGTGAGTCTCGAATGGAAGAAGGAGAATCGCGATGTGTCCCCCTATGATGGAGTCCGCCACGAACTTTGCCTCGACCGCCGGTGACGCTGTGGGCCACGCCGGCGACGCCGTCACCCAGGCCGGGAGCGGGCTCTCCGAAGCGCTGGGCGCGATCTCGATCCATCTGCCCGCGCTCACGGGCTCGACGCTCGCGCTCCAGCCCGCGGGCGTGGCGGGCACGAATATGAGCAGCGACGACGTGACGAAGATCGTGCTGATCGCGCTGGGCGTCTCGCTCATGGTGATCCTCGTCGTGGTGAAGGCGGTCCAGCGTGTCTCGATCGCGCGGGCACGCGAGCAGAGCCGCCGCGAGATCGCGGCGTACGTGGCCGAGGGAAGCATCACCCCCGACGACGCCGTGAAGATGATGAACGCGGGTGGGAGCGCGTGGGAGAAGTTCAAGGGCGGGTGCGGGGTGTGAAGAAGGGAATTGGGAATAGGCAATGGCACACGAATACCGGTGCGGTGCCCGCGAACACGGCTTCGTCTCTGCGTCACTTCGGAACTTCGTCTCTCCTCCCTGCCTTCCCCTCCACGACGTCTGTTCTTACCTCCGCGTCCTTTGCGTTCGTCTTCGTCTGTGAACCGAATCGGCATTCGTGATTCGTGATTGGGCATTCGTGGGGAAGGGAATGGGGAATAGGCCATGGGCAATGGCACACGAGTTCCGGCGTCGCGCCCGCGATCCCTTCCATATCTCGTGGGGCAGGCGGCCCGCCTGCCCCTACCCAATCTTCATCGCGCCCTGCTCACCCAATCCTTTCTCATCCCCCTCTTCTCCCCTCCGCGTCCTTTGCGTTCGCCTTCACGGCTGTCCCGTTCTCGGACGCCGCCGCGATGCTCGCGTTCGCCCCCCCCCCCCGCGTCGCGCTCGCCCCACCCGCATTCTTGCGCGAATAAGGCCCGCGGACGCTCCACACAACTCTGATGACGCCCGTCATCAGAGTGATGACGCGCGTGATAGAAACGATGACGGGCGTCATCAGAGCAATGACGGGCGTGATCAGAGCAATCACGCGCGTCATCAGAGCCATGAAGCCCCACATCGGAGCGATGTGGGACGAGATAAGAGCGATGTGGGGCCACATTGGAGTTGTGTGGGGCGGGATCGGAGTGCTGGCGGGCGAGAACACCAGCCCCGAGAACCATTCTCTCCCCTACGAATGCCGAATCACGAATCACGAAGGCCGATCCGGGTCACTTTCCAATACGAACGCATAGGACGCGGAGGGGAGAGGAAGGGGATGAGGGGGGATTGGGTGAGAGGGGCGCGATGAAGGTGAAGTAGAGGCAGGCAGGCCGCCTGCCCCACGAGAGTGGGTCGGGATCGCGGGCGTGACGACGGGGGTGGTCTGCCTTGCCCTGGTGCCTGGTGCCCAGTGCCCGATGCCTCCTCCCCGGCCTTTCAAGATTTGTTCGGCCATCACCCGATACACGACTGAAAGTGAGTCGAAGGAACGCCAGGATGGCGTTCTGGTTGGCATGGGGCGATGGGTCGCGGGCCTGATGGGCCTGGGCGCGTCGCCATCGGTGCGAAACGTCGAAGGAGTTGGCGTGCGCGTCATCGCGATTATCAATCAGAAGGGCGGGTGTGGGAAGACCACGACCGCGATCAATCTCGCGGGGATCCTGGCTAGAGGCATTGGGGGCGGGAATGGGCCTGGCGCGGGGGGGATTTCGGGTGGGGCGGCGGGGACGAGCTCGGCGGGGGGGATGAACTGGGCCGGTCGGCGCGTCTTGCTTGTGGACATGGACCCGCAGTCGCACTGCGCGGCGGGGCTGGGCGTGCCCGAGCACCGCATCGATCTCGACGTGGGCGACGCGATGATGGCGGTGGGGCAAAGTGAAGGAAATCAGAAGGGGAGAGGGGTCGATCGGGCCCGGCTGGTGTGGCGCTGCGGGCGGAATCTGGATCTCGTGCCCAGCCGGATGAGGCTGGCGGGGCTGGAGGCGCCGCGCGGCGGGCTGAGCGATCTGCCCGCGGGCGATCGCGAGACGAGATTGGCCCGAGTCCTTCGCGAGATCGGGCAGGACTACGACGTCGTGCTCATTGATTCCTCGCCGGCGATCGGGCTGCTCACGTACAACGTGCTGGTCGCGGCGGACGCGGTGCTGATTCCGGTGGAGACGTCGTTCTTCTCGCTGCAGGGGGCCCAGAAGCAGATCAACACGGTCCGCGCGATCCAGAAGCGGCTCGCGGGGAGCGGTGCGGGGTGGGGGGGAAGTGGTGCGGCGAACGCGATCGGCGCGGGCGCGGCCTCGAACGCGGGTGCGAAGCCCGTGTGGTTGCTCCCGACGATCCACGACGACACGAGCGTGGTCGCGGAGGATCTGCTCCAGGAGATGAAGCGCAAGCACAAGGACCGGCTGGTGCCGGTCGTGATCCGGCGGAACTCGAAGTTGCGCGAGGCGGCGAGTTTCGGGCAGGGGATCGTGGACTATGCCCCGCACAGCACGGCGGCGCACGACTACACGCAACTCGCCGAGTGGGTGATCGGACGCCTCGCGGCGCCGTTGGAGTCGAGCGCGGACGCCAGTGAGGTGGAGGAACGCGGGACGATCGTCGAGGTGCTCACGCGCGGGCTGGACACGGCCGTGCTCGAGGGCGCGGCGTCGCCGTGGAGGCCCGGGGCGAAGGGAACGGTCGCGATGGAGGCCAAGTCGGTCCCGAGCGCGGCGACGAGTGGGGAGATTCCGATGCCGATGATCAGCCGGGCGGAAGATGTCGCGAGGCGGGCGCAGCAGTTCCTTCGTCGCTGGGCGACGAGCGGGGGACAAGGCGGCGACGCCACGAGCAAGACGGGCGAGAGTGGCGGGAGCGCGGCAGAGGTGGCTGCGACCACGATTGCTGCAGCGGCGAGACCATCGACGATCGTGGGGACGCCGCCGCATCCGACGCTGCGCGTGGTGGCGTCGGAGATCAAAGCGTCGGTGACACACAGTGGCCCGATCCCTATCGATCCGTCCACGCAGCGGTTGCTCGGCGCCCACGCCACGAGCCAGGGCGTCCTGTTCGTGCAGCCGTTGTCGGCGGCGGGGACGATGTGCGTCGCGGGCGAGTTCAACGCGTGGTCGATGACGGCGACGCCGATGAAGCGCAACGAGACGCTGGGGGTGTTCGAGGTCTGCGTGCCCTGCCCCGCGGGCAAGAACTCGTACCGCCTGGTCCTCGATGGGCGGTGGGCGACGGATCCGTACAACAAGGCGACGGAGGTCAATCCGTACGGCGAGATGAACAGCGTGATCGAGGTGCCGATGAGCCGGAGCGTGAGCACGGTGGGCGGGTCCTCGGGCACAGCGTCGATGGTCGAGGGAAAGCCCAGGGCGATGGAGATCGTGCGCAATGAGCCGGCGTCGGCCGCGGATTGAGTTGGGTTCGGGATTGGTGGGCGTGGATGATGTGCGAGGGCGTGCGGGAGTGAGTCGAATGCGTCGGCGTGCGACGCGATGAAGGAGGCGTGTGTGGGTCGTCAGTCGTCATTTCGGAAGAACCCGCCACCACCACCGCCGCCACCGCCGGGAGGGCAAGGTCACAGCGGCGTGAGCGCGACGCGCCCGGGCCAATCGCATGGCGTGGTCGAGGGATCCGAGGCCAAACGGGCCGCGCCGCAGGCGTTCTCGTCGGCGTATGACGCGCTGGCGGACTTGTTCCTCTCGGAAGAGGCCTTCACGCCCGGTGTCGCGTCGGCGCTTCGGCTGGTGCCCTCGGACCACGACGAGGCCGCGGAGCATGAATCGTCCGCAGCGAGCGAGGCGACGCGCGACACGGACGAGTCGAGCGATGCGTCGCGCGTGATCGAGCCCTCGGGCGAGCGGTCGGTCGAACTGCTGGTCGTGGGGCACCTGCCGGTGCTCGCGTCGGCGTGGATCATGCCGTATGTCCGCTCGATCGCGGGCGAGGCTGGCGCGATCACGCTTGTGCGCGCCCAGCGCGGGCAGGTGTCGGTGGAACTCGTCGGCGAGGTGCCGCAGGCGGTGCGTGAGATCGCCGGTGTATCGGACGGGACCTTGTCGCTCGCGCACGCGATGGCGATCGCGGCCCGCGTCACGAGCCGGGTCGTGATCCGCGTGGACACGACGAGCGAGGCCGAGGCGCTGCACCATTCGGGCATCACGGACGTGACGCTGCTCTCCGGGGCGGACGATGCCGCGATCGTGGCGTCGTATCGCACGCTGAAATCGTTGGGCGAGCGGCTTGCGGAGCGGGCGGATGAGACGGGTGTGACGCCGCGTGTGCGTGTCGCGATTTTGGGCGCCGATCCGGATCGAGCGGAGGCGGCGAGAGCGAAACTGCGCCAGACGACGGCGGCGTTCCTTGGCGAAGAGGCGGAGATCGTCGTCGGGCCCAAGCGCGTGGCCGGGGGTGGAACGGTGACACTCTGCCGCGGCGAGCCGGCGGGCGAGGGGAACGGAGCCGGGGAGATCATCGACATGATCGCCTCGGCGGCACCGGCGATGGAGGCGAGCATGCACGCGTTCGCGGGAGCGTCGTCGAGCCGCATCGGACCCGCGGCGGCGTCGGTGGTCGAGGCCAAGCCGATGGCGGAGATCACGCACCCGAAGGCTTCGATGGATGCGGAGATGTTGCGAGTCAAGCCGATCGAGACGAGCGGCTCTGCGCTGCATGCTCTTGAGGTTGGTGGAGACACAGGCGAGACGCCCGTGCCACGAGATGGGGAAGGGCAACCCGCTCGCGATTTGCAGACGCTCCGGTCTCGCGAGGGCGTGGCGAGTGGTGACGTTGCCGAGAACGAGCGTGCTCATGTCGACGCGATGGACGAGTCGCGGCCTCGCGTGCTGGCCGAGCAGATCGAGGGGCTTGTGCCGCTCAAGGCCCGGTGCCCATACGCCCCGCGCGTGGAACTCGCCGCGGGGAGCGACGGACGGTTGCACGTGCTCGCGTTCGCGGGCGGGGTGGACGCGAGCGAGGGCGAGAAGGCCGCGGGCCCGGCGGCGGTCGTCGCGGAACTCGTCTCCGTCGCGGGGTGGGCGTACGACCACATCGACCTGATCCGGTTGTCGTGCCACGGCGTGGAACTCGGCGCCGACCCGACGACGGCGTCCTTGCACCTCATGACCGATCGCCCGCGCGAGGCGCGGAGGTTCCTCGATTCGGGCGTGCACGTGCACGTGCTCGCGAGGGCGCGCGTGGGGACGCTGACGGCGTGGGTCTGCCGCGAGATGAACTAGAACTCGTCGAAGGATTGATGGCGCGACCCTGAATCTCGATCGATGAATCGAGGCGTGACGCCGTCGGGGAGCGCCGCGAGGAACAACCGGCCATAGGCCTTGGTGCGCACGCGACCGTCGAGGATGACGACGCGCCCGTGGTCGGTCTTGGATCGGATGAGCCGGCCGAAGCCCTGCTTGAAGCGGACGAGGGCGCGAGGGAGCGAATCTTCGCTGAAGGGGTTGCCGCCGCGGGCGCGGATCGCCTCGCCGCGCGCCTCGACGAGCGGGCGATCGGGCGGGTCGAAGGGGAGTTTGGTGATGATGACGTTGCGGAGGTTCTCGCCGCGAACGTCGACGCCTTGCCAGAATGAGGCGGCACCGAAGAGCACGGATCGGTTCGATTCGCGGAATCGCTCGAGGATGTGGGCACGCGAGCCGTCGCGCCCCTGGGCGAGGAGGGGAAGGCCGAGTTCCGCGAGTGGCCCGGCGAGTTCAGAGGCGCAGGCGCGGAGCGTCGCGAGGCTGGTGAAGAGGACGAACGCGCCACCGTCGGTCTCTCTGACGTGGTGGAGGATGCGCTGCGCGAGCGAGGCGATGGAGGCACGCCAGGCGGAGCGGCCGGTGTTTGAGGCGTTGGGCGGGGCCTCGTCGGCGGGATCGACGAGGACCTCGACCTGCCTCGCGTAGTCGAAGGGGCTGCCGAGTTGGAGGGTGCGGGCGCCGACGCAGCCGAGCGTATTCAGGGTGTGGGCGAAGGCGGTCTCGGCGTGCTCGGACGACTCGTGGTCGTGCGTGGTGCGTGTCGTGAGCGTGGCGCTCGTGAGGACGACGCCGAAGTCCTGGGCGAAGAGGCGTTCCTTGAGGATTGGCGCGACATCGATGGGGGCGCACGCAAAGGTGATACGCTGGCGTGCGTCAGCATCGGAGGTGCCCGCATCGACCCAGTAGGCGCAGCCGGGGATGGTCTGTGAGATGAGCGCCTCGGCGTCGAGGGCGATGCGCTCGGCACGCTGGGCGTAGGAGTTGAGTTCGAAGCGGTCTTCCTCGAGTTTCACGCTGTCTTTCAGGCCCGTGAGGCGGAGGGCGAGTTCACGCATGATGGGCGTGAGCGTGTTGTCGATGAGGCCCGGCGACCGGACGCGCGAGGTTTCCTTCGCGCGCGAGTCGTCGAAGGGCGAATCGGGAAGGACGCGGGCGGCCTTGGCGACGGACTCAAAGAAGAGGAGCGAGACGTGGTGGGCCTGCTCGACGAGGCGGATGGCGCGCGCGGTCCCCTCGGTCTCCTGGCCCATGAGTGTCAGGCCGGGGAGATACCCCTTGCCCGAACGCTGGGTGTAGAGCGAGTTCAAGAGGAACGAGACGCGCGACTCGGAGAGTTGGGCGCCGAAGTGATCGCTCGCGACCTCCTCGGCGGCGTGGGCCTCGTCGAGGATCACATGGTGGTATCGCGGGAGGAATCCGACGTCTTGCGCGCGCAACGCGAGATCGGAGAAGAAGAGGGCGTGGTTGCAGATGAGGAGGTTGGCGCCGTCGAGTTCGGCGCGGGCCGCCTGGAAGAAGCACTGGGTGTAGTTGGGGCACTTTCGGCCCATGCAGTTGCCCGAGTCGGACTGGACCTTGTCCCAGACGCTCTGGCGCTCGAGGATGGGGAGCGTCGAGAGCGTGCCATCGTCGGTGCTGCGCGCCCAATCCTCGATGACGTGGAGGGAGCGACGCGCGGCAGGATCGGCGAAGAGTCGATCCTGGCGCTTCGACGCGAGGCCCAGTCGGCGGATACTGACATAGTTGGCCCGGCCTTTGACGAGGACGGGCTTGATCGGGGCGACCGCGCCCTCGGGGAGGCCCTCGCACGCGCTCTCCAGGGCGTGCGTCAGGCGCGGGATGTCGCTCGACATCAGTTGTTCCTGGAGCGAGATCGTGTTGGTCGCGACGAGGACGACCTCGCGGTGGACCATGGCGCGGAGCATCGCGGGGACGAGGTAGGCGAAGGACTTGCCGACGCCCGTGCCCGCCTCGACGAGGAGGTGAGACTTTTCGGCGAGCGTGCGTTCGACGGCGGCGGCCATCTCGAGTTGCTCGGGGCGCGGCTCGTAGCCCTCGCCGAAGAGCGTGGCGATGGGGCCATGGATCGAGAGCAGGTCCTTGGCGGTCGCGGTGAGCATGGCGTGCTTAGGACTCGCTTCGCTTCGGACGCACCACGCCGAGGGGGGTGCGCTTGGGTTCGCCGTCGGCGCGCGGATAGACGCGGGGCGTGGCGGAGGACTTCTCGAGGACGAGGATGCGACCGGTGGGCGTAGGGATAGTCGTGGCGTGGGTGATCTTGAGCAGGTGCAGCGCGGGGGCCGCCTCTTCGAGTTCAGCGTCGGCCTGCTCGCCCTTGATGAGCGCGATGCGCCCGCCGATTCGCGCGAAGGGCGCGGTGAGTTCGGCGAGCGTGGGCAGGCGGCCGACGGCACGCGCGATCACGGCGTCGTAGGCCTCGCGATGCCCGCCGGTGCGTGATGTGCCGGCGTTGTGGGTCTGGGCACGCTCGCCTCGATCGTGGGCGGCACGCTCGGCACGCTGGGCGAGGACGGTGACGTTGGCGAGCGCGAGCATGTCGGCGTTGGCGATGCGCTCGAGGAACGCGGCTTTCTTCGCGGTGGCTTCGAGGAGTGTGAAGCGGAGGTGGGGGAGGCAGATGGCGAGGGGGATCCCGGGGAGGCCGCCACCGGAGCCGATGTCGATGACGCGCGCGCCCTCGGGGAGGTCGGCGAGGACGGGGAGGAGCGTGAGGGAATCGAGGATGTGTCGCCGCCAGATCTCGTGGGCGTCGGTGACGGCGGTGAGGTTCATCTGCTCGTTGGCGGCGAGGAGGAGGGCGAGATACAGCCCGAGCCGATCGAGATCGCCGGACTCGAACTCGACGCCGATCGACGAGGCCTCGGTGGAGAACTCGGGCGGTGGGGTGAGCGGCGCGGGGCGAGGCAGGTCAATCAAAGGACGCGACGGCGGTGCGTCGGCGCGTGCGGATCGGTTCGTCGATGGGGACGCGGGGCGACGGCTTCCCGGATGTTGGGAGGTCGGGCGTGGCCTAGAAGTCGGGCGTGCGGGCTTGCGGTTCATGCGTCGTGCTACTCGTCCTCGTCCTGGGCGGCGTTGAAGGCTCGGCGTGGGGCGACGCCTCGGCGGAGGGCGACGCTCGCGACGAGGCCCGACATCATCCAACTCGCGAGCATGCTCGAGCCGCCGTAACTGACGAAGGGTAGGGTGATGCCGATGATGGGCAGAAGCCCGAGATTCATGCCGAGATTCACAAAGACCTGGCCCCCGACGAAGGCGGCGCACCCGACGCAGACGAGTCGGCCGTAGGTGTCGTGGGCGGTGGCGCCGACGAGGAGCGACCCGGCGATCCAGACGCCAAAGAGGCCGAGCATCATGAGCACGCCCACCAGGCCGAACCGATTGGCGATGACGGCGGGGATCATGTCGTTGTGGCGTTCGGGGAGGCCGCTGTATCGAATGTACACGCGGCTTCGTGCATCGGAGTTTCCGGTGATGCCGCCGGCGGCGAGGAGGCGCTTGGCCGTCGAGGACTGCATGTTGATGTCCTGGTCGGCGCTGGTGTCGCCCTTGAACTGCTGCATAAGCCCGACGATTCGGGCCTTCTGGTGGGGAAGCAGGAGCGGATACGCGGCGGGGGCGATCGCGAGGGCGGCGACGACGATGAGCGTGAGGTGGCGGAGCCTCGCGCCTGCGACGATCAGCATGGCGAAGAGCGCGGGGACAAAGAGCGAGGCCGTGCCCAGGTCGGGCTGGAGGTTGATAAGCCCGATGGGGATGAGCGTGATGGCGAAGGGCATCGCCAGCCCTTTCAGCGTCTTTCGCCCTTTGTGGCGGCGGAGAAACCACGCGAGGGCGACGACGTAGGTGATCTTGGCGAACTCGCTGGGCTGGAGTTGCAAGGGGCCGATGTCGATCCAACTGCGCGCGCCGTGGCGGGGCTTGACGATCGACGTCGGGACGGCTGGGATCAGCAGGAAGACGAGCAGGAGGATGGTGAAGACCGCGAGGGGGATGCTCGCGAACCCCAGCCAGCGCGGCGGCACGAGCATGACGACGAGCGACAAACCGAAGCCGACCGCGGCGAAGACGAGTTGCTTGGAGGCATACGCCGAGAGCGTCTCGCCGGGCGCGTGCGTGAGCGTGGTGGCGAGATCCACGGCATAGACCGAGAGGGCGCACAGGATCGCGGTGGCGAGGAGCGTCAGCCACGCCGGACCGATGGAGACGATCGCGCGGAGGAGCGCGAGCGGGCCGAAGGGCGCCGCGAATCCAACCGGGTTGGCCCGTGGCGAGGTCACGGTTCCAGGTATCCCTCGGCAATGAGGGCGTGGACGATCTGGTTGGCGATGGGTCCCGAGACCTTGCCGCCGCTGCCCGCGTAATCACAGACGACGGCGATCGCGTATCTCGGGCGATCGCGGCCCACGAGGATCACGAACCAGGAGTGATCGCCCGCGGCGATGGTTTCTTCATTGGTGGATGTGCCGTCGGGGCTGAACTTCAGTGGGCTGGCGGTGGCGGTGCCGGTCTTGCCCCAGATCTTGACGCCCTTGGCGTTGAAGATCGGTTCGCGGGAGCCGTTGATGGTGAGGTGGTTGCCTGTACCGTCGCTGTCATTGACGCTGAGCCACAGGCCGTGGAGCGTCTGCTCGACGGCGGACTGGTTGAGGTTGACGCGCCCGGCATCGGTGATGGGATCTTCCTCCACGATGCGTGGCTCGACGCGGGCGCCGAAGCGGGCGAGCGTCGCATAGGCGTTGGCGGCGTGGAGGGGTGTCCACGCGACGGGGCCCTGACCGATTCCCATCTGGATCGCCTGACCCATGCTGATACCCTCGCCATCGGCGTAGAGGAACCGTCCAGGTTGTGTGGGATCGGGCCTGGGCGGGCCGAGTTCGCCGGGATATTCGAGACCGATGCCGAGGTTGAACGCGGTGCCCACGTGGAAGTCGCGGAAGACGTCGCGGACGCTCGAGGGGCCGAGGCGCTTGCCGAGTTCGAAGAAGACGATGTTGCAGGAGACCATGATGGCCTCGTCTCCAGCGAGGTCGTGCCCGAGGAAGTCGGAGTGGGTCTGCTTGTATTCCTTGTAGATCCAGCATCGCAGGGAGTCGGGATCATTGGGAAGGAAGTGGCCCGTGCAGGCGATGCGCTCGTCGACACCCATCACGCCGCGCGATTCGGATTCGGAGAGGATGAGGGCCTTGACGATCGAGCCGGGTTGATAGGCGCTGGCGATGGCGCGATTGACGAGAGGCGTGCGCAGGGCGAGGTCGCGTGAGTTGGTGGAGAGTTCGCCGGATTCCAACTGCTCGCGCGTGTACGTCGGCGTCGAGACCATCGCGAGGATCTCGGCGGTGTCCACGTCGAGCACGACCGCGGCACCGCACAGGGGTGTGCCCAGGGGCAACTCGCCGATCAGGACCTTTTCATCGGGCTTGGGTTCCTTGCGTTGCCAGGACTGCACGACGGCAAGGCCGGCCTCGGGAGTCATGGCGGCCTGCACGCGCGCCTGGAGCATGGCGTCGATGGTGAGGTGGAGGTCGCGCCCTCGCGTGGGCTTGCGGATGGAACTGTCGTCGGTGGCATCGACGCGGACGGACTTCACGCCGCGCAAGCCACGGAGTTCGTGCTCGCGGGAACTCTCGATGCCGGCGTCGCCGACGCGGTCGTCGTCGAAGTATTGGCCGAGGTCGAAGGTGCGCCCACGGCCGATCTCGGCGAGGGCGCGGTCCTTCACGTCGGGATGGGCGTCGAGGTAGGCCCGGCGCGCGGGGGCGTCCTCGGCGTAGACCTTCGACCGAACCTTGCCCAGGACGTGGCAGAGCAGTCCATCAACGTGGACGGTGAACAGCGAGGGCGTCGCGTCGGAAGTCGCCGTGCGTAAGGGGCTGGGGAAGGTCGATCGATCGAGTTCGATGTCGACGGATTCCATGGGGTACTCACGCTCGCCGGCGTTGGTGACGGTGAGGCCGGGGATCGTCTCGACGAACTGGGTCGTGCCCGGCTCGGCGGCGGCGAGAGAATCGTCGGCGGTGGAGTCGGCGCGCGACTCGACGCCGGGCGGAAGGACTTCCACACGCTCGCCCACCAGGAGCAGACAGGCGAAGGCGGCATCATCATCGAGGGCACGGATGACGGTGTGGTTCGATCGCTGCTCGGCGATCTCCTTGTCGGTGCGTTTCTCGACCTGCTCGCGGACCTCGTCGGTGATCTCGACGCCCTGATCGCGAAGGGCGGCGAACTCGCGGATGCGCCAGAAGTCGACGAGGGTCGCCCGGCGGGACTCGACCTGGCGCACGATCGAGTCTCGCGCCTGATCGAGCGTGGACCGGTCCACGCCGGCGCGCTCGGCGAGGAGATCCCACGCGTGGGCCAGGTGGGCGTTGTAGACGGCCTCGAAGGCGAGGACGCGCTCGGCACGCTGCTCCTTTGACATCGCGGCCCAGGCGTGCCCCGTGCTCGATCGGGCGTGCGACGCGGCCCGTGCTTTGGCCCACTCGCCCGAGATCACGTCGTAGGGAAGATCAACGCGGTATCCCGGGCGATCCATGGCGAGGATGCGCCCCTTGCGGTCGAGGATCGAGCCGCGGGCCGCGGGGATGAAGGTGTTTTGCAACAGACGGGCCTCGGTGTCCTCTCGTGCTGCGTCGGCGTGGAGGATCGCGAGTCTCGAGGCCTGCGTGGCGAGGACGAGGCTTAGCACGAGGAAGATGCCCAGGATGAGCGCGAGGCGCGGGATCGACGACCCGCGCGTCGCGGGGCGCTGGCTGAGGAGCGTGGTGTGGGCCTGGCGATCCATCGCGGCTCCGCGTGCTTCGTTGGGTGAGGCCTACGCCTTGGCCTTGTCCCTCGTGATCTGGGCGTATGCGTTGTGGTTGTGGATCGATTCGAAGTTCTCGGAGTTGATCGAGTACCACGAGATGCGAGGCTCGGCCTCGAGCGAGAGTGCAAGGTCGCGGACGATGTCCTCCACGAACTTCGGATTCTCATAGGCCTTCTCGGTCACGAACTTCTCATCGGGGCGCTTCAGGACGGCATAGACCGGGCAACTCGCCGCATTCTCCAGCAACTCGACGAGTTCCTCGATCCACAGGTCGGAGTTGAGTCGCACCTTCGCGGCGATATGGCAGCGCTGGTTGTGGGCGCCGTGGATGCTGATCTCTTTGGAGCAGGGGCAGAGGCTCGTGGCCGGGGCCGAGACGCTCATCGTGAAGTCGCCGACCTCCTTGGAACCGCCGTGGCTGGAGTCGAGCGTGCTCTCGGCCTCGAAGGAGACGCGATAGTCCATCAGGCCGGGGTGTCCCGTGACGGGCGCGGCCTTCTTGATGAAGTAGGTGAAGGAGACCTCAAGGTGGGCGGTCTTCGCGTTGAGTCGTTCGCGGATGGCGTGGGCGATGCCCGGGATTTTGTCGGGAGTGATCGGCTCGCTCGTGTGGTCGTTCAAGACCTCGAGGAAGCGGCTCATGTGCGTGCCCTTCTGCGTGTGCGGTAGGGAGACGTACATGTTGATCGTGGCGACGGTGGTCTGCGTGCCGCCATGCATCTCGCGCAGGCGGATGGGGTAGGTCACGTCCTTGACGCCCACTTTATCGATCGCGATGCGGCGTGCATCGCGTGAGGCTTGCACGTCGGGAATTGCGGAGGTCTCTGGCTCAAATGTCATCGGCGCATCGTAGGTCGCGAGGGGTCTGACGCCCGGCACGGAATGTCCGTCGGTCAGGCCGGTTTGGCGCCAGTCACCGCGGGACGCTCCAGCATCGAGTTGGCCCAGGCGATGCCGATCGGCGCCCCAAGGAACGCCCCGGCGGCCCAGTCCAACGAGGTCGGGCGGAGCATGCCCAGAAGTCGACCCGAGGTCGCCGACAGCACGGGATCCTTGAGCGTGACCATCCCGACGATGGGGGCGACGATCGACACCAGGAGGGTCGCGGCGATGGGGGTGAGCGGCGAGAGTCGCACGCCCAGCATCGACGCGATGATCTGGGAACCGGCGCCGGCGCCCAGGGCCGCGAGCGCGACGCCCATGACGGTCTGGCCTTTGAGCGACTCGTAGACGATGAGGCTGGCGAGGGCACCGGCGAGAATGGCGCCGGCGATGATCGATCCGCCGAGCGAGATGGCCAGCGGCTTGGCGTCGGATGTCTCTTCGAGGAACCGCGTCTTGATTCGTTCACCCAGAGTCAACGCAGGGTTGGGCGTCGCCATGGGCTGCCCATGATCGTTGGTCCCGAGGCGTTCGATCGCCATGGCCAGCCCGAGGCCGAGGGCCGCAAGCATCGCATGCTCGGCGGCGAGCGTGCCCCAGATCGAGCCAATCTTGGAGTCCACCGGTTGGGCCTGGATGATGTTCTGGATCAGGCCCAGGTGCCACGCGGCCCAGGCGAGGATGATCCCCGCGACCATGTATCCCATGTCTCGCGCCATGAATCGGGCGCCGATAAGGCCGAGCGCAGCAGCACCGACCAACGCCGCCAGAGCGCCCAGGAGCGTGCCAACGGGTCGGGTGCCGATGAAGATCGTCGTGCCGGTGGCGCCGTCGGCCGTCGTCCCGAAGCCCAGCAGGCTCCCCAGGAGCGGGCCGACAAGAAGCAGGGCGGCGAGCACGAGAATCCAGCGAAAGACGGCCTTAAGCATGGGACATCGTTGGAGGCCTCGGAGTCCGAGGCGAATCCTGTGCATGCCCGCGAGCGAGGAGCCAATGTCTCACTGGCCTCCACGCCAGAGTTATGTCTGAGATGGCTCATCGTGTGGCGTTGGATGGCCATGATGTGTTCGGTTCATGGCCCGGGCTACCGTCCGCCGATGCCTACATGGGGTGCGTCGTCGAATCGTGCCCCGGCCGCCCTCGGCAAGGAGCCACCGATGCCTCCATCCCCATCACGCGAGACCAACGCCGCCCACGATGCTCTACCGATTGCTGCCGGCTCGTGGTGGCGGGGGTGGATCTGGCCGCGCTGCTTCGAGGCGTGGCGGCTCTCGCTTCGGCCGGCGAGCATCGGGCTGGGCACGCTGCTCATCGTGCTGGTGCTCCTCATCGCCCAGATGCCGGGCCTGTGGTCGTCGGACACGCAGACGAGAGCACGTGAGGACGAGATCGAGAAGTTCGACTGGGCGGCCACGGAGATCACGTCTGGTGTTCTCTCGCTCGCGCACATGCGTGTCGCCAACGGTCTGAAACTCGCGCTGGAGGCGCTGCTCGGGCTGCTCACGCATGACCCCCTTGAGACGCTCCTTGTGGGAATCCCGGCGCTCGCGATACTGGCGGTGTTGGGCGGCGCGATCACGCGGATGAGTGCAGAATCATTCTCGCTCCGTCGGCGCATGCCCTGGACCGAGGCGCTCGGCTTCGCGTCGAAGCGCTGGGCGAGCCTGGTCGGCGCGATGCTCGGCCCGCTCGCGATCATCGGGCTGCTCGCGCTGGCGCTGGCGATCTCGGGGCTGCTGGCCAAGGCCGAGGTCACGCGCTTTGTCCTCGCCATCGGTCTTGGCGTCGGATTGCTCGTCGGCCTGCTCGCGGTGCTGATGCTCGTGGGCTATCTGCTGGCGCTCCCCCTGCTTCCCGCGGCGGTGGTCGTGGAGTCCACCGACGCCGTCGATGCCGCCCAGCGGGCGTACGCGTACGTGATCGATCGGCCCGTTCGTCTCATCTTCTACTCGGCGATTCTGCTGGCGCAGGGCGTGCTCCTGGCCGTGCTTGCCCAGTGGCTGGCCGACTTCATCATCGGGTTCACGCACTGGTCGATGCGCTGGTTCGTGGGCGACGCCCTTGGTCGGAGCGGCGAGGGTGTCGCGACCGATGCCCAGTGGCTGCTCGACGCGCTCTCGAGTTCGGGTGAGCACATCGAGCAGCGAGGCGTCGCCGCAAGCATCGCTGGGTTCTGGGTCGTTCTTGTCCGCATCCTCGCGAGCGGCGTGGGCGTGAGCGCGTTCTTCGCTTCGGCGTCGGTGGTGTATCTCTTGATCCGCCAGGCCGCGGACGGACAGCACCCGTCGGACATCTGGACGCCGGGATCGGTGCCGGGGGTGTCGAATGTGGTGGTGGAATCGGAGAATACCGCATCAGACGATGAGGGCGACGATTGAACGTGTCTCATCAGGATCGTCGCCGAGTCTCAACTCAACTCATCTCCAGAATCTGACGCTTCAACTGAGGGTGGAGTTTCTAGATCCGCTTGAGTGAGCGGACTAGGCACGCCATCGATCGTTTGTGCCGCCGCGACGTCGAACTCTCCCGATCGCGTCCGTCGCAAGGCCGTCAGCATCCCGCCGACGGTCGCGACCTTCTTCGCGAGCGACGCCCCGATGTCGCGCGCGAGGCTGCGGATGTATGTCCCCTTGCCACAAACGACCTCGACACGAACGCTGGGCCAGGCGAACTCAAGGACCCGAATCGACCGGACGAAGACGGGACGCTCGGCGAGGACGACCATCTCCCCGGCTCGCGCCATCTCGTGGGCCCGCCGCCCGCCGATGCGCATTGCCGAGAACGCCGGCGGCCGCTGCAGGATCGTTCCCTGGAACTTCTCGATCGTCGCGATGAACGTCGGCTCATCGATCGTGCGTACGCCCATGTGCCGCGTGATCTCGCCCTCGGCATCGTCGGTGGACGACGACGCCGAGAAGTCGATCGTCGCGTCGTACGTCTTGTCGCCGATCATGATCTGGTTGCAGAGTCGCGTCGCCTTCCCCACAAGGACGACGAGCAAGCCCGTGGCCATGGGGTCGAGCGTGCCGCCGTGTCCGACCTTGATGCGTTTGGGCGCGCCGCCCTTGCGGAGTCGCCCTCGGATGATGGCGCAGACATCCATCGAGGTGAAGCCGGGCTGCTTGTCGATGAGCAGCAGCCCGCAGGGCGTGGGAGTTTCTGGAGTTCCATCGCCGCGTGCATGTGGAGGATTCTCGCTCATGGCTCCCGCTCCACCACGAGCACCTCAACGAATCGCCCCTTGGAGTAGTTGAACCCTAGCACGCGATCGACGATGCGGAGCGAGGCCTGGTGGAGTTCATCGTCGTCGGCGACGTTCCGTTCGAGGAAGAGGATGCCGTCGGGATGGGCCTTTGCCCAAGCCTTCCATTCCTGTCGCCACAGGCGCTCGCAGCGCCCGCGCGTAAGGAAGATCAGGCTGTCCTCGTCGTAGCCGTATTCAAGACGGGGGAGTCCCGGGCGATCCTCGTGCCCCCCTCGCACGCACGCGAGCGGTCGAGAGTGGGTTGGATCAATCGGCGGCATGGCACGCACGAGTCTTTCGCTCGTCCTTGCGATCGTGATCTGGGGAATGACCACGCCCACACCCGCCGCGAGGACAATCCCGCACGAAACGCCCGCGACCGAGGCATGGAGCCACGCCCGCGATCGAGTGCTCCGGATCACGCCGTGTGCCACGAACACTCCCGCGCCCGCACAGAGCACGATCGTCGCGATCCCGATCGACCTGGCAGACGCCGACGCATCGGACCAACTCCACCACACCCACGCCGTCGCGGCGAGCGCGGGGAGCATCGCCATCACGCCCATCATCACGCCCCACGCACGAGCGAGCCACGCCGCCGCGTTCGGCACAACAACCCCGTCACACGCCACCCGCACCACCAACATCGCGCTCACGATCGCCAGCACCGACAACAGCGGCATGGTGTAGTGGGGGAGTTTCGTGCTCGAGATCTCGAAGACAATCCACGATGGCAGCACCATCGAAGCGCACCACACCAAGGACACGTCCAACTCGGCCTCACGACGCCACATGCCGCGGGCCGCACGCACAATTCCCCACCCGGCGAAGATCGACCCCGCGCCCAGCACGAGAGGCATGAGCAGAATGTGGTATCCCGGGAAGCCGCCGTGGCCCTCCGCCGCGCTCCCCGCCCGACCGATCGTCTCCGCACGGATCGTCTTCCAGTACTCATCAAACCCGATCTCGCGCACGACCAGCAGCACCCACGGCAGCGCGACGGCACACGCGAGCGGCACGCCCCACCAGGGTCCGAGCGTCCGCCACCAGCGCCACTCGCGCGACGCGATCGAGAACGCGATCGCCCCAAGTACAACAACCATCGGCGTCACCGGACCCTTGGTCATAATACCGATACCCACGAGCAGCCAGAGCACGATCGCGTCGCGCACGCCGCGCCAAGTGCCACGATGCTCGAAGACCCGCCACAGGAACAGGAGCGCGGCGGTCGTCACGCCGACGAGCACCATGTCCGCCCGGCCTTGCCTTGCCTCCCACGAGATCACCGGTGAAACAGCGACAAAGAGCGCGGCGAGGAGCCCCGTGGCGTCTGCATGCCCGCGGCTGTCGACGTTCGCGCCCGATCGGTGTGCCGCGATCGTGCCCAGCCGCCTTCCCAATCGCCACGTCGCGAAGACGGCGACGATCCCCGCGATCGCCGAGGGCAGGCGATACATCCAGATCGCGTCGCGCGTCGCGTTCGGCCCGATATCGCCCGTCAGCGCCGCGGCCGTCCCCGCTTGGAGCCAATAGATGAGTGGCGGTTTGTTCAGGCGCGGGCGGTCCTGCACCATCGGCACGATCCACCCCGAAGCATCCGGCGAGTTGTACATCTGCCGGCTCGCCTGCGTGAATCGAGGCTCGTCGCGATCGATCGGTGGGTTAGTGAACAAACCCGGCACGAACGCCAGGAGACACACGGCAAGCAGCAGCAGCGCACCGCGTCGGGGCGTGTGCGACATGACTGTGCTCGCCGTGGCCTCGAGCCATCGAGGAAGCTGAAACGGCGGGGAGCACGCGGTCTCGTTGGTGTTTGCTACGATCGGCTTCAAGACAAATGGCGTTCGGCACGCCTCCGATGGAACCGTCTTGGCCAGGCCGCTCCCGAGCGCGACGCAGGAACCCCGACGAGTTGAACGAGACCGACTATAACGCGATCGAAACGACGCTGGGGCCGCCCGTTCGATGGCGTCCTGTCCTGATCGCGTCCGGCGTGCTCGTGGTGGCGGGGTTGGCGTGCATCCCCTTCGACGCCACGATCGCCGACGCCGCCCAACGAGCGGGCAAATCCCTCGGCGGCGACCTCGAGCGCACGCTCAGACTCCTCGAGCAGTTCGGCGATGTCGCGACCACCATCATCGTCGCCCTCGGTGTCCTGCTCTGTGGCAGCGGCTCGCTCCGCGCACGCCTCATCCTCTGGCTCTCGGGAGCGATCACCACCTCCGCCCTGGTGCACGTCCTGAAGATCGCCATCGGTCGCCCGCGCCCGCGGTTCCACGACCCTGACACCTTCGCCTGGTTCTTTCGCACCTATCCCGTCCAGCATCAGGGCGAGGAGGTCGCGCGCTACTCCTGGCAGACCTGGATCGGCAGCAGCAGCGACCTCGCCTCCATGCCCTCCAGCCACACGTCCGCCGCCTTCGCCATGGCCGTCGGACTCAGTGTCGTCTTCCCCAGGGGTCGATGGCTCTGGCTCACTCTCGCGACGATCGTCGCCCTCGCGCGCGTTCTGCATGGAGCGCACTATGTCTCGGATGTGCTCGTGGGGGCCTCGGTCGGACTCCTGGGCGGCTCGATCGGCGTCTCTCTTTCCCGGCGTGGTCTGTCGAAGCGGATGGGTCGATAACGCAGACAGTGCCGTCGCGCCAACGCCGGCGTCTCAGGCCGAGCCGCAGCCAGGATCGCCTCCCGACGACCCCCGACGACCCGGGCTAAACTCGCTTCCCCTTTTTCAGCACGGAGAGGTGTCCGAGTGGCTGAAGGAGCAGCACTGGAAATGCTGTATACGGGTAACCGTATCGGGGGTTCGAATCCCCCCCTCTCCGCTTGAATAGCCCCGAGCCGATTCGGCCTCGGGGCTTTTTCATTGGTACACACTCACAGTCGCGAGTGTCCGCAGGCCATTACCGCCCGGCGTGATCGAGTGACTCGGCCCGAAGGATGTGCAAATCGGCGAGTTGCTCAAGCGTCCCTGTGATGGTGGTTGGCATGCCTACGAAGTCGCGGACGGTGTCGATCGTCGCGGCGTGACCCTGCGCGTCAGTAAGCAGGTAATACGTCGGTATCCCGGTGGCGTCGCGGGAGAGGAGCATGGGGGGGATGCCGCCCTGGATGCAGAGGATGGCGCAGGCGCGGTGGGCCTTACCCTCGCCGGGTTTCATGGCTCCGAGGTAGCACTTGGGGTCGATGACCTCGCCGGTTATGGTGATGGGGCCTAGGGATTTGGGCGTGGGGATCTCGCGTGGCGGCGAGTCGGGGGTGGTGGCCACCGAGGCCATCGCGTCGGGTGATGAGGCGACCTCGATCATGCGGCGGTGGTCGCGCTCGAGGAGTGTGCCCTTGATGGTGGCGGTGGTGTGGTTGAAGGGTTTGATGCGTTCGCGGATGCCATGCTTTCCTTCGGCGACGAGGAGGATGACGCTCGGGCCCTGGTGTTCGCTGACGATGAGCATGGGCTGGGGTTCGGCGAGGATGGTGCCGGTCCAGGAGTTGGTGTCCACGTGCCAGACGGCGTTCCCGGGGGAACGCTGGGCGAGTGCGGCGAGGCTCGCGACAATGGCGAGGAGGATCATGATGAGGGGGAGCGCGAGGCGGACGGTGTCGCGATGCTCGCGAGGGGCGGGGAGATAGCCGACGTAGATGCGGTTTGGATTGTCGGGGGTGGTGGGCATGGGATGTTTCTTGGTGATGAATCGGATCGATTCCTACTGCACGCTGCCGTGATAGGCGCAGTCCGCATATTCACGCAGCCAGGAGGGCACGTCATCACGCTCGAGAAACTTCTCGATGAATGACTGAAGCTGCGGTGCGATGTCGCGGCGTTTCTTCGCCCGGTGTACTGAAACGATGTGCCCGATTCCGTGAAGGGCGCTGATTCGGCACGCACTCGTGCGGCATTTCAAGAGAGCCGTTTCAAGGATGTGAACTCCTGGCTCAACCAAATGGGGTGCCTTGTCTGGAAACATGACGGTTCCTGCAAGGTTGTCCATGTCCCAGATCATGTAGACCGCACCGTCGATTATGTGCTTGAGATACAGTTGGCTGTCTGGGTCTGAGCCCCTATTCCCGCAAACTCGATCGAAGAGGTTGGTGTACATGGTCGCAATCGATCGGATGCAGCCGGACTGAAGATCTACGGGAATCTGGGAGTCGCGGACCGTTTTGATATACTCCGAACCCGTTCCGAAGAGAAACCACGTGGCCTTTGCAATCTGATTGTCCGTGAACTCCTCCACAACCGAGTTGGGTGATTCAAAGAGTCTGGTCATGTATGTCGCCAGCAACGAGACTTCCAAGTTCAAGAATCGTTCCTGTCTGACAATGCCAACCTCCCACGAGTCCGCGTCGTTTCCGCTGAAATCGTCCCACGCTTGAGTAAAGCAGTAGTATCGCCATTCCTCGAACGTTGGTGATTGTGATTCCATTTATCCTCTGCGGCAATTTGCCAGTCACACATCGGCCATGAGTTCCAGTCCTGTAGTCACACACATTACGGGATCGGTGCCGGTGTCGCGGGATCGTTGAGCGGGCGCGGCTTTGGATTGACGAGGATGCGGCGGCCCTCGATGCGGACCTCGTGGGTGGGGACGCGATCGTCGAAGGGTGGTGGGGCGGCGCCGGATTCGGGGCGGTATTGGTAGCCGTGCCAGGGGCAGGTGATGCAGCCGTCGAGGATCTGGCCCTCGGCGAGGGGGCCGCCCTGGTGGGCGCAGACGCCGGAGATCGCGGCGATGGTGGTAGTGTCGCGGAAGACGGCGATGGGCGGGCCGGCTTTGGTGCAGATCGAGACGGCGCGAGAGGGGGCGATGTCGTCGATGGAGCCGGCGTCGAGCCAGGATGTGGCGGGGTCTGTGGGTGTTGTGAGGGCGTCCTTGCGTTTCTGCTTGAAGGCGGCAGCGAGGTGGAGCGTGGTGAGTGTGGCGAGGCCGAGGATCAGCGCGATTGGGATGAATCGTGAGGGCTCGGACTGCATGATGCCGAGGGCGACGTGGAGGACGAGGAGCGCGTAGGCGAGATAGACGAGCATGTGGATGGACTTCCACACGCGGGGCGTGAGGTTCTTGAGCCAGAAGTCGTGGCTGGTGGCGGCGAGGACGAAGAGGATCAGGAAGGCGACGAATCCGAGGATCTCGAAGGGGAAACGGCTGATGGAGGCGTAGTCGTGTGTGGCGTCGAGGAGGGCGCTCGCGGGGTTCCGGACGCCGAAGCCGCCATAGAAGCCGATCGCGATCAGGGCGTGGAGGAGGGCGAGGAGGAAGATGGTGACGCCGAGATGGCGACGGTTGTAAAGGAGCGGGGCGAAGCGTGTGGAGAGGCGGGCGAGAGGGCCGATGGCGAGGGCGACGTGGAGGAGGGTGAGGCTGGTGAGGCCGAGGGCGCGCATCGCGAGGATGGGTGGTGAAATGGCCTCGGCGCCCGCGTGGGTGAGGGAGGTGATCGTCGCGAAGGTGATGAGGAGGATGAGCGTGGCGGCGACGATCGCGAGGTCGTAGAGACGCTTGTGGCGGTTCCACTGGATGGCTCGATAGGCGACGCTCATGGGAGGCTCGAGGCCTGGGGGATGTCGGTGTGAGCGCGATCCTCGCGGGTGGCGATAGTGGCCCACAGTGCCGCGGCGAGGAGGATTGGGAGGATGATCCAGATTAGGCGATGGATGGAGCGTTGGGTGCGGGTCATGGAGTGCAGGTCATGGGTGATGATGCGCGGACTCGCGTGAGTGGTGACGGAGGTTGGCGCGGAGCATGAGGGGCCAGAGGGCGATGAGGCCGGGGATGATGAGGAGGCGGAAGGGAAGGGAGCCATTGGCGGCGGCGGGGTCAACTGAGTTGATGCCCCGGAAGGCGAGGGGGATGGCGAGGAGCGCGCCGATGGCGAAGTAGATGCTGAGGGTCAGAAGCATGAAGTCCATGGGAGACATGCGGGGTTTGATGCCAGGGGGTGGGCTTGGTCTCAGATTCGTGGATTCACGCTTGATGAGTGAGTTACAGGAGATTTGGCTTTGCCACGTTGCAGGTCAAGAGCACCACTCTGGAGAGTGGTGCCACCTTTACACAGAGAAACCCCCGGGTGGTGGGACCCGGGGGTTCAGGGAGTTGCGGGGCGCTCGTGCTCCGGTCTTTCAGGAGCCGCGGACGCGGAGGGTGGGACTCGGCGTCGCGATCGATGCCCCGCAGGTGGTGGGCTGGGAGTTGTGTCGTTCACGGTCGTTATATCAGAGGCGTGCCGTCGGCGTGGGCGGCGTGGGTGGACGCGTCGCGGATGCTCCTCCGTGGGGTGCTTTGGCCGAGTGTGGGCGGCCTTGGGGCTGTCCCTGCCCCATCACACCGGTGAGTGTGACGCACGTCGAGTGGAGCGGCGAATCGCGGGGCTGATGAGTGTCGGGGTCGATCCTCGACGCCCGTCACCAGCATGTATCCATCCTGTTGCTGACCCTTGTGTCCCTCCTGCTGGCCGCGTGCTTGTGACGGCACGCCTCTGATGTGAACGATCTGGAAACGAGACGGAGTTCCGAAGTGACGAAGTAGGAAGCACAGGCAGCGGGACGCCTGTGCCATGTGAGATTTCAACTGCAGCCCATGCTGTTGCCGCAGTTCAGGCACTTGTGGCAGGTGCCCGAACGAACGGTGACGTTGCCACAGATATCGCAGGCGGGGGCGTCGCCCATGCTCTCCATCGCCACCGAGAGCGTGGAGGAGGCGGTGACCTGGGTGCCTGTGATCTCGACCGACGAAGACTCAACGATCACGGTGCGCGAGGCGGAGGTGATGGCCGCGTCGTCGGCGTGGTCGTCGGCCCAGTCGTCGTCGACCGAAGGCGGGGCGACAAAGCGGGAGGCGTCCTCGGTCGCCGGCGGGGCGCTCCAGTCGGAGCGGGGCTGGAACTCGATGACGCTGGAGGGCTTGGGGGAGGACTCACGCTTGGGGGCGTACTGCTCGCGGAAGCCGGGGATGAACTGCATGCCCATCCAGCGGAAGATGTAGTCGACGAGGCTCTGGGCGATGGGGATGTCGGAGTTGGTGGTCATGCCCGCCGGCTCGAAGCGCTGGAAGGAGAACTTGCCGACGAGGCTGGAGACAGGGACGCCGTATTGCAGGGCGACGCTGGTGGCGGTGCCGAGCGAGTCCATGAGGCCGCCGATGGTGGATCCTTCCTTGCTCATGGTGATGAAGAGTTCGCCGGGCATGCCGTCGTCGTAGAGCCCGACGGTGAGGTATCCCTCGTGCCCGGCGACGTTGAACTTGTGGGTGATGGAGCGACGCGTGTCGCTGAGTCGGCGGCGCATGGGCTTGTGGACGATCTGGATGATGGGCTCAGGCGCCTGGATCGAGGAGGCCGGCGTCGCCACAGCCGGGGCGAGGGCACCAGAGGTGGTAGGGTCCGGGCGGAGGTCCTTGGAAGGCTCGTCCTTCTTCGTCTCCTTGGCCGAGTCCTTCTTGAGTTCGTTCTTGGCCTCGTCGGCGGTAGCGGAGAGGGGCTGGCTGAGTTTGCAGCCGTCGCGATAGAGGGCGTTGGCCTTCAGCCCGAGTTCCCACGAGAGGCGGTAGCACGACTTGATGTCATCGACCGAGGCCTCGTTGGGGAGGTTGATGGTCTTAGAGATCGCGCCGGAGATGAAGGGCTGGGCGGCGGCCATCATGCGGATGTGCCCCTCGGCGGCGATGAAGCGCTTGCCGAGTTTGCCGCACTTGTTGGCGCAGTCGAAGATAGGAAGGTGGGCGGCTTTGAGGTGCGGCGCGCCCTCGATGGTGGCCGTGCCGCAGATCGCGAGGTTGAGGGCGCTGATGTCGTCGTCGGAGAGGCCGAGCGCGGCGAGGAGATTGAAGGACGAGTCGGCCTTGGCGGCTTCGGGGGCGATGCCGCACGCCCGGAGCGAATCCTCCGAGAGCGACCACGCCGAGAAGGCGAAGAGAAGTTCGAAGACGCCCGGGAGCGAGGCCTCGATCGCGTTGAGATCAACCGTGGTGACGCCGCGATCGGCGAGGAACTTGCGGAGGGTGCCCGTGCCGCTGGGCAGCGGCGTGTTGAGCGTGAGCGTGCCCAGGATGTAGGTCATGATGTCGCGGACGTGGAGCGGCGAATACGCGAGCGCGTGCAGGGCCGGCTCGACGGACTCGTTGGCGATCTTGAAGTAGCCGCCACCGGCGAGTTTCTTGAACTTCACGAGGGCGAAGTCGGGCTCAACGCCCGTGGTGTCGCAATCCATGAGCAGGCCGATCGTGCCCGTGGGCGCGATGACGGTGGTCTGGGCGTTGCGATAGCCGTGCTTTTCGCCCAGGGCGAGGGCGTCGTCCCAGACGGTGGTGGCGCGCTTGAGGAGGGCGTCGGTGTTGGCGACGCGGAGCGTGCCGGCCTTGCGACTCTTGGTGATGAGGTCGTGGTCGATGGGGACGGGGCGGATGGTAAGGTCGATGTAGTCCTTGCTCGTGCGCGACGTGCCGTGGGCCGCGAGGCGATGGTTCTTGATGACGCGGAGCATGGAGTCGCGGTCGTCATCGAAGCCCGGGAATGGACCATGCTCGCTGGCCATGAGGGCGCTCATGCGATACGAGCGGCCTGTGAGGATCGACGTGAGTGTGGCGCAGATGGCGCGGGCCTCGTCGGAGTCGTAGGGGATCCCCGCCTGCATGAGCATGGCGCCGAGATTGGCATAGCCCAGGCCGAGGGTGCGGAAGCGATACGAGAGTTCGGCGATCTGCTTGCTTGGGAAGGCGGCCATGAGGACGCTGATCTCGAGGACGATGGTCCAGAGATCGACGCCATGCTCGAAGCGCTCGTGGTCGAAGGTGCGGGCCTTGTCGTCATAGAAGCGGAGGACGTTGAGCGAGGCGAGGTTGCAGGCGGTGTTGTCGAGGAACATGTACTCGCTGCAGGGGTTGCTCGCGTTGATGCGGCCGGCGCTGGGGCAGGTGTGCCAGGCGTTGATGGTCGAGTCGAACTGGACGCCCGGATCGGCGCAGCGCCACGCGGCGAAGCCGATCTGGTCCCAGAGGTCGCGGGCGCGATAGGTGTGCGCCACCTTGCCGGTGATGCGCCATGTCGTGTCCCACGAGGTGTCCTTGTCGATCGCCTCGAAGAAGGAGTCGGGGATACGGACGGAGTTGTTGGAGTTCTGACCGCTGACGGTCTGGTAGGCCTCGCCGTTGAAGTCATAGTTCAGCGTGAGTTTGAGTTCCTCGCACTGCTTGGCGACGCCGGGGTCGTGCTTCTTGAGGAGGCGCAGGCCCTCGACCATCGCCTGGACTTTGATCTCTTCGCGGACCTTCCAGTTGATGAACTCGGCGATGTCGGGGTGGTCCATGTCGAGGCAGACCATCTTGGCGGCGCGGCGTGTGGTGCCGCCGGATTTGATCGCGCTTGCGGCACGGTCGCCGATGCGAAGCCAAGACATGAGCCCGGAGGACTTCCCGCCGCCGGAGAGTTTCTCGCCGTCGCCGCGGAGGTGGCTGAAGTTGGTCCCGGTGCCGCTGCCGTATTTGAAGAGTCGGGCCTCGCGCACCCAGAGGTCCATGATGCCTCCTTCGTTGACGAGGTCGTCATCGACGGACTGGATGAAGCAGGCGTGGGGCTGGGGGTGGGTGTAGGCGTCGTCGGCGAGTTTGGGCGTGCCGGTGTTGGGGTCGACGATCCAGTGGCCCTGGGCGGGCCCGGAGATGCCATAGGCGTAGTTCAGCCCGGTGTTGAACCACTGGGGGCTGTTGGGCGCGCACATCTGGTGGACCATCATGTAGACGAGTTCGTCGTAGAACGCCTGGGCGTCGTCGGCGGAATCGAAGTAGTTGTGCGTCTCGCCCCAGTAGCGCCAGCAGCCGGCGAGGCGGTGGATCACCTGCTCGGCGGACTTCTCCGGGCCGGTCTGCGGCTTGCCGGACTCGAGGATGGGCTTGATGGCGCCGGCGGTGTCCCGCGCGACGCGCCCGGCGGACGTGAACTCGCACTGCGGCACGCCGGCCTTGCGGAAGTACTTGCTGACCATGATGTCCACGGCCAACTGCGACCACGACTCGGGGAGCCAGGCGTCCTTCATCTCGAAGACCACCGACCCGTCGGGGTTGGTGATCCTGGAGGAGCGCTTGGCCCACTTCACAGAGTCGAATGCATCCTGGCCTTTGGTGGTGAACTTTCTCGTGATCTTCATGATTCTGTGGCCTTCCTGCGTCCGTGCTTCAAGGAACCTTTGGAATCGGCATTCGTGATTCGTGATTCGGCATTCGTTGCCGAACTCGCGGCTTTGGGCGATTGCATGTGTCGAATGAGGCCCGCGAGCACCTTGCTGACATCGTTCCAATCGGCATGCAAACTCTCGTGACCTCGTGTCGTGATGTATCCCATGTCACGGGCGAGTTGCAGTTGTGTGTCGAGTTCGAACAGGCTTCCTCGGGCAACTTTCAGGAATCGTGTGTAGTCGACTCGACTGCCACGCCCAAATCCTTCGGCGATGTTGCTCGGAACCGAGACGGCCGAACGACGCATCTGCGATGCAAGTCCAGCTGCTTCACGCTGCGGGAGCGTGTTCGCAGCCTTCATCACGCGGTTCGCAAAGTCCATAGCCAATTGCCAGGCCCTCAAGTCTCGATGGGAACGGATGCTGCTCACGCGTCACACGAATGCCGAATCACGAATCACGAATGCCGATGCCTAATCAACCCTCGGCAACGTTAATCCACCCTGATCCTGATACTTCCCACCCTTGTCCGCGTAACTCTTCTCGCAGACCTCGTCGGCCTTGAGGAAGATGAACTGGGCGATGCCCTCGTTCGCGTAGACCTTCGCCGGCAGCGGCGTGGTGTTGGAGATTTCGAGCGTGACCTTGCCGCGCCATTCGGGCTCGAGGGGCGTGACGTTCACGATGAGGCCGCAGCGGGCGTAGGTGCTCTTGCCGACGCAGACGACGAGGATGTCGCGCGGGATCTCGATGTACTCGACGGTCTCGCAGAGGGCGAAGGAGTTCGGCGGGATGACGACGTGGTCGAGCCCGAGTTTGGCCGTATCCACCTCGACCATGAGGTCGTCGGTGAAGCGCTTGGGATCGACGACGGCGACCTGCCCGGTCTTGGGCGTGGGCGTGAAGATCTTGAAGTGGGTCCCGACGCGGACGTCGTAGCCGTAGGAGGAAACGCCGAAGGAGATCTTGCCCGGGCGCTTGACGGCGTCCTCGAAGGGTGTGATCTTGACCTGCTTGCGGATTTGTTTGTCGGAGAGCACGCCCACGCTGTCCACCCGTGTCCCTGTTAGGCGATCGGTGCCGTGGTCCCACCCGTGGCGTCGATCGCGTCGTCTCTGTCTGTCGCCGTCGCGGGCGTTGGTGGCTCGCGACCTACGGTGATGTGCGGCGTTCGAGGTTTGGATTTGACCCTTGGTGAGGGAGTCCGATTTTCGAACACAGTACGATCGTAGTCCTAACAAAATGAACAGAATATCGCGTGCTCGGGCGTGATTGACGTCCGAGAACTCGTTATTCTGGCCTCGCGTCCTGCGAACCCCGTGATGTGGGGCTGCCCGTTGTACCGGCGGAGCAGGTTTGAGGGGGGCAAGCATACCACAACAGATCGTACATGCAAGGGTAGTGAAGTACAAAAGAATGTGGGTTTCCTGTCGGGAAGTTGTCCATAGGGCGCAAGAGTGGCACGAAACTGGATTTGCGCGGTGTGGATTTGGTGAAGATTTGTTTCTGAGTTGTCCCGAAAGCGCAGTGTTCGTGCGTACACAATGCGAACATTGCTGGAATTGAATATTGCGCGTTGGGTGCGGTTGTCGGCGGTAGCATGTTGGTGGATTTCGAGTCGGCACACACGTGGTGCACGGCTTGGACGGGTGCGTGTCGCGTCGAAAGCGCGATGTGCCATGGGCCTTGCAGGCCCTCCTTTGGGAGTCGATCGATGCGGGTGATTCGAGTTGGTGTCGCGTGCGCACTAGGGACCCTGGGCGTATTGCTCTCAGGATGTGGCGGCGGTGGCGGGAAGGCGAAGCCCGTGACGCCTGTGGTGCGCGCGGTGCCCGATGCGTTGCGCGGGACGATCGGGACCGAGGCGACGATCCGTGGCGCGCAGCCGCAGTTGGTAAGCGGGTTCGGGATCGTGGTGGGGTTGAACGGCACGGGCGGGAAGCCTCTGCCCGACAAGATCCGGGCGACGATGGAGCGTGAGATCCAGATGCGGAGCATCGGGCCCGATGGGTCGATCGCGCCTGGGTCAAAGATCCGATTGAGCGATCCCAACGTGGCGGTAGTGGTGGTGCAGGCGGCGATCCCGCCCGGCGCACCCGACGGCGCGACGTTCGACGTGGCCGTCTCGGCGGTGAACGCGGACAGCCTCGAGGGCGGTCTGCTGTACACGACGGCGATGCGGATCGGGGCGCCCTCGCTGCTGGGCTCGCGACAGACGCGCGAGATCGGCGAGGCGCGAGGGCCGATCTTTCTCAATCCGTTCGCGGATCCCGGACGCGAGGATGAGGGCGTGACACGGACCGCAGGGCGAATCCTGGGCGGCGGTCGCGTGACGAATGCTCTGAAACTGGAACTGGTCCTCGACAACGCGAGCCACGGACGGGCGACCGCGATGGTCGAGGCGATCAACTCGCGGTTCCCGGCCTCGCGCTACGGCGACCGCGACGAGGTGGCCCGCGGGCGCGACGCGTCGAGCATCGCGCTGCGCGTGCCGTCGTGGTATAAGGATCGGGCGTCGGAGTTCCTGGAACTGGTGGGGCACCTGGCGATCGATCGACGGGCGTCCGAGCAGCGGGCGCGGCAGTATGTAGAGGCGCTCAAGGCCGAGCCGGTGCTGGCGTCGGAGTTGTCGTGGTGCCTGGAGGCGATCGGGGACAAGGCGCTGCCGTATTGCCGGGAGATGTACGAGTATCCCGAGTTGAATCCCCGTCTGGCGGCGTTGCGGGCGGGCGCCCGGCTTGGGGACGTCCGGACGGCCGAGCCTTTGATGAAGATCGTGACCTCGAGCAAGGGCCTCGAGCGGTTGGACGCGATCGCCCTCCTGTCTGATCTGAGCGGCCCGAATATCGATCTCTCCCTGAGGGGGCTCCTGGAAGACACGGACCTCGCGACGCGGATCGCGGCGTACGAGGCCTTGGCCAAGCGGGCCGAGAAGCGCCAGTTGGCGACGCTCGCCGGACGATATTTGCGAGGAGGGGCGGGGGAACTCTCGCCGGCGTATGTCGAGGAGTTGTCGAAGGTGGCGCTCCCCGCTGGTTCGATTGAGGGTGTCCAGCGGGAAATGGTCGCCGGGTCGTTCTTCGTGGACTACGTGCCCGTGGGCGATCCACTGGTGTATGTGACCCAGCAGGGGCGCCCCAGGATCGTGGTCTTCGGGAAGGATCTAACGCTCGACAAGCCGTTCCTGGCGTCGGCGTGGTCGGAGCGGATGATGCTGGTGTGCGATGGAGATGGCGGACCGGTCCGGGCGCTCTATCGCGACCCCGAGGGGCGTTCGACCAAGACCACCGTTCGAGGCGATCTCCGCGACCTGATCCGGATGTTCGCCCAGCATCCTTCCGTGGACGACCAGCGCCCCGGCTTCGCGCTGTCATACTCGGAGGTGGTGGGGGCGCTGCACGAGTTGCGCGGGTCGGGCGTAGGGCCCTATCGGTTCGCGACCGAGGACGATCGACTCCGCGGGTTGCTGGTGGCGGCGTCGAACACGCTGGCGGCGAAGGACCGCCCGGAGACCGCCGACGACGCGCCGCAGGCGGACGCAGTCGTGCCCGTGCTGGCGGATCGCGCGACGATCGAGGCGGCATCAGAGTTCCGCCCACGGATCGTGCCGATTCCACCCAAGAGCAAGTAAGGAGTCGTCGTTGGGGGGAATGCGTGTGTATGGTTGTGGACCCGCGGGGAGATCGGTTCTGGATGGACCGGTTCCGCGGATGATGTGCAGTCCCCGGGCGCGCGGTCTGTTGTGCGCCGGCCCGGGGCGCGACATGGAGGTTGCATGCGTCTCTCCAAGTTGACCCTCAGCGGCTTCAAAAGTTTCGCTGACAAGACCGAGTTCACGTTCGATGACGCGGTGACGGGGATCGTCGGTCCCAACGGCTGCGGGAAGTCGAACGTGGTGGACGCGGTGAAGTGGGTGCTTGGTGAGCGATCGAGCAAGAGCCTCCGCGGGCACGAGATGATGGACGTCATCTTCGCGGGCTCGGCTGGTCGCAAAGAGAGCGGGATGGCGAGCGTCTGCCTCTCCTTCGAGAACCCGGTGCTCCATGGCGAGGCGTTCCCGACGGGCGATGGCTCGCTCGGCGAGGCCGAAGTTGAAGGCGAGGTCGAGGACTCGAGCGGGGGTGAGGCTGACGCGGCTGCGGCCGTAAACGCGGGCGAGCAGGACGACCCGATCGTTCGACGGGACCGCAAGATCGGTCGAGCGCTGCCATATGACGCCGATGTCGTCGAGATCGAGCGTCGGCTGTATCGCAGCGGCGACAGCGAGTACCTGATCAACGGCCGCAAGGCGCGCCTCCGCGACATCCGCGAGTTGTTCATGGACACGGGCATCGGGGCCGACGCCTACTCGATCATCGAGCAGGGGAAGGTCGACGCGATGCTGCTCGCCAGCCCGCAGGAACGCCGCACGATCTTCGAAGAGGCCGCGGGGATCGCGAAGTACAAGCAGCGCCGCATCGAGGCGCAGCGGAAACTCGACCGGGCCGAGACAAATCTCAAGAGCACCCGCGAGCAACTCGAGAACACCGAACGCCGTCTTCGCATCGTGCGCGGGCAGGCGGCGAAGGCGCGGACGTTTCGCGAGTTGGACGTCGAGTTGCGCGCGTGGCGGATGGCGCTCGCCTTCGATCAGTACGACGATCTCGTCGAGCGGCTCACGGGCTTGACCTCGCGCCAGGAAGACCTCGACGGGCAGCGCCACGAGGCGGCCGAGGGACTGGCGACGGCCGAGGGTGCGCTCGCGGAGGCGGAGGCGAGGCGACAGGAGGTCGCGCGCGATCTGCGAGAGCGTGAGCAATTGCTGCAGAACGCGAAGCACGAGGAGGAGCAGGCGAGGCAGCGCGTGCGGATGCTGACGGCGTCGATCGAGGATGCAAAGCGCCAGCACGCGATCGATGAGCAGCGACTCAAGGAGATGCGCGAGCGCCAGTCATCGAGCGAGACCGATCTTGTCGATCGTCGCGAAGAGTTGGCGGCGCTCGCAGAGCGATTGGCCGAGGCCGAACGCACGCTGGAACTCGCCACACGCGAGCGGTCGGAAGCGATCGCGGCGGCATCGGACCTGAAGCGGTCCTTCACGGAAAAGCAGATCGCGGCGACACGCATCGAGCGAGAGCGACAGGGCGTGCTTGCGTCGCTCCAGGCCGAGCGGCATCGCGAGGAGACGGGTCGCGAGCAGTTCGAGGCCGCCAAGGCGAGGCGGGACCAGGCCGAGGGCGAGATCACGCGCGTCGAGTCGTCGCTGGATGACGCGAAGGCCGCGCTCGAGGAAAGCGTGCGTGTGGTGCGCGAGTCGGAAGCGAAAGTGCAGGACCTCGAGCAGTCCGTCGATCGGCTCGGCGCGGACCGTCGCGAGCGGGCAAAGCAGGTCGGCGTGCGCGAGCAGGAGCAGGTGCGCCTCTCCACGCGGGCGACGATGCTCAGCGCGATGATCGAGTCGCGCGAAGGGTTCGCCGAGGGCGTGAAGAAGGTGCTTGAGTCACGCGATCGCGGCGAGGGCTTCGACGGCGTGATCGGCACGCTCGCGGATCTCATCGAGATGCGCGGCGTTGGCGGGATGGGAAGAGGGGGAGATGGCGAGTCGAGCGGGGATGCAGGATTGTCCTTGGCGCTCGAGCAGGCGCTCGGGGCGGACCTTCAGTCGCTGGTCGTCGATTCCACGGACTCGCTTCCCACGCGCGAGGAGATGGCCGCGGCGGGCGTCATCGGTCGCGTGACGTTCCTGACGCTGCGCGGCGTGGGGTCGTTGTCGAGTGGCACGAGCGACGGCGTGCCCGTGCCACGCGTTGGCGATGCGCTGCTGGACGAGTTAGGGGCGGAGCCCGGGCGTTCGCGATTGGTCTATCTGCGTTCGCTTGTTGGTGTTCGTGCGGGCGAGGGTGGCGGCGACGCTCGCGAGGCTTCGGTGCACGAACTTCTGGATCGGCTGCTCGCGTCGACGTATCTGGTCTCGGACATGGACGCGGCGATCCTGCTGGCGGCGGGGCCGTTGTCGGGACGGCGCGTGCGATTCGTCACGAGCGAGGGCGGCGTGCTCGACGCGGATGGTCGCGTGACGATCTCCACGGGGGCCGAGGGCGGCGCAGCGGCCGGCGTCGGTCTGCTCGCTCGGCGTGCTGAACTCGAAGGCATCCAGGAATCGCTCCCGGGCATCGAGCAGGAACTCGACGAGGCGCGGAGCGAGTTGGAACGCCTGGACTCCGACGCGGCAGGGTTGAGCGCGGAGTTGGCCTCGGCGCGAGGCATCGTGGCTCGCCAGCAGCGGACGACTCTCGAGGCGCAGGCGTCGGTCGATCGATTGAATGCCGAACTCGGGCGGCTCTCACGCGAGCGGGAGAGTTTGTCACAGGAGTTGACGCAGGGTGAATCGCGACTCCTGGGTCTCACGCAAGCGATCGCGACGCTGGTCGCTAAAGGTGAGAGCCTGCTCGGGTTGTGGAAGGATGAGTCGTCGAACGCGTCGCGCCTTGAGGGCGAGGTGCAGGCGGCGCAGGAACAGGCTGAGGCGCTGCTCGAAAGAGCATCACAGGCGAAGGTCGAAGCGGGACGACTCTCGGAGCAGGTCTCGGCGGCCCGGCGTGAGTGCGGGCGGCTGGAATCCATGCGCGACGAACTCGAGCGGGCGCTCCTCGAGGTCGCGGGGCACGCGGAGCGCACGGCGGCACGCGTGAGCGAGCACGAGAGCGGATTGGTCGAGGCGAACACAACGATCGAGGAGTCTCACACCCTGGCCGAGAGGTTGGCGGGCGAGGTCACGTCGCTCGGTTCGGACGCGCGCGAGGCCCAGGAGGAGTTCGAACGCCTCGGCACGCTCGTCGGCGAGGCCCGCCAGGTGGCGCAGCGTCTCGAGCGAGATTGGCACAGCCTGGAGACCTCCAAGCGCGAGGTCGAGGTCAAGCGCGAGGCGACCGAGGATCGCTGCACGGCGGATCTCGGGCTGGACGTCAAGAACGAGCACCTGGACTATCGCGCGATGATGGCCGGGGGCGAGGTCTCACGGATCGATCCGCCCGAGGCGGCGCTCAAGATCGACTCGCTCCGCGAGCAGATCAAGAAACTCGGGCACGTGAACCTCGACGCGATCGATGAGGAATCGAACCTGTCCGAGCAGAACGACTCGCTCGTCTCGCAGTTGGCCGACCTGGACCAGGCGAGGACGCAACTCATCGAGTTGATCGAGAAGTTGAACGAGGTCAGCCGGGTGCGCTTCGGCGAGGTCTTCGACCTCATCCGCGAGAACTTCGGTGGCGCCGACGGCATGTTCCGCAAACTCTTCGGCGGCGGCAAGGCCGAGGTCCGCCTCATGCCGCTCATCAAAGAGATCGAGACCCCCGACGGGATCCAAAAGGTCGAGACGAACGAGACGGATCTCCTGGAGAGCGGGATCGAGGTCATCGCGAAGCCGCCGGGCAAGGAGCCGCGAGCGATCAGCCAGTTGTCGGGCGGCGAGAAAACGCTCACCGCCGTCGCGCTCCTCATGAGCATCTTCCGAAGCAAGCCCAGTTGCTTCTGCGTGCTGGACGAAGTAGATGCGGCCCTCGACGAGAACAACGTTGGCAGGTTCAACCAGGTCATCCGCCAGTACACGGACCGCTCGCACTTCATCGTCATCACGCACAACAAACGCACGATGCAGAACGCCGACCGCCTCTTCGGCGTGACGATGCAGGAACGCGGCGTCTCCACGCGGGTCTCGGTCAAGTTCGATCAGGTCGGGAAGGACGGCCGCATCGACGCTCGCGCCGCAGGCACGCCGGAACAGGAGCCGATCGGGGTCTCGACGCGGGCGGCAGGGGCGGAGGCGTTCCTCAACGGTTCGCGGGCAAAGGCCGATGCCGCCGGTTCAGCCTGAACTCGTGTGACCGAACGCAAGCGATAGAAGCACGTCATACACCCCTCGGTGGCCCGTCGATTCGGTTTGAAGTGTCTCAAATCGTGGATCGATCGGATCGGCCTGACGTGCCCGCATCGTCCAGGTGGCTCGTCGCCGAGCAAACATAGATCTCACGATTCCAGTTCGACCCAGTCAGTCGCCCATCACGAGGCCTCGATCAACGCCGCCGACGCGAGGCGAACAATCCGGCGAGGGTGAGCAACGCGACCGACGACGGAGCGGGGATCTGCACGACCCGGAATCCGAAGTCGCCATTCTCGTTCGTCGGGAGGGTGCGACGGCGGTTGGTGGCCCGCATAAAAGTCTCGTCGCAATCGAAGGATCCCCCCCGAATGCCGCGGTCCGTGCCCAGGAGGATCGAGTCGTTCCACTCCCAGAGGTTTCCGCCCTGGTCGAACGTGCCGTACGGACTCGCCGAGTTCTGGAACTCACCGCCGAGCGTGGTGTAGAAGGGGGAATCGATCGGGTAGGTGGGCGCCCCCGTGTAGTAGTTCGCGTTGTTGCCTGCGGAATCGACCAGGCTGCTGCCAGGTGTCGTGTTGCTCCCGGTGGGATAGAGCCAGTATCCCGCGTCGGTGCCTCCACCCATGGAGAAGGCGGCCTTGTACCATTCGTCCTCGCTCGGAATGGCCCATTGGGCGCCAGCGTTGCGGCCGACGGTGTTGCTCGCGATCCCCTCGGGAGTGAGGCTGTAGGCGCCATCCTCGGTGGTGGTGTGGTCCTGGCTGCCCGTGGGCTGCCCATTGTGAAGCCAGTTGGCGAATCTCGCGGCATCCCAGAACGAGATGTAGTTCACGGGTCGATTCTCAAACTCCGGCAGGACGCTGTAGGTGTATGTGCCACCAGAAAGAGCGCGGGCGATGCCGCTCCCGACGGAGATGCTCGCCATGCTCGTGTTGTAGAGGTTGTGCGTGTCCGTGCGGGCGACGGCGTTCAGGAACGCGGTGTATTGCCCGGCGGTGACCTCGTAGGTCGCGATGTTGTACGGATGCGCCACGGACCCAAAGCCGGTGATGTCGGCCGAGTTGCCCGCATCGCCGACGGGCACTGTGGGAATCGTGATCGCCGCCGAACCGATCGAAGCCCCAACCCACATGACGCTCATGAATGCGGTGACGCGAACACATTGATTCCAGGACATCCGAGAGCTCCACGGGACAAACAACGCCGTGTCTTGCCGTCGGCGTCGCGGGTCGGGATACTCTCAGCGTCCTATGAAAAAGAATGTAACCCATCACGCCCGAATGTCAAGGAGTTCCGTGGCGAACATGAGGCCAGTTGCCCCATCCAGCCCGGTGTAACTGCCCGGTGCCTCTATCCGACCCTTCCAACAAGGTCCGAGATCGAACCCACTCGCTGATCCCGCACCCATCGCTCGAGGCCCTTGATCACCTTGAGGGGCGATCGCGGGTCGGCGAAGGTGGCCGTGCCCATTTCGACCGCCATCGCTCCCGCGAGAATGAACTCCGCGGCATCCTCCCACGTCGTCACGCCGCCGACGCCAACGATGGGCGTCTGGGTGTCTCGCGCAATACCTACGAAGCAATCATGCACGAGTTTGACGGCGATCGGATGGATCGCCGGCCCTGAGAGCCCACCAGAGCCTCGTGAGAGTCGCGGCTTTCGCGTGTGGACATCGATGGCCATCGCGGGCACGGTGTTGGCAATGGCGAGCGCGTCCGCGCCGGGGCGTTGGTTGGGGCCGCCCGGATTGCCACGAGCCTCGATCGCGGCACGGGCGATGGCAACCACCCCCGATTCGCCGGTCGGCCCGCGATACCCCATGACCACCGGGCTGAGTTTCACGATGAGCCGCGTCGCGGTCAGCGCCTCGCGCACTCCGGCCACAAGGTCCCGCAGAAGCGCCTCGTCACTCCCAAACTCACACCCATGCGCGACATTGGGACACGAGACATTCAGTTCCACGGCCGGCACGCCGATCCGCCCGAACATCGCCGCGACCTCGACAAAGGCCTCGATGGACCACTCCGAGATCGACCCGATGATGGTCGTTGGGGCGGCCTTGAGTTTGGCGGCATAGTCGCGCTCGAAGGCGAGCATGCCGACATTGGCGAGCCCGATCGCGTTGAGCATCGCGGCGTGCCGCCGATCCTCGATGATCCGCCAGGTGGCGTTGCCGTCGCGAGGCTCTCTCGTGATCGATTTCGTGCACAGGCCGCCAAGCCGCGACAGATCCAGCACGTCGCCCAACTCGTCCACATACCCCGCCGTGCCCGCCGCCAGGATCACGGGGTTCTTCAGCCGCATCCCCGCAAGATCGACCACGAGTGGCGACGCGTTCTGTGATGGAGGCGAATGAGGACTCATCGGGCGTGTTCGGCGGCATCGACCACATTGAGCAGCAGCATGGCCACGGTCATTGGCCCCACGCCGCCGGGGACGGGGCTGATGTGGGAGGAGATGTCGCGGACCTGATCGAAGGCGACATCGCCCACGGTCCTGGTCTTGCCGGTCGCGTCGGTGACACGGTTGACGCCGACATCGATGACAATCGCCCCGGGCTTGACCATCTCGGCAGTGATGAGGCCAGGCACGCCCGCCGCCGCCACCAGCACGTCCGCCGTCCGTGTGATCGTTGGCAGAAATGGCGAGTACTTGTTGCACGAGACGACCGTCGCCTCGTGACGCATGAGGAGCACCGCGATCGGCTTTCCCACGACGTCGCCCGCACCGACAACCACGGCAATCTTCCCCCTCAAGAGCGGCGGTGTCGCCCAAGCGCCCAACCGACTCGCCTGTGGGTGACCCTCAGGGGCAAGCACCGACTCGATCATCTTGATGACCGCGAGGGCCGTGCACGGCGCGTGCGACGATCGCCCATACACCACGTTGCCGATGTTGGCGGGGTTCACGCCCTCGACGTCCTTGTCCGGGTCGATGAGGCGCTGGATGGAATACGGATCGACGCCCGCAGGGAGCGGCAGGTGCAGCATCACCGCGTGCACGTCGTCGTTTGTATTGAGCAAAAGGATCCGCCCCGCGATGTCGTCGTACGACGCGTCGGGCTTGAGCAGGTGCAGGCGATAGTCGATGCCCAGCGATTGGCAGGTCCTGGCCTGATTGTCGGCATACACACGCGCGGCGTTGTCCCCCGACTCGACGAGCACGGCATCAAGCCGAACCGGATCGCCCTTCGACTTGATCGTGGCGGCGCGGGCGGCGATGCGTTCGCGGTGTGATTTCGCGAGGGCGAGTCCGTCGATAAGGGCGGCGGGCATGGCGTGAGTGTACGGGGCAGGGGGAGGCTCAGGAGACACTCCGCTTCGCCTGGGCGTTGCGGATCCGGATGTTGACGATCTCCACCAGCAGCGAGAAGGCCATCGCGAAGTAGACATACCCCCGGCTGATGTGCTGGTCGAAGCCATCGGCAATGAGGAGGACGCCGACGAGAATGAGGAACGAGAGGGCGAGGATCTTGATAGAGGGGTGACGCTTCACGAAGTCGGAGATCTTCCCGGCGAAGGCCATCATGACGCCGACGGCGATGACGACCGCCGCGATCATGATCCACTTCTCCTTCGCCATGCCGACGGCCGTGATCACCGAGTCGAGCGAGAAGATGATGTCCATGACGACGATCATGGAGATCGCGGCGGAGAACGACGAGGCCTTCTTGTGCTCCTCAAGATGCCCCGGCGCCTCGAGATCGTGGTGGATCTCCTTGGTGGCCTTGAAGATCAGGAAGAGTCCGCCGACAATGAGGATGAGGTCCTTCCACGAGAGATCGATGTCCACCGAGAACAGATTTGCTTTGTAGATCGACGCGGTGAGCGACATCACCCAGCCGATGGCCAGGAGCAGGCCGACGCGCATCAGCATCGCGAGGGCGAGGCCGATGAGCCGAGCCTTCGCCTGCTGGTGTTGTGGAAGCCGCGACGTCACGATCGCGATCACGATGATGTTGTCCACGCCCAACACGATCTCGAGCGCGGCAAGAGTGACCAACGCGATGAGATTCTGTGTCGTGAGCAGTTGATCGAGCGGGGGCATATCGGGCGGATTCCTTCCTTGGGAGATTGAATTCCGGAACTACTAAATCTAGTGGGGCAGGCGGCCCGCCTGCCCCTTCCACTTCTACGTCTTCTCGTGGCACAGGCGTCCCGCCTGTGTCTACACAAACTACAAATCTAATTCCATGAAACGCTCTACAACTCAGGCGCAAACCCGCGACGCAGCGTGTTCTCCGCCGAGGCTCGCGGCTCGACGAACTGGAGAAGGTAGTCCTTGCCCCCGGCCTTGGAGCCGACGCCCGACATTCCGAACCCGCCGAAGGGGTGGCGGGCGACGAGTGCGCCGGTGATGCCGCGGTTCAGGTAGAGATTGCCGACGCGGAACTCGCGCTTGGCCTTCTCGAGGTGCGCGGGCTTGCGGCTGAAGACGCCGCCGGTGAGTTTGTAGGCGGCGCTGTTGGCGATGCGGAGCGCGTCGTCATAGGTGGACGCGTGCATGACGGCGAGGACGGGGCCGAACACTTCCTCGCGCGCGAGTTCGTGAGACTCGGGCACGGGGTACACGATGGTGGGGGGGACGAAGTGCCGGCGTGTCTCGCCCTCGAGCGTGCCCGGCATATCGAGCGACATGGTCGTGAGGCCCGAGGCCCTCGTGCGTTCGATGAACCCCATGATCTTGCTCTTGGCGTCGGCGTCGATCACCGGGCCGACATCGGTCCCCGGGCGGAGCGGGTCGGCGATGACCAGGGCCTTGGTCGCCTCGACGAGGCGGTGGACGAAATGGGTGAACGCCAGCCCGGTCGTGCCTTGAGGGTCAACCACGATGCATCGCGAGCAGGCGGAGCACTTCTGCCCCTGAAACCCGAACGCCGACTGTCGCACGGCAAGCACGGCCTCGTCGAGATCGGCCGAAGTATCGATGATGAGCGCGTTCTTGCCACCCATCTCGCAGACGACGCGCTTCACGTGGGTGAGCGCGAGGGCGTCGGCGCGTGTGCCGGAGTCGAACGGCGTGGCCGGCGCGGCGGCGTGGAGAATGTCGAGGCCGACGTCGCGGGAGCCTGTGAACGCGATGAGCGCGACGCGCGGATCACGGACGAGGGCGGCGCCCGTGGTCTCGCCCGGCCCGGGGCAGAAGTGCAGCACATTCGCGGGCGCCCCCGCGGCCTTGAGCGCGTCCTGAAGGATCGAAAAGAGCACGCTCGCGATGCCCGGCGTCTGCTCGGCGGGCTTCACAATCACGGTGTTTCCGGTGACAAGCGCCGCAACGGTCATGCCGCAGCAGATCGCGAGCGGAAAGTTCCACGGCGCGATGACCACGGCAACGCCCCGCGGCTGGTACCACTGCTCGTCGAGTTCGCCGATGAATCGCCCCAGACGCTCGCGTGTGAAGAGCGGCACGGAGCATCGCGCGTAGTACTCACAGAAGTCGATTGCCTCGCACGTGTCGGCGTCGGCCTCGCGCCACGTCTTGCCCGCCTCCTTGATCATGATCCCCGAGAGTTCATCGCGCCGGGCACGCATCGCGGCGGCGGCACGCACGAGAACCTCGGCGCGGAGCGCGTGCGGCGTGTCACGCCAGCCGGGGAAGGCGGCATGCGCGGCCTCGACCATCATTCTCGCCTTGTCGGGCGTCACGTCGTTCGCGACCTGCGGCACTCGCGCGTTCTCGACCGTCTTCGCGAAGGTGTCGCGAACCTTAGCGTGGGCGAAGTCTCGCATCGGCTCATTGAGGAATGGCTTTCCGTCGCCGATGTTCGGAGCCGACGGCGAGAGCGTATGGCGCGATGGATCAAGCCGCGAATCAGCCGGGTCGATCTCACCAGGCCGGGGAGCGGCAGGAGGCGTGAGCAGCGTCGCCGGGTCGGCGTTGTCCAGGAAACCCGCCTTCAGCCATGACTCGTTCGACGTGTTCTCGAGAAGCCGCCGCACGAGATACGCCATGCCGGGGATCATCTCCCCGACGGGGACGTACTCACGCATGCGAAGGCCCATCTCCTCGGCGGCGTACTTGAGTTGGTCCGCCATGCCGTGGAGCATCTGGAGTTCGATCGCGCTGTGCGGGAGCGACCGCTCCTCGCACGCGGTGAGGGCGGCGGCGATCGAGCGCACATTGTGCGACCCGAGCGCGAGCTTCACGCCGGCCTCCCCCTTCGCCCGTGGCGTGTGGTCGAGGAAGATCCGCGTCATCTCCTCGAAGCAGGCGTCGGTGTGCGACTTCTTCGACCACACCGGACACGCCCAACCATGCAACTCCGCCTTGATCGTCTCGGCATCCCAGTACGCGCCCTTCACCAGGCGCACCGTCACCTGCTTGCCCTTCGCCTTGGCCCACTGGCAGATCCGCCGGGCGTCGTCGGGACCCGATCGCAGGTATGCCTGCATCGCCAGCCCGCCATGAAAATCCACAGCCTCGACGCAACGCTCAAAGAGCGAGAGCGTCAGGTCCTTGAGCGCGAAGTGCTCCATGTCGAAGTTAACGAAGACGCCTTTGGCCTTCGCGCTCTCAAGAATCGGCACGAGCCGTCGCATGAGATCCTTGATGGATCCTTCCGTGTCGATCGGATCGACGCGTGCGGACAACGCCGAGATCTTGACCGAGACATTCGTCCGAGGAATGGGCCCCAGATGGTCGCTCTCCAGCCGCGGCTGCCCCCTCCACGCCGAGACCTTCCCGGGCAGATTCTCAATCAGATCGAGATATTTCCTCTGGTACATGTCGGCCTCTTCATCCGACACGCACACCTCGCCCAGAAGGTCCACGCTGAACGCGATGCCGTCATTCCACAACTGCGTCAACCGAGGCAGCGCCGACGCCGCGTCCACGCCCGCAATGAACTTCCCCGCCATCCCCTCGACCTGTCCCGCGATGGTCTTCGCCGCGATCCCCTTCGCCACGCCCCCCATCTTGAGAGCCGCCGCGATCGGCGCGGGCACGATCACCCCGGGCTGGCTCAGATAATCCTGCAGATGATCAAAGACCGCGTCGGGCGTCTTGAGCATCGGGAACGCATCGACAAACCGGAACATCTGCACCTTGAACTCGTGGTCCTTCATGGACCACTCCATGAGCGCATCCGAGTAGAACTTCGCCGACAGCACGCTCGTCTTGTGCCCGCGCGCCCGGCGCAGCATCTCTGTACCGAGTTCAAGGATGCGAGGCGAATCCGAGGGCGGCGGCGGCGCGGCAGGCCGCGCAGGAACGGGGGCGGGCTTGGGCTTGCGGGAAAAGATCGACATGGGTGGATGGCTCAGATGGTGTTGGGTGCGGCCGACGGGGACGCCGGTCATGACTCGCAAGCGCGAGTCCTGAACCGAGCGAAATAATACGAGGATCGGGTTTCGCCGTATCACAGGAACTCGCCGTGCCGGCCCGATCGACGCCCCATCGCACACCCGTCCGCCCTACCGTCCAGCCTGTCATGAACCCCGCGGCGAGAGCGATCACCATCGGCAACTTCGACGGCGTGCACGCGGGGCATCGGGCCTTGCTCGAAGCCTGCCGCGCCCGCGTCGGGCCAACCGGCTCCGTCGTCGCCATGGCCTTCGATCCCCACCCCCTGACCCGCCTCAAGCCGGCGGCGGCCCCCGCACGCCTCACCCGGTTCCAGCGAAGGGCCGACTTGCTCCAAGCCGCAGGGGCGGACGAGGTCGTACGCCTCTTTCCAACCGATGACTTCCTCGGCATGAGCGCCCGAGCCTTCGTCGAATCGATCGTGCGCGATCACAAACCCGCCCTGTTCGTCGAGGGCGAAGACTTCCACTTCGGTCGCGGGCGCGAGGGCTCCACCCAAACGCTCGCCACCCTCGGCCGCGAGTTCGGGTTTGAGGTCGAGGTTATCGACGCCGTCGAGGTCGACCTCCTCGATCAACACCTTGTCCGCGCCTCCAGCAGCCTCGTCCGCTGGCTCCTCTCGCAAGGCCGTGTTGGCGACGCCGCCCGTGTCCTGGGCCGCCCACACCGCGTCGAAGGCCGCGTCGTCCGCGGCGATCGTCTCGGCCGCACCATCGGCTATCCAACGCTCAACATCACGACCGATGTCATGACCCCCGCCGACGGGATCTACGCGGGTTCGGCAACGCTCCCCGATGGCCGAGTCTTCCCCACCGCCGTCAGTCTCGGCACGCGCCCGACCTTCGATGGCCTCGACCGCCGTCTCGAGGCCTACCTCATCGGTGCGCCGAGAGACCACACCGGCGCGATCATGGGCCTCGACGAATACGGCTGGGAGGTCTCCATCGACTTCCTCGCGTTCCTCCGTGATCAGGTGAAGTTCGATGGCATCGAGCCCCTCGTCGCCCAGATTGAGCGAGACGTCGAGCGAACCCTCGACTGGACGAACCGCTCAGCCCGCCAGTCTCTCGCCCCAACCGCGCACTCTCAACCCACGGAACCCGCGAGCGCATGACGAATCCAACAGAATCCAACGCATGGGGCTCCACGACGACCCTCGAAGCCATCGCCTCATGGCTCGCCACACGTGATCGCGTCATCGTCACCACCCATGTCAAGCCCGATGGAGACGCCGTCGGCTCCACCCTCGCCCTCGTCCGCGCCCTCAACGCCGTCGATCCCATGAAGGCCACGCGCCGAAACGACGAGTCGCGAGCCGAGGCCTGGTACTTCGGCCCGCCTCCATCCTGGCTCGCCGACATCGCCAAAGGAACACCCCATCGCGTCCTCGGCCACGACGGCCCGCCGAAGCACATCCCCGCCGACGCCGTCGTCATCGCCGACACGGGATCCTGGGCACAACTCGAGGCCGTCCGCGAGTTCCTCGTCGAGCACGCCAGCGACGCCGCGATCGTCGATCACCACGCCCATGGCGACCCCGAGGTCGCGCCGCGCCGCGTCGTGGACACATCCAGTGCCGCCGCCTGCCAACCCATGGCCGAACTCTGCCGCATCATCCTCGGCGTGAAACGCGTCGAGGACCTGCCGCGTGATGTCGCCACCGCGCTCTACCTCGGGCTCGCCACCGACACAGGGTGGTTCCGCCATAGCAACGTCGACGCCAAGGTCATGAGCGCCGCCGGCGCCCTCCTCGCCGCGGGAGCCGAGAACGTCTGGCTCTATCAGAACATCGAGCAGCGCGACACCCCGGCCCGCCTGCGCCTGCTCTCCGCCGCCCTCGCCTCGCTCGAGTATTTCGATCTCGTCCCAGGTTCCGCGAAGGCCGGCCAACTCGCCGTCATGCGTCTCACTCGCGCCGATATGCAGAACGCCAAAGCCGAGTCGGGAGAGTCGGGCGGATTCGTGGACTTTCCCCAGATGATCGCCGCCGTCCGCGTCACCGCCCTCCTCACCGAGGCCTCCCCCGCGGAATACGGCCTGACCGGCGAGATGAAAGGCGGCCTCACCAAGATCAGCCTCCGAAGCAAGCCCGGCGAGCACGCCATCGACGTCAACGCCGCCGCAGGCACGCTCGGCGGGGGCGGCCACACGCGTGCCGCCGGCGCACGCGTGGCGAAGGATCTTCCCGCGACGGTCGACGCCGTCGTCGCCGCCGTGCGTGCCCAGGCCGCGATCGCGATGCACGCCAAAGGATGCCGCGCGTGAGCGACCATCGACCCCGAGGCAAGAGGCCGCCCGCGCGCGCCGCGCGTCCGCCGATGCGTCTCATGACGACGACTCTCTGGGAATATCCCAGCCAGCACTACGACGCCGCGTCGGGCGCCATGCAAGGCGACAAGGAGTACGTCGGCGCCACGCCCAGTTGGGTCATCTGGCAGGTCCTCTCTCGCTACACCCGCGAGGGCGACACCGTCCTCGACCCGATGTGTGGCAGTGGCACAACCCTCGACGTCGCCGCCGATCTCAAAAGAACCGCCCTGGGCTTCGACCTCGCCTCCTGGGAACGCCGGGATGACATCGTCCAGGCCGACGCGCGCGAACTCCCCGTCCGCGATGCGAGCGTGGACCTCGTCTTCATCGATCCGCCCTATTCCACCCACGTGGACTATTCCAACGATCCCGCCTGCATCGGCAAACTCGACGCCCTCAGCGATGATGGCGGCCGGGCGTACTACAAGGCCATGCGCGAGGTGATCCACGAGTGCCATCGCGTCCTCAAGGACCGGCGCTACATGGCCCTCTACGTCAGCGACTCCTTCAAGAAGAAGAAGGGCATGGACGCCGCCGGGCGATTCGCCCCCATCGGCTTCGAACTCTTTTCCATCATGCGCGAGCGATTCGTCCCCGTGGACATCATCGCCGTCGTCCGCCACAACCAGAAACTCGGGCGCGGCAACTGGCACAAGGCCGCCGAAGAGGGCAACTTCTTCCTCCGCGGCTTCAACTACCTCTTCATCATGAAGAAGGAATCACGCGTCGGCGCCGCCACGAACACTCGCAAGCCCGCCAGACCGCGATAAGAAATCCCGCGCCGCATTCCTACCAACCCTCGTGGGGCAGGCGGCTCGCCTGCCTCTCCCTTCTCTACACCTACTCCCCCTTCACCCCTTCACCACTCGGCCCCACCACAGGCCCCATCGGCTCAACCTTCGGCACCGGAATCGCCACCAACTCCGCCGGCGGATGCTTCATCGCCTCGACGGCCTCACCGATCTTCGCCCGGCAGGAGTCCACAAACTCCCGAATCGACGAGTACCGAGGAACTACCATCAACCCGAGCGGCCCGAACTCGCCCTTCGCCACACGCTCTTCCACCGCCCGCACGCTCTCCAGAGGAGATTCGGATCGCCAGGCCAAGGCCACCGCATCAAACGCCGCCACGATCCGCTCCGCCGCCGCGGTCAGCCCAGGCCCGTCCATCTCCGTGATCGCCTTGTAGAGCCCCTCAGGCTCACCCCCCTGCTGGATGTCCATGAACAGCCGAGCGCCCGCCGTCCGACCATTCTCATCCGTCGGCCCGGCATACCGATCCACAAGGTGCTTCGAGAGCACACGCCCCTCCACACGGATCGCGTTCACGAATCCATACGCATCGTTTTCCATGGCTCGCCGCAGGTCTTCGTCAAACGCTTTGACATGCGCCTCGGTCAGCCGCACGTGCCGGATCGCTCGAAGGATCTCATCCGCGCCCATCACGGCAAACCCAAGTCCGACCGTGCACGATTGCGTGAACCCGTCCGCTGTCGTGTGGTGGCTCATCGTCAGGAGCGATCGCGTCGAGGCCACGAAGGTGTCCATGTCCCCGCGATTGAGGCACAGCCGCGCGCTCGACACGAGGATTCTCGACGACTCGCGAAGGCGTTCCAGGTGCGACATGTCGGCGCCCAATCCCGCCGTCTGGTCCACGCCAAAGTCGCACACAGGCATCTGCGCGGCCACACGCAAGGCGTCGGCCAGGGCGCGATTCGTGTCGAGCTGCTCGGCCAAACTCGCGTCAGGGGCCCAGTCCAGATCGCGTCCATTGAACGACTGCGTCAGCCCGATCTTGAGATCCTCGGGCACCTTCTGCCAGAGGCGCCAGTACACCAGCGCCGCATTCCGAGGCCCGTGGATCTCCACCGCCGGGAGCGTGCCGAGATCGCCGGTGGCAGCATCCTGCGCGATCGCAACTCTCGGCACCGCCACGATCGCGCAAACCGCCAGCAAACACGCCGCGCACGCTCCGGGTGCCACCAGTCGTCGCCGCCCTGGGCGATGACTGGTGCCGGACCACGAGCGACCCACATTCACACGCCCAAGACAATCAGCACCGCTCACGTTTCGGCTCCTTCACGCGTCAACGCACGATCAACGCTCGACGCACCATCAACACGCTCACCAACGGACTCGATCCAGCCGCCCCCGACAACCCAGTCCGGCTCATCGCCGTCATACAACACGACCGCCTGCCCCGGCGCGATCGCCACCTGCGCCTCGTCGAACTTCACCTCGAACCGCCCCAGCCGTCCCGAGGGCGTCGCCGCGCGCGCGTCATCAACCACCCGAACCCGCGCCCTCGCCGCCGGCGTGTTGTACCGATACTTCGCCCACACCGCCCGCCACGACTCCGCCCCGCTCGGCGGGTCCACCAGCCAGTTCGCCTCACCCGCCACGCACATCTCGGCGAGCAGGTCCTCCTTCTCGCCCACCACAACCCTGTTTGCGCGCGCATCACGAGACACCACATACACCGCGTGCCCCAGCGACACCGACACGCCACGCCGCTGCCCGATCGTGAACCGATGCTGACCGGCGTGCGTGCCGATCGCCGTCCCCTCGGCATCAACGATCTCTCCCGCGCGCGCGACACCAGGCCGCAGCCGATCCACAAGCCCCGCGTAGTCATTGTCCGGCACGAAGCAGATCTCCTGCGAGTCCGGCTTGTCGAACACGGGCAACCCGAACGCGCGCGCAACATCGCGAACCTGGTCCTTGTGCATTCCGCCGATCGGCAGAATCATCTCGCCAAGTGTTTCACGTGGAACACCAAACAGCACATACGACTGGTCCTGCGCGCGTCGAGGCCGCGCATGAGTCGCGGCGTGCCGGTCGAGTGGTCCACGCGGGCGTAGTGCCCCGAGGCGACGGCGTCGGCACCGAGGGAGCGGGCGTACTCGTGCAACTTGCCGAACTTGAGCCAGTCGTTGCAGCGGACGCAGGGATTGGGCGTTCGGCCGGCGACGTACTCGTCGGCGAAGTAATCGATGATGCGCGCGAAATCGCGCTTGAAGTTGCAGACGTAGAACGGAATGCCCAGTTGGCCCGCGACCGCGCGCGCGTCGGCAGCGTCGGTGATGGAGCAGCACCCCTGGTGGCCGATGCGGGTGGGAGTGGGGTGGTCGATGGATTCGCCGGGGGAGCCCAGGCGCATGAAGCAGCCGATGACCTCGTGGCCGGCGTCCTTCAGGAGCGCGGCGGCGACGGAGGAGTCCACGCCGCCGGACATGGCGACGAGGATCCGCCGGGGCGGGCCGGGCGGCAGGGCATCCAGGAGTTGGACGGCGGCGGCGTTCATGGCGTGATCCAGCGAGAAGGGTAGGGAAGCGTGCGGGAGTTGATGTGATCGTGGGGATGGTCCGGAAACGGCGGGTCTGGTGCGGCACGCGTGTGACGGCAATTGGTGTGGGTCTCCGGCGTTTTGCCTGTGCGGGCGTGGACTGCGTGCGAGGCGTGTGTTCCCTAGTATTCCTCGAACTGGTCGCGGTGTTTCGGCGCGGCTCGAGCGTGGGTGTCCTTCATGGATCGTGGGACGCTGGGGTGTTGGGGATGTGCAGGCGGCAAGTCGGCCCGCAAGGCCGGAAGGATTGGGTATGAACGGTGCGTACACGATGGCGGCTCAGACGCTGGGGTTGGGCTTTGAGCCGAGCCTGTGGCAACTGATCATCATTCTGGCGATCGGGCTTTTGATCTTCGGGCATCGCTTGCCCGAGGTTGGTCGTTCGATGGGTCGGAGCATTGTGGAGTTCAAGAAGGGGCTGAAGAACATCGAGGACGAGGTGAGCGACGCGTCGAAGCGTGAGCCTCGGGGTCGGATCGAGTCGGATCGGGAGTATCGCGAGCCGCTGCCCCGGGGCGAGGGTGACGGCCGCCGCGTGAGCCGGGCGGATGAGGTGGAGCGTTCGGAGAGCGAGCGCTGAGGCGGGACTCCGCGGTCGGCAAGGGTCTGGAGTGCGGGCTAAAGTTGTGGCCTTAGGCCGAGGTAGCTCAGCTGGTTTAGAGCGCTGGATTCATAACCCGGAGGTCGGCGGTTCGAGTCCGCCCCTCGGCATTTCGTCCCTCATACTGCGACGGGATTCAAACTGACGACCTAGCCGACCTGCTCGAGGTCCTTGCCCGGCTGCTCCGCTCGAGGAGCAGCGGCCATGACGGTCGATCAGCAGCATCCCGGCGTCCCCCACAATCCAGAACCTGACAAGCCCTGGCACACACCTGGGCCATGGCGATACGAGGATCACGACCCTGACCCATCAGACCGTTGTGCCACTCGATGCGAGGTATTCGCTGGCTCCAATGAGAATCCATTCCGTGTATGCCTGATCGAAGACACCACGCATGACCACGACCCGCAAATACCGGACATCAGAGTCCTTGCTGCCAAGCGTGATCTGGCGAATGCTCGACTAATCGCCGCTGCCCCAGATCTCTTCGCCGCACTCCGCCAGGTCGAGTGGGGAGTCACCGTGAGTGACGAGGGTGGCGCAGAGTTGGAGATCTGCCCGTGGTGTGGGAACCCGCAGGACAACGGGCATCTGGAGGGGTGCGCACTCGCTGACGCCATCGCCAAGGCGATCGGGGGTGCCAAGTGAACCTCACCACTCATCAACAACGTGAGCTGTCGTCGCGAGCGATGCCTGTCCAGGCTGATTCAATGGGGAATCTCACGCGTGACGAGGATGGACTCACTGTCCTTCTCGAACTCGCACGATCGGCGCCGCCGATGCCCGACGACTACATGGCGTTCATCGAACCGCCTGAGGATCGGAGCATTGACAGCATCGTCGAGCGGCACGCAACCTGGGCTGTCGAGTGGGCGTGCCATGTCTTTGCCGCGGCCGAAGCGAAGTTGAGCCAACGACCGCTCCCGAGTCTGACCACGGGCGAAGGGGGTGCCGCGTGATTACCACCTGCACCACCTGTGGAAAGAACTACGAGGCTGGCTCCGAGGAACAGGCCAACGAGCCCATCCGTTACTGCCAAACGTGTTGGACAATCGAGAAGTCGCGTCGCGTTGGCGCATCCCGATCACTTGCCGGCGACGCCCCGGACGATGGCATGTCCACGATTCCATCGGGCGTTCGCGAGATGCTTCTCACCGCCCATCTCACTGCTGAACTCCTCCACGAGTTCACACGCGATGTCCAAGCCGGAGCCACGCCCGGCTTTCATCCTCGGGCCAGGGCCGCACTTCTGAGAACGCGCGAGCACCTTGAACAAATCAAGACTCAGGTCTGCGTGGCTATCGCTTCGCTCGAGCGTGCCGGAATCACAAAGGCCGTGGCAGCGTCGGTGAGTGATGGCGTCGCCGAGACCACGCTCGCGGTGACCGGTGCTGACCAGGAGAGCGTCGCCGAGCAGGACGCCCAGTCACGCCGCTCATTCAACGCCACGCTCACGGCGCTCCAGCAGAAGCACATCCCCGGCGTCAACGTCGACGTTGTCGGCTGATTCCCATCGTTCATTCAGGAGTGTTCCGTCATGAAACTGTCACAGATGTATCCGTCGAAGTTCCTGCAGGCCGAGGATCTTCCGAAGAACCAGAACACCATCGTCACCATTGAGAAGGTGTACCCGGTCGAAGCTCGCGATCGCGGAGGAAGCGACGAGCCTGAGGTTCGGTACAACATCAGGTTCCGCGAGTTCCGAAAGCCCATGACACTTTGGAAAAACACTGGTCACATGATCGGAGAGGTCCTCGGTACTGATGAGACAGAGGAGTGGGTCGGACAACAGATCGCGATCTACCCGTCTACATATCTCTCGTTCGGTGAGATGAAGCCGTGCATCAACGTCGACAAGTGGCGTCCCGAAGTCACCCAGCGCAAGCAGCCAGGCAACTCGCTCGTCATAGCCGGCGATCGTCGTCCTATTCCTGACGCTGCGATGAAGCGATTCCTGCTGCACGCAAAGAGCGGTGGAGGTTCATGGGACGCGTTCTTGAAATGGTCAAAAGCAAACGCGATGGAGGCGTTCGATCTCGCATACGGCAGAGAGCTCACTGAGATCCCGGCGGGCATCCTTCCGGCGATGGCCCAGTTCCTCAAGACCCTGCACATTCCAAGTTCAGGCGATGAGGTCAACACAGCGACGGGTGAGGTGGTCTCGAATCCACAGCGGCCGTCGGTTGCCGCGGCCTCGTCACCGATTCCACCTTCCGAACTTCCGGTCGACGACGAAGACATTCCGTTCTGAACCTCAAACCAGCACCCATCGCCGCTGGACACGGCGGCGATGGGCTTGTGTCATTGCTTCCTGCCCAACTTCTGTTCCCGTGCGACCTAGGTCGCATGATCGAACCAGGCGTCGCCGAAGGCCTCTCGACGCTTGAGGTTGGGTCTCTCTATCGCCTCGTTCGGTTCGCATGGCACCAAGAGGAACCATGCACGCTCCCCGACGAGGATTCGTCCCTGGCGATGGTCGCCGGGGTCATGGATGAGGACTGGCGGAGGATGCGTCCTCGCCTGTTCCTGGCCCTCGCCGCCACCGGGTGCACTCCCGGCGGGCGCCTGCTCTTGCAGCACGCCCGGAGGGTCTTCGATGATCTGGCCTCCAAGGCATCCACGACGTCGGCCGCCAAGCGTGCCGCCGGCCTCGCGGGTGCTCGGGCCAGATGGCAGCAGGATGGCAGACGCATGGCAGCCGATGGCAAGTGCCATACACGTGCCATGCAGGTGCCATCTGCTGCGCCCTCGGTGCGCCCAGAGCGCAATTCTTTCTGAGCGCTCTGTTCTATCGCTCCCGCTCCAGCGCTCTCCTCAGGGCGCAATTCCTGGCGCTCCGCTCGAGCGCTCGGGCGCGAGCGGGGAAGAAATCATCGCGATCGTGGGCGAGGGGGCGAGGGCGATTCTGTCGGAGAAGGTCGAGTCGTGGAGACGCGCCCAGTCTCTAGGGATGCTGCAGTCCGCGATCGCTAGGTGGCGGACCGCTGGCTTCACCTCATGCCCGGTGACGAAAGCCTCTGAGCTCTCGGCCGGCCGGTACGCCGAGCCTGCACGGGTCGATGCCCTCATCGAGGAGGCCGACGCTCTGGTGGTCCAAGCCAAGACCTGTGGCAAGCGATGCAATCCGGTGGGGTTCCTCATCCATGGGCTTGGCGCGTCGGATCGATCTCGAGGCCGGCCCTCGGAGATCCCGCTGTTCGTCTCTCAGAAGTGGTCCAAGTTGCAGGCCTCAACGCTCAAGACGCTCGAGGCCCAGGCCGCGCTCACCGCCAAACTCCGCCAGGCGGGCGAGGTCCTCAAGTCGGCGGAGAAGGCTGCCCAGCAGCACGGAGCATGAAGATGGCGAAGCAGAAGGCAGTGGAACTCCCCAACATCACGACCTGGACGCAGATCGTCCGTATGCAGGAGGCCCGCGACGTCGTCAAGCAGAACCTCTCGAACGTCGAGTCGGATCTGACCGACGCCCGCCGCGAACTCGACGAGATCGGAGCCCAAGACGAGTCCAGCGAGGACTTCCAGGTCGCCGCGGCCCGGAAGGAGCGATGCCTACGCACCCGCGATGTCTACAAGGAACGGCTCAAGACGCTCGCCGACAAGATGGACCAGGCCGTTTCCGCCGCGGCCAAGGGCGTCAATGAACTCCTCGAGATGTTTGACGCGGCAGGGTTCGTCGCCAAGCCCAAGCCCGAGGACCTCTACACGCCCAAGAAGGTCGAGCACGAGGAGCCCGACGATCGCCCGGTCGGCAAGCCCGGACGCGCCCGCCCGGAGACTCCCGATCCGAGCAATGGTGATGGCGTCGATGAGCACCTGAACGCCTCGGTCAACGAGCTCGACTGCCGCGAGGACCTCAAGGGCAAGCTCATCGAAGCCGGGCTCACGACGATCGGTCGTGTCGCCGCGGTCCTCGACTCGAAGGACCAGGACCTCCGTGACATCTTGAACTGCGGCGAGAACATTGCGTCGGCGATCAAGCGATCAGTGAAGTTGTATCGCACTGCCCATCGAAAGGCCGCCAAGGCCGCGGAGTCGGGCGAGTGATCAACACGACCGGAATGTTCATCTTCGGATACTCGCAAGTCTTGCTTGCAGCGGCCTGGCACTGCCTGCCAACGTACGTGGACCCAATCCGTGACGGAGAAGACCTCAGACCTAGCTGGATTGTGATGCGAGATTCGTCTTTCACCATGGCCGTGATGGCGTTTGCCGTGTTGGCCATTCGAGTTCTAAACGCTCGTTAGTTCGCAACATCAGCACAGGAGATCACGCATGACCGCCACTGCGACCAAAGAGAAGAAGGGGAAGAAGAGTCCAAAGTCTGCCGTGCCCGCGACTCCAGCGACGCCGGCGAAGCCGATCCTCGGCGTGGATCTGAAGGGCGAGTTGCTCGACATCGCGATCGATCGGATCATCGACCCAAAGGGGCAGGCCGATCGCCTGCCGCGTCCGGGCGATGCCGAGGCGATCGAGCAGTTGTCCAGGAGCATGGCCGAGTGCGGGCAGCTGCAGCCCGTCATGCTCGAGCGTCTGTCCGACGGCCGATTCTGCCGCGTGTTCGGCCGGCGCCGGCTCGCCGCGGCCAGGCTGCTCGGGTGGTCCACCATTCGCGCCTCGGTCGTTCCTCCGCTGCCCGACGACGTGCGTCGCACGATCGTGGCGATCGAGAACGTCCAGCGGCAGGACCTCACGCCGGCCGAGGAGACGCTCGCGGTCGATGAACTCATGGAGTTGCAGGCGATCCCTGCGGCTCGGCAGATGGGCCAGCCGATGGGTCCTGAGTGTGGGGCGTGGGCAGGCAAGACGGCGAGCCAGGCGACATCGTTCGACGGGCTTCCGCCAAGCACGTCCGAACAGGCTCGCAAGGCGCTCTCGCACGACGCGCTCCTCGACCATCGCGTCCGCCGGATCGCCAGCGAGATGGTCGCGGCGATGCTGGGCAAGTCGCCGCAGTGGGTCCGCGATCGTCTCTACATCGGCCGGCTCGGCGACGCCGCGAAGAAGCTGGTTCTGCAGGGCAAACTCCCGCTCGCCCACGCCCGCGAGATCTCGAAACTCGCCGACGAGAAGCAACGCAACGAACTGGCGAAGGACTACGCCGCCGGCGGCTCGGACTCGGTCAGCGACGTCGAGGCGGGTCCGCTCGAGGAACTGCAGTTCGAGGTCCGGCGCTCCGTGTTCTCGCTCGACGTCGTGCCCTGGCAGCGGCACGTCGCGTTCGCCGGCCGGCAGCCGTGCGAGGGATGCCAGTTCAACTCCGCGACCCAGCCTGGGCTTTTCGAAGGCGGTGGCGAGGTCTCAGTGAACATGATCGGCGGGCGTGGGACCTACGACGCCGACAAGGCTTCCGATGTTGCGGTCGGCATCTGCACGAAGCCCGATTGCTATCAGGTCAAACTCCGGGCGGCGAAGGGCGCGATCTCCGCGGCCGCCAAGCGCATCGTCGATGGCGAGAAGAAGCCGTCGGAGGCCAAGGTGCCCGAGTTCGTCGAGAGGCGTGCGCTCGAGAAAAAGGTTCGCGATCGACGTGCCTCGGCGAAGGTCCGGGCGAAGAGGCCGATCTCAGAGGGCACGGCTTCCAAGAAGCCCACGGTCTCGGAGAAGGAGGCGCAGGAGCGGCATCTCGCCATCTCGAAATATAACGACGCGATCCGGGAATGGGCACGCAAGAAGGTCGAGCCGGAGATGGTCAAGAAGGTTCTCGCGACTCCAGGACTCTTCACCATTCTGAAGATGATCACAGCGACCAAGCTGTACCAGGCGACCGAACACTGGCAGAACTCGAAGGCCACGAAGGCGGCGGAAGCACCAGGCCTACAGCGACTTCTCAAGTTCCTCGAGAAGCCTGATTGGAAGGGCATCGTCGAGATCGAGAAGGAATGCGGGCGTCGGTTCGGGCTCATTGAACCGCACAGCGACGGGGTGTCCGGCATGGCCGAGCGATTCGCCAAGGCCATGGGCATCGACGTCGATGATCCTCCGGTCCTCGAGGACTTCCTTCCGAAGCCCAAGGGCGCCGTAACGCCCAAGGCCTCGCCGGCAACGAAGCCGAAGAAGTCACGCCGTGCGCCAGCGTCGAAGTCGGACTCCGACGTGGAGGACGACGAATGACCCGCACGAAGCCTGTGAAGCGATCGACGCTCACTCCTGGCAAATGTCAGGTGTGTGGGTGCACGGATGAGCACGGATGCGACGTCGGATGCTCCTGGGTGGATAAGCACCGCACGCTCTGCTCGGCGTGCGATCGCTGGGCAAGCCGAGCTGACAGGCGTGGACACACGGAGCCGAGCAAGGTGCCCGTCTATGGGCTCTGGATCATCGATGGCGGTCCCAAGGGCAAGGGACACTGGCTCGTTGATATGTACGACGACGCGGATCGAAACTTTCCAGCCATCTTCTGGAGCAAGAAGGACGCTGAGACCGCCGCCAAGAAGGAGCGAGAGAACGGGCTCGACGTCGTTGCGCTTGAACTCCGAGCGGTGGCGAAGACAGGAGGCGTCCGTTGAAGAAGAACGTTCTACCCCTTGAGGCCCTCACCCAGCACGTCGCGATTCTCGGCCGGACCGGATCGGGTAAGACCTACGCCGCGAAGGGCCTGGTCGAGGAACTCCTCGGCGAGGGTCGGCGGGTGTGCGTCCTGGACCCGACCGGCGCGTGGTGGGGGCTCAAGTCCAACGCCGCCGGCGACAAGCCAGGGTTTCCTGTCGCGATCTTCGGCGGCGATCACGCCGACGTGGCGATCAGCGAGCACTCGGGCGGCCCGATCGGGGAACTCGTCGCGTCGCAGAATCTGCCGTGCATCATCGATCTGTCGGGTACGACGCTGGGCGAGCGGCATCGATTCGTCGAGCGGTTCGCCGAGTCGGTGTTCCGATCCAACAAGTTGCCGCTGCACCTGGTGATCGACGAGGCCGACGAGTTCGCGCCGCAGTCGGGCCCGCCGGGAACGGAGCGGATGCTCGGGGCGATCGACCGGATCGTGAGACGGGGTCGGATCAAGGGCTTCCGGGTGATGCTCATCTCCCAGCGCCCGGCCGTTCTGAACAAGAACGTCCTCACCCAGGCCTCGACGATGATCGCGATGCGGCTGCCCGCTCCCCAGGATCGCAAGGCCGTGGAGGACTGGATCAAGGGCCAGGCCGACACCGACAAGGGCAAGGAGGTCCTCGCCAGCCTCGCGAAGTTGAAACTCGGCGAGGGGTGGGTCTGGTCGCCTGATCGTGGCCTGCTCGAGCGCACGCAGTTCCCGAAGATCTCGACGTTCGACTCCGGACGCACTCCCGACGACGGGGAACAGATCGCCGCGCCGGCGTCGCTCGCCGAGATCGACCTCGAGGCGGTGAACTCGGCGCTCCTGGCGTCGACCGAGGAGGCTAAGGCGAACGACCCCAAGGAACTCCGCAAACGGATTCGCGAACTTGAGAAGGAACTCGCCAGCCGGCCGAAGGAGGCCGCCGAGGACGCGGTTCGAGTGAAGCAGGTCCGCGATCTCATGGAGCAATCCGCGATGCTCGGCGGTCAACTCCGGGCGCAGAAGGCCGAGACCGATCGGCTGCTCGGCGAATTGAACCGGATCTTCACCGTCGTCGACCAGGCGAAGTCGGCACGGCCGTCGACCGGAGCGCCGCCGGTCGAGGGATTGAAGCTCGCGAACACGCCCGCGCCCGCCATACAGCGCCCACCAGTCACGCCGCCGGCCGAACACGACAACTCGGACGGCGAGTGCCGGCTGCCCGACGCGACGAAGCCGCAGCAGAAGGTGCTCCAGGCGATCGCGTGGTGGAATGCCATTGGCATCGACGTGCCGTCGCGCGTCCAGGTCTCGCACGTCGCCGGCTACACCCCTTCGGGCGGAACGTGGCGGAACCTCCTCTCTGAGTGTCGATCGAGAGGCTGGATCGAGTACCGGTCCGAAGGGATCGTGCTTGCCGGCGACGCGGTCTTCTGCGTGACTGCCGGTCGCGTGGACGGGCTGGGTGAAATGCACTCCACCATCCGCGACCGTCTCAGTGGTCCGCAGGTCAAGCTGTTCGATGTTCTCCTGGTCAACGGGGCCATCGAACGCAAGGAAGCCGCGAACCTGGCGGGGTACGAGGCGTCGGGCGGGACATGGCGGAACCTCTGCAGTGAACTCAAGTCGCTCGGGCTCGCGATCTACCCGTCACGCGACACGATCGCGCCTGCAGCATGGCTCCTTACGGGATCTGCCGCATGAGTGACGGTCCGCGCATCCCGCTCGCCGCGGCCCAGCGTGCTGCGGTCACGCTGATAGATCGGTGGGGGCTCTCGACCCTCGATCGCAAGGCCACGAGCCAAATCGAGGTTGTCGGGTCCGTGCGCAGGCTCCGCCACGAGGTCGGAGATCTCGAACTCGTCGCGCCGCTTCCAGCGGGGTGGCGATCGAAGAACCTGACGCCCACCCAGGACGATCTGTTCATGCGGATCAATGGATCGATGCAGAATCCCTGGTCCGATCCGGCCGCTCCACTCTTCACGCCTGCCGGCGATTCTGTCGCGGTCGAGTCGGCCGTTGGACGCGCCGTTCGAGGGCTCAAGCCCGGGTTTCTGGCGTGCTCGCTGATGCTCACTCCCTGGGACGGCATCGATCTGCCGTGCCAGGTCTATCGGTGCACGCCACACAACCACGGATGGATGATGATCGAGCGGACGGGGCCTACGGAGTTCGGCCGGTGGTTTCTGTGGCGGTGGAAGGTGCGATTCGGTATTCCTCTCGGTGATCCCCTGCGCCCGGCAAGCGTGCAGAACCACCTCGTGGACACCGTGGGCCGTCTGGTTGACGTCCCAACCGAGGCCGAGGCATTCCGCCTAGTAGGTGAGAGGTACATCCCGCCCCACGAGCGTGATGAGTTCATGGCGAGGCAGCAGGCGTCTCGGGAGGCACTGCGTTGATCAAGCGGGCAATCGTCAAGGCGTGCTGGTGGATGATCTGGAGACTGGATTCTCGCCGGGAGGCCATGGAGTCCATGCCCGAATCTGTAGCCGGCCCCGCGAGTTCAGATGTTTCTCCCGAGCCGAACGTCGAGGAACCAGACCTGACGTTCGTCACAACCCAGGACCTGTTCTCCGTGATCTCGTCTCGATACGAGTGCTGCACGCTGATCGTGTGCCGAGTCAGTGGCGACGCCAGATCTGCGGAGCTAACGGCCCTGACACACCAGATCGGCGACCTCAAAGCCTTCCTCAAGAGTTACGCCGAACACATTGACCAAGGCGGCTGGGTCCAACCAGGCGACGCCAATCTGTGAGTGAAGGTGCAAGTATGCGAAGCGTGGACGTTGCAAGGAGTGATCCATGAGAATGACAAGTGTGTTCGTGCTGGCGGTGACGATGGCCGTCGTGTCGATGCTCTCGGCCTGCTCGGCGCCCGCGGGCGACGTGGGCATCGATTCCAGCCTCAGGTCCAGGAAGGTCATCAAGCAGCCGGCGAAGCCTCAGCCTGCCCAGACGGCGACCAAGCCCGTGGCCGTCGATCCTGTGATCATCACCGTGGCGCCGAAGGTGAAGCCGCTCTTCCACTCGACGGTCACCTTCAAGCCGAGTGTGTTCCCCAAGCCGCCCGATCTTCCCTACGCCGTCCCGGTCGCGCCGGCCGTGATCCTGTACGAGACACCCTTCGATCCCGAGCTCCCGCGCCGGGGTCCGCACCAGATCGCCGGCGATCCCAAGTTCTACGAGAAGTTCCGTGACCGTGTGAAGCAGGTGGTGCTCACGGCCATACCCGATGAGAAGTACGACGGCCTGGCCCTCATCGACTTTGAGTCGTGGCATCCGCTCTGGATGGAGCCATGGCACAGGCCGACCACGCCCGGCCCCTGGCAGGAGTGGATGGACTACATCGCCGAGACCCACAAGGACGAGGTGTCCAAACTCGACGCCGCCGGCCTGGAGATGCTCTGGAAATCGACGTACGAGGAGGTCGCGCAGAAGTTCTGGACGTCCTGGATCGTCTGGTGCAAGGAGTTGCGGCCCAACGCGAAGTGGAGCTTCTACGACGTTCCCAACACGGTTCAGCACGGGTATGGCCGCACCGAGCCGGTGTTCAGGTTCTGGGGGGAGCGGAATGACCGACTGGCGTGGCTGTGGAAGCAGGTCGACTTCCTGGCTCCATCGCTCTACTGCATCAACAAGTCGGTGCCCAAGGGCGTGACGCCCGGCCCTGGTGAGATCGTCGAGGGTGCGTACGACTCGGTCATCTCTTCGAACATGCTCGAGTGCTACCGGATCGGCAACGGTCTTCCCGTCTATCCGTTCGTGTGGTGGCGGTACCACGACAACAACCCGACACACGGCGAGAAGTTCATCAACGCGTATGACCTCAAAACCGCGATGACGTTGCCGCTCGAGTACAAGGCCGCAGGCCTGATCCTGTGGGATTCCATCGCAACGAAGGACCAGCTCGACAAGACGAATGACTACATCAAGGAGTCCTGGAACCCGGTCGCGTTGGACGCTCAGTCGCTCCGCTGAGTCGCGATCGGTATGACACCGGACGGCGTGCGGGGGCTTGAGACCCACACCTCGCCCCCGCATTGCCACCGGCGAATCCCGATCCAGGAGGCGCCCATGAGTCAGTCCACCAACCGCCAACCTCGATGCCTGTCGACCAGAGAGATGGAGATCTACGAGGATCTGCTCACCGGAGATCCCGTCAAAGTCATCGCCAGTCGACGGTTCCGATCGATCAAGACCGTGCAGAACCACATCCTTCGCATCTACTCGAAACTCGGATATCACAGCCGCGCCCAGCTCATCTCCGACGCGCTGAAGAATGGACGTCCGCCGGGCGCCATGCTGTCCAAAGAGACCGAACAAGGAGGAACACCGTGAGCACGAGGAAACGGATCGAACTCGCCGCACAGCAAGTTGCCCATTTCACCAACGCCGCGATTGATCACCACGCGCCAGGCTCTGCGTTCTGCGTCCTGATGTGGGGCGCAGACGAGGGGGGAACGCAGTGGAGGACCCACGTCTCGAACACAGCCCCGATCGAAGGCCCCGACGACACCCGATCGCGTCGGCTCGCGCTCGCCAGGGAACTCCGCCAGTTCGCCGACACCATCGAGAACAACGAGGACGTTCCTCCGGGAGTCGTCGGCCGTGGCTGATCGACTCGAGATCGTCGCGCCCGGAATGCCCGTGGCCCAAGGCCGCCATCGGGATCGCGTCGTCACGCCGCTGGGTAAACCGGCGTTCGTCCAGCGATACACGCCCAAAGAGACCACGAGGTGGCGGCAGGCGGTGCTCTTCGCGGCGAGGACTACGTCCGGGTATCCAGCCGATCCCTGGGATGGCCCTGTCCGCATCACGCTCGACGCATACTTCGAGCGTCCGAAGAGCATGATGTCGAAGCGATACCCAGACGGGCCGATACGCCGCAACAGCAAGCCCGACGCGGACAACCTGGTCAAGTCGGTGCTGGATGCGCTCACGCCTCCGAAGGTGAAACGCAAGGGCAACGCCGTCATCGATGAGATCAACCGTCAGGCCGCCCGTCGTGGGTATCTCTGGATCGACGACGGCCAGGTCCACCTCGGCCGCGTCGATCGCTGGTACGCCGCCAAGGGGTGCGGTCCTGGCGTGATCATCGTGGCCGAGCGAATCTTCGAGATGGCCCCAGATCTGGGGCACGAGGTGCTCCCGTGCTTGTAATCACCGTGAGGGTCGGAGAAGAGATCGTTGTCAAGACACCCCAGGGCAACGTGCGGATCTACGTCGGCCCCAACAAGGGTCATCGATCGAGGCAGATCGGTGTCGACGCGCCATCGGACTTCCAGATCGTCACGCCGCGAGATCTCGAGCGCAGGACACCGCGAAGTCAGCGGAATCCTCGATCGATGCAGGGGGATCGCCGTTGAACACGAACCAAGTCCTGCGGATCATCGGCCGCGAGCTCTTCCGGCTCTCCGAGCACGCGAGATCGGTCTCGAATCTGTGCTACACCAACGCCCAGCTGTCGTCACTCTCGGAGATGCGGCTCGGTTTCCAGCGACAGGCCCTTGGCCAGATCGAGGACGCCATGGTGGATCTGGCCGGACTGCTCGACGAGTTGGATCGCTGCATGGCCGAGGCGGAGCGTCAGGACGTGAACCCACCGGTCTCTATCACCGCGCCGCAGTCTCCAGCCGAAGTGGAGCCGGCGTCCAAGCCCCGGCGCCGACGCAAGGCCTCTTGATTCTCTTTCGAACCACGACGGGTAGTATGCGGCTCACCGTGGACATCGAGGGCCTGCCATGTCATCTCGCGTCACGCTCGTGACCCTTGCTGCGCTTCTTTCCATGCTGGCGGTGTTCCTGTTCGTGCCGGCGTGCCAGCCCAAGGCGACCAGCCCGTTCTCGAACAAGCCGGTGACCTCGACCGAGCTCAAGGCCGAGGCCGCCATGTACGACGCTAAGAAGAAGGCCGAGGAGCTCCAAGAACAAGCCGACGCCGAGCGAGAACTGCGACGCCTCCGAGCTGAGGCCGCCGTCGAGGCCAAGCGGCTGGTCAACGGCTCGGACACGGCCATGACCGAGCTCCAGGCGAGGACCGACGCGGCCGTGCAAGACGTCGTCGATCGCCTCGCGGCGAATCGCCAGGCCCGCGACCTCGAGATCGAGTCCATGCAGACGGGGGTGGACGCCGCGATCGAGAACATCACTCTCCAGGCCCAGCAGCGTCAGGAGGTCTTCGGCATCGTCTCCTCGATCCCGGCCGTGCAGGCTCTGCCCGGGTTCGGGATCGCGTCCCAGCTGCTTCCCATCCTGCTCGGCGGTGGTCTCGGCGCGCGCGATCCAGATCGGCAAGCGAAAGGTGCAGAACGAGCTCGCAACCACCAAGGCCGCGGCCGCCCGAATCGTCGACTCGATCGACGTGCTCAAGACGGCGTCACCGGCCGTTGCCGAGGCGTTCAGCGAGCACGGCGACCTCCTCGACGAGTGGCAGGGCGAGACCGGCAAGGCTCTCGTCAACGCTCTCCAGAAGTAATCACATCACGCCAGCGCCAACGCACCAGGAGGAACGATGACGCTCTCCACGGACACCAAAATCACCATCGGCACCGCGATCGCGGTTGTGTCCACGTCGATCGCCGCGACGTGGTGGTTCAGCCAGCAGCTGGCTCATTTCCGGAGCGAGCTCGCGACGTTGGCAAGTCGTATCTCTCAGGGCGAGGCCGAGGTCGCCAAGTCCTACACCCTGGCGGCCGCGAGTGAGCAGGCTCTGCGCATGGCGCTCGAGAACCCGGGGCTCCGCGTTCCCGATCCACGAAACCCCAGCCAACTGATCACTGCCAGACGATCGAACGACGCCATCACCAAATGATCAGCACGCCGCCGTCCTTGCCGGCGATGCCGACTGGCGGTCCCGTCGTTCCGCTTCCGTAGCCACCGCCGCCGAAACCCGATCCAACCGGGCCGGGTGCGGCGCCGGATCTGGCGTTGGAGCCCCCGATGCCGCCCATCCCGGCGATGCCGGTCATCGACGTGCCGCCGGCGAGGTTCACGTCGCCACCCGTGGCGTTTCCGCCGCTTCCTCCGAAAGGTGTGGCACCTCCGACGCCCCCGAGCCCGCCGACGCCCGTGATGGTCGTTGCCCCGATTGTCACCGTGGTGTTGCCCCCAGCGGCTCCGTTGGCGTTCGCCGGACCGATCCCTCCCGCGCCGCCGGCGCCCACGCTGATGTTGACTGTCGATCCTGGCGTCACGGACCAGACCTTGACGGCCCCGCCGCCGGCACCGCCTCCGCCACCGTGAGGGTTCGGGCTCGCGCTAAATCCGCCACCACCGCCGGCGCCCCACGCCTCGACGATGATCTTCGTGACGTTTGCCGGCACGGTCCAGGTCTGCAGTCCGGCGGTCTGCCAGGCAATCATGCCTGTCGCGATCGGGATGACCGGCAGGTTCACCGCCGGCACCTTCGAGTCGGAGCCGAGCGGGCAGACGCCGTTGGCCTGGTTGCGGCCGCTGATCACGTTGGTGAGGTCATTGAACGCGTTGAGCAGATCGGCGCGAGCGGCCGATGGGCTGTCGCTTCCGTTGTCGACGTTCCCTGTGCTGTATCCGGGCGTAGTGGGCCAGGTCATGGTGCTCTCCTGTGATCAACGAGGCGCATTGAGGCGAACTGAGGCGGCGATTGGCATGTTTCTCGGTGCTGGAACTCGATCACGACTTCTGCGTGTACGCGACCTGGATGCCCACCGTTGATCCCGCACCCGTGGTCACACTCAACCCCTGGCCGGCGCTTGTCTCGAACCAACCCGACAGGCTTTCCGGCAGGACCATGATGCCATTGGCCGGAAGAGCGAACGTGGCGCTGATCGCCGTGCCAGCGCCGCCGGGCTTGGTGTTGAAGGTCACCGTGGTCGCGGTTCCGCCGCACACGACCGCCAGGGCGTGCACACGGAGTTTCTTGCTTGCCACCGCGGCGATCACGGCGCCATCGGTCGTTGAGGCTGCCACGTTGGCGAACCCTCGGATGAACGAGGCGAAGTCGCTTCCGTTATCGTGGGCAACGCCGTCGGCGCACTGCACATTCTGAACATACAGGCGGCCGTTCTCGTCGATCATCAGCGGCGTGTAGTTGCCGTTTGATGAGGCCATTGACGCCGGCGTCTTCTGCTGGACGCCCATGATCATGACGCCGACGTCGTTGCCGGCGAAGGTGGTGTCCTGTTGCTTGGCGAAGTGATCGGCGCCCACGCCCGTCCCACTGTGCGGGAGCCCATTGATGGTCCAGGCGCCAGATTGAGCGCAACCGACGATGCTCCCGGTCACATCCACGAAGCTTCCGGTGGCATCGACGATGCTCCCGGTGACGTCGACGGTTCCGGAGATCCCCACACTCCAGGCGCCCGACTGTGTCGCCGCGACCGTTCCCGTGATACCCACGTTCCAGGTGCCCGATTGCGTCGCCGGCACTGGTCCGGTGATCGAATCGACGATGTGGTGTGTGACGTGCTCGGACGAGGCGATCGTCGTCTTGAGCGCCGTGGTCGATCCATTGCCGTCGAGAACCGGAAGTGCCATGCGTCCTCCTTGACTACACCGCGCCGATCAGTGGCGAGTTCGCCGCGAACTGGAAGTCCAGCCTACCCGCGCGGATGAACGCGCGTGAGCCGTCGGCCGATCGCAGTCCTCGGATCACTGCGTCGATCACCGCGTCCGCCGGCTGGCCGTCGGGACCGAAGAGCCGGATGCGTGGACCCGGCACCGTGAACTTGCTGAGCACCTCCCAGGTCCACCCGGCGCCGGTGTCGTTGAACGAGACGGAGATCGTCCGGACGACGGCAAAGAGGGCCGACGAGATGGGCAGGTGGATGTCGCCAGGGCCGTGCCGAAGCTCCGGGGACAGCGCCTCGGTTTCGAGGTCCTCGATGTCCTGGGTGATCGTCTCGGCCCGCAGGAGCAGCACGAGCTCTCGGATCCGTGGGAAGGTCGATCCATTGCCGATCGAGACGGTGACGCGGAAACGGCAGAACCGCGCCCGCACGGTGCGGCCCTCGAAGAGGCCGAGAGGGAGCCAACCGGCCCAGTCCACACCATCGGTCGAGTAATCGAACTCGACCGCGATCACGCCGTCGACCAGGGCGTACACGCCGGGCTCAAAGTCAAAGAGGAACCCCGCGTCGATCGTCAGGTGCTCGTAGACGATGACAGGCTCAGGGTCCATGGTCCAGGCCGACCACTGATCCCACGTCGAGATGCCATAGGGCGAGGCGAGCGTGTCCCAGGTCTCGCGGCCAACCGCGGCAAGCGTGCCGTCGGAATCGACCGCGCAGCCGGTCTTGGTGCCGGGCCAACGAAGCACCCTGCAGTCCTCGCTGAACGCGATGTCGTCCTGCCTGGGTGGTCCGAGGGTGCGATCGATCAGCAGGGCGTTCACGCTCTCGTTGCCGCTGGTGTCGACCATCTTGATGCCAAAGGTCCACGTGCCGGCGAGCGGGGCGTTGAGTTCGGTCGGCGAGGCCCCCTCGAGCACGCCCGCGTGGAGCGGCTGGAGCAGATCCCAACCGCGTCCCTCGGCCCCGATGCCGTATCGAATCACGACGCCGGCGACGTCGGGCGGGATCACGCCGAGGTTCCACGAGTATCGACGCGTTCCATCGGCGAGCCGGATCACGTCGAAGCTCTGCACGTCGGGCGGAGGTCCGATCTTCCCGATGACCGTGTGTTCGGCCTCGACCCAGACGCTCGTGAGCCCGGTCGGCGTCACCGTTCGGAGTCGGATCTGGTAGGTCACGCCCTCCTCGACGCGCTCGACCGAGACCTGGTTGTCGTCGATCGGGATCAGCGGTAGGTGCGTCCACGGCCCCTCGCCGGCCGCGCCAGGCTCGGGGATCGATCGCAACCGCACCTGGGCGGCGTTAGCGAGCGGCCGCGTCCCGCTCGATGGCCGGCGGAGCGTGATGAGCATCCGAGGCCTGAGCGACCCGTCGGCGTCGCGGATCATCACATAGTCATCGGAGCGGATGCTCTCGATCACGGGCGCCTCGGGTCTGTTCTCCCAGGCCGGCGGGAGAGAGATGCCGGGGTCGAAGTCGGGGATCTCGCCCTTGTCGGCGTCCTGGACCGCTGGGGCGTGGTCGACCAGCACCAGTGTCGCGCCCAGATCGCTGTCGATCTCGATGCTCTTGACAATGAGCTCACGGGTTTCCGAGCCAAGCCGCCCGAACATCCAGAGGTCGCCCACCTTGGGCCGTGGATCGCTGGGGCTCACCGGACCTTGGAGCGTGACGGTGGTCGCCTGCCCCTCGACCGTTTGGACCGACCGGAGCCAGCTGGTGCCGTCCTCGAGGCGCACGCGGACGACGTAATCCTCGCCGGCGTCCATCGTGACCTGTTCGTCGAGATCCAGGCCGATGAGGTTGTTGTCGGTGTCCACGACCAGGCGGGTCACGCGGCCGAAGTTCAGCCCCCACAAGGGGACATCGTGGGTGACGAGGACCAGATCGCCGCGGTTGCACGCCAGATGCTCGACGTCGGTGGAGAGCTCGTACAACTCGGGCCGAAGTCTGGCCACAGCGATCGTGTACCGGCCATGCTTCCAGACCTCATTGGCACTCGTGACGCCGAAGAACTCGACCACCTCGAAGCGAGAGGCGACAGGAAGATCGCTCCGCTCGACTCCGAAAGCGTCTCGCAGGACGCCGTCGTTGTCCGGGTAGACATACCCGTCATCGAGAACGATCCGATCATCCCACTGGTATCCGACATCCTTGTTGAGAAACGAGCATCGCAGGCCGTGGGGCAGATCGGGAAACGCCTTGCGTCCCTTGAAGCTGTGCGAGTTGCGGGGTGTGAAGTGCTGGACCGGCGTGGTCTGGGGCTTGTCGCGGACCACCGAGTGCAGTCCGTCCCGCATCGCCGGCGACGCCCTGCCGGCGGCCGCGATGTCGGTGAGCCGCTCAAAGACGGTGCCCTCGAAGTCGATGACCGCGTTGAACTGGAACCCGTTGTCGACATTCCATTGGTGCCACGCCTCGAACTCGGACAGATCGACGCGGGCGTCATCGATGGGCCTGGCGTTGCTCCGACCCTGTAGCACCGCGCGGTAGCACGAGGCCGGGTTGCTCGTGGTCCTCTCGATCCACTCGCCCGTCTCTGAGTCGTAGTCGGGAAGGATCGATCTCGCCAGGCAGTTGAACTGGTCGACCACGCCGCTCAGCTGGTCGGTCGCCTTGATCCGGATGGCGATCTTGGCGCAACCCATGATCTTGATCGGATCCTCGTTGCGGATCGTCCGAAGGGCCGTCCAGTAGACCTGGTCGAAGATCCGGTCGGACGTGGCGTCGGGCGTAACGCGGCGCACGCGGACGTCGTATTGCCCACGGGCGACGGCCCAGGTGAGCGACCGGCGGATGGTCTCGGTCCGGTCGGACTCGACAAGGAGATTGCTCGTGTAACCCGATGTGTCGAACCAGCGGTAGTTGAGCTTTCCGCGGCTCGACATGGCGCCGTCGGCTTGAGTGGCCAGATGGTCGGAGGGAATGACCGTGAACCCAGGATCGCCCACGCGCTTCCAGCCGAGCGCCACGGCGCCGTCGGTCGATCGTGATTCGAGGCGGACCTGGATCTGGTGCCAGCCGCGGCGGAGCAGGATCGTGCCGGTGTGGGAGAACGACGGGCTTCCGCCGCCCTCTGTCCCATGCGAGCCGTACCAGCTCGCGACCACGGCGCCGTCGACGATGATCTGGCCGGCGTCGGAGCAGTCGATCGCGAACTCGTAGGGCTGGAGCGTCCGAGAGGCGATGTCGGCGTGGACGTATCCCGAGGCCTCCCACGAGTAGTTCGTCGCCGGCAGATACGAGGGCTTGGCGCCGGAGAACCCCAGCCCCCACTGGACGGCGCCGACGTGGGTTCCAGATCCGCCGAGTTCGACCTCGGGCGTCCTGAACATGAAGTCCATGGCCCTGGCGCTCTCGGGCGATCCGAAGTTCACGGGCGTCCATGTGTCGGCGCCAGCCGGTGAGAACTCGACCGCCACCTCGACGGTTCGGACTTGTCTGTCGCCGTTGGTCGAGAACTCCACCAGGCCGTTGGGGAACGTCAGGTCGATCGAGATCTCGTCCCCGCTGTTGTCGGTCGTCCTCGACGTCCAGGAGGCAACCTGCTCGAGCAGAATCTGGTCGGCGTTCTCAAAGACGATCCCGGGATAGAGACTGAGCGGCTCGTCGGTGAGTCGGCCCTCCCGGACCTCGATTTCGACGCCCTCATAGTCCTCGATCGGGGTGTTGCCGATCTTGAAATCTGAGAGCTCGAGTGGTCCCTCGCCCATGACGAAGACCTGGCGGAGATACTGATCGTCGCCGACGATCTCGGTGTATGGCAGGGCTCCAAACAGCGGCGCGACCCGATGCTCGCCGAAGATCCTGGGCACGACTCCGCGGGGCCTGGCCTCGTTGCGAGAGCCGGTGATGGTGGGAGAGTTCGCGCCGCCCGCGTTGTCGCTCAGCCGCGGCCGTGGCAACGGGATCAGGGCGTTGATGGCCAGCGTCCCGGCGAGCGTGACGCCCGCTGTCACCAGGGCCTGCCCGACGACGGAGGTGCCGAAGTACCCGGTGGCGCCGAAGAGGCCGGCGCCTGTGTACACGGCCGCGGCCAGCACGGCGATCGAGAGGACGATTCGCAGTGGCGACTTCCCGTCAACGGCGGGTATCACCGATGCGGTAATCATCCGGCCGGCCTTGGGTCGCACGCGACCCCAGTGCTCGCGATCGACCTCGGCGCCGCCGATCCAGACGCGGAGCAGTGGGGAGGGATGCACGCCAGCGGCCTGGAGGATCTCCTCCAGAGTGCCGCCGGCGGCGACGGCCATATTGATCGTCTCGGGCTTGAAGGGCGAGGCGCGGCCGGCGATTCGGATGGGTCCGCAGAACTCGAACACGCCGTCGAGCCTGGGCCTCCAGGCCAGGTCATCGAACCGTTCGATGCACGAGTCGGTCCCATGCCGCGCGTGCAGCATGCGGTTCCTGGCGATCGCGATGCCGCAATGCCAGAGGTTACCGGCGCCGGCTCGGAAGAGCAGCACGTCTCCGAGCCGTGTGTCGCCCTGACGCGGCTTCCAGTGGCCGGCCTGGCGGAGCTCGTGATCGACGACGCCTGCAATGCCCGGCGCGTCCTCGAGTCCCCGATACCCGTCGTGGTGTGAGGGCAGGTAGATGCCGAACTGCTCTAAATACACCAGACGGGTCAGACCCCAGCAGTCGACGCCATCACGATCGCGGCCGTTCTCCGTGAAGGCGAGGCCGATGTATCTGCTGGCCCAGAGGGGCGGGTTTTCGATGAGCCTTGGCACTCGTGGTTCTCTAGAAGAGCCCCGGGAACTTGTCGGGGGTGAGTTTGTCGGCGGGATACGGCTCGCTCAGGAAGTCCTCGAACTGCAGACTCCCCTCCACGATCGCGGCCTCGTACGTGACGTCGCGGAGTTTGAACTCGAGCGGACCGGCCTCGATCGTGTCTGGCGAACTTGCCAGCACGACCGAGAGCTCGGCCGTCATGGCCTCACCAGAGAGCGACCGGACAGCCTGGACGAGCGTTCGGTCGGCGCCGGCGACCCGGAGGTTCACCTTGGGAGGGGCGTCCTCGTTCTCTGGAGGCATGTGCACGTCGAACGGGAAACGCTGATAGACGAATCCGTCGCTCGTGACGTCCTCGTTGTTGTTGACGACGCGGATGGGCTGAAGGAGTTGGGGATGGCTCAGCGTGAGCAGGAACAGGAAGACCTCGCCCGTTTCCTGGGCGTAGATCGCGCGACGGGCCACGCTCGAGAGATTCCTGGCGATCGATCACCTCCTGCCGGCCGCGATTCGATCAGCCGAGTTCGATCTCCATCCACGCGCGGACGTTTTTGCCGCTGGCGCCATAGACGCGCAGGCCGATCTGCTCGGACGGGTCGAGCGCGATGTCGGCGAAGGTTTCGAAGGTGCCCGTGGGGGGAATGAGTTGCGCCCGCATGATCCTCGTGCTGGCGTCCGAGGCGGGCTCGGCGGTGAAGTTCTGGAACGCCCCGCCGACTTGGGTGGTCTTTCCCTCGATCGTCGCGATTTCGGTGGAGATGTCGGTGGACGTCCCCGCGGACGACGGCTTTTTCTGGAAGTCGACGGTGGCTCGCGCGTCGACGGCGGAGGTGCCGTCGAAGCTCACGCCGAACTTGGTGATCCTGGCGGCGACACCGGATGCGGGCTTGTACGCCAGGATGGTCTTTGCCGTGCCGGCGCCGGCTGCGACATTCGCGTTGGTCGAAACGATGATTCGCGTTCCCATGATGCCTCCTTGCAAGCCCTGAGGGCGTCCACGTTCATTTCTTCTCGCCGTCGTCGAACCAGATCGATTGCTGGATGTACTGCTCCTCGAGTAGGTTCTGACGCAGTCGTTTGGTGTTGTGCGGGGTCAGGATCACCGGGCTGTCCTCGGCGACCGGCGTGATGGCCTGGGGCTCATCGAAGACCAGGACCGGCGGGATGCGCCGGCGTTCGGCCTTGCGCTCGCGTTCCTGCGCCTCGACGTCTGGTGTGATGACGATGACCGGCGGGTCTTCTGGGGGCGGTGGATCTGGCGGATCCGGCGGTTCGCTCGTGACCTCGGTTCCGGGCATGGTCTCGAGCCGGAAGGTCGCGACCCAATACTCGGTGCCGCCCTGGCGAGGGGCGCGGGGCACGAGCACGGGGGCGCCCAGGAACCGGTAGTCGATCTCGTTGCCGGTCTGGTGGTGCTTCCAGGTAAAGGCGAGAGCCCCGGCCTGGATCGACTCGCGGTAGAACGTCTTCAGCAGGGCGACCTGGGTGCGTGTGAGCTTGATCTCGACGTCGCAGTTCTCGACGGCGGCCGTAGCGCGGCGACGAACCTTGGCCGGTCCCACGGCCATAGCCGTGCGGACGGTCCGCTCCTCGTCTTGCTGGCTGTAGCCGGCGACCTGGGGAGCCTGAGGCAACCCAGCCGGCCAGATCACGTCCGCCATGGCTCCGACTCGCCTGCCGGTCCACGGCGGCCGGCGATACTACCCGTCGCAGGGTGCACCGCCAGCCGCCGCGAACGACAGGCCGTCAGCGGATCAACACCCGGCGTTGTACCGCTCGAGGAAGTACAGGAGATCATCGATCGTCACGGCTCCATCCGGGGCCGTCGAGGGCGGGTCCTGGAGCTCCCAGGCGTCGGCACTCCAGAGATCTGCCGCCAGATCGCCAGCGAAGAACGCGTCCGTGAATTCGATCAGATCGTCCACGGTGACCGCGGCATCGAAGGTGACGTCGGCGGGGCACCGGGGCGGGTTGTCGGCCAGAGTTGAGAGTGCGAGTGTGGCGAGGGCGAGAACGGTTGCGCAGCGAATCATGGACAACTCCATCTGTCCACGTGGAACGCATCCTACCTAGGAGCGCCCCTGGTAGCCTCTTTGGAGTGAATTGCGGAAAATCGCCGATGGTTGATCTGTCCTATCGGCTGGGATAGAGTCCTTCGAAGTCTGGGAGAGGAGAGCGAGTCGGCTTCAAGGAGCGAGGCGTCTATTCAGGACCTAATAAGGAGGCTGAAATGCCCAGACGAGGACACGAAACGGAGTTTCGAGAGGTAGTGTGCACGTGGGACATGGTGAGCGGATCGGAGCGTCAGTTGCTGACGTTCATACAACTCGATCCGTACACGGAAACATTCATCAGATTCGGTCTTTCGGACGATGAGCAGCGACACATCGAAACTCTGATCATGCTGAATCCAACACTCATGCCCATCATCCCTGGGACGGGCGGGATTCGAAAGTTCGATTTCGGGATGCCAGGAAACAGCCGTGGATCACTCAAACTCACGGCGTTCTACGCCTATCTACCCGAGTCCGAAAAGGTTGCCCTCATCGGGATCACCGAAACGGACGATACAGGAGACCTGAAACTGGAAGAGCAGCGCCAGTTGAAGGAGATCTTTGAGGACATCCAGAAGTTCGGTCCAGAGGGATGGACGCCCGACAGGTCGACTGGATTTCCGAGAAGCAGGTAACGCGCTCAGGGGCACAGGAGGTTAGTCATGGCACGCGAAGGAGCCCAAAAGGCAAGCCCGGGTCCCATGCTCATACGTGGCATGCGGCAACTCCGGGATTCACTCGAGGCGGGGAACGTCTCCGATCGGTTCACAATGCGAACCGTGGAGATGATTCTTGCGCCACGGGAGTACACGCCGGATGAGATCCTCAAGATCCGAGATTCGCTTCGTGCGAGTCAGGGGGTCTTTGCGATGTTGCTCGGCGTGTCGATCAGCACCGTTCAGGCGTGGGAGCAGGGCGCTAATCCGCCCAATCCCACCGCCAGGCGACTGCTCGACACGATTGCCGAGGATCCGGCGTCGTGGAAGCAGAAACTCCGCGAAGCCGCCGCACAGCCGGCGTAGTGGAGAACCAATCAGGCAAAGGCCGCATCTCGAAAGGGGTGCGGCCTTTTTCGTAAACGGAGTTGGTGATTCTAACGGTTCGTTCGACGGGCTCGTTCAGGATGTATACAGCGTTTTTCTCTTGGGCGAGCGGTATGGGCTTTGGCCGGATTATTCAGAATTTTTTCGGACCGACGAATCAATTTCGGTATTTATTGCCTGAAACCGCATTAGGATATAGCCGAAAATATCATGGTTGAAGTCAAACTCCTCATTCCCGCTGGCCGTAGTATTCTCACGGAGGTTTGGATTTCCGATGAGGCCGAACGCCTCATACGACAGGATGTCAAAGACGCGAAGGCTTGCGTCCAAAAACTCTTGGGATTCGCTCAGGCAGGATTCTGGAGACTTGAGGGCGAAGAGAACGCGATCATTCGGCACGAAGTTGGAGGTGCATACCGAATCCGATGGCGAAACTCATCTCTCTTTCGAATCATCGGATTCTACGAAACGGAACAACGGAAGTGCTTCGTGATACTGGACGCATTCGAGAAAGACGCGAACGGATACACGAAGAAGCAATGGGGTCGAATTCAAGCAGTGGCTCAAATTAAGCAGGCAAACGAATGGCGCAGAAGGACAATGTGAACGAGCTATCACTTCGGCAGATCGTCGACGAGTTGATCGATGACCCCAAGATGGTGGGTGTAGCGCTGCGTATGGATGTTGCGGCAATCGTGCTAAAGGCCTTGAAGAAGAAGAAGTTGACACAGTCGCAGCTCGCCAAGGCTGCTCGCATGAATGATCCCGAGATTAGCGCGATCGTTCACGGAGATTCGAATCTCAGGCTAGAGACGATTGGCAGGGTATTTCACGCGTTGGGCATCAGGGTCCATATCGTAGAGACTTTGGAAGCTGAGGAAGACTTTACCGAAACCGCGGCGGCGGGTTCTGTATTTGAAATGGGGAGCATCGATGGCAAAGAAACCGAGTACGGCGTCTGGAAAAAAGTCCAAATCAACAGCAATGAAGACTTCTCCTCAGCAAGCGGTGGAGGCAGCCCATCAACACACTACTCACTCGGTGTCAGTAGACCCAAGTACAGTGCGTCCGACCTGGGTGGACAGTGCGCGGCTCTCTTTCCGTCGGGACGTTCCGGTAGCCATTCTGTCGTTCTCAGTAAACTACCACGACGTTCAAGCAAACTTCGAAGTCGCGAGATTGTGTACCACTGTTGAACACGTAAAGCTGATTGCGGAAATGCTGCGTACAAACGTTGAGAGGTATGAAAAAGAGATGGCTGGAAATTCAAAGAAATCAGCTCAATAGACTGAACGGCTTCGTTCATTGACTCACAAACTCACGGCCGGCATCGCGAGCATGGCGTCAGTCCTGCCGTCTGGGCATAGTCGAGGCGGACTGAGATCGAACTCTTCCGGAGATATGAGCAGCCCGCACGGTGGTACTTAGTACCCGTGCGAGTGCGGTAGACTGTGAAGGACACTTGCGATTGAGACGCGGCTACAGACGGTCGCGACCTGGTCTCGACCTGAGCAATGCCTGAGGCTGAAGTGGTTGGGATCGAAGGCGGGGATGCCGAGTCCGGATCTGGCCTTCCCCCGCACGCCGCAATCGAAAACGCGACAATACCTGCGATGAGTTTGCAGCTCTTGAGCATGGTGTACCAGTGTGTTCTAGCGGTCGGAGATGGTCGCACATCTACCTCGTCACCACGGCATTGGTGACCTTGCCCTCGTCGACGTGTACCTTGGCGTGGGCGGCCCCTCCGGTTACCCGATTCTCGTTGACCGCCCAGAAAATGTTGCACATGAGGTAGTAGTCGCCCGCCGCCAAGCCACCGAACCTGAATCTGCCATCGCCGTCGGCAATCGTCGTGTGTGATGGCGGCACGGCATCTGGCGCGGGCTCGAGATTCTCACCATGGAGTACCGCTCTGGCGTACCACTCATTCGAGAACGTCGTCACAGGGTTCAGTCTGACTTCTCGGCCTGCACCGACCTTGACGTCTCCTCCCATAGTCACCAGAAATGCCTGACCCTCGATCGAACCCGTCCCACCACGAAGAAATGACTCGTACTCGCTGGGGATGTATTGAGCGAGCCGAGGCTTAGGTTGCAAGGCACATCCGCAGAGCATACAGGTGAAGACTACGAGAATCAGTCCGATTCGTTTGTTCATATTGAACCTCAGCGATCGATCGCGGTGACGAGCTGCCCGGTGAAGTGCACGTACCCCCTGGCGCCAGGCCGCGTCGCGTTGTCGCGATAGTGCCAGATCGCGTAATCCCGATCGAGCCCGTCACGGGTGAGGGCATCATCCGGCGGCCCCCACGACGCGTACGTGAACGTCATCGAGTCGCCCGGCTTGAGTTCCCGCTTTTGGATCCTGGCCCAGTCGGCGTCATTGAATGCGTCACGCCGCTTGAGCTCGGTTTCGAACGGCTTTGGGTTCATTGGCCAGCCGATCCTTGAGTTCCCATACGCCTCGGCGATAGAGATAGTCGGCTGCTGCTGGAGCTGGTCAGCGTTCATTGCGTAGATGCCCGATTGACATCCAGAGATCAATGAGATCGCCACCGCAAGTATCAAGATTCGCATGCGTTCCTCCCGGCGAGTCCGAGGGGAAGTGTAACACAAATCGGGCCTATCGGGAAGTCCCGCGGCGTCCAACCCCATAGTTCGAAGCCAGAGATCGGTCCAGGCTGCCGTCTCCCATCATGCCCCGGACCTCATCCCGGATCAGGACTCTGATCATTCTCCGACCATCTGGACCACGGTTCTCGGACACTTCGGGCCTCGCACCTCCACTCCGCTGGTCAAAGATCTGCACCAATGTGTTCCCGCCAGGCATCACGCCGTTGGGGTAGACATACCCCGAACTGCCGAAGTGAACAAGCTCAGGGCCTCGCTCCCCGACCCAGGACCAGCTGCCACCAGAGACTGGTCCACCATCGGCGTTCGTAGCGGCTCCAGTAGGGGCTTGGCCGGCAGGTGTCGTTCCGAGCCAAGTTCCAAATTTTGCACCAAGGACGTCGAATAGAGGTTTGAAAATCAGTGCTTGCGATGCCATTGCGAACAAGGTCTTGCCCCAGCTCTTCAGGAGATCCTTCATTGAGCCCTTCGCATCGAATATCCAATCCGTCCAAGATTGAGATGCATCGGACGCAAACCCTTGGATAGCGTCTCGCATGTCATTTGCGAGATTCCTGACTTTCTCAGGAGACTCTGCGTACGACGCTCTGATCTTCTCGATTGCCCTTGTGACATCCTCCGCGGTGAGTTTCGCGCCCAGCCCGAGTTTCACGAGTTCGTCGCGAACGGCGCGGACATTGGCGATCTCCGCCTCCATCTTCTCCTGCGGGTAGATGCTGAACCGGATCTGGTCCGCGTCCTTGAGGACCTCCTGGGTTTCCTTCCAGGTGGTCTTTGCCCGCTCCTTGAGGTATGAGAAACCATCGGCGAGGTTCGCACCAATCTGCTTGCCGGTGTCCTTCGCCTTTGACACCATCCGGTCGAAGAACCCGCCTATGTCCGGGAACGACGGTCCTCGCCCGGTGGACTCGGTTGCCTCGTCCTTCCTGTCGTAGAGCGCGACGAGTTCGTTCCTGGCTTCGTCGAACTTCGCCGTGGCCTCGGCGATCTTCTTCTTTGCCTCGTCCGCAGCGTTGCCCGTTGCCGTGAAACCTTCGGCGAACGCCTTGGCGAGCACCAAGGCACGATTCGACTCCTCCAACGCGACCATCCGCTCCTGGGCGGCGAGTTTCTTCTGGATCGCGGCGACGTCGCCGAGCCTCTTGAGCTCGGCGTTGAGCGAGTCGAGCTCCTTCTCGACGTTGAACCGGTCCTGGCCTTCGAGATACGGGTTGTTGTCGAGGTTGTCCTGGACCTTCTGGATACGGTACAAGACGTCGCTGAACCTCGAGTACTCCTCACGCAGCTTCGCGAGCTTGCCCTTTGACGACAGCTCGATGTCAACTCCCGGGATTTCGCTCAGGATCGGACCGATGCTGTCGCGAAAGACGTCCTCGATCGCCGGCGCCGCGGCAGTTATCCCGATGACGACGGTCTCGACGAGTGCCGTGCCGGCAACTCTGCCAAACTCGATCGAGCTCGTTTTCAGGACGCCGATCATCGCGTCTCGCGTCTTGGTGAGCGAGTCGGCCGCCTGCTTCCTCTGGTCCTCGTCTCCGAGACTGAACTCTTTCAGCGCCGTGCCGGCGGCACGGATGAGCTTGGGCATGCTCGCGATCCGAATGGACCACGCGTTGAGCATGTCTGTCACGAACGGAGCGACTTCGGTCGCGAGGTTCACCTTCACACCCAGCCAGGCCTCTTTGATACGGCCCACGGAGTCTCTATACGCGGTCAGTTTTGCGACCTGGTCATCGGTGAAGAGCACGCCCAACTGCCGCGCCCGCTCGGTCTGCTCGGCGAGGCCCTTGACGTACCCGCCGCTCTCCTTGAGGAACGTGAGGAACTTGGCGCCGCCTTCACGGCCGAAGAACTTCTCCGAGAGCCTCACCTTCTCTGCGTGGCTGCTCGCGGACTCGATTCCCTTGGCCAGCGAGGGCAGGAGTTCAGAGATGCTCCGGACACGGCCAAAAGTGTCGGTGAGCCGGATGTTCAGTCGGCCGATCTTCTCAGTTGTCTGGCCCTTGGCCACGATCGTCGCGACTTCCTTTGCCGCCCGGCCAGCCATGGTCGCCAGCCGCTCGAACTCGATGCCGGACTCGCCGGCCGCGAACCGCAAGGCCGACATCTCCTCGACCGTCAGGCCCACCGCCTTGGCCGACTTGCCGATCTTGTCGACGACGTCGGCGGCGTTGTCCAGGGCCGACACGAACCGGTACGCACCCAGGACCGCGAGCGTCCCGGTCAGCACGGCCTTGAAGCTGGTCGCCGCCGACGCCGTCTTGTCGAACCAGGTCTTGGCGCTCGCGAGCTCCTTCCTGGCGAACTGCCCGACCTTGAGCGACATCGCCGTCACGCCCTTGGTGACGTCGCGCGTGTCCCTGGCGAACTGACCAACGTTCGCGATGAAATCGACTTGTACGGATCCGATCGCGGTCATGGTTATCCCAGTGCGGACGCTATGTGATCCATCTTCCCCTCTAACTCGCCATCGTCCGGCCACTCGTGACTCTCGCTCTGGAGTGTCTCGAAGAAGTCGGCCGGGTAGTACGGGATTGGGTGTGTCTTCGAGCTGCGATGCACGTTGGCGATGAGCGCCGAGAGACGGCCGAATCTCAGGTCACGACGTCGCTCTCGCCAGCTCCAGGCGTCGAAGAGTTCTCCAATCTCCGCCATCGACATCGAGCCGAGCTCCAAGGGCGTGATGCCCAGCTCGACCCTGGCCCAGGCTCTCAGGCGGCGGAGGCCTGAGGGGCGTCTGAAGGGGCTACCGGTGGGTCCTCGTCCGGCGTGCTTCTGCCGTTCATCTGGCGGATGGCATCGACGAACCCATCCCCGAGCTCGTTGAAGAGTCGCTTGAGATCGGGGAGCGGGATCGCCGAACCGATCTTGCTGCTCGGGATGTCCAGACACCCAGAAACGAATCGGCTGACGAGCTTCACGCTGAACCTGGTCGCGGCGGCGATGACCTCTTTCTCGGTCGGATCCTTGCCCTTAGAGGATTTGGGCGAGTACGTCGAGAACTCCTCGAGTGCCTGGATGACCGTCATGCCCGTAGCCTCCTCGATCGCGACCATGCGGTCGAGATCGAAGACGACGGTCTGCGGTTTGCCGGCCACGGTCACGGTCACGGTCACGGACGGAGCGTTCATGTTCGTCTCCAGCGGAGAACGGGCACTGCGGCGACTCGGATCTCACCTCGCCGCTTCGATTTGAGCGTCACCATCCTGAACCAGACCGTGTGAGGTCGGCGGCGGAAGAGGAACGCGACCAAACGCACCAGCACGACCGCGAGCCGAACCCTCCATGTGCTCGTAAGCACGGTGATGTTCGGCGATGTCGCCATGGTTTAGGGATGCGTTTCCTTGGCGACCTTCCCGGAGATCGAGAGCGTCACGTCGTTCATCATCACGCCCTTCACAGGGAAGGTGTGGCCGATGTTCGCGACATACGCCGTGAAGGCCAGGCGCTTGGTTCCGCTAGGGAAGACAAGCCTGTAGTTCGAGAGGGTTCCGGCGGCCTGGTCCAGATACAGGGGGTTCTGGGTGGCGTCGTCCTGGACAAGGTGCATCTGGAACGTCAGGTCGCCGGCGTTCTTCAGGCCGACGTGGACCTTCTCCTCCCAGCCCTCGGGCGACTCCATGTGTGTGGCGTCCTCGATCACGCTACCGAGTGTCGGGCCGTTGAAATCCTTGCAGTCGGCGACGGCGACGAACGTTCCTGTTCCGTCGTCTCGAAACAACTTGGTTCCGAAGCCGCCCTTGGCTTTGTGTGCAGCCATGACCACCGCCTCCTCACGTCCACGCCGCGAAACTAGGCGCGTCAGTCGTCGCCGGCGACCTCACTCGACGTGGGCGATGGCAAAGTCCATGCGGTACCAGTAGACCTTCATGTCGTCGTCGTATCCATCGTCGTCGTCCTCGAGGAACGCGCTCTGGACATCGACCGTACCCATTGGCCCTCTGTACCCGCTGAGTGCGAGCCGAAGTCCCTCGGCGAGGGCCTTCGCCCCCACGTGGGTCCTGTCGTAGCAATCGAACTGGAACCTCGGCTCTGCCCGGTTGCCTGATCCGTCGTGCGAGTAGTCCCGAGCCCCCGAGATCCTGTGGTAGACGATCGCCGGGTAGATGGGGTTCTGCGGCAACTGTTTCGGGTAGAGCCGATCAGCGAGCAGGCCGGACAGGGCGGCGTTCGTCGTCAGGAACTGGAACAACTCGGCCTCGATTGTCACGACGCGGCCTTCCTTCTCGTTCCCTGTCCGAGCTTGGTCAGTTCCTTCTGGAACTCCTGTCGAAGGGTCGCGATGATCTTGCTCGAGGCCTCACCGCGCTTGGTGTCGTACGCCGGCCGGATAAACGGCTGTGGCGGTGTGCCTGGGTGCATGGCTCCACCAGCCCTGCCTTTGCTGAGTCTCGATCCCTTTCCAACGGCGTGCGGCCTGGTGCCGAACTCGACCAGGTGCGCGTACGCACGCGGGTAGACCTCGCCCTTGACGCTGCGCTTGCCGCGAGCCTTCTGCACCTTGCTACTCACCGTCTTGGCCCGACCCTTCGGGGAGACGGTGTAGGACTTTGGCGCGATCTTCACGACGGCGACCAGCCGATCCCGGGTCGAACCCTTTCGGTCGGTCTCGGCGACGATGGCCTTCTTGAGGGCGCCGGTCCGTTTCGGGGCCTTGATCCTGGCCTCGTCGCGGATCACCCTCGCGCCAGAGAGGAGGGCTCGCCGGATGACGTTTGTCGTCAACCGCACGCCCAGGAGCTCCATCTTGCGACGGACATCCGCGACGTCGATCTCGACTCGAAACCCATTACCGATCGCGGGCACGTCACCCTCCTCCGCTCTTGACCTCGCGAGCGTACCCGCTCAGCACCAGGCCGTCACGCCGGCCGTCACCTGCCTCGCCCACATCCTCGATCTCGTATCGCTCGCCGTCGTAAACCACGCTCATGGTCGGGTCGATGTCGGCCCTGTATCGGATCGTGAACTGCACCTGCTGGCGGTTCGATCGCTGCTCGGCCTTCTGCTCCTCGACGCCGCTCACTCGCTTGAACGCCGCCCAGGTCGTGGCGACGTCGACCCAACCCATGATGATCTCGCCGTGGTCGTTCCGCAGGGCCACGGCCCGCTGGATCAGGATTCGTCGATCGAGCTCGCCGGCCTTCATGCCCATGGATCTCCCGGGATCACGCGAACTGGAACAGCCTGACGTCCGCCAGTTTCAACTCAAGCGAGGGCAGGAAGTCCCCGCGACCGACCGCCTCGCGGTTCTCGTAGTTCCAGCCCACGTGGAGCAGCACCGCTTGCTTGATGATCGCCGGGACGGCCGTGGCGTCGCCATAGCCGGCGGTGTACTCGATCTGCACCGCGTTAGGTTCGGATCTGGCGATCGGCCAGGTCTTTCCATACGCCGGCAGGAGCCTGGAGTGCTTCTGCGGGTCCTTGGAGTCGAGCGCGTACTCGGTGCCGGCGAGCGTCTGCAGCACGCCGGCGGAGTCGATGTACTTCACGCTGTTGATCGACTTGATCTTGCCACCGGGGAGCCAGATCGCCACGTCGCCCAGCGGCCGGTTGCCCAGGATCGGTTTCCCGTACTCGTCGACCGCGCCGTCAGGGAACCTGTCGACCCACAGCCGCCAGGTCTGGTCCACAACCGCTCGCCTGGTGTATCGCTCGACCCACTCGCGGGCTTCGGCGATCAGCCGCGTGATCAGATCGTCCTCGGCCGTGACGTCGACCCGCAGGTGGGCCTTCGCCTCGACGAGGGTGACCGGCTCTTCGGTCGGTGGTGTGACGATCTCGACCGCCATCGATGGGCGCTCCATGGAGCGGGGACGGACCAGCAGGGAACCGGCCCGCCCCCGATTCCGGACGCGTGGACTCGCCGGGGTGCGAGGAACGGGCCGGCGGCCGCCACATTGGCGACCAGGGTGCAGCACGGTGGGGTCGGGTCCAACGTGCGGCGAAAACACCAGGGGTGGGCTTTACGTCCCACCCCCAGTGCTCGTGGGGGTGGGGTTAGGGCGTTCCGGTCGGTGGGCTCACAAGCGACTTGCTGATCAGGGTGTTGGCGACCTGGTTGAGCGTCGGCTTGAACTGCCCTTTGTACAGGATGTAGTACATGTCGCCGGTGATGGTTGCTGCGGTGCGGACGATCGCGGGCTTCACATACCGCTTCATGGGCTTGTTGATGTCGACGCAGACTACCTGGCCGTTGGCGACGGCCACGACCTTCGAGCCTGCCACATTGGCGCCGTCGGACATATCCGAGGCGTCGCCATGATCAAGCGCGAGGTAGTTGCCGGCGTTCTGGGTGGCGATCGTGCAGAACACCGCCACACCGTCGTAGCCGGCCGTGTCGATCGTGGCGCCGCTCACCGGCGTGGTGCCGCTGGCAGCGCCGGCGACGGCGAGACGAATCGCATTCTCCTCGGTAAACACGTTGGCCATGATGCTCTCCTTGCCCCGGTGGATTCCGGTGCGAATGTCCACTACCGGCCCAGAGCGTCACCGCTTGAGCGTCGTTTCTTCCTTGGTCTTGCCCGATCGCTTGCCGGTGCCTGCGCCGTCGGCGTGTTCAACCTTGCGATCGTCCTTCGCGGCGGCCTTCGCGGCGGCCTTGGTCGGCTCAACGAGTTCGGCATAGCCGGCGTCGATAAACCGCTTCGCTTCCTTGTCGTCGGGCCAGTCAACATCCTCGCCGGGCATGTGGCTGTAGTTCAAACCCGAAATCGAGGTGCGGAACTTGATGCGCATGGCTGGTCTCCAGTGATCGGGACGGGCATCGGCTTCTCAATGGGTCCGGCCCGCGGGTAGCGAGCCGGACCCTCTCACGAATGAGTAAAGGATCTCGGTGTCGAGCCAGGACTAGGCCTGAATCAGGTGCTTGATGGGATTCGTGCCGGCGTTGGAGAGGCGGCCGTCGGCACGCAGGTAGGCGAAGAAGCCGACCTGCAGCTTCTCGGCGTAGCGCTCGGTGAGCCGGAGGATCTGCATCCCGCGAACACGGCGGATCTTGTACTTGCTGAAGTCGCCGAAAAGCACAGACTTCTTGCCGGTGGTGGGCAGGTCCATGTTCTGGTTGACGAGGTAGGGCCGGTTGTTGAGCAGGCCCGGGGCGCCGTCCGCCATCCCCGCGTTCATCGAGGGCATCCACAGCGGCCGACCGGCCGAGTCCTTGAGCTTTCGGAGGAGGCCGACGGTCGTGTCGTGCAACATGAACGCGGCGTTGGTCCGGTACGCCGGATCGACCGAGTGCTCAAGGTCGACAAGCTCGTCGTACGTGATCGCCGTGGCGCCGGCCGCGGTCTTCCCGAGCGTCGACCCGTTCACCACGCCCTGGGGCTGATTCGCGCCAGTACCAATCGTCAGCATCCGGTTCAGGATGCGGCCGATGCGCTCGGAGATGAGATCGGAGAGCAGGGCCTCGACATTGACGCCCGTGTCCTGGAGCAACTGGATCGGAACCAGGATGAGCTTCGAGCTGAAGGTGTAGGCCTTCGCGGTGATCTGGCCGAAGGAGACATCGGCGTTGGCAACCGCCGTGTTCTCGCCGACCAACTCGCCCTCGTTGCTCGTGTCGTTCACCGTGGGCCAGGGCAGGTCGTTGCCGCTGTCGGTCGTGATCGTCTGCGCGTTGGACTTCAGCACGCCGCTGTAGTCCTTCATCGCTTTGTCGACCTGCGCCATGAATCCGGTCGGGACGGTGAACCCGCCCGTCGCGCCGGTGATGGCGGACAGGTCGCGGGCCTCGATGTCATTGGGTAGTGACGAGAACCGAGACTGGAGGATCGAACGCTCTTCCTGGGTGACGCTACCCAGACCATGGCGGAGGAACTTGTCGAAGGCCGCGGAGTAGTTCGACTCACGCTCCTCGGCCTCGGTGCGCCCGCTCTCGCCGGCGGACCTTCGGGGATCGACGTCTCGGTTCTGGGTTCTGGAGACACCCTCGTCGTCGGCATCCTCGTGGGACTTCAGGTGCTTGGTCAGCAGGTCCTCACGCTTCTGATATGCGACGATCTGGTCCTGGAGCTCCTTGAGCTCCTTCTCCTCGTCGGGTGTGAACTCACGATCCTCAGTCGTGACACGAGCAACCAGTTCGTCGGCCTTGTCGCGGGCCTTCGAACGCTTGTCCTGCAGATCGTCAATTGTCTTCGACAGATCGACCGTGATCGTCCGCTTCTTGACTGCCATGTGTGCCTCCCGCGGCCATGCGGTTCACGTCCACTTCCCGCGCGCCGAGACTAGACCTCGCCTACTTCCCAGTCCACAACGCCACGCGTGTGCGATACGCGCTGATGAGTCGATCTCTCCGCCGGAAGGACCCGTGGCCGGCGTCCTTGCCGAGCCGACGGATCCCCTCCTCGAGGATGTCCTTCGCCGAACGATCGGTGTTTCTGGCCTCGACGCTCGTTTCCGGATAGGCCGGGAACGCGACAGCCGAGACCTCGAACAGGTCCACCTCGATCAGCTCGCGGAAGTACACCGTCCGTGCGTTCTCCGTCTTCCTGGTCCACTCGTCCTCGACCGTGGCGAACCCGAAACTCATGCCGGTGATGTCGCCTCGCTTGACGCTCACGACCAGGTCGCGACCGGCAGAGGTGTCGGGCACGGCGATCTCGACCTTGAGGCCTTTTTTGTCCTCGGAGATGTCGAGCGTCTTCGCGGTCCGCCGGCCGATCACCAGGTCGGTGTTGTGACCGACCAGGGCACGGATGTCGTCGCCGCGATCGAGAGAGGTCTTGAACGCGCCGGCACGGATCGTCTCAACGAATCCGCCCAGGTCCTCACTCTTGGAATCGAAGAGGGCGGCGTACCCCTGCAGCGTGGCGATGCGACCATCCTTGGCGTCGCCAGCCTCGCGAAGTTCAACGCCGGCGTGGAATCGCCGCTCGACTTTCTTCACAGCCATGAGCGCACCTGTCTGCCGTCCACGCGGCGAAACTAGGCGCGTCAGCCGTCCTTCGCTACTTTGCCATCGGTCTTGGGATCGGGTGAGCCCGGATCGTCGCCAGGTCCACCCGAGCCGCCGGGTCCGCCGCCCTTCTTGATCCAGGAGTCGATGAGTTCGTCGCGCTGGTCCTCGGTCGGCATGGGCATGTTCGACGACTGGGTCCAGTAGGTCCTGCCGCGGCCGTCGGGCAGGTCGTTCATATTCTCCCGCTCGCGGATCTCGTCGCTCGAGATGCCGCCGACCCGGAACAACCGCTCGTAGAACTGGCCTCGGGCGTTCGCGTCCATCTGGATGATCGCCTGGGTCAGGTGCTCGACGTAGTGGGTGTCCTGCTCGTCCTGGCCGAAGAGCTTCCAGTTGAACTCCTGCTCGGTCGCCTCGACCCACGGCGCCAGCGTGTCGCCCAGGAAGTCGAGGCTCTGCTGCTCGATGTTGTTGTTCGTCGCCCGGGCCAGGTGCTGGATCTTGTGCGGCTGCACGCCGAACCACCGGCAGATCTCCTCGACGCGGAACTGGCCAGTCTCGATGAACTGGGCGTCCTCGAGGGGCATCGCGGCCGCGGCCCATTTCATGCCCTCCTCGAGGATCATCGGCTTGCCGGCGTTGGCCGTGCCTCCGTAGACGTGCGTCAAAGACTCACGGAGGTTCTTGAGAGCAGCGTCGCCGATTTTCCCGGGGTGCTCGAGGACGCCGCTGGGTCGGAGCCCGTTCTTGAGGAGTGTGCCCTGGAACTTGTCGGCCGCGAGCGCCGCACCGATCGTCTGCCGCGCGTGGGCAATGACCGACAGGCCGCAGATCCCGTCGTACGACAGCCCGGGAATGTGGAGCATGTCACGCTTCAGCAGCGTGATCATGCCCCGATCGGTCTGCACCTTGTACCGCAGTTCTCCGTTCTCGCGGCAGGGCGTCACACGGGGCGACTCGATAGGGATGAGGGCGTCGATCATCCCCGATCGCCGGCGGACGATCTCGGCGTAGCCGTTCCCCCAGAGGAGTGTGTTCGCCTGCATCGTTTTGCGGAACGCGAAGGCGCTCATGTCCGGGTTCGGCCGGATCTTCAGCAGGCGATAGAGCGGGTGGTCCTTGGCCCGCTCGCGGCCATTCTCGGTGCGCTCGTACGTGATGAGGGGCATCCGGGCCAGGGCGTCGGAGATCACCCGCACGCAGGCGAAGACGGCGCTCACGCGCATCGAGCTGGCCGGCGTGACCGTCTCGCCCGAGCCCGACTCGCCGCCGGCGAGGATGCCCGCGAGCTGGGCGGCGGTGATCGGGGTGTTGGGGTCCTCGAGGTTCCGGCTCTCGCCCAGGAGCAGGGTGCGGAAACGCCCGAGCAACCCGCCCGACGTGTGCTTCTGTGTCGCGGTCATAACTGGATCACTCCGCGTTTCTCGTACACCGAGGGTGCCACGTCGGCCACACTAGCGCGGACGAGGGCCGTCACCAACGCCGCCAAGCCGTCGATGCGGCTGGTCGATCCCTTCTTGGTCAGCCGCTCGTTCCCGTTCACGTCGGAGATCACCGCGACGTTCTCGACCATCCATCGCAGAACCGGGTTGCCGCCGTGGGAGATCTTGCCCTCGAGGACCAGGTTCTTCAGTTCCATCGTCGCCGGCGAGACGTGCTTGATCGTCTGAATGATCTCGGCGCAGGTCATGCCGGCGGCCGTGAGTTCGTTCGCGATCTGGGTCGCGTTGTACGGGTCGTACGCGACCTCTCGGATCTGGAACCGCCTCGCCCAGTCCTCGAGGATCTTCTCGCGGATGGCGGCGTAGTCGACGACGTTGCCCGGGGTCAGGGTGACATGGCCGGCCTTCGCCCACTCTCGGTACGGGACGCCGTCGCGCTTCTCTTTGAGGTCGATGTTGTCCTCGGGAACGAAGAAGTGGGGCAGCACGTAGAACCGTTTCGCGCCCCCCTCGGACTGCCGGAAGAGTGAGACCAGGGCGGTGAGGTCGGACCGCTTGGAGAGATCCAGCCCGAGCCAGGCCTGGAGCGACGCCATGACCGCAGGGTCCACCTGACCGGCGCACTTGTCCCAGTCCTCGACGTCGAGCCATCCGGTCTTCTGCCCGGTCCAGATGTTTAGGAAATACCGCTTGAAGGCCGCTTCCTTGCTCGCGTCCTCGAGCGCCTCGTTGAAGAGCGACCGGAACTCCCTCGGCTTGATCGTGACGCCATATCCGGGGTTCGCCTTCTTCCAGGTCGATTCCTGTTTCCAATCGTCCTTCGGGCCCGCCTCGTAGATCACGACGAGTCGGTCCTCGATGCGGCTCTTGCCCTCGAGGATTCGCTTGTCCTGGACGTACTCGCGCCAGCCCACGGTGTGCCGGTCGTAGCCGGCGGTCGAGATGACGAAAGTGAGCGGCTGCCGGCGAGTCGCCGATCCGGTCGTCATCTTGTCCCAGAGCTCGAAATCCCGAAGTTCGTGGATTTCGTCGAACACCACGCCGCTGGGATTCAGGCCGTCCTTGTTCTGCGGCAACGACGAGAGCGCCTGCAGCGATGACATCTGCTCGGGGTAGACGATCGACTTCGTCCTGGCCGAGTCGAACACCTGGCTCCGGTCGTTCAGATCCGGGCACGCCCGCACCATCCGAGCGGCCTCGCGGAACACGATCGAGGCCTGTTCCTTGTCGTTGGCGAGCAGATAGAGCTCGGCGCCGGCCTCCTCGTCCCCGAAGAGCAGGTAGAGCGCGACGCCGGCGGCGAGCGTGCTCTTGCCGTTTTTCCTGGGCACCCACAGATCGCAGCGCCGGTACCAGCGCAGGCCATCGGACTTGCGACGCCAGCCGAAGAGCGGTCGGATGATCTGGTCACGCTGCCAGTCGTGCGGGATGAACGGCTGGCCCGCCCACTCGCCCTTCGTGTGGGTCAGGAAGAGTTCGAAGAACTGGCACGCGCGGTTGGCCTGCTCCTTGTCGAAGTAGGCCTCGGCGATGGGCGGCGTTCGTGCCTCAGCCGGTCTTCGGCGAGGACGGCCGCGAGCCGAAGAACTTCGCTTTGAGCTCATTCACGTCACCTTGACTCGCTTTCTCGGCCGCGACCTGGATGCGCGATCGCGCCGACGGCGTGAGCCCGAACTCCCGCTCGATCGCCAGGAGGTCACGCGAGAGCCGCAGCACCATGGATATCTCCGGGAACGCGGAGAATCGGATGATCTTGCCGGGCTTCTTCGGGTTCCCGCTGTCCGCTCGAACGGGATAGGAGCGGCCATTCTTCTCGATGAACGCCGTCGCGTCGCGCCACAGAACGATCATCTGGCAGTACCGGGCGAGCGCCTCGCCGTCGACCGAACGGGCGAGTCCGATCCGCGTCAACTTCGGGACGACCTGATCCCACACGAGACGGGCACGTTCGTCGAGATGCTCGGGCGCCTCGGCGTCGCCGGGCGGGGGCACGACTTCCTGGACGTTGAGCTTGCGCCCGCCGGGGTTTCCGGCGACGAGTTTCAGCACGGTCGGCTTCGGCGGAGGACCACGTTTCCCCATGCGCCAAAACTAGCCGCGTCGGCGTTGGTCGCTAAGTGTTTTCAAAACCTGCGCGCGCGCACGCGACGGGCCCCACTGCGGTCCCCACGCACCCTCCCAGAGAAATTGCCCCCCCTCCCCCCAACGACGCTCTGGATGCCCAATGCCGCGTCCTGGACGCCCTGGGCAGCCTGCTGGCCATCGACGTGGGCCGCGTCTAGTCTGGCCGAACGCGGCCCGTGGAAGCCGCCCTGGAGGCCGAACATGGCTGCTATTACGCCTGCCGTTCCATCGATGATTGGCACCAACCCCGCTGGCATCTCCGCGAATGCCGGTGGCGACACGATCAAGAACACCAGCGGAAACTCATTCCTGCGGGTCACGAACGGCAGCGGCGCGTCTATCGATGTGACGCTTGCTGCTGGCGTGAACAAGAACAGGCCGGGCGACGGTGTCTTCCCGCCCATGGTGCTGGAGGATCAGGTGGTCGCCATACCGGCAGGACAATCTCGGATCATCGGGCCGATTCCGCCGGCGTTCAACGATGGAAGCTCGAACGTCCTCGTCTCGTATAGCTCTGTCACCTCGGTTACTGTCGAGGCGTACCGGCTCTCCTGATCGTGTTGGCCAGACGCGTCGCCGCCTTCCTCGCATGGCCGTCTCTGGCGGTCTTCTGCATGTGACAACGCTCGCACAACCCTCGCAGGTTGTCGAGCGATTCCCCTCCACCCGTGGCCTTGGGCTTGATGTGGTCGACGTGCTTCGTCGGCTGCTTCATGCACAACACACAGATCGGATCGCGGGCGATCACCAGCTTCCTCAATCGACGCCAGCGGGCACCGTACCCCCTCGAGGTCGAGCTCCCTTGCGTGGTCCTCCACGCCGGCGCGGGCTCATGCTTGGGTCCGTGGACATCGCAGTATCGTCGGTCGGTGAGGATGTGGCATCCGGGGTGATTGCAGGGGTGCTTGGGCTTGGTGGGCATGGCGCATGCTCCTCGACGTCGACGCCGCGGGACCTGGCGATCTCGGCCCACGTGCGCCCGTCGCCGGCCAGCCTAGCGGCTCGCCCAGTCATCATCTGCCATCGTCGGACTCCGACGTCCACGAACACGGGCTCGAGCTCCATTGCGTAACAGCGCCGGCCGAGCTGCTCGGCCGCGACCAGTTGCGAGCCTGATCCGCTGAAGGGCTCATAGCACACGTCTCCGCGTTTGGTGTGCTTCCGTATCGGTCTGGCGAAGATCTCGACGGGCTTCTGGGTCGGGTGCTCGTTGCCAATGGGCCTGGACTTGCCTTCCCAGTCGACCTCCCACACCGAAGACGCGTCCTTGATGATGCCGAGGAGTTGGGACTTTGTGAGTTGCTCGAGTGGGATGGCGTCACCGGCGGACGTCCACACCGAGTCGAAGTCGTGAAGGCCATTGTGCGTCGGCTTGCTCCCCTGCACCCATCCCATGAGACATGGCTCATGCCGAAAGTGCCAGAAGACCGACCCGAACACGGCCGCCGGCTTCACCCAGATGATCTGCTGGTGATCGAGAATATCCAGCGATCGCCATGCATCAATGATCTCGACCAGTCGCTTGTGCGCGTGCCAGCAATAGATCGCTGCATTGGGCGCGAGCACACGGACGATGTTCCCGAAGACCGATCGAAAGAAGCCGGCGGCATCCGTAATCTCGACCTCGCGATAAGTGGCAGACCAGTCTTTGCCGCGATCGCCGGCACGTACTCCGGTGTAGTCAACCAGGTAGGGAGGATCGGTCGCCACAAGGCTCGCACGATGGCCGTTCATGAGCTTGTCAACGTCGTCGTCCTCGGTTGAATCTCCACACAGCAGTCGGTGCGAATCAAGTTCCCAGAGATCACCAGGCTGAGTCACGGCTATTGGCAAGAGATCTGGCGCCGTGTGCTCGACCGCCGGCTCGTCCGAGTCCACGGTGAGGAGTTCGGCGAGTTCGTCCTGGGACCAGCCGGCCGACTCGGCCATGTCGGCGGGCATGTCCGCCAGCACGAGCCGGAGCGCGTCGTCGTCCCATCTGGAGAGTTCGGCAGTGCGGTTGTCGGCGATCGCGTAGGCCGTCCGGTCGACGCCAACCAGATCCGATTTGATCGTGGCGACGTGTGTCCATCCAAGCGACTTGGCAGCCTCAAACGTGCCGTTCCCGGCCACGACCACGCCGGCGTCGTCCACGACGATGGGCTTCTGTTGCCCGAACCGGCGTAATGACGCCCTCAGGGCCTCGATACTGCGCTCATCGTGGATTCTGAGGTTCGCCGGGTCAGTCGAGACGTCGCCGACGGGCGTGGCCAGGGAGATCAGGTTGGGCGCGATATTGTGAGTTCCGGTCTTTGGTTTGGCCTTGGCCATGGATCTTCGCCCCTGGAACCACCACAAGTCCAAGCACCCGCATGACAAGCACGGCCTGTCGGACGCGGATGCTGCGAACACCGCTGAGCCATCGGCCCAAGACCGAGCGATCAACGCCCGACTTCTTTGCCAGCCGGCTGATCGACATCTCGCGACGTTGCATCTCGCGAAGGACCTCGATGGCGATCGTGTCATCGGCGGGCACGTCTCTACTAGGCGGTTCTGTCATGGGCCAGACGCATCGAGTGCGCCGTCGTGGCACATAAACGCGCGTGATGAAAACTTCACGCCCGCATTCGGGTAGAACCGTCTCTGAGGACCGATCACCCGGGCATGGCTGCCCAATGGAGGCAGCCATGCGACTTGTCCCCTCCGATAATGACCCTTCTGACAGGCTTACAGGCCACGCCGTGGTCGAGATTCACGTCCGGGAACCGATCACGGGCAAGACGATCTCCCATTTGGTCTTGCGTCTCGCAAGTGACTGTGCTGTAATGCCTTGCATGGAGCCTTCCTCCCTTGGCACTCAGGAGGCGGGCACGGACTCGTCAACGGTCTGTGGTCCCGTTGCCGGGCGCATTGCGTCCGAGGGGACGCCATTGGCACACGCCGTAGACGCATGGCTCGAGTACCTCAGAAGCCGCCGGAAGAAGCCCCGAAGCGTCGCGTCGTTTCGTCAGGTCGTGTCCAAGGCCATGGGTGAATGCGGATGGTCATCGCCGGCAGACGTGACGTTCGCCGCGGTGACGTCCTGGATGGGCGCTCAGGCCTGGAAGGGATCGACGTACAACCGCAATCTCTCGTGCTTCAGATCGCTGTGCAGGCACATGAAGCGGTCCGGAGTCATATCGCTCGACCCGCTGGAACTAGTCGAGCGTGCTGAGGATGATGGTGGGGAAGGGGCACGACCGGCGACAGTGGACGAGGCCAGCAGGATCATCCTGCACGCGTGGGTTCGCGACCAGGCCGACCGCCGGTGCAAGGGAAATCGGGCGCTCTATTGGCTGTGCCTGTTCTCCCATGCCTCGCGGGTGACCGAACCGAGTCTGTGGAAGCGTCGGCACTTGGTGCTCGACCATCCCGTGCCGCATGTGATCTGGGAACCGGAGATCAACAAGGGCCGCAAGCGCCGCGACTGTGCGCTCGCGCCCGAGATCGTCGAGCAACTCCGGCTCCATCTCGCCGCCGTCGATCGCGACCTTGCCGCAGCGGGACTTGCTCCAGCCGGCCCGAACGATCCGGTGTTCCCGGTGGTTCCGAGCAAGGGGACATTCCTCGCTGATCGCGACGCCGCCGGTATCGCCGCCGAGGACTATCGCGGCCGTCGGTTCAGCACGCACTCGGCCCGGAAGTACTTCGCGACGGTGCTCGGGTCGACCGCCAGCGAAAAAATGGTGGATTTTCTGATGCGGCATTCCGGGCGGGTCGAGCACCGGTATTACATCCCACCCCTCGAGGAGCAAGCCTCGGCCCTGTCGGCACTTCCGCGTCTCTGGCCGGCATCCGGCCGGGGTGATGGGAATGCCCAGCCCAAACCGCCGGCGCGTGGTCCGCGTCATGATTCCTCGCCTGATGATTTGACAAACCGGGGCGACATGGCCGAAGATGGGGGCGGCACTCACGAGGGACTCCACGAAAACCCGTCCCGAGTTTCGTCCCCTGGCTCTGCTCCTTGCCCACGTGAGTGCCAACGAAGGTGGTCGATCGCAGAGTCGGGGACGATGATCGGGGAGTTGATGCGGGCGGTCGGGCAAGGCCGTCTCGAGCACGCGGAGGACGAGTTGAGTCCAGCCGCAGTATGCAGACGAAAATCGGCATTTGTTTGAGAGTCTTTCCCGGGATGACGGGATTCTGAAACGAGAAAGCCCCCGCGATGGTGCGGGGGCTTGTGTGTTTTTTGGGGTGCGGCGTGTGTGCCGGTCTGTGGTCGATCAGCACCCAGCGAAGAAGTGATCGAGGAAGAAGAGCAGGTCGTCGATGGTGACGGCTCCGTCGGGAGTGCCTGTGGTAGAGCCGTCGTCGAGGTCTGCGGCGAGATTGCCGGCCTGGAAGACGGCGAGGAAGTAGAGGAGATCGTCGATGGTGACGGCGCCGTCGGGTGTGGCGGAGTTCGTGCCATCGTCGAGGTCGGCGGGGCAATCGGGGCAGTTGCCAAAGGTGTATCGGGCGAAGTAGGCGGAGGGGTTGCCGCCTGCTGCGGTGAAGGAACCTCCCACGAGGACGTCTCCGTTCTGGAGAGCAACTAGATTTGTGACGGTATCGTTTACCCCTGAATCTAGGGCTGACCACGTACTTGTCGTCCAGTCATACAAGGCGACATTACGTGCCGCCACGCCGAATGCGTTAGAAAAACTGCCCCCTGTTACCACTTCACTGTTTGGGAGCACGACAAATGCGTTGATAGTATAAGACACAGGCCATGTGGTAAAGGCCGACCATGTATTAATGTATGGGTTATATATCGCGTAGTCGAGTGCTGACTCCGCCTGCAGTCCTGAAGTTACCGCTTACGATAATGTTGCCGTTGAGGAGCGGCGTAAATGAAAAAATAACACTGCTCGTGCCCGATCCCGGATTCGACCATGTGTCGCTGGTAGGATTGTATCGTGCGAGATGGCTGACTTCGATGCCGCCCGCGATAGTGAAATATCCGCCCACGAGCACGTCGCCATTCTGAAGTACGGCAAGCGCATTGACCTTGTCGAAATCATCTGTGCCGATTCCAGAGCCAAGTGGAGACCAGGTGTTTGTGTCTGAGTGATAGCGGGCAATCTTGCGAGCGGTGACACTTCCGACGGAGTTGAAGTCGCCTCCTGCGATTATGTCGCCGTCCGCGAGCATACACATGGCGCGGATCGTGTTGTTCATGCCCGGCCCAAAGGCGGACCAAGTGCTCGACGTCGTGTTGTAACGGGCGATGCGGTTCACATGAACTCCGTCAACTTGATATAATGAGCCGCCCACAATAATGTCGCCTCCAGGCAACTCGACCGCGGCCTTGATCCCAAACTCGGTGCCGTATACGCCCGAGCCCATGGCAGACCACATGTTTGTCGATGGGTCGTAGCGAGCAACGTGGTTGACCGCAACTCCGCCCGCTGTGGTGAAGGCGCCGCTCACAATCACCTCGCCGCTCTGGAGCACCGTCATGTTGGAAATGGTGTCGTTCAAACCTCGCCCAAGAGTGGTCCATGTGTCTGAGGCCGACTGATAGCGAGCGATGCGATTGACATCCATTCCGCTAACTGAGGTAAAGGCCAGCCGCGATCACGTCGCCATTCTGGAGAACGGCTGACGCGCCGATAAAGCCGATCGTTCCTGAGCCAAGAGTTGTCCAGGTATTTGTGGCGGTTTGATACTTGGCGACTTGGTACCCGGTGCTTGTTCCGGGCCATTTGCTCCCCACGATAATGTCGCCGTCCGGGAGTACAGAGATTGTGTTGACGATGTCGGCCGCGCCTGATCCGAGAGTGGTCCATTGGTTCGTTGCCGGGCGATACCGGGCGATGCGGTTGGCCTGGGCCCCGCCGGCAGATTGGAATGATCCCCCCGCGACCAGGTCGCCATCTGGGAGCACCGCCATGTCGAAGATGGCGCTGTTTACGCCCGATCCGAGAGGCGACCATGTGTTTGTTGTTGGGTTGTAGCGGGCGATGTTGTTTGCCAGTGCTCCACCTGCCGAGATGAACGATCCTCCTGCGACTAGATCGCCATCCGGGAGCACAACCAAGGCGAACGCGGTGCTGCCTAGGCCTGAGCCAAGTGCTGACCAAGTGTTCGTGGCGGGGTCATAGCGGGCAATATTGTTTGCTTCGACCCCGCCGGCTGATGAAAATAAACCGCCCGCAATCATGTTGCCGTCCGGGAGTACAGCTAGCGCGTGGACAGTGCCATTCAGGCCTGATCCAAGCGATGTCCATGTGCTAGAGGTTGGATTGAAACGGGCTATGCGGTTCACCAGAACCCCGCCAGCAGAGCTGACTGTTCCGGCGGCGACAATGTCGCCATTATGGAGAACCGTCAGCGCCCGAACATCCCCGAGTACACCTGTTCCGAGGGCGGACCAAGTCTGCGTGGTCGGGTTGAAACGTGCGATTCGGCTTGCTGCAACGCCGCCCGCTATCGAAAAACGGCCCCCAACGATCAGGTCGCCATCGGGAAGGACTGCGGTGGATAGGGCATCATTGTTCAATCCCGGCACACCCTCGCCCGGGAGCCAGTGTGGGTCGCAAGGGCCTTGGCCGAATGCGCGAGAGCAGACTGGCATGAGCAGGGTGAACAGAACAAGCACAGTTCGCACGACTGGGGAGGGTTGGTATATGGCTGACTCCTTTGTGCGATATCACAAGAGTTGTGCGAGGGTCTCTGGATGTCGGCGGGAGATGTCCGTCAGCACCCCGCGTTGAAGCGGTTGAGGTAGTAGAGGAGGTCGTCGATGGTGACGCCGCCGTCGGGGTTTCCTGTGGCGGTGCCGTCGTCGACGTCGGCGTTGAGGGTTCCGGCGTTGAAGGCGTTGAGGTAGTACAGCAGGTCGTCGATGGTGACGCCGCCGTCTGGTTGGCCTGTGCCGCTGCCGTCGTCGAAGTCGGCGACGCAGACGACGCGGAACTGCCGCATCATCTCGTGGTCCTCGTGCTCCAGGATGTGGCAGTGGTAGGGGAAGAGACCCGTGAAGCCCTCGAAGCGGGCGGCGACGCGGGTGATCATGTTGGGCGAGGCCTGGACGGTGTCCTTCCAGCCGGTCTCGGACGGGGAGGGCGGGATGAGCGGGCCGGTGGGGACGACGACGTTGCTGACGATGGTGAAGGCCTGGCGATCGAGGATCTGGAAGCGGACGAGGTGCATGTGCATGGGATGGGTGAAGGGTGAGCGGTTGACCCAGGACCAGATTTCCGTGGCGTTCTCGCGCGGGAACTCGGTGATGTCGTCCCAGAGGAGGCCGTTGATCATCCAGGTGCCGTCGTCGTGGCCTGGGCAGTGGGCGTCGGCGAAGTTTCGGAGTTCGAGGGAGCGTTCGATCGTGCCCGGATTGATGTTCATGGGGGTGACGGGGACGAGGGTTGCGGGGAGGGCGTCGGTGTCGCCGGGGGAGTTGGTGACGCGGAACTGCATGACCTGGGGGACTTCGCTGCCGGGCGTGCCGTTGGGGAAGGGGGCGACGGCGGAGTTGACGAACTCGATGGTGGTGCCGGTGGAGTAGGGGGCGAAGTCGACGACGATCTCGGCGCGCTCGGCGGGAGAAAGGGTGATGGAGGTGAGGGGGACGGGGGTGGAGGTCATGCCCAGGTCTGTGGCGATGAGGTGGAAGGTGGCGTTGTTGGAGAGGGCGAGGGTGTAGGTGCGTGAGTTGCTGCCGTTCAAGAGGCGGAAGCGGTACTTGCCCTTACGGACATCGAGGAAAGGCCAGACCTTGCCGTTGACGCAGACGAACTCGCCGAAGAAGTCTTCCTGGAGATCGGTGTTGTACTTGAGTTGGCCCGTGGGGTGGAAGGAGCGGTCCTGGATGACCAGGGGGATGTCGTTGTGTCCCTGGGGGAGATTGAGGGCGTTGCTCTCGGTGTCTCGGAGGAGATAGAACCCGGCGAGGCCCATGTAGACGTTGAGTCGCGTGATGCCGAGGGCGTGGTCGTGGTACCACATGGTGCAGGCGGGCTGGTTGTTCGGGTAGGTGTAGAGGGGTGCGCCGGTGCCCGGGGGGAAGGCGGTGTCGGGGTCGCCGTCGGACTCGCTGGCGACCTTGGCGCCGTGGAGGTGGACGACGGTGACGGGGACGTTGCCGGTGACGTCGGGCCCGTGGAGGCAGGTGTCGACGTTGAGTCGGTGCTGGGTCTTGAGGGAGTTGTCCTCGTTTCGGAGGTTGTTGAACCAGTTGACGGTGACGGTTTGGCCCTTGAAGGCCTCGATGGTGTCGCCGGGGTACTTGCCGTCGTAGGCCCAGACCCAGGCGTCGCCGGAGAGCTCGGAGTGGAAGCGGTGGGTGGTCTCGACGATGTCGATGTCGTAGTGGGCGGCGCCGCCGGCGGAGCCTGTGGTGGGGACGGCGGTGCCTGGGATGGGGAGGGCGTCAATGTAGGGCGTGAGGATGATGGGGCAGTTGGCGTCGGCGCAGAGGGTGTTGTCGCCGTTGTAGGTGCCGTTGGAGGCGAGGCAGTTGGCGGCGGTGACGGTGACACAGAAGCCACTGGGAAGGCAGCAGGAGCCGGTGGGTTGGGGGCAGAGATTGGGGGAGCAGTTTGTGTTGTCGCCGTTGTAGAAGCCGCCGGCGGAGCTGCAGCCGACCTGGGTGTTGACCTGGCAAGAGCCGTCGGGGAAGCAGCAGGCGCCAGTAGCGGGGATGACCTGGTACTGGACTTCGAGGACGGGTTGATTGCCGCGGGTTGGGTTGTTCCTGGAGCCGAAGCCGCGGAGAGCGTTGCCGCCGAGGGCGTTGGAGGAGAGGATGATCCACCCGTGGTTCTGGCTTGGGTTCTGGATCCATTGCTGGACGTTGGCGGCTACTTGGGATCCTGTGAAGTCGTGGAAGGTGTTGAGGATGGTGGAGACGGTGGTGGTCGCGCTGGCGGGTGTGGCGAAGGCGCCGCCGGGAGTGGACCAGGCGGTGAAGGGGAAACTTCTCACGGTCCAGTTGGCATCGGTGATCTGTGCGGCGGCACCGGTGTATTCGTCACCGACCGCGTTGGACCCGGCCTCACCCCAGGATTGGGTGACGCGGTAGATGGAAACGCCGCGCGAGGCGGAGTCGTTGGTCTCGAGAAGGCGCAGGGTGAGCGTGGCGCTGATGACGGTGGCGTTGGAGGGGATGGAGGAGAGATCGAACTTGATGAGGCCGTTGCGGCTGAGGAGTTCGGTGAAGATGGAGCCTGTGGTTCCGGTGATAATGAACTCTCCAGCGCCATTGGAGTTGCCGGTGGCGTTCTCGTAGATCGTGGTATCCTGGAGGGCGCCGAAGGTGTCGGTGATGGTGGCGATGCAGGGGGAGGGAGAACAGGAAGTGCCGTGGCCTTGGTAGGTGCCGCCTTGAGTCGTGCAGTCGGCGGGCTCGAGGACGACGCAGGTTTGGTTGGGGAGGCAGCAGGCGCCCGTCGGCGGTGGACAGGGGTTGGGTGAGCAGGAGGTGTTGTTGCCTTGGTAGGTGCCGCTCTGGGAGTTGCACGAGGCCTGGGTGACGACGACACAGGTGCCGTCGACGAGGCAGCAGGCGCCGGTGGGCGGAGTGAAATCGACGGTCAGCGTCGGGCGGCTGGCGGTTGTGGCAAAGGTTCGGGAGGCGAACTTCTTGGTGCTGCCGAGGGTGGTCTCGTTGCCTCGGACGATCCAGCCGAAGTTGGTGGAGGAGTTGTTCACCCAGTTGGAGACGTCGGTGATCATGCCGGCGCTGGACCAGGTGTAGGCGCCCGTGGCGCCGACGGAGAGGGTGGCGCTGGAGCCGGCGGTGAACTGGCCGCCGGCGGTGGACCAGTTGGTGCCGGAGAAGAAGCGGTGGATCCAGGTGACGGAGTTGGTGGTGGGCGCGCCGCCGGAGCCGCCGCCGGTGCCGCCGGTGGAGGTTCCTTCGCCCCAATCGGCGAGGACTTTGTGGAGGGTGATGTTGAAGTTGCCGCTGGCGTTGTTCTGGATGGCGGTCAGTTTGAGCGTGACACTGTTGATGGTGGAGCCTGCGGGGATGGAGGAGAGGTTGAAGGCGAGGATGCCGCGTCGGATGCCCTCACCCGCGCCGCCCTGGTTGGTGTGGCCGACTTGGAAGCCGTCCTCGCCGCCGTTGGCGAAGTCGCCTTGTGCGTCCTCGATGAGTGTGGCGTCCTTGGTTGGGGTGAGGACGACGGAGTCGGCGAGCGCGGGTGTGGTGAGCGTGACGGCGAGGGCCAGGGCGAGAGTGTTCGCACGGATGGCGCTGGACCACGAGAAGAGCGAGGGCATCGGAGACTCCTTGCACACGGACAGGGGCGCTGCGTATGAGTGAGCGCTTGGGACGGCACTGATCGGGCGGATGGCCCTGAATACCAAGGTCATAGCGTACCACCGAAGCATGGTGGGCACAATGGGAATCGGCTTGGAAACGGGTTGATCCCCAGGTTTTCGTGGGGGTGAGGGTCGTGGAGGTTTGGGCGAGGGAGTTAGACCGAGGCCGGGTGCCAGATGGTTTTCATTTCGACGAAGGGCTCGATCCAGGAGACCCCCTGGGCCGTTATCCAGTCGGTGTTCTGGCGGATCTTGACGCGTTTGAGATTCTCGGCGGCACCGGCGCGGAGGGCGGCAGCGTGGTCAAGAGAGTCGCAAGCGGCGTGGACGGCGTCGATGTCGCGGTGCGAGGCGATGTGGGGGATGAGTTCGCTGTGATCGGCGGTGAGAATATTTACAACGCCGGGCGGGATGTCGCTGGTGGCGCAGGCTTCAGCGAAGATGGTGGCGATGGTTGGGGCGGATTGGCTGGGGACAAGGATCGCGGTGTTGCCCGGGCAGAGCACAGGGGCGAGGAGTGAAACGATGGCGAGGAGTGGTGGCGAGTTGGGGCAGAGGATGGCGACGACGCCAGTGGGGTCGGGAACGGTGAAGTTGTAGTGGGGGCTGGCGACGGGGTTCTGGCCGCCGAGGATCTGGGCGTGCTTGTCCGCCCAGCCGGCGTAGTGGACGAGGCGGTCGATGGAGGCGGCGACCTCGTGGGCGGGCGAGAGGCGCGGCGTGGACGATTTGGACTTGGCGGATTTCGCTGCAGGCTTTGCTGGTTTCTGGTACAGAGCGAGTTCGTGCTCGAACTCGTTGGCGCGGGCCTCGATCATCTCGGCAAGGCGGTAGAGGATCTGGCCACGGTTGTAGGCTGTGGCGGCGGCCCATTTGGGTTGGGCGGCGCGGGCGTGCTCGACGGCGTCTCGGAGGTCTTTGCGCGAGGCGAGGGAGACGTGGGCGATGAGGGAGCCATCGGCGGCATGGGCGGGAGTGGTGCGGCCTGATTCGCTCCGGGGGAACTGGCCATTGATGTAGAGTTTGCAAGTCTTATGGACTTCGAGCCTGGTGGACATGGATCGCTCCCGTCGCGCGGCCCGGTGGAGTGGTTGGCTCTCCGGGAGATCGCGCTTCACCAAGTGTACGGCGAGTCGGGGGATTCCTCGTGGGCGTGCTCGCTCTGGCGGGCGAGGAGGTCGCTGTAACTGCAGTCGATGACCTCGCCCATGACGGGCTGGAAGGCCTTGCGGAGTTCGGTGATGGCGTCGTGGCAGCGGGCGAGGTTGTGCTCGCGACTCACGAGGCACTCGAACTCGAGGAAGTTGCCGAGGTTCTCGACGGCGTCGAGGTGGATTCGGGAGTTCCCGATCATCCAGAGCGATCGTCGTTTCTTGACGGCGACCCAGATGGGGAGGGGTTGCGTGCCGAAGCGTTCGAGGGCCTGCTGCTCGGAGTAGATGGCGAAGTGGCTGAGTTTGGGCCTGGCGAGGTTGGGACGTTCGTAGAAGATGTATTCGGTCTCTTCGCCGATGGTCTCGCGGCGTTTGAGCCGGCCTGTGGGCGTGCGGAAATAGGTGTCGGTCTGGACGAGGTCGGCGATCCAGGTGGCCTTGAGGGCGTGGCAAATGGACCGGGCGAGGCCCGGGTCTCGGAGTTCGGCTTTGAACTCGACGTTGTGCATGGATCGATGGACCGAGAACGTGGGACGAGAGGGCGTACGCGATGAGCGTATCGGCGAGTGAACGTCGCGCATTGATCGACGGCCGGGAAAGATGGGTGAATGAATCGCATACGATCCGCGCGTTCCGAATGGTTGACAAGGAATCCCACGCCGTGCGAGTTGATTTGCACACGCACATCCTGCCGGAGCGATGGCCGGACTGGACTCGAAGGTCCGGATATCCGGGGTGGATCGCGCTGGATCACTGCGGGCCCGGGTGTGCGCGGATGTGCCGATCGAACGCGGACGGGACGACGACGTTCTTCCGGGAGATCGGGGCGAACTGCTGGGATCCGTCGGTTCGGCTTGGCGAGATGGACGCGACGGGCGTGTTGATGCAGGTGCTGTCGACGGTGCCGGTGATGTTCTCGTATTGGGCGGCGGCGAGCGACGCATTGGATCTGGCGCGGCTTCTCAACGACCACATCGCGGAGATCGTGCGGGCGCATCCGGCTCGGTTCGCGGGGCTGGGGACGGTGCCGATGCAGGATCCGGGGATGGCGTGCCGAGAGTTGGAGCGTTGCGTGGGTGAGTTGGGGATGAGGGGCGTCCAGATCGGGACGAATGTCAACGGTCTGAACCTCGATGAGCCTGGCGTGTTCGAGGTGCTGGCGTGTGCCGAGCGATTGGGGGCGGCGGTGTTCGTGCACCCGTGGGACATGTTGCAGCACCAGATGGTGCGAGCACCGGGTGGGGTGTCGGCTGGCGATGGTGCGAGGGCTGTGGATCGGATGGCTCGGTATTGGATGCCGTGGTTGGTGGGCATGCCTTGTGAGACGACGATCGCGATGATGTCGGTGATGTTTGGCGGGGTGCTGGATCGGTTGCCGCGGCTGAAGATCGCGTTCGCGCATGGGGGCGGGAGTTTTCCGGGGACGCTGGGGCGAATCGCGCACGGGTTTGCGTGCCGAAGGGATTTGTTTCCGGAAGGGGCGCGAGATCCGCGGGAGTATCTGGCGAGTGATGGGCGAGTGGCGCGGGTGTATGTAGACTCGCTCGTGCATGACGCGGAAGCGCTTCGGCTTCTGTTGAAGCAGTTCGGGGCGCCGCGGGTGGCGCTGGGGAGCGACTATCCCTTCCCATTGGGCGAGGAGAAGGCGGGGGAGTTGGTGTGGTCGATGCGGGGGGAACTGGGAGAGGATGTTGTGGAACGGTTGTTGCGAGGGACGGCGAGGGAGTTGTTGGGGATTCTGGACAGCAGAACATCTGAAGGATGAATATGGAGAAGAGGTAGACACAGGCGAGACGCCTGTGCCACGAGGGTGGGTAGGGCCAGACGAGATCGAAGCGATGGAGATCGGAATCGATGACGACGAGTCCGTATGAGTTTGATCGGGAGTTGAACGCCGCGGTGGCGATGGACCTGGCGGATCCGATGCGCGAGTTCCGTGGTGAGTTTGCGCTGCCGAGTGCTGGGGAGATCGCGAGGACAGTGGGGGCGGCGTTGCCCGCGAGCGAGGCGTCGAGGGCGGCGATCTATCTGGTGGGGAACTCGCTGGGGGCGCAGCCGAAGTCGGCGCGGGTGGCGGTGGAGCAGGAACTGGACGACTGGGCGCGGCTGGGCGTGGAGGGGCACCTGCACGGGAAGCATCCGTGGTATCCGTATCACGAGTTTGTGCGCGAGGGGCTGTCGATGATCGCCGGGGCGTCGGCGCGCGAGGTTGTGGCGATGAACTCGCTGACGACGAACCTGCACCTGCTCATGGTGAGTTTCTATCGCCCGACGCGCGAGCGGTACAAGATCGTCTTTGAGGACTCGGCGTTTCCGAGCGATTCGTACGCGATCCAGAGCCAGTTGGAGTTTCACGCGCGGCACGCGGGGTTTGACACGAAGGCCGGGAGCGTGCGATTGAAGCCTCGCGCTGGGGAGGCGACGCTGCGGACGGAAGACATCCTTGATCGGATTGATCGCGAGAAGGACTCGATCGCGATGGTGATGCTTGGGGGCGTGAACTATCTGACCGGGCAGCGGTTCGACATGGAGACGATCACGCGGTTTGCGCGGGAGCGGGAGATCGTCGTGGGGTGGGACCTAGCGCATGCGGCGGGGAACGTGCCGCTGCGGCTGCACGACTGGGGGGCGGACTTTGCGGCGTGGTGCAGTTACAAGTACCTCAACTCCGGGCCTGGCGCGGTGGCCGGGGCGTTCGTGCATGAGCGGCATCTGGCGGACCAGAGCCTTGTGCGGTTTGCGGGATGGTGGGGGAACGATCCGACAACGCGGTTTGCGATGACGCCGGACTTTGTGCCGGTGCAATCGGCGGACGCGTGGCAGTTGTCGAATCCGCCGATTCTCGCGTTGGCGCCGCTTCGGGCGTCGCTGGAGATTTTCAAAAGGGCGGGGGTGGATCGACGCTGGGCGAAGGCGCAGAAGTTGACGGCGTTTTTGCGTTATCTCGTGGGTGAGATCGAGGGGCGGCCTTTGGAGGTCACGACGCCTGAGGATCCGGAGCAGCGCGGGTCGCAGTTGTCGCTGCGGCTGAAGCACGCGGGGGGCGGGGCGGGGAGGGCGCTGCACCAGGAGTTGCTGGCGCGGGGCGTGGTGTGCGATTTCCGCGAGCCGGACGTGCTCCGTGCCGCACCCGTGCCGTTGTATACGACGTATGAGGATGTGTGGCGGTTCGTGGACCACCTTCGCGAGATTCTGACGCGGAAGTAGGACGGGGCGGAGTTCGCGTCGGTTCGGTACACTGAACGGCCTTTGGTCGCGATCTTCATCCAGTCGTCCACGCGTGTCTCGATCTCTCCCGCATGATTCTGAATGTCCTTGCTCTTGGTGTGCTCGCGTTTCTGATCGCTCTGCCGGCGACGGTGGTGGTGCGCGGGGTGGCGCGGCGGTGGAGCGCGTTCGATTCGGCGGGAGTTGAAGGGCAGGTGAAGGCGCCGCGGAGGAAGGTGCCGAATGTTGGCGGTATCGGGATCTTTGTGGCGATCGCGTTGCCGATGGTCCTTTTCCTGTCGCTTGCCCGACTGCACGGACACGCGGAGATGCTGGATCCGAGCGATCCGTCGCTCGTTCCTGTCGATGTCCAGGAGCATCTGCCTGGGGTGCTCTCGAGGTGGCGCGAGGCCGTGGTGCTGTTGGGCGGGGCGTTTCTTGTCCACGGGCTTGGGTTGATTGATGATCGGCGGCCATTGGGGCCGTTTGTGAAACTGGCGGTGATGGCGATTCCGGCGTTGGCGGTGCCGATGTTCGGTGGGACGCGGCTGCTCACGCTGATGGATGCGCACGTGGGCGGGGCGTGGTTGTCGGTGGGGTTGACGGCGGTGTGGATCGTTGTGGTGATGAACGCGTTCAACTTCATGGACAACATGGATGGGCTGTGCGGCGGGGTGGCGCTGGTTGCGTCGTGCTCGTTGCTGGTCACCGCGGTGCGATTTGAGCAGTGGTTTGTGGCGGGGACGCTGGCGCTGGTGGCGGGGGGGACGCTGGGGTTTCTGGTCTTCAACTTTCCGTGGAGGCCGAGAGGACACGATGGGCAGACGCGGGGCGCGTCGATCTTTCTTGGTGATGGCGGGTCGCTCTTGCTTGGGTTTGTGCTGGCGGTGTTGAGTGTGCGGCTGACGTATATCCGAGTTGGAGACGCGGCTCCCGGGTGGCACGCGCCATTGACGCCGCTGGTGGTGCTGGCGGTGCCGTTGTATGACTTTGCGAGCGTGGTGCTGATCCGGTTGGTGCAGGGGAAGTCGCCGTTTGTGGGAGATTTGCAGCACTTGTCGCATCGGATCGAGCGGCGTGGGCTTTCGCGGCGGGCGACGGTGACGGTGATCGTGCTGTTCGCGGCGGCGTTTGGGCTTGGGGGGACGGTGCTGGCAACGAGCACGCCTCGCGACGCGATGGTGATCGGGGCGCAGAGCGCGGCGATTCTGGGGGCGTTAGCGCTCTTTGAGTGGTCGGAGACCCGGCAGAAACGGCGCGGGGCATGAACGAACGCGAGATGGGCGTAACCGATGGAGGCGGGGCGTCGCGGGCCGTCGCGACGGTGTCGTGCATGGTGGTGTGCGTGATGGTGCTGGCGAAGATGGTGGCGACGCGGGAGGTGATGCCGTATTGGTCGGAGGATCCGTTGTTGGTGCCGGCGTTCTCGGCGGGGGTGACGCCGGCGATCTCGCTGACGATGGATGTGGTGTCGCTGGTGGCGTCGTCGGTGTTGCTGTTCTCGATGCGGCGGGCGAATGTCGCGGGGCTGGTGTGCCTGGTGTGCTGTGCGATCTTGGGTCTTGCGCCGGCGGGCGTGCACGCGTTCTCGCCACGGTTCAATCTTGAGAATCTTGTGATGTTCTCGAACTGGTCGGCGGCGTTCTTCGGGGCGATCGCGCTGCATGCGGCGTCACGGGACTCGCGGCTGCATCGGCTCGCGTCGGCGGTGCTCCTCGCGGTGGTGGGGATGCTCATCGCGAAGGGGGCGATGCAGTTCTTTGTCGACCATCCGCAGACGATGGCGGAGTTTGAGCGGAATCGCGAGCGGATCCTGGATTCGCACGGATGGTCGAAGGACTCGGTGAATGCGAGGCTGTTCGAGCGGCGGCTCTTGCAGCGAGAGGCGACGGGGTGGTTCGGATTGTCGAACGTTTACGCGAGCGTGCTGGCTGCGGCGTGCGGGGCGTGGCTGGGGGCGTTTGTTTGCGCGGAGCGGGAACGGCGGGAGAACGCAGCGAGGCCGATCATGGCGACGATGCTCGGCATGGGGGCGTGCGCGTTTGGGTTGGCGCTCTCGATGTCGAAGGGTGGGATGGTCGCGGCGTGCGTGGGGGCGGTCTTTGCGGTGCTGCCACGCGTGCTCGATCGATTGACGGCGAGGCCATCGGCGTTGGGGTGGCTCGTGCGTGATGAGGTACGGCGGGCGGGGGTGCTCGGCACGGTGTATGTGCTGGTGCCTCTTGTGGTGATCGCGATGGTGGTGGTGCGTGGGGTGATCGGGACACGGGTCGGCGAGTTGAGCGTGCTGTTCCGGTGGTTCTATATCAAGGCGTCGTGCCGGATGCTGGTGGATCATCCGTGGCGTGGCGTGGGGTCGGACGCGTTCCAGGCGATGTATCAGATCGTGAAAGATCCGCGGAGTCCCGAGTCGGTGACTTCGCCTCACTCGATGTTCTTTGAGTATGTGGCGACGCTGGGGATCGCGGGATGTGCGTTGGTCGCGGTGGTGCTTGTACTCGCCGGGCGGGCGGGTGCGGCGCTCGGTTCGAAGAAGAGTGGGGATGATGGGCCGACGGACCCTTCGGATCGGCGGACGGAGGTGTACACGATCGTGCTGGTGCTGCTCGCGGTGAGCGGATTCTCGCACACGATCGCGGCGGTGATCGGGGATCCCGCGGGGGCGAGCCAGAACGTGATCGCGACGGTGGCCGGGCTGGTGCTGGCGATCGCGATGTCGCTGGTGGTGCTGCGCTGGAGTGTGCCGGCACGGGTGGTGGCGATGGCGGCGGGGTGTGCGGCCTTGCTGGCGCACGGGCAGATCGAGTTGACGCCGACGAATCTATCGTCGGGGGCGTGGGTGATGGCGATGCTGGGTGTGGCGGGGGCGGGACGGGCGCTTTGCGGACGTGGTGTCGGAGGAGAGGCTAGACACGCGGCCGTCAACTCGCGTCGGCGATGGTCGATGCTGGTGCCGGGCGTGGCGGCGCTGGTGCCGGTCGTGGTGGTGGGGACACGGCTCGAGAGTGTGTGGCGGTGGGAGGGGGCGCTGGCGTCAGCAGCAAAGCGGTTGGACTTGCTCCCGGTGGTGGACTCGTTGGGTCAGGCCGCGTCGGAGGCGACGAGTGCCCAGGAGCGGCAGCGGGCACAGCAGGATCTCCGCGCGGTGCTGGAGCCGGAGGGGCTTCGGCCTGACGATCGCGAGCATTTCATCGAGTCGTACGCGGCATGGCGGCAGGGGAAGATGAAGTTGGCGGCGGAGGACTTGGGCCGAGCGACGCGGATCATGACGACGCACGCGGAGACGTGGCACGCGTTGAGCGGGCTGCTGGTGCACTCGGCGTCGGATGCTGTGGCGATGGGGGACGAGCGGACGGCGATCGAGAAGTTCCTGTTTGCCGGCGACGCGGCGCGGCGCGCGGTGGATGTCCGTGGCCGGGCCGGGGACTGGGTGTGGCTCTCGACGGTGAACCGGTCGGAGGCTGAGTTGAAGATCGGAGATTCGAGGACGAGTCTCGCTTTGGCCCTGGAGGCGCTCGATCATGCCCGGGTGCTCGATCCATACGCGTTGTCGCCGGTGGTTCAGGCGATCGAGGTAGCCGGGAAGATGGGGGATGCCGCTCGACAGCGAGACCTGGCGCGCGAGGCGTTGCGGCTGGATGGACTGATGGGGCTCGATCGGGAGGCCGGGCTGACGAAGGAACAGCGGGGGATGTTCGAAAGATTGTCCAGGGAAGGGGATGCGGGGCTCTCTCGGGATGATCATGCCCCTTGATTCGCGTGTGTGGTTTCCTAGACTTTTGTCTCGGCCTTTTGGAAGGGATCTGTTTGGATCCCGGGCAAAGAGTGTTTTTCGAGTGCTTGCGATGGAAGAGGACGAAGTCGACGCCCCGCCGCAACGGACGTGACGCTGCCGAGATCTTCGGTCGGCGTGCGTCGAAGCCCACTCGAGCGCACCATGAATTCAGTGCCGCGATCCAGCGGCGATTTGCACCGGACGCGAGACGGCTTGCGATTCGGAATCGGTAGTTGACCCCAGTCACGCATCCCCACGGTCCCAACGAGCGTTGGACCCTGGCTTGAATCACGAAGGAACCGTCCATGTCCAATCCGTTGCCCTCTGATCTGCCCCACATCCGCAACTTCGGGATCTGCGCCCACATCGACGCCGGGAAGACGACGGTGTCGGAGCGCATTCTGTACTACACCGGGAAGAACTACAAGATCGGCGAGGTCCACGAGGGGACCGCGACGATGGACTTCCTCGAGGAAGAGCAGCAGCGCGGGATCACGATCCAGTCGGCGGCGACGACGTGCCCCTGGCAGCGTCACGGCGAGGACTACAAACTGAACCTCATCGACACGCCCGGGCACGTGGACTTCACGATCGAGGTCGAGCGGTCGCTGCGCGTGCTCGACGGCGCGGTGGCGGTCTTCGACGGCAAGGAAGGCGTCGAGGCGCAGTCCGAGACGGTGTGGCGTCAGGCGGACCGGTACAAGGTGCCGCGGATGTGCTTCGTCAACAAGATGGACAAGATCGGCGCGTCGTTCGAGTTCTCGTTCAAGACGATCAAGACGCGTCTGGGCGCGAACGGGATCGCGATCCAGTTCCCCATCGGGAGCGGGCACGACTTCAAGGGTCTGGTCGATCTCATGACGATGCGGGCGTACTTCTTTGAGGGTGAGAAGGGCGAGATCGTCACGGAGAAGGACATTCCGGCGGATCTCAAGGACACGATCGATCAGTGGCGTCACGACATGATCGAGAAGATCGCGGAACTCGACGACGATCTGATGATGAAGTATCTCGACGGCAAGGAACTCTCGACCGAGGACCTCAAGGCGGGGCTGCGCAAGGGGACGGTGTCGCGGAAGTGCTACCCGGTCCTGTGCGGGGCGGCTCTCCGGAACATCGGTGTGCAGCGATTGTTGGATGCCGTGGTGGATTATCTCCCCGCGCCCGATGAGTGCCCGCCGGTCGAGGGGACCGACCCCAGGGACGAAGAGAAGAAACTCACGCGTCCGCACGACCCCAAGGCGCCCTTCTCGGCGCTGGTCTTCAAGGTCGTCTCGGACACGCACGGCGACCTCACGTACATGCGGGTCTACTCGGGCACGCTGACCAAGGGCACGCGCCTTCTGAACCCCGGGAATGGGAAGCGCGAGAACGCGTCGCGCATCTTCGAGATGCACGCGCAGAACCGCATCCCGCTCGAGGAAGTCACGGCGGGGAACATCGTCGCGGTGGTCGGGATCAAGGACTCGTACACGGGCGACACCCTGTGCGACTCGGACGAGCCGATCATGCTCGAGCGGATGCACTTCCCAGAGCCCGTGATCTCGATGTCGATCGAGCCCAAGACGCAGGACGACAAGCGGAAACTGTCGGAGGCGCTGGCGGTCATCCGGCGCGAGGATCCGTCGTTCCGCTCGAACTACAACGAGGAGACGGGCGAGACGATCATTTCGGGGATGGGCGAACTCCACCTCGAGATCATCGCGAATAAGTTGCGTCGCGACATGAAGGTCGGCGTCGAGGTCGGCAAGCCCAAGGTCAGTTATCGCGAGGCGATCACGAAGAAGGTCACCGACGTCCGCGGGCTCTTCAAGAAGCAGACGGGCGGTCGCGGGCAGTTCGGCGACTGCATGATCTCGCTCGAGCCGTACACCGCGGCCCAGGCGGCGGAGGAGGAACTGAACTTCAAGGACTCCATCGCCTTCGACAACGCGATCGTGGGCGGCGTGATCCCCAAGGAGTTCATCCCGTCGGTGGAGTACGGGGCGCGTCAGCGCGCGATCACGGGCGTGAAGTTCGGGTATCCGCTGATCAATATCAAGATCACGCTGACCTATGGCTCGTACCACGCGGTCGACTCGAACCAGAACGCCTTCGAGATGGCGGGGCGCATCGCGCTCGATGAGGCCGTCGATCGCGCCGGGCCCGTGCTGCTCGAGCCGATCATGAAGGTCGTGGTGACGGTGCCGAATGAGTACCTCGGGAACGTGACGGGCGACATCTCGTCGCGTCGCGGGATGATCATCGACACCGACGACCGCGGCGTGGTAAAACTCGTGACGTGCGAGGTGCCTCTGTCGGAGATGTTCGGCTACACGACGGCCCTCCGCGGGATGTCGCAGGGCCGGGCGAGTTCGACGATGGAGTTCCTGGAGTACCGCCAGATGCCGGCGAGCCTGCAGAAGGCGATCACCGAGGGCGAGGGCGGGAAGGGTAAGAAGTAAGACCCCGGGTCTATTCCCCTGGACAGTTGCATGTACGTGCGGCGCCCCATTCGATTGAATGGGGCGTCTTTTTTTTTGCCGGTCACGGGAAGGTCCGAGTAGCGTGGACACCACAGGAAACTCGGGGTTTCGCGGGGGTTGTGCGGGCTGGATGGGCCCGATGTTGGATTGATCGCGGGGATGTTGGCGTGGCGGGTTGCGAGAGCGGCGGGGGTGGTGTAGGTTGATGGGCCGGCGAAGCGTGCGGCGGGTGCGCGTAGAATCCAGACCCGGAGAATCACCATGGCTCAGCGATACCAGACCATTCTCCTTTTCGGCGCCCCTGGCGCGGGCAAGGGCACGCAGGGCAAGATCCTGGGCGTTGTCCCGGGGTTCTATCACCTGTCGTGCGGCGAGATCTTCCGGACGCTGGACGTGCACTCGGAACTGGGCAAGACGTTCTATGAGTACTCGTCGCGCGGCGAGTTGGTCCCTGACGACGTGACGGTGAAGATGTGGGTGCAGAACGTGCACGCGCAGACGGTCTTGTCGTTGTACAAGCCTCACCAGGATCTGCTCGTGCTCGACGGCATCCCCCGGAACGTGGCGCAGGCGAAACTGATGGAGAAGCACATCAATGTGCTGCTGGTGCTGCATCTGGTGTGCCCGGACAAGGAGGAGATGATCATGCGTCTCCGCCGGCGGGCGCTCAAGGAGAACCGGCACGACGACGCGCGGGAGGACGTGATTCGCAAGCGGTGGTCGGTGTACGAGCGGGAGACGTATCCGGTGCTGGAGCATTATCCCAAGTCGATCATCCGCGACGTGGACGCGATGGGGTCGCCGGCGGCGGTGCTGGCGAAGGTCTTGGAGCAGGTGGTCCCGATCCAGGACTCGCATTTCAACAATCCGCTGGTCGGCGACGCGAAGCGATAACGCTCGTCGCTATAGGATCGCGCGAACGAGGGCGAGAAAGAGGCCGTCGCCGAGCGTCGGGTCGGTCGTGCGCTCGGGGTGCCATTGGACGCCGAGGGAGAAGCGTTTTTTCGGGTCGATCACGGCCTCAATGACGCCGTCATGGGCGCGGGCGATGACGACGAGTGTGCCCGGTGAGCGGAGCGCCTGGCGGTGGTGGCTGTGCACCGTGCCCATGAGTTCGGGAAGTTCCGACGCGAGCGAGGGCGTGTGCTCCGGGATGATCTCGTGATCGTGGCTCAGGTGGTCGGCGTGGGTGGGGAGCGTGTCGGGAAGGTGCTGGTCGAGTTCGCCCCCGGCGAGAAGCCCCATCAGTTGCATGCCGAGGCACACACCGAGGAGGGGGGTCTCGGGGTGATCGTCGAGCGCGCGAAGAAGCCTGATCTCAAACTCCTGGCGATCGTGCTCAATCGGCGTGGTCCTGGGGTGCGTGGGCTTGCCGAAGGGTTCGGTGCGTGGGTCGTCGCCTCCCGTCAGGACAAACGCGTCGCAGGTTTCGGCGAATCGTTCGGCGAGGCTTGGAATCGGCGGGAGGATGATGGGCGTGGCGCCGGCGCGTTCGATGGCCTGGGCGTAGGCGAGGGCGACGCGCGCTTGGGGGCGTGCGGTGCGCGGGTGTGGGCCGAGGTCTGCCGTGATGCCGACGAGGGGTCGAGTCGAGTGCGGCACGCGTGGTCTCTGATCGGGTTCAACGTGGTCACGCGCTGGGCGTGGATGAGGGACTCCCTACGATAGTGGTCCGCACGGGTGCGGCGTGGCTGGATATGGGGTCATGGAAGGGAACTCACGGTGACACGCAAGGGATTGCTGATTCTTCTGGTGGTCACGCTGGGGCTTGGGCTGGCGACGCTGGCGGTGCTGAAGAGCCCGGTGAAGGCGGCGAATGCCCCGGTGGACTGGCTGGTGACGACGGATCTCCAGACGCTCAAGGGCCTGGAGATCGAGATGCCGCCGGCGTTGCGGGCGTCGTTCTCGCCGGATCGGGCGAGCGGCGAGTGGCTGCTGCGGCGCGAGGACCTCCAACGTCCGGTGTGGCCTGTGGGGCAAAGCAACCTGAAGGGGCTGCTCCGGCTGTTGCAGGAGTCGGCGGGGCGCGTGGAGGAGACGAGAGCCGGCGAGGTGCCCGCGGCGGTGGGGGAGACGCGGCTGCTCTTTCGCGGGCCCGACGACATCCAGAGGGTGATCTCGGTGCGACCCGACGCGATCGGTGGGTTTGTGACGGTCGCGATCTCGAGCGATGATCCGAAACGGCATGTGATCGCACGTCTCGATGCGGGCGTTGCGGGGACGTTGACACCCACAGGGATCGATGCGTGGCGGAAACTGGCGCCCCTGCCCCGGGAGGGTGCGGACACCACGGCGCTCACGCTCTCGATTCGCCGGCCTGCGGTGCGGATCGTGCGGAGCGAGGCGAAGTGGACGGTCACGGACCCGGTGAAGCACCCGGCGGATCATGAGGCGATGGGCGTGCTCTTTGCGCAGTTGAGTTCGCTGCGGGCGGCGAAACTGGTGGACGAGCCTCCCGACGCGGCGACGCTGGGGGTGGACGATCCGACGACGCCGACGATCGAGGTGTGGTCGGGAGTCCGGCGGAACCCGATGGATCCGGATCGCGGGCAGATCGTGGAGCGTGTGCGGCTTGGGGCTCCGGCGGACGTGGCACGGACGACGCGATTCGTCGTGGTTGAGGCGTCATTGGAAGAGGGTGAGACGCGGACCGAGTTGTGGGGGCCGGTGGTCATGGTTGTGGAGATCGATCGGCTCGCGGCCATTGACTCCAAGGTCGGGCGATACATCGCGAAGCGGGCGGTGGATCTCCCCGCGCCGGACGCGATTGGGTTTGCGATTCGTGCGCCCGGCGGGAACATGAGCGAGAACCCGGCGGGGGTTGGCGCGGCGGTGCCGAACGATTCGATGGTGGTGGTGCGGGCGGGGGAGGGGTTCAATGTGCTCGCGCCGCCGAATCCGCCTTCGGTGCTCGCGTCGGACGAGGTCGAACTCGCGAAGGGGTTGATCACGCTGCTGTGCGAGACTCCGGCGCGCCGGGTGGAGGTGAACACGGGCGTGGAGGATCAGGCGATTGTGATCGACCCGCCACCGGCGATCGCGGATGTGATCGTGTGTCAGCGGCCGATGCTTCCCGTGGCGGCGGCGCGGATCGGTTTGGTGATGGACGGCACCGAGAGCGTGCTGGCGGTACGGACGACGTCGATGACACGGTACTACGAGGTGACGGGAAAGGACAAACTCGTCGCATGGTTGCGATCGAAGACGGGGCCGGTTGGGGCGTCAGGCAGCGGCGCTCAGTAGTTCGCGCGTCTGGCGTCGCGCAAGCCGAAGGACCGCGGGAACGGCGGCGCCGACCGTGAAGAGGAGCGTCAGCCCCCAGCCGACCGCGATCGGGACCGGCGGCGGACGGACGTGGAGGAGCAGGCCGAAGAGCAGTTCGTCGATGCGCTGGATGGCGTAGACGCCCTGCATGCCCATGAGCGTGCCGAGCATGCCGGCGGTGACGGCGACGAGGATCGCCTCGGCGAGGACGAGTCGCGAGACGAGCCAGCGGCCCGCGCCGACGGCGCGGAGCACGCCGAACTCGTAGCGGCGCGACTCGATCCCCGCGATGATGAGGTTGGCGACGCCTAGGCCGGCGATGAGCATGGCGGCGACGGCGACGGCACTTGAGGCGAGCAGGCCGCCGCGGACGAACTCGAGGATCTGGTTCTTGATGGCGCGACCGCTGCCGGCGTCGAGGACGCCCGCTCCGGCGAGGATCTCGCGGATGCGTGCGAGAGCCTTTTCATCATCGACGGCGTCGTTGAACTGGATCTGGAGGAGGTGGATCGCGTCGGAGCCGAAGATGGCTTTGAGATCTTTTCGCGAGCCGAAGACGGCGTGGAGGGACTGCTCGGTGAAGTCCTCGCCGATGTTGAAGAACTGGCTGACGACCTCGAGGCCCGGGCTAGTGACGACGCCGACGATCTCGAAGTCGTGGGGCTTGCCGGCGACGCTGCACTGGAAGGTGTCGCCGACGCCAAGCCCGCGCGCGACCATGAACTCGCGGGCGACGACGACGGCACCGCCCTCATTGAGTCGGCGGATCGCGGTGTTCGGGTCGCCCTGGACCCATTGCGGGTGGACCATGTCGAAGAAGGTCTCGGGCTCGAACGCCATGAAGGTGGAGCGATAGGACTGGAGGGCGTGGACGCCGAAGGTGTCGGTCTCGACCTTGCGGAGGGTGATGGCGCAGGTGCTCTTGACCTCGGGGAGCGCGTTGACGAGTTCCTGGCTTCGTTCGGAGAGGTTGAGTCCTGTGACGAAGGCGTCGGGGAACTCGAGTTTTCCGATCCAGTCGCGCTGGATCGCCGCGCCCTGGGTCCACAGGCCGACGAGGAGGCTGAGGCCCATCATCATGGAGCCAGCGGTGAAGCCGAAGCGATAGCGACGCGCGAGAAGTTCGCGGGCGACGACGGTGCGCGGAAGTCGTAGGAGGCGCGAGATGGGGCTAGCGAGAAGACAGACGACACCCATACCGATGGGGACGGAGAGGGCGAAGTAGCCGAAGAAATGGACGGGAATGCCGAGGGTCACATAGGTCCAGAAACGGACCTGGCCGTTGGTGGTGAGGGTGACGATGGCGATGTGGACGATGAGGCAGGCGACGCCGAAGAGGAGCAGGGCGATCCAGCCGCGGCGTGATGGGGCGGCGGCGCGAATGCTGAGCGCCTCGAGGGGCGAGACGCGAGCGGCGCGCCATGCCGGGTAGGCCGCGCCGAGAACGCCGCTGAGCACCGCGCCGAGTCCCGCGGCGACGAGACCCAGGGGCAGGATCTCGAAGTGGACCTCGATGCGTGTCTTGATGAGTTCGATGAGCACCCAGGCGATGGCGAGGCCTAGGGGGATGCCCACAATGGCGCCGACGATACCGAGGATCGCGCCGCTCAAGAGTTGGCTCCTGGCGAGTTGGGCTCGTGTGGCGCCGACGCAGCGGAGCATGGCGAGTTCGCGGATGCGTTCGAGGATGCCCGTGCTCATGCCTGTGGTGATGATGAAGGCGGCACAAAGGAAGGCCATGACGGTGCCGAGGATGAAGCCGAGGCGGCTGGCCTGGATGTTCTGGTCGAGGCCCGAGGTGACCCTGGCGCTGGGCTGCATGATGACGCCGGTGGGGAGTTCGCTCGCGTGAGCCTCCACGAAGGTCTCGGCGTTGACGCCCTCGCGAAGGCGGAGGTCGATCTGGGCGAAGCCGGGGGATTTCTGGCGTGTGATCCAAGCGAGTGATTCGAGGGTGGTGTAGCAGCGCCAGCGCCCGCCGAAGGGAGGCGACTTGCCGATGCCAACGACCTTGACGTCGAGGGGCTTCGCGAAGATGGAGAGAATGTTGGTTGGGGAGAACTCGATGCCGGCCTCCTTCGCCAGCGCGCGTGCGCGGGCCGGATCGGCGAGGACGGCGGAGATGTTGATGTCGGGGAGGGCCTGCTGGGCGATCTGGATGGTGTCGCCGAGGCGAACGCCAACGCGGGCATTGAGCGCCTCGGCCGCGGCGGGGTCGAGTGAGGTCTCTGGAATCTGCGGTGGCGAATCGAGGAGGAGCGACTTGTTCGCGGCGTGAGCGCCGTGGAGGTTGGAGGCACGGCCCGCCTTCATCCAGCGGTGGGTGAGGCCTCGCGCGAGTTGTTCGTCGATGACGATCTCGCCCTTGGCCTTGGGGAGTGTGCCCGCGAGGAGAGTGAGATCGGACTCGGAGATGTCGGCGATCGCGATGCCGACGGCCGTGGCGGAGACCTTGCCGGTTGAACGGCGGAAGGTGGTGGCCGCATCGTCCGTGGGTTCGAGGAACGTGAGTTGTGCGGAGAGGCTGAGGGCGGCCTCGCTCCGTCCGCGCGCGGAATCGACCTCGGGCCAGGTCGAGGCGAGCGTGGAGAGGGAGTCATCGAGTTGCGCGCCGGTGCCGAGGGGCTTGATCCAGGCGTCGGCGCTCCCCACGAGGTTTCCGGCCTGGGTGCGGGCGGCGGACTGGATGGAGTGCATGGCGCAGGAGACCGCGGCGATCAGGGCCGCCGAGAGCGCCACCGTGAGGGCGAGAAGAATGGAACGGCTACGCAGCGCCGACAGACTGCTGGTAGCGAGCCGCCACTCCGACCGCATCGAGTCCCTCCGTTTCGAGGTCCCCCGCGAGTTGCCCGTCGCGGAGGAAGAACACCCGCCGGCAGCGTGCGGCGGCGGCGGGCTCGTGGGTGACCATGAGGACGAGCATGCCCTGCTCTTGGGCGAGTTCGCCGAGGAGATCCCACAGTCGCTGGGCGCTGGCGGAATCGAGATTGCCCGTCGGCTCGTCGGCGAGGATGAGTTTGGGGGAATAGAGCAGGGACCGCGCGATGGCGACACGCTGCTGCTCGCCTCCCGAAAGGGCGTCGGGACGGTGCTCGGATCGGGGCGACAGGCCGAGGCGTTCGAGCAGAGCGGCGGATCGCGAGCGCAGCCACGAGGGATCGTCGCCGGCAAGCATTCCGGGGAGTTCGACGTTCTCTCGCGCGGTGAGCGTGGCAATCAGATTGAACTGCTGGAAGATGATGCCGATCTCGCGACGGCGATACTGCACCGCCTCGTTCTCACGAAGCAGGTGGACGGCACGACCATTGGCGTGGATCTCGCCGGCGTCGGGCGTGTCGAGGGCGCCGATCAGGTGGAGCAGGGTCGACTTGCCGCTGCCCGACGCGCCCATGACGGCGTAGAAGCCGGCATCGGGGATCTCGAGGGAGACGCCCCGGAGGACGGGTACCTCGTTCCCGCCCCTGCGGTAGGCCTTGTGCACGTTCACGCATCGCAGCACGAGGGGCGCATCTCCGGTTCAAGGTCGAGGCGTCAGTGGGCCCCGTGCGCCTTGTCGTAGGCGGCGGCATTCATGAGTTTCGAGAGGGCGTCCGGCGAGGCGATCTTCACCTTCACGAGCCACCCCTTGCCATAGGGGTCGGTGTTGAGGAGGCTGGGATCGCTGACGACGGCCTGGTTGACCTCGGCGATCTCGCCGTCGCAGGAGCAATAGACGTCGCTGGTGGTCTTGACGCTCTCGACCTCGCCGACATGGTCGCCGGCCTTGAACTTCGTGCCGGGTTTCTTCATCTCGACGTAGGTGACGTCGGTGAGTTGGTCGACGGCGAACTTGGTGAGGCCGAGCGTGAGGGTCGAGCCCTCGACCTTGTGCCACTCGTGGGATTCGGAGTACGTGCGATCGCTGGGTGAGGACATGCCTGGGGTGCTCCAGAAACAACGGGAAACGGACGAAGGGCGGGCATGGGCGGCGTCGGGGCCGTCCGGGAACGATCGTACGCCGGCCTCGGGTTCGTTCGGCAAGGCCGCGCCGGATTCGGGAGTGCGAGTTGGCGTCACGCCGGGGGGCGTCGATGTCCGATAGATGGCACGTCCTTCGCGTCTGTTGTCCGCGTGCGAATCGTGGCCGCCTTCGGTCGTGCTCGCTTGTCGATCCGCCTTGCCCGCTCGTACACTGCCGTCGCACGATGCTTCTGACACTCACCGTTTCGTGCCTTCGACCGCTGCTTCACCCTTCCGAGAAGGGCAAGAAGCCGGCTTTGTCGCTTCTCGATGTGCCACGCTACACGCGGGAGTCCCTGGGTCTGGCGGGGATCAATCTCACGACGGATCTGCTCACGGGTGCGGATCGCCCGCTCCTGGAAGCGATGCGGGATCGTGGGGACAAGGCGAGTTGCGCGTGCTTGCTTCTGATCGAGCCCGAGCCGCAGGATTTCGGGAGTTTGGGCGAAGGGGCGGCCGCGAAAGCCGGGGAGCGGATGCTGCGCGTGCTCGAGGCGGCGCACATTCTGGGATGCTCGGCGGTGTCGATGCCACTTGTCGCGGGCGTGGACGAGGACTCGACCCTGCGCGTGGTGACACGCCTCAAGCCTGTCGCCGCTCGGGCGGAGCGACTGGACATCAATCTGCTCCTCTCGCCCCGAGAGGGTCTGACCGCCGAGCCGGATCGCGTGACGGACCTCATCAAGCGTGTCGGTGGTTTTCGCCTGGGGACCTTCCCGGACTTTGCCATGGCTCACGCCTCGGGCGATGCGGAAGGGTACTTGCGACGGCTGACGCCTTACGCCTCGGCGGTCTCGGCGACGACGACGGGCTTTGGCAAGCCCAAGGGCGCGAAGAAGGGGAAGGACAGCGACGAGATCGTCCATACGGCGTATGACCTTCGCCCGATGGTCGATGCGATCATCTCCGTGGGATTCGACCGCCCGCTCGCGGTGGACTATCGCGGGCCTGGGGACGTTCTCGAGGGGATCAACCAGAGCCGGAACCTTCTCCAGGCGGCGTTGAGCGACGAGGACCCCGCGCTCGAGGACATCCTCGAAGAGATGGAAGCCGAGTTTGGAGAGGCCGAGGACTCCGCAGAGGAGTAGGGCGGCCGTCGCCAGCCTCAGTGAACGCGTATTGAAGAACTCCGCACTCGCCGAGATCGAGAATCTGTGGTATGCTGGGGTGTCGCACGACCGTGATCCACACGGGGAAGGGCCCGCATGCCACACGTCGAATCGGAATCGACCGGGCGGATGGCGTTGAGCCAGGGGACAAGGGTGTCCCAGGCGGTCGCGCCCCTTGCGAGCGGGCGTACCGTTGCCATAGAGATGTTCTCACTCACCGGGCCACTCATCGTGACGATCGACGGGCCTGCAGGCACGGGGAAGTCGGCCGTGGCGCGTCGCCTGGCCGATCGGCTGGACCTGCAGTTCCTGGATACCGGCGCGATGTATCGGGCGGCGACGCTCATCGCGATCCTCGAGGGCATCCCGATCGACGACACGAATCTCCTGCTCGAGCGGGTCGAGGCGTCGAACATGCACATCGACTGGACGCGCGAGACGCCCTCGGTCGTGATCTTCGATCGCGCGGTGGACGACCGGATTCGCGACGCCGACGTGACGCGGCTGGTCTCGCCGGTCTCGGCAATCCCGCGATTGCGCGAGTACATGGTGACCAAGCAGCGCCAGATCTCGACTCGGCACCCGCGGCTGGTGAGCGAGGGGCGCGACCAGGGGTCGGTGGTCTTCCCGGACGCCCAGGCTCGGTTCTATGTCGATGCCGACCCGGCAGAGCGGGCGAGGCGGCGGGTCCTGCAACTCAAGGCGACCAAGGGCATCGACGCCGATTTCAGGGCGACGCTCGACGAGATCAATCGACGCGACGCGAGCGACAAGGCGCGGTCCGACGGGCCGCTGCGGGTGCCCGAGGGGGCGATCGTGGTGGACACGACGCGCCTGACCGAGGCGGAGGTCGTGGATGCGATCGCGTCGAAGGTGATGGAACTCGCCGCGGCTCCGTAGCGATTGTGCAACCAGGGTCTTGGCGATACGCTTGCCCGCGATGTTCCAGGGATTGCTGTACACATTCTGCCGCGGGTTCTGCCGGCTCCTCTTCCGCGTGTGGGGGCGCGTGGAGGTGATCGACGCCGGGAACGTCCCCGACACCGGCTCGCTCCTCATCGCGTCGAATCACCAGTCGTATCTCGACCCGCCGCTCGTGGGCGGGGGCGTCCGGCGGCACATGCACTTTGTCGCGCGGTCGGGGCTATTCAAGTTCAGGCCGTTCGCGTGGCTGATCGCGTCGCTCAACTCGATTCCGCTGCGCGAGAACGAGGGGGACGCCGCGGCGATCCGTGAGGTTCTGCGACGGCTGGGTGACGGGCATGGCGTGGTGATCTTCCCGGAAGGGGCGCGGACGACCGACGGCGCGATGCACGAGTTCAAGCGTGGCGTGATCGTGCTGGTGAAGAAGGCGAAGTGTCCGGTCGTGCCCGCGGCGGTGGAGGGGTGCTGGGACGCGTATCCGCCCGGCGGGAAGCCACGACTCTTCGGCGTGCGCCTCGCGGTGAAGTATGGGAAGGCGATTCCCTATGACGAACTCTTTGCGGAGGGCGCCGATGGGGCGCTCACGAGGCTGCAGCGCGAGGTGGACGCGATGCGGCTGGATCTCCGGGCGAGATTGCGAGCGAGGACGAACGGCCGCTGGCCGGCGCCGGGGCCTGGTGATGAGCCGGTTCTAAAGTCGATCACGGACGATCCGGCCGCGTCGGATTAGACCGCGCGACCCTCGCGAGCCGCGTTGAGTCTCGCACCGACTTCGCGCAGGGCGGCGATCCGGAGTTCGGTGCGCGGGTGGGTCGCGAAGAGGCTGACGAGCGAGCCGCCGGCGAGAGGCTCGATGATGAAGAGGTTGTTCTGAGCGGGGTTGGGCTGGCGGAGGGGGATCCGCTGGGAATAGACCTCGAGTTTCTGGAGCGCCGAGATCAGGCCCGAGGAGTCACCCGCGATGGCGGCACCATCGGCGTCGGCGACGAACTCGCGGCTGCGCGAGATCATCGCCTTGATGAGGGCGGCACCGATGCCGGCGAGCAGGAACGTGACGATCGCCACGAGCGGATTGCCTCCCTCGCGGTTGTTCCCGCCGCCGACCCACAGGCCCCACTGGGCGATGTACGCGAGGATGCCCGCGATGGTGGCGGCAACGCACGAGGTGAGCGTGTCGCGATTCTTGACGTGGGCGAGTTCGTGCCCGATCACGCCGCGGAGTTCGTTCTCGGAAAGGAGGCGAAGCGCGCCGTGCGTGACCGCGACTGCGGCCTTGCGGGGCGAACGTCCCGTGGCGAACGCGTTGGGCGCGTCGTGCGGGCAGATGTACACGCGGGGCATGGGGAGGCCGGCCCGCGTGCGGAGTTCATCGACGAGGGCGTAGAGATTCAGTGCCTCGCCCGAGTCCTCGTGGGTGACCTCGCGCCCCTGCATGGCGGCGATGGCGATCTTGTCGGAGAAGAACCAGGCGATAACGTTGCTCACGCCGCCGAGGATGAGGGCGATGAGCATCCCGCCGCGACCGAACTGGGCGCCGACGAGGAGGAAGAGGCCCATCATGGCGAGCATGAGGACGAGGGTCTTGAGGTTGTTGGTGGTCTTTCCCATGGCGTGTCGTGGATCGGTCGGGCGGACGAGAGTCGATGAGCGTCTGTTCGAGTTATTCGGAACGGGGTCTTGTCGGATTCGATGCCGAGGGATGAAGAGTGATTCTTCTCGATTAAAATGCAGCAGCGCCCGTGCCAAACGACAGGCCGTATCTTGGCTTGAGAGGCATCCGATAGCAAGGAAGGCCTGCCAGAGTGGCAGCAACGGGCTGGAGGTGGTGGTCGCAGGCACAACCGACAGCCTTGTGAAAGCAGGCAACTCAGAATCGGAGTATCATGGCAACGAGTCGGGAATTCCCGATCGGCCCACCATCGTTTGATGGTGCAGACGCGCAGTGGCTTGCGCGGGCGGATCGGGGGCGGCTCGGGTGGAGTGGTCACCGTGTCGAACGGCACGATGCCGAACGCGCGATACCTGCGGGGCGCCTTGGCGCGTCTGCAGCGAGCCCGGACCTGGGCGTGGGTGGCCGCATGGACTGTGGTCCTGGGGTTCACCATCGGCTCGGCGATCCTGGCGAAGGAGATGCGGTATGCGCCGCCTCTGGCCGCGGTCACCCCGATCTCGGTGGCTCCGAACGACGGGACTGTGGTTCTGCCCCTGCACCCCGAGACGATCGTCACGCCGAGTGCCGAGGTTGCCGCGCTCTTTGAGAATCGCGTGAGCACGCTCGACGATCTCGAGCATTTCGGGCCCGCGCTCAACCCGGACGCGGCGTTCGCCTTTGACCCGACGATCCGCTGGTTCCAGGGACGTCCGATCCGCCCCGCACGCTCGGTGTCGATGCTGGTGACGGCCTATTCGCCCGATGCGCGGTCGTGCGGGAAGTACGCCGACGGGCGCACCGCGACGATGCACCACATCTCGACCAACGCCGGGCACTTCGTGGCGGCCGATCCCACGATCCTGCCATACGGCTCGATGATCTCTGTTCCGGGATATGACGAGGGTGAGGTCGTCCCCGTGCTCGACTGCGGCGGGGCGATCAAGGGCTACCGTCTCGACGTGCTCTACCCCACGCACGAATCGGCCTTGAAGTGGGGGAGCCAGCGGCTCAACGTCGTCGTGTGGGAGTTCGCCGATGGTCTTGGGCCGTCGAATCCGCGCCAGACACGATCCGGGCAAGTCGCGAACTAGTTCAACGGCCGAGTGACCGTGGCGTAGCGGCCGATGGTGTGGCGCGGACCGATCCTCTGTACACTCAACGCATGATCGTCTCCAGCGAGGGGAACAAGCCGAAGTCGGTGGACGAGTTGATCGGCCCGGCGCTCGCCGCGAGGCTGGATCGGCTGGACCTCGCCTCGCGCACGCTCCTCTCGGGGACGATGCCCGGCGAGCGACGCAGCAAACGCCGCGGCAAGAGCGTCGAGTTCGACGACTTCCGCAACTACACGCCCGGCGATGATCTCCGGCACATCGACTGGAACGTCTACGCCCGCCTCGATCGGCTCTTCATCAAGATCTTCCGCGAGGAGGAGGACCTGGCGCTCCACCTGCTCGTCGATGCCTCGGCGTCGATGGATGCCGGCGAGGGGGCCACGAACAAACTCGTCTTCTCGGCCCGGCTTGCGATGGCTCTCGCGTACGTCGGGCTGGTGCGGCAGAACCGTGTCTCGGTCGCCGTGCTGGGCGGGCGACGCCCGGAGGCACCGACTCGAGAACTCGTGCGACAGATCTCGCCGGTGCGAGGGCGGGCGGGCGTGCGGATCGTGGGAAGGCTTCTCCTCGACGCGCTCGAGGGATCGAGCGTGGAGAACCGCGCCTTCGAGGCGATGGATCTCAATGAGGCCGTCGCGAGGTCGATGCTCTCGCGGGCCGGCACGGGCAAACGCGGCGTGGTCGTCCTGCTCACCGACGCGCTGCAGGAGGGCGGCGTGACCCGGGCGATCAACGTGCTCGCCTCGGCCGGGGCGGGCGGGCAGCGGACCGATGGCTACTTCGTGCGGGTGCTCTCGCCGACCGAGATCGATCCGGCGGCGAGCCGCAGCGTCGATGGGGGCGTAGGAATCGGGCGCATGCGATCGCTCCTGGGCGATGTCCGCCTGACCGATGTCGAGACCGGGCGCGCCCGAGAGGTCTCGATCACGCCCGCGGTCCTCGACGCGTATCGATCACGCGTCCGCGTCCACGCAGAGAACCTGAAACGCGAGTGCTCCCGCCGGGGCGTGGCCTTCATCCCGATCTCGAGCGACGCGTCGGTCGAGGATCTCGTGCTCACGACGCTCCGCCGGGGCGGGATGCTCGTGTGACACGCCGGGATTCGGTTGTCTGGGGGGAGGATGGAAAGGTCGGGGTGGGATTCGAACCCACGGAAAGCGGATTTGCAATCCGCCCCATTAGACCACTCTGGCACCCGACCGGTGGATGCAAGGGTAGGCCGCGAAGGCAGGACTGTGATACGGACGTGTGTGGTGCGAGATGGGTCACGTGCCGTTCACATCGGCGAAACGGAAGGCCTGAGAGATCCTGGAGAATCGGAACTCCAGATTTCGGCCGCGGCTGTAGACCTCGATTCTGGGCGGGAATCGACGCTCGAACCAGCGCACGGCGATGGCTGTAGCAAAGCAGATCCATGTGGCTTGGGAGGGCCGAATCGGACCCGAAGGAAGAATGCCCACGCGTGTGAGGATATAGAACTCGGCGAAGATGATCGGCACCACGACGATCCACGTGAACCATCGGCGAAACCACATCGCGCGACGAAGCGGCCATCGACAGGAGTGACAGACCGGCGCCTCGATCGTGGGAAGCGACGGGTCAAAGGGGATGCGCGGAAGGAGAACTCTCAGCCACCCGGTGCGTTCTGGGAGGATGCGCACTTGGGCCGAGGGAAGCGGCTTGCAGCAATACACGCACTCGTCGGGCCATTCCACGAATCGGCCCTTGGCGACATCGACGCCGATCTGTTTCGACTTGCGGATTTTATCAACAACAGACATTGTGGCCTCGTGGGAGTACGTGTGCTGTGGTGACGCCGTCAGTTACGTGCGTGTGCGGTTCGCGCCAGGCACCCAGAGCACGTCGGCCTTGCCGTCGTCGTTCGCCGCTCGCGCCATCACAAAGATCAGGTCGCTGAGGCGATTCAGATATCGCACCGGCTCCATGCTCGTGGCGTCTGGTGCGGCGGCGTGGAGCGAGACCGCGAGGCGCTCGGCACGGCGGACGATGGTTCGCGCCAGGTGCAGAGAGGCCGCGAGGGGCGAGCCGCCAGGGAGCACGAAACTGGTCAACGGCCCGAGGTTCTCGTTGATCGCGTCGATCATCGGCTCGAGGCGATCGGTCTGGCTCGACTGGATGCGAAGGCGGGGCGGCCCGGAGCCGGCGCGTTCTTCGGCGGAGATCGGCGTGGCGAGGTCGGCGCCAAGGTCGAAGAGGTCGTGCTGGATGCCCTGCAGGCTCGCCCGGAGTTTCGCGTGCGAGGCCGAGGCCCCGGCGTGGGTGATCGCCACGCCGATCGCCGCGTTGGCCTCGTCCACAGTGCCATAGGTCTCGACGCGGAGGTCGTCCTTGCGGACGCGGGCGCCGCTGGCGAGCCCGGTGGTCCCGTCGTCGCCGGTGCGGGTGTAGATTTTCGTGAGTTTGACCATGCTTCCTCGGCGTGATGTGGCGGAAATGCCTTCGAAGGCACAGTAGGATGACGATCAACGAGTGGCCCACGATGGATGGCCCACTCGGGAACGGCCCAGATGCGTGAGTGTGGTCAGGAGGAGTCGATGCCGGGAACGGAGGCCGGGACGAGCGTGGTGTCGGTCGATTCGCCGAGTGATAGCGATTCGGTCGCGACACGCCCCACGCGTGGCCTTCGAGCGAGATGGATTGGGCCGGCTCCGTCGCCCCCGACTGACGGATCGCTCGTTGATCGCGTCCTCGCGGCCCGCGGGCTGGCAAGCGGCACGCCCGAGGCGGCGAGATTCCTCACGCCCTCACTCAAGGACCTGCACGACCCCACGCTGCTCGCGGGCATCGACGCCGCGGCCGAGCGGCTCCTCCGGGCGGCCCGCGATGGCGAGCGGATCGTGATCTATGGCGACTATGACGTTGATGGCGTCACCGCGACCGCGATCCTCTACCACACGCTGCTCACGCTCTATCCAGGCGCGAGCATCGAGACGTACGTTCCGCATCGCATCGACGAGGGCTACGGCTTGAACGCCGAGGCGATCGCGCGGCTGGCCGACGCCGGGGCTCGCGTCATTGTCAGTGTGGACTGCGGGATCACGGCCTTTGAGCCAGCCCGCGTCGCGAAAGCCCGGGGCGTCGATCTCGTCATCACGGATCACCACACGATGTCGCCCGAGGCGGGCGTCCAACTCCCCGACGCCTTCGCATGCGTACATCCGGCAATCGAGTCGGGCCCCGGGGCGTGCTATCCCAACGCCGACCTTTGCGGCGCGGGTGTGGCCTTCAAACTCGCGTGGCGGATCGCGACGCTCCATGCGGGCGGTGGGGGGGGTGGAGAAAGCAGTGGCGAACGCGTCTCGCCCCGTGTGCGAGAGACGCTCCTCGACATGCTGGCGCTCGCGTCCCTGGGTGTGATCGCCGATGTCATGCCATTGGTGGGTGAGAATCGAGTGATCGCCAGATTCGGTTTATCGCGGATGAAATCGACCCAAGTGGAAGGGTTGCACGCGCTGATCGACGCGAGCGGGATGGGGGGCGAGCGCGTCCAGGCCGAGGACGTGGGTTTCAAACTCGCCCCGCGACTCAACGCCTGCGGCAGGATGGGGCACGCGAGAGAGGCGGTCGAACTGCTGACGACAGCGTCGGGCGCCCGGGCCCGCGACATCGCCGAGGAACTCACGCGACAGAACGACACCCGCCGCGCGACCGAGCGGGCGATCTTCGAACACGCCGAGAAACTCGCGACCGAGTCGGGCATGACTGGAAAGGACCATCGCGCGATCGTCCTCGCACACGAGACCTGGCACCAGGGCGTCGTCGGCATCGTGTGCTCGCGGCTCGTCGAGCGATTCCATCGCCCCACGATCCTCTTCCAGAACCACGGCGAGATGTGCCATGGCTCGGGCCGGTCGATCGATGGCTTCTCGCTCCACGGCGCGATCGAGGCGTGCAAGGACCACGTCGAGACCTTCGGCGGGCACGAGATGGCCGCGGGCTTGAAGGTTCGCACCGATCGAATCGAGGCATTCACCCGCGTCTTCACCGAGGTCTGCAATCAACGATTGAGCGAGGACGATCTCCTGCCACGAGCGAGATACGACACAGAGGCCGCGATTGCCGATCTCACCCTGGAGGGCGTGCGTGACCTCGCGCGGCTTGCGCCCTTTGGCCGCGGCAACCCTTCGGTCTGCGTGCGATTGACCGGCGTGAAAATCGCGGGTCGGGCCGAGACCTTTGGGAGCGGGAACAAGCACCTCGCGATCCGAGTAAGCGACTCGCGGGCGTCACGCTCGCGCCTGATGCGGATTGTTGGGTGGAACTGGGCGGCCCGGGCTGACGCGTTCCCTGCCGGGGCCGAGTTGGAACTGCTCGTCCGACCGAAGATCTCGACCTATGGCGGTGTGAGCGTGGAGCCGGAACTCGTCGACGTTTCCCACGTGGGAATGGCCTGACAAGCGTAAGGAGCCATTGACCATTGGCGTACGGTTACTCGGGCGGCTACCATCAGCCCACGATTCCCGCGGCCATGGCGGAATTGGCAGACGCGCTAGATTCAGGTTCTAGTGGGGTAACACCCGTGGAGGTTCGACTCCTCTTGGCCGCATTCTGTTCGAGGTGGACCGTCGTCGCAACCGTCGTTTTTATGAGGTGCTGCCGATGTCCAGCAAAGTGACTTCCAATCCGCCGACCAAACGAGCCTCCCTGGAAGCAATGGATTCCCCACGGGAGGGAGGCCGCTCGGGCAAGACGTCGGCGAGCGCTAAGCCCCAGCCGGTGAAACTCGCGATCGCGATCGTGGCTCTCGCCGCCGCAGCGTTTGTCATCTACTGGTTCAACTTCCACGAGAGCGGCGGCCCGAACGTGCAACGCGCTGACCAACCCATGACCGCGACGGCTCCCGGACCCGCCGCGTCCACGCCGACGCCAACCCCGAACACACCAACGCCCTCGGGCGCCCAGGCGACCGGCGCAAAGCCAGAGCCGAAGCCCGAACCGGTCGGAACATCGCAACTCGCGCCGGGCGTGCAGTAGCATTTCGACCGACTCCCGATCGTGGGCATGCATGCCGTACCACCCTCGTACAGTCCACGCATGGCGATGGTGATCGCGGGCATCGACGAGGCGGGATATGGGCCGACGCTCGGGCCTCTCGTGGTCTCTATGACGGTCTTTCGAATCGATCGCCCCATCGACGAGGGCGTGCCGAATCTGTGGACGCTGCTGGGGTCGGGTGTCTGCCGCGATCCCGGACGAAACGGGGCGGCCGGTCCCGGCGGGCGCGTCCCCATCGCGGATTCCAAGCGTTTAAAACTCGCGAACTCGGTCCGATCGACGCATCCGCTCGTGCATCTGGAGCGTGGCGTGCTCGCTTTCAAGTCCCACACGGCCGGTTCGGCGCGCCTCGATGTCGCCTTGCACACCGACGTGTCCCTTGCCGAGTCGGTCGGGGCCGTCCTTCCGAGCAGCGCGTGGTACCAGGGCGAGCCGATCCCGCTTCCCGTCGCGTTGACATCGGGCGAGACGGGCATCTCGTCCAACCTCGTCGGGCAGGCGCTCGAGCGTTCGGGCGTATCGCTGCTGTCGATGCGTGGCGAGATCGTGAGCGAGTCGGCCTTCAACTCGACGATCGACGACACGGGCAACAAGTCCGAGACGACGATTCTCGCCGTGGGCAGGCACATCCGCTGGCTGCTGGAGTCGCCCCCGAGTGATCTCGGCATGACCGACGACGATCGCCTCGGCGTGGTCTGCGATCGTCTGGGCGGGCGCGCGATGTACGCCGAGGTGCTCGAGCGGCTTCTCCCCGGGTTCGCCGCGTCGGTGGTGGAGGAAGGCCCCGAGCGCAGCCGGTATGTTGTTGAAGGACAGGGAAGGCGTGTCGGCGTCTCGTTCCTCACCGAGGCGGAAGGAGCGCACCTTCCCGTGGCGCTCGCCTCGATGCTCTCGAAGTATCTCCGCGAGTTGGCGATGCTGCGGTTCAATCGATATTGGTCGGCGCGCGCGGCCGAACAAGGGGTTGGCGAACTCAAGCCCACCGCCGGCTACGCCCTGGACGCTCGCCGCTGGCTGAACGACGCGGCGCCGATGCTCGACGCGACACTCCGCCGGGATCTGGTGCGCAAGGCATGAGCGGCGCCATCGACAAGGCCATGCTGGACCTCGCCGCCCGGCTGGCGCTGCGCGCGCAAGGCGACGTCGAGCCAAACCCGATCGTCGGCGCCGTTCTCGCCCGCGATGGTCGAGTCATCGGCATGGGGCACCATCGCCGGTTCGGCGGATTCCACGCCGAGCGCGAGGCGATCGAGGATTGTCGGCGTCGTGGAGAATCGCCAAAGGGTGCCACGCTGTACTGCACGCTCGAGCCGTGTGCCCACGTGGGCAAACAGCCGGCCTGTACCACCACCATCATCGAACAGGGCCTCGCTCGGGTGGTCTACGCCCGCAAGGACCCCAACCCCGTCGCCGCGGGCGGGGCGGCCGCACTCGAGGCTGCTGGCGTGCGCACAGAACTCTGCGAATCCAGCACGCTCGCCGTGGGCATCAACGTCCCGTTTGTCAAGCGCCTCACCACAGGCCTGCCGTGGGTGATCGCGAAGTGGGCCCAGACAATCGACGGACGCCTCGCGACGCGCAGCGGCGACAGCAAGTGGATCAGCAGCGAGACCTCGCGCCGGCGCGTGCATCGCCTCCGCGCGCGCGTCGATGCGATCGTGACGGGACTCGGCACCGTGCTCGCCGACGACCCGCAACTGACCGCGCGAGGCGTCACGCGGGTTCGGCGCCGGGCGATCCGCGTGGTCTGCGACACGGACCTCCAGATCCCGCTCGGCACGAACCTCGTTCGCACAGCGCGAGAAACGCCGACGATCGTGGCGTGCGCAAGGGAACTCGTGTCATTGGGCATCGCACGAGATCGGGTGGAGACGCTGACGAGTGAGGGCGTGCGAGTTGTTGGCGTCCGGGAGAGTGCCGTCGGTCGAGGTCTGGAGATCGAGGAACTTCTCGCGACACTCCTTCGAGACCACGGCGTCTGCAACGTGCTCGTCGAGGCCGGTCCGGGCCTAATCGGCAGCCTCTTCGAGCGCCGACTTGTGGACGAGGCGATCGTGTTCATCGGCCCGATGCTGCTGGGCGACGAGATGGCGCGGAGCGTCTCGGCCGGGCGTGCCGTCGAGCAACTCCGCGGCGCGACGAGGCTCACGCTCTGGCGGGTGAAGCGCCTCGGGAACGACATGGAACTGACGTATCGGACTCGATGAAGTGTCTCGCATCGCTCCGCGCTACCTGTGGTTGGCGACCAATGATCCCCAAGTTCTGAGTCCGTCCTGGAGGTCTCTGAGGTGAAGAAGAGCGCATCGATTTCGTCGAAGATCCTGGGGATTCTGATTTTATTGGCCGTCGTAGGGTGGCAGGCATGGCAACGCACGCACGCGCCCTCGGACAACTCAACAAACTCATCAACCCCGCCCGCGAGCGTTCCCACATCAGACCGCCGGCCCTCGATTCCACCTCCGACTGCCTCGCGTGACGCTGGCACCACCACACCAGCAGCTCCGAGCGACGGAGCCGATCGCATCGCACGTGCCTTCCGTGTACAGGCATCGGGCGAACAGATCCGAGCGACCGGCAAAGTCAAAAAGATGCTCCCCGACGACAACGATGGCGATCGCCACCAGAGAGCCATCATCGTCCTCTCCAATAAGCGCACCATCCTCATCGCCCACAACATCGACCTCGCGCCGCGCGTCCCCTGGCGCGAGGGCGACACCATCGAGTTCTACGGCGAGTACGAGTGGTCCGAAGAGGGCGGCGTCATGCACTGGACCCACCACGACCCCGCCCGACGACATGTGGACGGCTGGATCAAACTCGACGGCAAGGTCTACAAGTAACGAATCATCCTCGCCTCACTCGGCATGGAGTTGCGAATGAACGACGCGGCATCGATCTACGAGAAACTCGGCGTCTTTTACCTCGGCAAGGAGTACGACCTGGCGTCGCGCGCGCGTCGCGACGAGTTCGTCCTCTACGACGCCAAGGACCTGACGACCCACGCCGTCTGCGTCGGCATGACCGGCAGCGGCAAGACCGGGCTCTGCGTCACGCTCCTCGAAGAGGCCGCGATCGACGGCATCCCCGCAATCGTCATCGACCCCAAGGGCGACCTGGGCAACATGCTCCTGACGTTTCCCGATCTCAAGCCCACCGACTTTGAGCCGTGGGTCAATGCCAACGACGCGGCGAAGAAGGGACTCTCGGCAAAGGACTTTGCCGCGAAGCAAGCGGCAATGTGGGAGAAGGGTCTGGGCGAATGGGCCCAGGACGGCGAACGCATCCGCCGGTTGAAAGACGCCGCAGACTTCACGATCTTCACACCCGGGAGCAACGCGGGCGTGCCGATCTCCATCCTCGATTCGTTCGCAGCCCCGCCCGCCGAGATTGCCGAGGATGCCGAACTGATGCGTGACCGCGTCTCGACGACGGCGACGAGCCTCCTTGGCCTCATCGGTGTCGATGCCGACCCGATCAAGAGTCGCGAGCACATCCTGCTGTCGACGATCCTTGCCGGCGAGTGGTCGAACGGTCGCGACGTGAGCCTGCCGACATTGATCCATCACGTGCAGAACCCGCCGTTCTCGAAGGTGGGCGTGATGGATGTCGAGGCGTTCTTCCCGTCGAAGGACCGCTTCGCGCTCGCGTTGCAACTGAACAACCTGCTCGCGGCCCCGGGGTTTGAGTTGTGGCTGCAAGGCGAGGCGCTCGACATCGGGGCGCTCCTGCGCACCCCCGCGGGCAAGCCCCGCGTCTCGATCTTTTCGATCGCGCACCTCTCCGATTCCGAGCGGATGTTCTTCGTCTCGCTCCTCTTCAACCAGATTCTGGGCTGGGTCCGAACGCAGCGCGGCACGACGAGCCTTCGCGCGCTCGTGTATATGGACGAGATCGCGGGATATTTCCCGCCCGTCGCCAATCCGCCCTCGAAGGCACCGATGCTCACGATGATGAAGCAGGCCCGCGCGTTCGGCGTGGGCATGGTCCTCGCGACCCAGAATCCCGTGGACATCGACTACAAAGGACTCTCCAACGCCGGAACCTGGTTCATTGGTCGACTGCAGACCGAGCGCGACAAGGCGCGCGTCCTCGAGGGGCTTGAAGGCGCGGCGGCCCAGGCCTCGGCGAAGTTCGACCGCTCGAAGACCGAGCAGATCCTCTCCAGCCTCGGGCAGCGTGTGTTCTACATGAACAACGTGCACGACAACACGCCCACGATCTTCGAGACGCGCTGGGCGATGTCGTATCTCTGTGGTCCGCTGACGCGCGCGCAGATCAAGTCGCTCACGGCAGAGCGCGGCGTGATACCGGACTCGGGACTTGCATCCACAACGAAGACATCAGCCTCGCCAAGTACGAAACCATCGGCGACCTTGAACGCGTCAACGTCGGGTATGCGGCCAGTGCTCCCACCGGAGATTCCCCAGTACTTCGTCCCCGCGCGTTCGGCCTCGGGCGGTGAGATTGTCTACGTCCCCATGGTCCTCGGGCTGACTCGGGTCTATTACCAGGATTCCAAGAAGGGCATCGACGAGGAGGTGCTCTCGTCGTATGTCGCCGAGGCGAGCGACGGGCCCGTGGCGGTGGATTGGGATCGTGCCATCGAGATGGAGGTTGAGGAGACGGACCTGGAGTCATCGCCCGCGGGTGCGGCCATATTCGCTCTCGTACCTGGGGAGGCGGCGAGGGCGAAGTCGTACGACGCGTGGAAGAAATCGCTCGCCGACTATGTGTATCGTGCGGGGAAACTGGAGATCCTGCAGTGCGACGAGCTCGACGAGCGGTCGCGTCCCGGCGAGAACGAGCGACAGTTTCGCGCGCGCCTTTCCGACAAGGCCCGCGAGGAGCGGGATGCGGCCACGGCGAAACTGCGCGAGAAGTACGCCTCGAAGATCCAGACACTGACCGATCGCGTGCGCCGCGCCGAGCAGGCCGTCGAGGTCCAGAAGGGCCAGGCCCGCGACGCGAAATGGTCCACGGCAATGTCCTTCGGCGCGGCGGTGCTCTCGTCGCTGTTGGGAAAGAAAAAAGTCTCGATGTCAAGCGTCGGTCGCGCGACAACAGCGATGCGGGGCGTCGGGCGCAGCGCCCGAGAATCGGGCGATGTCGATCGGGCCGAGGAGAACGTGGACGCGCTCCAGCAGCAACTCAAGGACCTGGAGGCGAAGGTGCAGGCGGAGATCGACGAGATCGCGGGCCGGCTCGACCCGACGACCGCGGAACTCACGAGCGTGATCCTGAAGCCCAAGAAGTCGAACATCACGGTGCGTTCGGTGGTGCTCGCGTGGACGCCGCACGCCAAGGACGCGTCGGGGCGGCTGATCTCGCTGGTCCAGTAATATTGTGTCGCGGCGAAACGGCGCGAACCGAACGCGGTTTGGGGAGTAGAATCTTGGGTCGAGCGGCATTTCGTGTGCGAACGAGGTCCGCAAACAACCGATGCTCGACGAGTGAATCGCACACCTTCAAGCCATGGACGTGGCATGGCTGATCTGGTACGCCCCCACGAAGGTTGGACCGAGTGTTGAGTTGAGAACGTCAGCCGCCAACGTTGCGACCAAGGTCATCGCGCTCCTGGCTGCGGCGATGTACGCGTGGATCGGGGTCGCGACAGGACCGGGCGATTGCGGTGGGGCTGTCAACTCGGGCTCCGTCGTCTGCATGCACGCCCGCCTCTGCCACCAGTTCGGAGAGGTCGCCCAAGATGATGTGGCCCCGGTGAAGTCCTGCTGCCATAAGACGGCGGCGGCACGTCACAGTGGACCAACAGTGGAGCAAACACCGGAGTCGTGCCATTGCTGCGCCAAGGCGCCCGGTTCTTCGGTCGCGTCGCGGGTGACGAACGTACTCGAAGCCCCGACGCTGGTCCACTATCCGATCTATTCGCAGCCGCGGCACGCGATCTCAAACGACGAACTCGTGCGACTGGCGTGCCTTGTTCATGGTCGACCGCCACCGAATCCGTGTGGTGTTGAATCACTTCGCGCCCGCCGAGCGTGTGCTGGCCTTCTCTCCTCGCGATTGGTGATCTAGTCGAGACCCGAGCACGACCTACGCCCCAACCCTCGTTGTTTGGTGGCGTCGATGTGCCATGCGCGTCGTACGACTTGTTCCACTCGTCCTTTGAGGAAAGTTTCCATGTCCACCGCGGATCTCGGCGCGCTCACCGGCGCACCTCGTTCTGATTCCAACTCAGTGGTGCCCCGTCCGCCCAGACGATGGGCGACGCGCGTCCTCATCCCGGCGTCATTGCTGCTCGGGATGGCGGGTGTTCTTGCCTTCGCGGCACGGGGCACGCTTCTTCCGCCGCCGGGCGTGTGGGTCGCGCCGGTGGTACTTGTCGATCGTTCACCGACGCCGATCGCCGCGACTGGCGAGCCCGCGTCCGCGAAAGGCAAGCCGGCTGCGCTCGGCCCGGTGCTCGTGCAGGCGCCGGGGTGGATCGAGGCCGATCCGTATTCCACGACCGTGCCCGTGCTCGCCGAAGGATTCGTGCGCGAGGTGCTCGTGCTCGAGGGGGAGCGCGTCGAGATGGACCAGGTCGTCGCCCGCCTCATCGAGGATGACGCGAGGCTGGCGCTCGAGGGAGCAAGGGCCGAGCGTGATATGGCGAACGCCGAACTCTCGATCGCCCGGCGTGATGCCGATGTCGCCCAGGCAAGAGTTGACGAGGTCGTCGAGGATCGGCGTCGAAAGACACTCGCGGGTTCGGCGGCGGTCTCGGCCCTCGAGATCAGCCAACTCGAACTCCGCGAGCGCACTATGGAGCGAGAGGTGCTCGCCGCCCAGGCGCGTGTGGCGAGCATCGACGCGCGGCTGAAGTCCCGTCAGGTCGCGGTGGACGAGGCCGAACTCCGACTGAGCCGCATGGAGATCCGGGCCCCGATCACGGGTGTCGTCCAGACGCGCACGCTCGAGCCCGGCATGCGCGTGGGGATGCCCGAGCCGATGACGCGTGAATCGATGGGCACGGGGCAGATCCGTCTCTACGACCCAGCACGCATCCAGGCCCGCGTCGATGTCCCTATCGCTGATGCGGCCCGTGTGGGTATCGGTTCGCGAGCCGAAGTAATCTGCGAGGCACTCCCCAATCGAGCATTCCATGGCGAGGTCACGCGGATCGTGCACGAGGCCGACATCCAGCGCAACACGGTGCAGATGAAGGTCCGCATCCACGACCCAAACGAGATCCTCAAGCCCGAGATGCTCGTGCGGGTGCGTTTGTACTCCAGGGCGGCCGAGAGCGCCGATCGCCCGGCGTCCAACGCCAATCAACAGTTGCCAAATCCGCTCGCCTCAACCGTGAGCATCCCCGCCGGGGCCGTCGTGGACGGCAAGGCGGCGTGGGTCGTCATTCCGGGGAACCGCGCGGGAACGAGCGTCACGCGTCGGCGTGATATCACCTTCCAACAAACCACGCCCGCTTCGGGTGCCGTGAACGTGACTACGGGCTTGTCCATAGGCGATCGAGTCATCGTTGATCCTCCAACCACGCTCACCGAAGGCGCTCGCGTCCGCATCCTCGGCGAATGGACCGAGCAAACACATCAGTCCAAGGAGTCCACCCATGGCTCTCATTGAATGTCGCCAACTCACCAAGTCGTACTCCAAGGGCGACGCCACGATCACGCCCCTGAGCGGCGTGGACCTCGATGTCGAGGCCGGCGAGTTCCTCGCCCTCATGGGCCCTTCCGGAAGCGGGAAGACGACGCTCCTCAATCTCATCGCCGGGATCGACGTGCCGTCCTCTGGCTCGTTGAGGATCGGCGGGACGGAACTCGCGGGGCTAAGCCGCGGCAAACTCGCCGACTGGCGCCGCGACCACGTCGGATACATCTTCCAACTCTACAACCTCGTGCCGGTTCTCACGGCCTACGAGAACGTCGAACTCCCGATGCTGCTCCATTCGGTCTCGTCGCGCGAGCGTCACGAGCGCGTCTCGGCCGCCCTCTCGCTCGTGGGCATCGCCGACCGGCATGATCACTACCCGCGACAACTCTCGGGTGGACAGGAGCAGCGCGTCGCGATCGCGCGCGCGATCGTGACCAACCCGACCATCATCGTCGCCGACGAACCGACGGGGGATCTTGATGCCGAGTCTGCCGCGGCGATCATGGGCTTGCTCAAGCGACTGAACGAGGAACTCGGTCGCACCCTCATCATGGTGACGCACGACGCGAAATCGGCCCGTCATGCCTCTCGCCAACTCCACCTCGAGAAGGGACGCCTCATCGAGTCGTCCGAACCGCAGACCGCACTCGCCGGAGCCAGCGCATGATCCCCGCGAAACACATTCCCACGATTCTGAAGCAGGTTGTTCGTCATCGAACGCGCACGGCCCTCACCGTCGCCGGCGTCGCGGTCGCGATGTTCCTCTTTGTCGCAGTCCAATCGCTCCGCGATGGCGTCCATGCGGCGACACAGTCAGCATCAAGCGACACCAAACTCGTCGTCTATCGCCAGAACCGATTCTGCCCCGCAACCAGCCGCCTTCCCGAGAACTATGGCGATCGGATCGAGCGGATCGCGGGCGTCGCCGAGGTCGTCCCGATGAAGGTCGTTGTCAATAACTGCGGCGCAAGCCTGGACGTGGTCACCTTCCGGGGCGTCCCCGAGGATTCACTCCCGCTGATCTCCAAGTCCTGGCTCGTGCTCGAAGGCTCCATCGACGAGTGGAATCGCCGCTCCGACTCGGCGTTGGTCGGGGCACGCCTTGCCGAGCGTCGGGGCATTCGCGTCGGCCAGTCATTCGATGCCGCCGGCGTCACCGTCAACGTCGCGGGGATCATCGAGTCCGATGAGGCCCAGGATCAGAATGTCGCGTACGTCCATCTCCCCTTCCTCCAGCAGGCGGCCAAGGGAAGCACGCTGGGCATCGTGACGCAGTTTGCCGTCCGAGTCACTGATTCCTCGCAACTCGATTCCGTTGCGAAGCAGATCGACGAGGAGTTCAAAACCGACCAGGAGCCGACGCAGACCCGACCGGAGAAGGCCTTCGTCGCCCAGGCGGCGAGCGACGTGATCGCGATCGTTGGCTTCACGAGGTATCTTGGCTGGGCGTGCCTCGCCGCGGTCCTCGCGCTCGTCGCCAACTCGATCATCCTCAGCGTGCGTGATCGGGTGAAGGAGCACGCCGTTCTCCAGACGCTCGGCTATCGCCCTGGCCTCCTCGCCCGACTCGTGATTGTCGAGAGCGTGATCCTCTCGCTGCTCGGTGGGCTTGTGGGAACGGGCCTCGCGCTCGTCGTCGTGCGCTTCGGGCAGTTCACGCTCTCCAACGAGGGGCTGAGCATCCCGATCACCGCGCGTCCAGGCCTCGTCGCGCTCGGCCTGGGGATCTCGATCGTGGTAGGAGTGCTCGCGGGGCTGGTCCCCGCGTTCAGCGCGGGCCGACGCGATCTCGCGACCTGTTTCCGGGCCGTGTAAGAGGAGCCAGACGTGAGACGACTCCCACTCGACTATGCCGTCCGGAATCTGGGCCGATCGCACACGCGTCTCGCGCTCGCGGTGATCGGGAGCACGCTCGTCGCGCTCCTCACGCTCGCCGCGGGGGCCTTCGTCCGAGGCATGACGACCTCGCTGCAATCGACAGGCGGGGAGCACAATGTCATCATCGTCGGCACGGGGAGCGAAGAGTCCGTGGAACGCAGCGAGATCGGTGCACGAATCCCCGGTCTGATCGGCGCGTCGATCCAGGGAATCCAGTCCCGCGGCTCGACGTCCTACCTCTCTCCCGAGGTCTACGTGCAACTCATCATCGGCCCGGAGTCCGATCCTCAACGGCGCAGCCTTGCCGCAGTGCGCGGAGTCACGCCCACCGCCCTGCTCGTCCACTCCGGCGTGCGTCTCACCGAGGGCCGCTTCCCCCGCGCGGGCGAGGACGAGGTCATGCTCGGAGCGATGACCCACGTCCGCCTCGGCGTCCCGAGTGAGTCGATCGCCGTGGGAAAGTCGCTCATGCTCGAGGGTCGCCCATGGGAAATCGTCGGCACGTTCGATGCCTCGGGCACAATCATGCAGGCCGAGGTCTGGGCGCCGCTCACCGACATCAAGGAAGCCACGAAGCGAGAGACGATCTCCTGCGTGGTGATGACGCTCGATCCCGATCGCGCCGAGTTCGGCGATGTGGACTACTTCTGCCGCTCACGAATCGACCTCGAACTGAGCGCCATGCGCGAGTCCGAGTACTACGCCGGTCTCAGCCGCTTCTTCGCGCCGATCCGTTTCGTCGCGTGGGCGACGGCCGGCCTGATCGGGCTGGGCGGTCTGTTCGGCGGGCTGAACACGATGTACGCCGCCTTCGCCGCCCGCGTCCGAGAGGTCGGCATGCTCCAATCGCTGGGTTATCGACGCGGCGCTGTCGTACTGAGCCTCGTGCAGGAATCGGTGATTGCGGCGTCGGCGGGCGGCCTGTTCGCGTGCGTCGCGGGACTGCTCGTGCTCGATGGGCTGGCCGTACGATTCTCCATGGGCGCGTTCGGCCTGGTGGTCGACGAGTCCGTGCTCCTCGTCGGCCTCGGCGCCTCGCTGGTGCTGGGCATCGTCGGGGCGCTCCCACCCGCGTGGAAGTGTCTGACGCTCCCCATCCCCCAGGCTCTCAAAGGCGTCTAGTCCGGTTCATGTCAGCAGAGTTGCTCACCAAGGAACTTGACGACGATTCAATCGTCGAACCACAGATCACCGAAGGAGTCACCATGACCAAGCCCACGATCGCCATACTGCTCGCCGCCGTCTTCTTTCTGAGTGCCTGCGAGAAAGCCTCATCGCCGGCTCCCAAGCCTCAGCCCGCCGCGGCTCTCCCTGAGACCCTCATGCTCGCCAACGCTCCCAGCGACGCCAAGCCTGTCGAGGACGCCAAGTCCGCGGCCAAGGTGGGCGAGATCGTCACGATCTCCGGCAAGATCGGCGGCATGATGAAGCCCTTCGCCGAGGATCGCGCGGTCTTCACACTCGTCGGCCCTGGCATCCCCTCGTGCGCCGACACGCCAGGCGACACCTGCACCACTCCTTGGGATTACTGCTGCGAGACCAGCGAGGACATCGCCGCCCACGCCGCGACGATCAACGTCGTGGATGACAGCGGCAAGGTCATCAAGGCCACACTCAAAGGCGTCGGCGGCATGAAGGAACTCAGCACCGTCACCGTCGTCGGCAAAGTCCGAGCGATCGAGGGGGCCTCACTCGTGATCGATGCCCAGGGGATCTTCGTGGCCACCAAGTAGCCCCCGCTCTACACGCACTCCCATTCATGAGCAACAAAGACGCCCATCGCCGAACGCGTGACGACCATGCGCAGGAAACGGCACAGGACTATGTCGAGGCCGTCGCCGAGTTCTCGGCGTCGCGTGGGTGCTGCCGCGTGAAGGATCTCGCCTCGCGCTTCGGCGTGAGCCACGTCACGGTCACGCGGATCGTCAGTCGCCTCGTGCGTGAGGGGCTGCTCACGACCGAGCCGCATCGTCCCATCGAACTCACGCGCCGCGGCGGCGCGCTCGCCAAGCGTGCCCGCGAGCGGCACGACGCCGTCTACGCGTTCCTTGTCGCGATCGGGGTTCCGGCGACGGTCGCCGCCATCGACGCCGAGGGCATCGAGCACCACGCCAGCCCCAAGACGATCGCCCGCTTCCGAGCCATCACGCGGGCCAAGTCGCCCATTCCACGCCCGAAGTCAACCCCAGCACGCGTCCCCAGACCCACCCGAAAGGTCCATTAAGTCCGATGCACCCATGTCTCGCTGTGCCGTGTCCATTTCTGTAGCCGATGCTACATGTAGCCATGCCTACACTTGCACGACACGCCAGCGATCACGAGAGCCCTCCCATGAATCACTCACGCTCAGGAACGACACCCCGCCCCACAACACTGAGGCCCACGCGCCTCCAGGCCGATCTCATGAGTCGCATCTTCGTCCTCGTGTTCCCGCTGCTCTGCGCCGTGCTCCTCATCGCCTGTGACTCCCGCTCCAACTCACCCAACGCGGCCTCTTCCAACGCGCCCGTCGAGCACCGCCTTCCCAAGGTCGTCACCACCGTCGGCATGGTCACCGACATCGTCCGAGGCGTCGCGGGCGAACGCGCCCAGGTCGTCGGCCTCCTCGGAGAGGGCATCGACCCGCACCTCTACAAGCCCACCAGATCCGACATCCAGGAACTCATGGGCGCCGACATCATCTTCTACAACGGGCTGCTCCTCGAGGGCAAGATGACCGACGTCCTCGTCCGCGCCGCGAGCGCCGGGAGGCCCGTGCACGCCGTCACTGAACTCCTCGATGAGTCGGAACTCCTCGAGCCGCCGGCCTTCGCCGGCCACGTCGATCCCCACGTCTGGATGGACCCGCTCGCGTGGGCCAAGGCGGTCGAGGTCGTGCGCGATCGCCTCATCGAGCACGACCCCAAGGGCAAGCCCGTATTCGAGGCCAATGCTCAGCACATCATCGAGCAGATCCACGCCCTCCACAACTACGCGACCGCCGCGATCGCCACGATCCCCAAGGACAGTCGCGTCCTCATCACCGCCCACGACGCCTTCAACTACTTCGGCCGGCGCTACGACATCGAAGTCGTCGGCATCCAGGGCCTCTCCACCGAGTCCGAGGCCGGTGTGCAGGACATCGAGCGCCTCGTGAGCCTCATCGTCTCACGCCACGTCCCCGCGGTCTTCATCGAGTCCACCGTCTCCGAGCGCAACGTCAATGCTCTGATCGCCGGCGCCAAGGCCCAGGGACACGTCGTCCACATCGGCGGCACGCTCTACAGCGACGCCATGGGTCCGACTGGAACCTACGAGGGAACCTACCTCGGCATGATCGACCACAACGTCACCACCATCGTCCGAGCACTCGGCGGCGACGCCCCGATCGGCGGCTGGCAGGGGAAACTCAAAGAGGCCGCCGCGGGAGACTCGAAGTGACCCAACGCGAGACCACGGTCGCCACCGAACACTCACCCGAGTCACGCTCAACCCTCCCACCGGGTGCGGTTCCAACGCGCTCCATTCTCGACGCCCGCCCCGAACACTCAGCCCAGTCACCCGTCGCGATCCACGCGATGACGATCGCGTACAACAAAAAACCCGTCCTCTGGGATGTCGACTACGACGCCCCCGTGGGAGCCCTCGTCGCGATCGTCGGGCCCAACGGCGCCGGCAAGAGCACCCTCATCAAGGGCTGCCTCGGCATCGTCCCACGCGCCTCCGGCACCGTCGAGTTCTGGGGCGAGCCGCTCGCCGACGCCCGCGCCCGCATCGGCTATGTCCCCCAGCGTGAATCCGTCGATTGGGACTTTCCGGTATCGGCGCTCGACGTCGTCTGCATGGGTCGATACCGCAAGATTGGCTGGTTCCGCCGAGTCTCGCGCCAGCACAAGGACGCCGCTCGACACGCCCTCGAGCGCGTTGGCATGGCCGACTTCGCCGACCGCCAGATCAGCCAACTCTCGGGTGGGCAGCAGCAACGCGTCTTCCTCGCTCGCGCCCTCGCCCAGGAGGCCGATCTCTACTTCATGGACGAGCCGTTCGCCGGCGTCGATGCCGCCACCGAGCGTGCGATCATCGAGGTCCTCCGCGAACTCCGCGCCCAGGGCAAGACCGTCATCTGTGTCCACCACGATCTCCAGAGCGTCCCGGAATACTTCGACCACGCGCTCCTCCTCAACATGCGCGTCGTCGCCGCGGGGCCCGTCGACCAGGTCTTCACGCCGCAGAATCTCCACCGCACCTACGGCGGCCGCCTCACGCTCCTCGCCGACGCCGCCGAAGCCGTCGCAAAGGCGGGCGTGGGCAGCACCGGAAGCAGTGGGGGCACAAACCGGTGACGCCCACGTTGGCCAATCTCAGTGACGCGGTCTCGCCCGATCAAGGCTCCCTCGCACGCGTGACGCAATGGCCCACGCTCCACGATGCGCTCAGTGTCCTCACCTTCCGCGCCGGGTACAACACCAATCTCGTCATCGCCGGCACGATGCTCCTCGGGCTCGCCGCCGGGCTCGTCGGTGTCCTCGCCCTCATGCGCAAGCGTTCCCTCATGGCCGACACGCTCAGCCACGCCTCACTCCCCGGGATCGCCCTCGCTTTCATCCTCGCCACCACGCTCGGCGTCAACGCCAAAAGCCTCCCGCTGCTCATGACAGGCGCCGCGATCACCGGCGTCCTCGGCGTCCTCGCCGTCCAATGGCTCAAGACACGCACGCGCCTGAAGGAAGACGCCTGCCTCGGCGCCATCCTCAGCACCTTCTTTGGGTTTGGCATCGTCCTCCTAAGCATCGTCCAGACCATGCGAGCAGGTAACGCCGCGGGCCTTCCTCGATTCATCTATGGCCAGACCGCCGCCATGCTCCCCGCCGACGCGATCCTCATGTCCGCCATCGCCGGCCTCTCCATCGTCGCGGTCCTCCTGCTCAGCAAGGAGTTCGCCGTCGTCGCCTTTGACGACGAGTTCTCGCTCGTGCAGGGCTGGCCCGTCTCACGCCTCGATCTCGCGATGATGGCCCTCATCGTCCTCGTCACCGTCTCGGGTCTCCAGGCCGTCGGCCTCATCCTCGTCGTTGCGATGCTCATCATCCCCCCCGTCGCCGCGAGGTTCTGGACCGATCGACTCTGGCTCCTCTTCGTCCTCGCGGCCTGCTTCGGCACGCTCAGCGGCTATCTCGGCTCCTCTATCTCCGCCCTCTTCCCGGGCAAGCCCGCCGGGAGCGTCATCGTCCTGACCTCGGGCGTGCTCTTCCTCGTCAGCATGATCGCAGCGCCTCGTCGTGGCGTGGTTGCCGGACTCGTGCGCCGCATTCGCCTCCGCCTCCGCTTCGAGGTCGATCACGTCTGCGAGGCCGCCTACGAGCGCTCCCTCGAGTCCGATCGACCCGTGCTGACCCACGCCACGCTCCAGGACTTGACCAAGACCCGAGGCCTCGACCCGTTCACCCGTGCCGCTGTGGCAACGGCGCTTCGCACACGCCATTACGTTCGCTCCACACCCGCCGGCCTGGAGCCAACCCCAGCCGCACTCGCCCGCGGCGCCCGCGTCTATCGCAACCATCGCCTCTGGGAGCAGTACCTCATCACCCACGCCGACATCGCCCCGTCCCACGTCGACTGGTCCGTCGATCAGGTCGAGCACGTCCTCTCCGCGGATCTCATCCGCCAACTCGAAGACGCCCTCGGCCAGGACGGCATCGATCTCCGCACTCCCACACCAACCATCGGAGCCGCCCCATGAGCGACTCCATCTTCCAGTTCATCACCCTCGATCTCTTCCCGCTCCTCGCGGCGACGCTGGCCTCCCTCGTCTGCGCGCTCCTGGGCAACTATCTCGTCCTCCGCCGCCAGAGCATGATGGGCGATGCGATCTCCCATGCCGTCCTCCCCGGCCTCGTCGTCGCCTTCCTCATCACCCAGCAGCGTCTCCCGATTCCCATGTTCCTCGGTGCCGCCGTCGCGGGGCTTGTCACCGTGATCCTCATCGAACTCGTTCGCAAACTCGGGCGCGTCGAGCCGGGGGCCGCGATGGGCGTCGTTTTCTCCGTCCTCTTCGCCTTCGGCGTTCTCCTGCTCTCGAGCGATCGCATGCGCAGCGTCGATCTCGACGCCGACTGCGTCCTCCATGGCGTCCTCGAAGGCCTCACGCTCAACCTCCCGCACGACACGCCCCACACATGGGGCGGCATCTTCTCACTCTCCAACCTCGCTCACATCCCACGCCCCGTCGTCACGCTCCTCGTCGTGCTCCTGATCTCATCCACCTGCGTCGCGATTCTCTTCAAGGAGTTCCGCCTCGCCGCCTTCGATCCCGCCCTCGCCACGGCACAAGGCTTCCGCGCCGGCGCGCTCCACATGCTCCTCATGGCCCTCGTCGCCGCAGCCACCGTCGCATCCTTCGAGGCCGTCGGCTCCATTCTCGTCATCGCCATGCTTATCTGCCCTCCGGCCGCCGCACGCCTCCTCACCGATCGCCTCAACACACAAATCTGGGCAAGCCTCGTTCTCGCTCTCACGTCCGCGGTATCGGGCTACGCCAGCGCCATCTACATTCCCAGCGCCATGGGCCGCGACTCCGTCAGCGTCGCCGGATCCATCGCCGTGGCCAGCGGCCTCATCCTCGCCCTCGCCGCACTCTTCGCGCCCACGCATGGTGTCCTCGCCCGCACGCTCCGTCAGAAGCGACTCACGCGCGAGATTGCCCTCGACGACCTTCTCGCCATGCTCTACCGCGCCAAGGAGATCGAGGCCGAGCCACTTTCGGTCGCCTCTCTCGGTTTCGCGGCAGAACCCAGGACACTCGCCATCGCGCGCCAGGCCGATCTCATCGCTCTCGCCAACGATCGAGTCACGCTCACGCCATCCGGTCTCGATCGCGCCCGGAATCTCGTCCGAACCCACCGCCTCTGGGAGACCTACCTCGTCGACGAGGCCGGCCTCGCCCCCGACCACGTCCACGACATCGCCGAAAAACTCGAACACACGAATCTCACACCTCCAGATGCCGAACACGACCCCCACGGGCGTCGTATTCCCTCAGAATGACGTGTATGTTCAATATGCGAACAAAATAAGAACGAGTCTGGCATGGGTTGCTCAACCGACTTATCGCCCCACATCTCTGCAACCGCCCCCAACATCCACCGCATCCCTCGCTTGCATTCAACCGAAGACTCTGATAGTGTGTATGTCGTCTACTCGTGGGTTCTTTGGGCGTCTCTCAGCGCCTAGGGGTTCGGCCAGCGCATTCCGCCTCGCCGATTGTCGTTCGGAGGTCATCATGAAGATGCGTTCGTTGGCTCTCAAGCGTCATGGATTCACGCTCATCGAGTTGCTCGTGGTCATCGCGATCATCGCGCTCCTCATCAGCCTTCTCCTCCCCGCGCTCAGCAAGGCCAAGGTCGTCGCCAAAACGCTGAAAGAGCAAGCCATCGGCCACGAGATGGTCGTCGCCTCCGCCGGATACCAATCCGACTCCAAGGACAAGATCCTCCCCGGCGGCTGCCACTGGGCCTGGAACCATGCCCCCGCCAATCGATACAGCATCTTCCCCGGCGATCCGTGGAACACCCGCCGTCGCCTCGAAGGGTCCATCACCAAGGCCTGGACCCTCTACTACCTCGCCTGGAACACCTTCCCCCTCGAAGGCATCCAGATCGACAAGGCCACTTTTATCGCGTTCAACTCACGTGCGAACACCGGCTTCGCCGCCGCAGGTGGTTTCTGGCAATACGGCTCGACCGAGGCCGCCGGTGCGTTCGCCTGGCACCCCTCGCTCGGTATGAACACCACGTACTACGGCGGTAACTACTCCTTCGGTGCGTTCCGCGGCCAGAGCGCTCCCGTGACCAACCCACCCGATCTGAACTCTGGATACGGCAACCCCACTCCCGCTGGCAACCCACGAGCCTCCGGTGGCCAGTTCTACGTCCAGCGCGGCGCCGATGTCCGTTACCCCAGCACCATGCTCCAGTTCGCCTCCGCTCGCGGCGGTGACATTCAGTCCGGCGGCGCCTTCTGGGGCTATGGCCAGACGATTCCCAACTCCGGCGTTATCCGCCCCGGCTACTACACCGTCTCCGCCCCCGTCGCCTCGCCCTATGCCCGCGGTGGGTTCAACGCCGCATACACCCTCGCCAACGCCTGGAACCCCTCCAACAAGTTCAACCCCGCCGCCGTCGCCGGCACCTGGGGCATGATGGACATGCGCTACGAAGGCAAGGCCGTCACCGCCATGGTCGATGGGCATGTCGAGATGCAGAACCTCGAGCAACTCCGCGACATGCGCAAGTGGTCCAACGTCGCCACCAGCGCCAACTGGACCTTCCCAACCTCGGCCGCCCAGATCAACTGGTAAGCCGTCGTCAATCCCAACGCACTCATGAGCAACCGGCCCGAACTCGGGCCGGTTGTTTTTTCCTCTGGAGGCTAAAGACGACCGAGGGAACGCCGCTGTCCCAGACCGCGTCCCTGAGGCCATTCACACATTCTGGAATCCATCCGCAACCCGCTCGCAACCGCCTGACTCCCGTCCCTGTACGCTTCTTCGTCGTGTCGGCTTGACGACTCGCCACCACCGGAGACGCTCGCATGTCCTCCCCTCGCCGCGCCCTCACGCTCCTCGAAGTCCTCGTCGCCCTCGCGGTCCTCATCCTGTTCCTCGCCACGGCCTTCCCCGCGCGCCGCGCCACGCTCGACGCCGCCAGCGCCGCGCGCGAACTCGCCGCCGCCAAGGACCAACTCATCGCCCTGCGGTCCTACGCCAGTGACAACCGAGGCCGCATCATGCCCTCCGCCGCCCACTGGGCCTGGGTCCACCAGCCCGAATCCGCCTACAGCCTCTTCCCGCGCAATCCCTGGAACACATCGCGTCGCATGAGCGGCAGCGAGGTCAAGGTCTGGACGCTCCACCTCATGGGCGCCGGATATCTCCGCCCCGAGACCTTCGTCGTCGATCGCGCCACACGCAACGTCTTCGATGCACGCTCGCCGCTCCCCCAAACCGTCTCCGCCAATATCGAGTCCTACACCATCTCCTCGCGCCAAACCGCCTACGCCTGGCACCCCACCCTCGGCATGAACGCCGCATACGTCGGCGGAGCCTACGTCTTCGGCGCCTTCCGAGGCCAAACCTCCGGCGGCAGCAGCCCCTTCGGAAACCCCGCGCCCGCCCCCAACCCCCGCACCTCAGGCGGTCAGTTCTACGTCCAGTCCTTCGACGCCATCAAACGCCCCAGCCAACTCATCATCTTCGCTTCCGCCCGCGCCGGCGACGTGATCAATGGCGGCGCCTTCTGGAACTACGGTGCCGCCATCCCCAACTCCGGCACAATCCGCCCCGGCCACTGGGCCGTCCTCCCGCCCGCCGCCTCGCCCAATGGACGCGGCTCATACTCCCAGCCCTACTCCCTCGCCAACGCCTGGATCTCCTCCAACACCTACAACCCCGCCCAAATCCCCGGCGCCTGGGGCATGATGGACCTGCGCCACGACAACCACGCCGTCACCGTCACCGCCGATGGCCACGCCGAACTCCAGACCCTCGAGCAACTCCGCGACATGCGGAAGTGGTCCAACGTCGCGAACAAGCCCAACTGGACCTTCCCGACGAACATCCGCCAGATCCAGTGGTGATCTCCCGGTCGTATGCCAAGCGAGACATCACACATCGTCGCGCGGTTGTTCATGCAACTGATCACACGATGTTCGCGCTGAATGGAATCAATAATTCCGATCGCCTCCTGCAACCGTCACAAACACGGCCCGGTATAACCTCGTATCGAGGCGCCCGTTCGGGTAACAAGGCCTCGCGGTGCATTCGCACAACTGAATACATGCAGGAGAATCTCATGTCCCTCATCCGCCGCGGCTTCACACTCATCGAACTTCTCGTCGTCATCGCCATCATCGCTCTCCTCATCAGCCTGCTCCTCCCCTCGTTCGCCGCCGCCAAGACCACGGCCAAATCGCTCAAGGAGCAGGGCGTTGCCCACCAGATGGTTACGGCATCAGTTGCGTACCAGTCGGACTCAAAGGACATGATCCTTCCCGGAGGATGTCACTGGTCTTGGAACCACGCTCCGGCGAACAGGTACAGTTTGCTCCCTTCTGATCCATGGAATCCTCGCCGTCGTCTCATGGGCTCCATCACGAAGATCTGGGTCATGCACTTTGTGTCGTGGAACTCGTTTCCGTTGGAATCAGTCCAACTGGACAAGGCTACATATTTGAACTTTCTCTCACGGCCTGTCTATGGATATTTCTCGTCAGACATGAACTACAGCACATATTTGATGGATGAAAGTCTGAGTGCATTCGCCTGGCATCCATCACTCGGCATGAACACGGTGTATTACGGTGGTAACTATTCTTTCGGTGCGTTCCGTGGGCAGGGGCCCTCGATAGACGATCAAAACTCGGATTTGTACTCGCCCTATGGAAACCCGACTCCGGCTGGTAACCCAAAGATCTCTGGCGGGCAGTTCTACGTCCAGCGAGGTGCCGATGTCCGGTATCCAAGCACAATGCTCGAGTTCGCTTCGTCCCGAGGTGGAGATGTGGCGACCGGTGCAGGTTGGTCGTACGGCGAAGCCATTCCCAACTCGGGTGTGATTCGCCCCGGGTACTACACAGTACTTCCACCCACGATGTCACCATATCACAGAGGTGGATTCCGGCAGGCCTACACGCTAGCAAATCGCTGGTACCCCTCCAACAATTTCAACCCCTCCGCCGTTGCCGGCACCTGGGGCATGATGGACATGCGCTACCATAACAAGGCCGTCACCGCCATGGTCGATGGGCACGTCGAGATGCAGTCCCTCGAGCAACTCCGCGACATGCGCAAGTGGGCCAACATGGCCGACCGGGCCGATTGGACCTTTCCCACAAACGCCAGCCAGATCACATGGTGAACGGCTGATTTCTACGTCAGTCACCCCCGGTCAAGCGCGTACCCTCCCCCGCATGACCGACTTCCTCGCCGAACTTGAATGGCGGGGCCTGCTCCATCAGGCCTCCGATCCCGTCGCCATCCGCACCCACCTCGCCTCGGCGCAGCGCCGGGCCTACTGCGGCTTCGATCCCACCGCCGACTCGCTCACCATCGGCAACCTCGTCCCCATCCTCCTCCTCGCCCGCTTCCAACGCTGCGGCCACCAGCCCATCGTCCTCGCCGGCGGCGGCACAGGACTCATCGGCGACCCCAGCGGCAAGTCCGCCGAGAGGCAACTCCTGACCCGCGAGCGCGTCGCCAGCAACGTCGCCTCCATCAAGCGCATCTTCGAGCGCGCTATCGACTTCTCGCCCGCGTCCAAGAACGCCGCGATCCTCGTCGACAACGCCGACTGGCTCTTGAAACTCACCTACCTCGACGCCCTGCGTGACGTCGGCAAGCACTTCTCCGTCAACGCGATGATCCAGAAGGACTCGGTCCGCGATCGCCTCCACAACCGCGATCAAGGCATCAGTTACACCGAGTTCAGTTACATGATCCTCCAGGCCTACGACTTCCTCCACCTCCACAAGTCCCTCGGCGTCACCATCCAACTCGGCGGGAGCGACCAGTGGGGCAACATGACCGCCGGCACCGACCTCATCCGAAAGACCCATGCCGCCGAGCACGCCGATCAGGCCGAGCGTGAGCACGCCTTCGTCATCACCACGCCCCTCATCACCAAGGCCGACGGCGGGAAGTTCGGCAAGACCGAGACCGGCGCCATCTGGCTCACCGCCGATCGCACCAGCCCCTTCGCCTTCTACCAGTTCTGGCTCAACTCCGCCGACGCCGACATCCCCAAGTTTCTGCGGACGTTCACGTTCCTCTCGCGCCCCGACATCGAATCGCTCGAAGCCTCGCACGCGCAGAACCCCGGCGAGCGGGCCGCCCATCGCGCCCTCGCGCGGCACATGACCGAGATGCTCCACGGCACCACCGAGGCCGATCACGCCGAGAGCGCCGCCAAAGCGCTCTTCTCGGGCGAGATCGCGGGCCTCTCCGAGAAGACCCTCCGCGAGGTGCTCTCCACAGTCCCCGCAAGCACACACCCACGATCGCAACTCGAGAGTGGTGGTGGTAGCGGGGGAGTGGTGCTGCTGGATCTGCTCGTGACGACCGCGCTCGCCAAGAGCAAGCGCGAGGCGCGCGAGTTCCTCCAGGCTGGATCCGTTACGATCAATGGCAAAAAGGCCGAGCCGGACACGACGCTCTCAACCAAAGACCTCCTCCACGGCAGCATGATCGCGCTCCGCCGCGGCAAGAAGCAATGGCATCTCACGACGTGGGAGTAACGCCGATTCGAAATCGATGAGTTGTGGTCGGGAATACCGCGCACGACGCGGCGAGTAGATTCTAGCGCGTCGGGCAAGCGCTCCGTCCGAGATGTGCAAATCTCGCAAAGACTCACGAAAACAGCCCCGTTTTCGTCGATGACCGCTGTCAATCTCCCGCACGCGCTGGACCGACTCCAGGTCCCCACCAATCCTTGGGACTGGCGCGGACGGACCCACGCCATCGATTCGACTGTCCACCGAGGAACCTTCGTGTCCCAGTTCCACGACCCAACCCGCCCCAACGCCTTCACGCCCCGGCCCATGCCGGTCCCCAAGCCACTTCCCGCCAACCCGCGCCGTGTGCGTGGTGGCGTGAAACTCACCCAGAGCGAAGGCGTCGGTGATCCCGCCGCCGGCTGGGCCTCGCAGCGCTGGTCACGTCTCATCGAGGACGCCGCCGAGGGGGCCGCGCTCCGCGAGGGGCTGGAATACGCGAAACTCGGACAAACCAAGCGCCTCACGATCGAGCCAGGCCGACTCGATGCCGTCGTGCAGGGTCGCGCGCCACGCGCATACGTGACACGCATCACCATCCCCACGCTCGACGCCGAGCAATGGACCAAGGCCATCGGCGCGCTCGCCGACAGCGCGATGTACGCCGCCAAGATCCTCTCCGGCGAGGTCCCGCCCAGCATCGAGGATCTCTTCATCCCGCTCGGCTTCCGACTCCTCCCCGCTTCCGCCGCGGACCTCGGCGTGACATGCACCTGCACCATCGCTGGCCCTCCGGGTGGCCCGCCGCCGCCACCGCCCGGCGGTCTGTGGTGCAAGCACGCCTGCTGTGTCGCGCACCTCTTCGCCGCGCGCCTCTCGACAGACCCGTTCCTCGCGTTCCTCCTTCGCGGCCTGGAGCGTGAGGATCTCACCGATCGATTGCTCCACCGACGTGCCGCCTCGCAGGCCGGTCATGGCACCGTGCCCGTCTACGTCCAACGCGTCACCGGCGCCTCCGAGATGCCCCCGCCGGCCTTCGACCAGAACCTCGACCACTTCTGGGAGATGCCCCAGCCCCTCGACGCGATCGAGATCCCCATCGAGCCGCCCCCGGTCAGCCACCCGCTCCTGCGCCGCCTTGGCCCAAGCCCATTCCTAAATGCCGCCTTCCCCCTCGTGGGACTCCTTGCCAGTTGCTACGAACGAATCAGCGAGGACGCTCTCTCCGAACCGTCGCCCGAAACGCCAGCGGAGTCACCCGATTCTGATCCCGACATAGACGACGAGTCCCCCCAAACACCCACCGATTGACTCGGCCGCCCGACCACCTACACTCTCCCCGCTTGGAGCCGACCGTGACGGACGCGAGTGCAATCTCGCCGAGGCACGGCAGGGGCGAAGACCATCGCGGCGATGGGTCGTCCAGCTCCGCTCAAATGCCCACACCGATTCGTTCGGGTGGGCCGTAGAGCACCAAGCCGCGGCGTATCGCCCCAGCCCATCATGTGACCTAGAGGTCACATTCTTGGACGCTCCGGGTGCGTGAGACCGCGTTCGACGGTCCCTCACGCACCGCCCTCCGCACCCGCGGCGGGCCCAACCCCAGGAGTTGTTCCGAGTTCGGCGCCATCCATCACTGGTCGATGGTGTAATCGGCAGCACAGCAGATTTTGGTTCTGTTAGTCCTGGTTCGAGTCCAGGTCGACCAGTTTTCTGCCGTGGGCACCAGCGGCGCCACCCAACTCGGGGCCGAGCATGACTCGCCCTCTCCACGCCATCATCCTCGCCGCGGGCAAGGGCACTCGGATGAAATCCGACCTGCCCAAGGTCGTGCATCCGGTGGGCGGTCGGCCGATGGTGTGCGCCGTGGTCGATGCGTGCATCGCCGCGGGTTGCGCGCGCATCGTCGCCATCGTGGGGTACAAGCAGGAGGCCGTGCGCGAGGCGCTCGCGTCGTATGGCCCGCGCGTCGAGTTTGCCGTTCAGGGGGAGCAACTCGGGACGGGGCACGCGGTGCAGATGGCCTCGCCGATGCTTGGCGGCGATCGGGCGTCGGATTGTCTTGTGCTCTGTGGCGATGGGCCGCTGATTCGATCTTCGACCATCGCGAAGGTCATGGATCGGCACCGTTCGGCCAACGCTTCGGCCACGCTCGCGACCGCCGTGATCGACGATCCCACGGGGTACGGGCGCATCGTGCGTGACTCAAAGGGCCGCTTTCAGGCGATCGTTGAGCAGAAGAACGCCACGCCGGAGCAACTCAAGGTCCGCGAGGTCAACCCGAGTTACTACTGCTTCCACACGGGCGATCTCTTCGACAGCCTGGGGAAGGTGACGCGGAACGCGCTGACGGGCGAGTACTACCTGACGGATGTGCCGGCGCTCCTGCTCGGGTCGGGCAAGCGAGTCGAGGTGATCGAGGCCGTTCCGCCCGAGGATGTGCTCTCGATCAACACGCTGGATGATCTGGGCGTGGTCGATCGGTTGTTCCGCGCCCGCACGGGCGTCACTGGAGGCAAGGCATGAGCAGGAACTCTCGGGAGATGAAGATCTTCGCGGGGCGGTCCAGCCATGCGCTCGCCACACGTGTGTGCAATCTGATGGGCGTGGCGATGGGTGCCGCGCGCGTCGTGTCGTTCCCCGATGGCGAGTTGATCGTGAAACTCGACGAGGACGTGCGCGGGCGTGACTGCTATGTGATCCTCTCGACGTGCGAGCCGGTGAACGACACGCTGATGGAACTCCTGGTCTACATCGACTGCTTGCGTCGCGCCAGCGCCGACCGGGTCTCGGTGGTGATCCCGTATTTCGGCTACGCGCGCCAGGACCGCAAGGACGAGGGACGCGTGCCGATCACGGCGAAACTCGTGGCGAATCTCATCACGGCGGCCGGCGCGTCGCGCGTGCTGGCGATCGACCTCCATGCCGCCCAGATCCAGGGGTTCTTCGACATCCCCGTCGATCACCTCTCGGCGACGCCCGTCTTCGTCGATTACTTCCTGCAGAAACGATCCGAACTGGGCGATCTGTGCCTGGTCAGCCCGGACGTGGGCAACGTCAAGGTCGCCGAGAGCATGGCGAACCTGCTTTCGGGCGATCTGGCGATCATCAACAAGCGGCGTCTCTCGGGCTCGACGGTCACGACGGGGAACCTCATCGGCAGCGTCGAGGGGAAGACCGTCCTGATGTTCGATGACATGATCTCGACCGCGGGGACGGTGGTTGAGGCGGCGAAACTGGTGATGGATCGCGGGGCGCGCCAGGTGATCGCCGCCGCCACGCATCCGGTGCTCGTGGGTCCGGCCGTCGAACGGCTGAAGAACGGTCCGATCAGCAAGGTGGTCGTGTGCAACACGATCCCCCTAACGCCGCAGCGTCGCGAACTCGGAGAGAAACTGGTCGAACTGTGCGTGGGGTCGCTTTTGGCGCAGGCGATCTACCGCATCCACAACAACGAGTCGGTCAGCGCCCTGTTCACGAAGACCGCGGGGGTCAAGCGATAGCGATCGCCAGCCCGTCGCGACTGGAACTCAAGAATCAGAACTCAGAAGCGCACGATTAGAGATTGAAAGGAAGAAGTCATGCACGAGAAGTCTCCACTGTTGGCCGCGAAGAAGCGTGAGCACCTGGGCTCGCGATACTCGCAGCGCATCCGCAAGCAGGGCGGTCTCCCCGCAGTGCTCTACGGGCACGGCGAGGCGCCCGTCGCGATCACGCTCGACGCGCGCGACGCGATCTCCCACATCACCAAGGGCGAGAAGGTCTTTCGCCTCGACTTCCCCGGGACGAAGAACAAGGACGAGGGCCAGGTCGTTCTGGTGAAGGACCTCCAGTTCGATTACCTCGGCACGAACATCATCCACGCGGACCTGGCGCGAGTCGATCTCAACGAGCGCGTCCACACGCGTGTGCCCCTTCGTCTGGTGGGCGAGGCGGTTGGTCTGAAGCAGGCCGGCGCGATCATGATGCACCCCACGAGCGAACTCGAGATCGAGTGCCTCGTCCTCGAACTTCCCGACTCCATCGAGGTGACGATCACCAGCCTTGACGTCGGGCACGCGATCACCGCGGCGGACGTCAAACTCCCCACGACCTCGATGAAACTGCTCACCGACTCGCACGCGATCGTGGCGCAGATCGTGATCCAGGTCGAGGCCCCGACCGCCGCCGAGGCGACCGCCGCCGACGCGACCGCCGCCGGCCCCGAGGTGATCACGGCCAAGAAGCCCGAGGAGGGCGCCGCCGCCGCGGGCAAGGACGCGAAGCCCGCCGGCGACAAGAAGAAGTAATCCCACACGCACCCCGCACCCATTCGCACGCACCCCGCACGCGATCAAGTCTTTGGAATGAAGGTTCTCGTCGGACTGGGCAATCCCGAAGGGCAGCACGCTAAGACCCGGCACAACGCCGGATTCATGGTGATCGATCGGCTGCTCGCTCGCTACGCCGCCCACGCGCCCCTCAAGGCCCGCTTCAACTCCGCCACCGTCGAGATCGAGATTCCAAGGCCCGACCGCACGACTGAACGCTGCCTGCTCATGAAGCCGACCACCTACATGAACCGATCCGGACTCGCCGTGGGCGAGGCGATGCGCTTCTACAAAGTCGCGCCCGCGGATCTGCTCGTCATCTCCGACGAGTTGTATCTTCCGGTCGGGACGGTCCGGCTTCGCCAGAGCGGAAGCCCCGGCGGGCACAACGGGCTCGCGGATATCTCGCGCGTGCTCGGCACGCACGACTATCCGCGGCTTCGCGTGGGCGTGGGACTCAAGCCCAAGGGAGGCAAGCCGGCCCAGATGGACCAGGCCGACTTTGTCCTCTCGCGGTTCATGGACGAGGAGCACGCGGACCTCTCGGCGTCGCTCGATCGGGCGGCGGAGGCGTGCGTGCTCTTCTCGACTCGCGGCATCGATGCCGCGATGAACGTGGTCAATGCCGACCCAAAGTCGACGGACCCAAAGCCGTCGGAACCGAAACCATCCAACATCAAGGGCGCGGCTGCTCGTCCTACCAATTCCATGCCGCCGCCGATCCCGCCAGCGTGAGGCACGCCGCGAGAATCCAATCACGTTTCACCCGTATCACCACACGACAGAACACACGCGAAACACGCAAGAAGAAGGAAGGACCGAACCATGGCACAACCCGCCACCCAGATCGTGAACGAGAAGCAGACATACACCTATGAGGCGATGTTCCTCATCAGCCAGGCCGTCGCGTCGGATCTCAACTCCGTCGTGGAGCACATCAACGAGATCCTGCACCGCGGGCACGCGACGCTGCTCGCGATGCGCAAGTGGGACGAGCGGCGCCTCGCCTACGAGATCAAGGGGCAGAAGCGCGGGCTCTACATCCTCGCGTACTTCACGACCGTCGGCGAGAACATCGCCCACATCGAGCGTGACTGCAACCTGTCGGAGAAGATTCTCCGCGCGATGATCCTCCGCTGCGACCACATGACCAAGGACCAGATCGAGGCCGCCGACGACCGCAAGGGTCTCGAGGTCGAGGCGAAACTGCGTTCGGAGCGTGCGGCCAGCCCTGCCGCGTCGGCTGCGGTCGTTACCGAGGCGAGCAGCGACGAGGGCGACGAGACCTCGAACTGAGTTCGCATCAGTCTTGATTTCAGGCGCGGCCCGGGCCACTCCGGGCCGCGTTCGTTTTTTGACATCAGGCGATCCGCGGATCGACCCAGCGATAGAGCACATCGACGGCAAGATTCAGCACGATCAGCAGCGTGGAGAAGACGAGCACGACGCCGATGAGCAGGAAGACGTCCTTGTTCTGGACGGCGTTGACGAAGTGTTGGCCCATGCCGGGGATCGAGAAGACGCGCTCGACGACGAACGATCCGGTCATGGCCAGGGCGCACGCGGGGCCGAGATAACTGAGCACCGGAAGGAAGGCGTTTTTCAGAGCGTGGCGCATGACGACGCGCCACTCTCGGACTCCCTTGGCCCGGGCCGTGCGGATGTAGTCCTCGCCCATCGCGTCGATCATGCCCAGGCGGGCGAGACGGGCGATGTACCCGGCGTAGGGCAACGAGAGCGTGACGGACGGGAGCACGAGGTCGCGGAGCGATCCCCACTCGGCGACGGGCAGGAGGCGGAGCCACACGGCAAACACGAGCAGGAGTGCCGAGCCGGTGACGAAACTCGGGAGGCTGACGCCCAGGAGTGCCAGGGCGAGCGTGCCCGAGTCGGCGAGGGATTTGGGCTTGATCGCGCCGAGGACGCCCGCGGCCGTGCCCACGACGAGCGCGATGAGCATCGCGGCGGCTCCGATGGTGACGCTGACGGGAAGCGAGGCGGCGATGATGGAGCCGACGCGTTGATCTTTGTACGAGAGGCTGGGGCCGAAGTCGAAGATGTCTCGTTCGGCGTGGAGGGTGGCGTTGGATGTCGGAGTGTCGAGGCGTGATCGCGCCCATGCCACGCCGGTGATGTGTGTGAGGTAGGACGTGTAGAAGCGTGGGAACGAGTCGAGGTTATATTGCGCCTGCATGGCCTCGACGACCTCGGGGCTGGGGCGGCGGCCCTCGGGCTTGTCGAGCGGGTTGCCCGGGATTGCCCACGCGAGGGCGAGCACGATGGTGTAGACCGCGAGGAGCAGAACGGGGAGGAGGAGCAGGCGTCGGGTGATGAGCGCGAGCATGGCGAGCACAAGCGTAGTTCGCGCTCGGGCCGGCAATGGTCTCGAGGAAGAATCGGTTACGCGGTCAAGAGTTTGGCGACTTCTCGATACCGGTCCACCGTGCCCTGGATGACGTGCGCGGGGAGCGACGGGCCGGGCGGGGACTTGTGCCAGTTGCCCTTCGCGACGAGCGATTCGAGGTATTCCCGGAGGAACTGCTTGTCGTAACTCGCTTGGGAGTGGCCTGGTTCGTAGCGGTCGGCGGGCCAGAATCGGGAACTGTCGGGGGTGAGTGCTTCATCGATGAGAATCGGCGTGTCGCTTTCCTTGCCACTCGCGTCGATGGGAAAGCCGAACTCGAACTTGGTGTCGGCGATGATGACGCCCCGGGCGAGTGCGTGCTCGGCGGCCTTAGTGTAGATCGCGAGCGATGTGTCGCGGAGAGATCGCATGAGGTCGCCACCGACGAGATCGGCCGCCTTTTCAAAGGAGACGTTCTCGTCGTGCTTGCCGAGGTCTTCCTTGGTGGCGGGGGTGAAGATCGGCAGTGGGAGACGGTCACACTGGCGGAGGCCCTTGGGGAGGGCGATACCGCAGACGCTTCCCGTTTGCTGATACTCGCGCCAGCCGGAGCCTTCGAGATAGCCTCGGACGACGCACTCGATGGGGACGACGTGGGCGCGGCGGGCGATGGTGATGCGGCCGACGAGAGATTCACGCGGCGTTCGTGTGCCCGTGTCGGTCCCGAGATGGAAGGCGGTTTCAGGAATCTCTGCGGCATCTGTGGAGAGGAGATGGGTCTTGCAGAGTCCGGCATTCACGATGAACCTGAACCAGAAGGTGGAGATGGCCGTGAGCGTCGCGCCCTTGCCGGGGATGGGCGTGGGCATGACGACGTCGAAGGCGGAGATTCGATCGGTGGCGACGATGAGGAGTCTGGGCGTGCCGTCCCGACCAGGGGGAAGGTCGTAGACATCGCGGACCTTGCCCCGGCGGAGTCCGGCGAGATTCAGCCCGGATTTCAGGAGCGGCCCGGTGTCGGGGGCAGGGTGATTCGGCATGGAGAGGGAGCGTAGGTTCGTGCCGAATCCGTGTGCTGGCGCTACCCTGCCATCCCCGGCGGATTTCGCGTATCAACGTGCCGGGAGGTTGGAGCCGACGCGGGATGATGACGTTTGTGGTGTTCGAGGCCGACGGAGTGGTGCCGGAGAACTTTCCGCCGCGCCACGCGTTCGTTCATGGCCCCGACGCGCTGCCGATTCAGGCGGATCTGTCGATCGGCGGGGGGGTAATCTCGTGCGCGTTCTCGGCGCCGCACTCGACGGCCTTGGTCGTGCAGTTTGAGGTCGGACCGGTCGGCGACGAGTCAGACGCGGTCGGTCTGGGATTGCTCACGCTTCCGACGTGCCTCCTTCCCGCGCGGGGGAAGGACAACCCGTATCTGCTCTCGATCGAGTTGGCGCGACACCAGATCATGCTGGTTCTCAACAAGATGGAGGACTGGCAACTCACGGAGTTGTCCGCCGACGAGCCGGTGATGCGACAGTTCGAGCGGGCGCGGTCGCAGTTCACCAAGGCGCTCTCGGCGCAGCGCGATGAGTCGTCGAATGGGCAGCCCTCGATTGGTGGATACAGCCCCGACGCCGATCGTCTCGCCGCTCGCACAATCGCGCTCGCGGTTGACGCGGGCGAGCAACTCGCGGTGATCGAGGCGGCGCGAAACCTTCGCACTCGGGGCGATGGCTCCGCTCACACCGAGGCCTCGGAGCACTACACAAGGATCACGCGCGAGAAACTCCCTCCGCAGACGGCCGTGGTGGTCCCCGGCTCCATGCGGGCCGTGCTCCCTGGGACGGCAATGATCGGTTGCGCGATCAGCCCCGCGACGTGGTCCGAGACGTTGCAACGCGTGGCGCACGCGACGTGCGACTTCATCTCCATGCCGATGCGGTGGCGGGACCTCGAGCCGCGCGAGGGGAAGTACAACTTCGCGCCGACGGACCGCTGGATCGAATGGGCGGTGCGGACGGCGAAGATTCCGGTCTTCGGCGGGCCTCTGCTCGATTTTCGCCAGGCGTGCGTCCCGGACTGGCTGTACATCTGGGAGAACGACTACGAGACGCTCCGCGATCTTGTCGTGGAGCATGTGCAGGCGGTGGTGACGCGGTATCGGCGCACGGTGCAGCGATGGACGGTCTGTTCCGGGTTGAACGTGAACACGAACATCAAGGTCTCGTTCGACCAGATCGTGGATCTCACGAGGCTGTGTGTGCTGATCGTGAAGAAGTTGCAGCCGACGGCGAAGGTGCAGGTGGAGATCACGCAGCCCTGGGGCGAGTACCACGCGTGGAACAAGCGATCGCTGCCGCCGGTTCTGTACGCGGACGCGATCGTGCAGACGGGCCTCCCGATCGATGCGATCTCGCTGCGTGTCCCGATGGGGCACGCCGAGCCGGGGCTGACGACGCGTGACATGCTCTCGTTCTCGGCGATCCTCGATCGATTCGCGGCGTTCGAGAAGCCCATCGCGGTGACGCTCGGCGCCCCGAGTTCGCCGATCCCAGCGGCGGCGTATGTGCCGCGTGCCGGTGCTCCTCCCGAAGATCCGCACGAGCCGGGTCGCTGGCGTGGCAACTGGACCGAGGCGCGTCAGGCATCCTGGCTGGCGCACGCGATGAGCATTGCTGCGTCGAAGCCGTTCGTGCACAACGTCTGCTGGCAGGAACTCGCCGATGGTGTCGGCGGAGCCTCGGCCGCGCCCGAGATGCCGTTTGGTGGACTGGTCGGCACCAACGGGCAACTCAAAGCCTCGGCCACGCGATTGGGATTGGTGCGTGAGGCCGTTCGTAAGGGCGTGATGCCTGTGCTCGCGGAGTAACTCGCGGGGTTACGTCGATCGTTCTCAGGAACGCCCGAGACTTTTTAGTATCTGTTTGGGTCGGGCGAACAGGCGACTGTTTCTGTACACTACCAGCATGGGTGGTGACACAAAGTCTGTGACCGCCGGCGTGGTGGCCGGTCCGGTCAAGTGGGCCGGCGTGGGTGCGCTCGTGACGTTGGCGATCGGGGCCACGGTGATGGCGTTCTATTCACGAACGCCAGATCCGATCACGCCCAACTCGTCTGTTTCGTCCGATGTGGCATCGACGATTCTCGTCGCCTCTTCGACGTCCTCTACTCAAACGTCTGCGCCAACGACACCCGTTGCACCAGATCGTGTGATGCCACCGGTCGCGATCACTCCGGTAGCTGGCCTCGTCACGAACGAGCCGTTGGGTCCGCCATTACCGGTGCTCCCGCTCACGGCGCCTTCGGGCCTGGGGCCGGTTGCTCCGGCCGCGCATCCCGCGGGCGACTCGCCACGCGAACCTTCGCCAGCCGCCGCGGATTCGCCACGCGTTGAGCCGTCTCAGAAACCTACCACGTCTCCGGCGCCGAAGGTCACACCAACCAAGCCGACGGTTCCGTCGTCGATTGCGCGCCTCATCAACATCAACACCGCTTCGCAGTCCGAGTTGGAGTTGCTCCCGCGCATCGGCCCCGCGCTCGCCGGGCGGATCGTCGAGTATCGCGAGGAGCACGGGCCGTTTCGCCGACCCGAGGACCTCGATCGCGTGAAGGGCATCGGGGCGAAGACACTCGAGAAGCTCCTGCCGCTCATCACCACAGGCGAGTGACGCCGCCGGCGTGAGTCCAACAACTCCGACGTGCGCGTGTCGATCGTGCGGCGCCGAGTGCGAGTTTTATTGCCTGGGGCTGGGGGCGTCTATCACGTCCTAGCATCGCCCGATGATTGTGCCGGTGTCGCTCGGGCCCATGCGGTTGGGCCGGGGCGTGCGCCTGCGCGCTCGTCGTGGAGTTTCGAGGTCAACTCGACCATTATGCACGAGCCGGTGGACATTCTGGGTTCCGACGCTTCCATCGCGGCACTCTGCGACGCGGTGGCGTCGGGGCGTCGCGTCGTGGCGACCGGGGCTGTCGGCTCGATGCCCTCGTTGCTCGCGGGAGCGATGCGGCGCCGTCTGGATCGTCCGATCGTGCTGATGGTGGCGCACCTCGATGACGCCGACGAGGCCCTGGACGAACTCGAGTCCGCGGGCATCGCCGCGGTACGACTTCCGGCCCTCGAGACCCTCCCGGGCGAGGGAGGCGACGACGCCGGCGCGATCGAGCAACTCACCGAGCGGATCTTAGTTGTCCGCGAGACGATCGCCGCCGAACGTCCCCTGGTGCACGTCTGCTCGATCCAGTCGTGCATGCAACTCGTGCCGATGGTCGAGCGTCTGGAGGCGATGATCCGCACGCTTCGCAAGGGCGAGGATCACAAGCGTGAGGCGCTCATCGAGTGGTTGGCGGCGGCGGGATACTCACGCGTCGAGGCCGTTGAGGAGCCGGGCGATTTCGCGTTGCGTGGCGGCCTGCTCGACATATTCCCGCCCGGTGGCGCGAGCGTCGGCGATGCCTCGATCTCGTCCGGAGCGCCCGTGCGGCTCGATTTTTTCGGCGACACGCTCGAGCGGATCACCGAGATTGATCTCGACACGCAGGGGAGCGACCGAGAAGTGGGGGGCGTCACGCTGGTCGTGGCCGACCCGATGAAGGCCAGGCCCGACGACTCGGGCGTGTCGTATCTGTCACTCGTGCCCAAGAACGCGATCGTGGTGCTCGTCGAGACGATGGAGGTCGTCGAGCAGGGACGCGGCTACTTCGAACGTGTGACGAGCGGGCATGGAATCGTCGGCCCGCCGAGCGTGCTGAAACTCCTCGAGACACGCTTCCACGCGATGGTCGAGTTGAACCAGTTCTCGGCCGGCGGCGTGAGCGCGGACCATCGGATGCAACTCCCGGTGTCGCCTTGCCCCGCGTTCTCGCAGGACGTGAAGGAGGCGATGCGAAAACTGGTGTCGCTCGCGGGTGAGCACCGCAGTACTGTCGGCGCGACGCATGGACGGCGTGTGGTCGTCTGCTGCCAGAACGCGGGCGAGCGATCGAGGCTGGCCGAACTCCTCGAGGAATCCAAGGAGGGCATCGACCCCGCGCTCGCGACACGAGTCTCGTCGATCGAGCGATACCTCCACCGGGGCGTGGTGTGGGACGCGTCGTCCGAGGGCGAAGTCGGGCATGTGTTCGTGCCGTATCACGAGGTGCTCAATCGTTTCACGGTTCGAAGACGCACGGGCCGCCTGCGGGCCGCGCGAGCGATGGACACGTTCCTCGACCTCCAGGTCGGCGATCACGTCGTCCACGTCGATCATGGCATCGCGAAGTTCACGGGGCTGACGCTGCTCACGCCGCGCGAGATGCCCGGGAAGAAGGCGGGGAGCGTGGACCAGGAGGAGTTCCTGACGCTCGAGTTCGCCGGGCGGAGCAAACTGCACGTCCCGGCGTCGCAGATCGAGAAGGTGCAGAAGTACGTCGGCGGGTTCAGCGGCTCGCCGCCGCTCTCGACGCTGGGGGGCGTGAAGTGGAAGCACCAGAAGGAACGCGCCGCCGAGAGCGTGCGGGATCTGGCGGCGGAACTGCTGCGCGTGCGTGCGGCCCGAGAGCACATGCCTGGGCAAGCCTTCCCGGGAGACACCAACTGGCAGCGGGAGTTCGAGGCCGAGTTCCCCTATACCGAGACCGACGACCAACTCGCGGCTCTCGCCGAGATCAAGCGCGACATGCAGGCGGCCCGTCCCATGGATCGGCTCATCTGCGGGGACGTCGGCTTCGGGAAGACCGAACTGGCGATCCGTGCGGCGTTCAAGGCGTGCGAGTTCGGGAAGCAGGTCGCGGTGCTTGTGCCGACGACCGTGCTCGCCGAGCAGCATGAGCGGACGTTTCGATCGAGGTTCGCGGGGTACCCGTTCCGGATCGAGAGCCTCTCGCGGTTCAAGACGAACAAGGAGGCCAACGACATCCTCGCGGCCCTTCGCAAGGGGCACGTGGACGTCATCATCGGCACGCACCGCCTGCTCTCGGGCGATGTTCGCTTCAGCGATCTCGGGCTTGTCGTCGTGGACGAGGAGCAGCGATTCGGCGTTGAGCACAAGGAAGCGCTCCTCAAACTCCGTCTCACGGTCGACGTCATCACGCTCTCGGCGACACCCATCCCCGCACGTTGCACATGTCCATGCTGGGCATCCGGGACATCTCGAGCCTGACGACGCCGCCGCTCGATCGACGGGCGATCGTCACCGAGGTGATCCCCTACAACGAGCGTCGGATTGAGCAGGCGATCGCGCGGGAACTCTCTCGCGAGGGGCAAGTGTACTTTGTGCACAACCGCGTCCACAACATCAAGAGCATCGCCGACGACGTGCGTCGCCTGGCTCCGGGGGCCCGCATCGTGATCGGGCATGGGCAGATGTCGCCGCACGAACTCGAGGACGTGATGCTGAAGTTCATGCGTCGCGAGGCCGATATTTTGGTGAGCACCACGATCATCGAGTCGGGGATCGACATCGCCTCGGCGAACACCATGATCATCAACGACGCCGATCGATTCGGGCTTGCCGATCTGCACCAGTTGCGCGGGCGCGTCGGCCGCAGCAAGCACCGGGCGTATTGCTACATGCTCACAAGCCCGGATAGACCATTGCGCGAGGTTGCGAAGAAGCGGCTCAAGGCCATCGAGCAGTACTCGATGCTCGGCGCCGGGTTCAAGATCGCGATGCGCGACCTCGAGATCCGCGGCGCGGGGAACATCCTCGGCGCGGAGCAATCCGGGCACATCGCGGCCGTGGGCTATGAGATGTTCTGCCAGTTGCTCGAGCGTGCGGTCCATGATCTGCGAGCTGAACGCCCTCCCAGGACGACGGCAAGCGTGAGCATCGAGATCGGCGTCTCGGGGACGATTCCCAGGGGCTATATCCCGTCGGAACAACGCCGCCTGGAGGCGTATCGACGCCTCGCCGCCGCGACGACGCTGGAGCAACTCGACGCTGTCCGCACGGACATGGTCCAGGCGTACGGCGAGCCGCCCAAGCCCACGCAGCGTCTGCTCGATCTCGCCGAGATCCGCATCGCGGCGATGGAACTCGAAATCAAGACGATCACCATACGGGGTAAGGATGTCGTGTTCGTTTCGCCGGCGACCGAGGAGCTCGATCGTCGTCTTCGCAGACCGCAATCGACGAAGCAGGCGGGCGATCGACGTCGCCCCGCGTCGTCGGTCGCATCCGACACTGCGGTACCCACCGTGCGTGTCCTCCCGGTTGTTGGTCAGGAGGGTGTCTTCGAGGTGTACTTTCGCCCTCCGCCCAACTACCTCGAGCCCGAGACGCTGGTTCGTGTGCTCCGTCATCGCCTGCGAAGCGACGAGAACTCGTGGCTCGCTGACACGTCCGCGTCTTTTTCGGATCGAGGCCCGCGACCCCCCGCGTATAGTCACGATTCATAGGAGTTCCCGGCCACGAGACGCCGATGAATGACGGATCGGAGCACGGTATGGACGCGACACGATTCGATGCAGGCGAGGGCCCCAATATCGGCGCGGGAGGGCTGGGGGGAGCCGAGGGGGAGACCACCTTCGAGGCGAGTCTCCGGCAGTTGAAACGGCGTCTGATCCGAGAGGCCACCATGGCGACGGGGATGCTCGAGGCCGCCCTTCGAGCCTTGTGGCCCCTCGACGCCGACGCCGCCCGAGCCGTCCGTCGCGACGACGACGCGATCGACATGGAAGAGGTCGCGATCGAGACGGCCTGCTATGAACTGCTCGCGCTCCACCATCCCTTCGCACGCGACTTTCGTGTGGTGACATTTATCCTCAAGGTGAACTCGGACATCGAGCGCATGGCCGACCACGCGACGTCTATCGCCAAGGTTGTGATCCGCATCTCGAAACTCCACCCCAACACCGCTCCCCCGAAGTGGCCGACGGCCCTTGTGGAACTCGCGCAGCGCGTCCCGGCGGCGTGCCATGAGTTGCTCCGCAGTGTTCTCAACGAGGATGTCGACGGCGCCCGTCAGATTGTCCTGGGCGATGAGGTGATCGACGACCTGGAACGCCAACTCTTCGAGGAGGTCGTGCAACTCACGCGTGCCGAGCGCCCGTCTGACGAGGGGCTCTCGGTCGCCATGCTCTTGTACCGAATCGGCCGCGAACTCGAACGTATCGGCGATCTTATGAAGAACATTGCCGAGGACGTGATCTATCTCTCCACGGGGACGATCGTGCGTCACGAGAAGCGCCGTTTGAAGCAGTCTTGACGTCCACGTATTTTGAGTAGAGATTCCGACCAGGTTCAATCAGCGAGAGGTCTTGCCTTCCGCGGGAACCAGGAAGGTGATCGCCTCGCCGAACCGATCCGCCCAGGCACGCTCATTGTGGGTCGCCTCGGGGGCGATGAGGACTTGGACCTTCGTGTTCGGGCTCGTCTTCCCGATCGAGTCGGCAAAGGCCCGGATCGCGTCAGCGAAATCCTGATTCTTCTGGGACTGCTCGGGCGCGGCGCCGAACTCTTTGCCACCTCCACCGAGATAGACCTTGTCCGGCCAGCGTCGGACCGAGCCGACATACGACGACCACGACTGCGGTGCGAACGCGGAGATCGGCAGGCTCTCGGCAAGCACCCAGCGGAAGGTCTCGGGGCGTGATGTTGCCGCATAGAGCGAGATGAGCGCGCCCATCGACGAGCCGCCCACGCCCGCGCGCGACGAATCCACACGGAACGCTCGCTCGACCCGCGGGACCACCTCGCGGCCGAGCCACGCCACGTGTTCCTCACCCATCGGCACCACGCCCGGGACCGCTTCGAAGGGCGAGTACTCGCCAATCCGCGTTGCGCCCGAGTGGGGCACGCCGACGATGATCAGCGGCTCGATGGCGTGTTCGCTCACCAGTTTCGCGGCGGTCTCGTCCGCGTGCCACTCATCGGGGATCGAAGGGAGTTTCTCGAAGAGGTTCTGTCCGTCGTGCATGTAGAGCACGGGGTAATGCCGGTCGCGATTGGCCGCGTCGTTGTATCCCGGCGGGAGCCAGATGAGCACGTCACGCGTGCCCCGCTCGGCATCGCCCACGCCGCCCTGGACTTGAAGCCGCCTGAGCGAGCCGCCTCCGGGTGTGATCGATCGATAGGGATCGATCGCCTTCTTCGCGGCGAACTCGGGCTTCTCGTCCGACCAGTGGTGCACGGTGAGTTCGATCGTCGGGCGCTCGCCGGGCTTGATCGTCGAGGTGAGAATCGGATCGAGCGTTCGATTGCCCGGAACGCTCATGTCGGCCTTCAACTCCTCGAGTTCCCACGAGCCGCGCGTGAACTTGAACTCCATCTTGTCGACCGCCGGCTTGTCCATGATGAGCCGCCAGCGCATGTCCGACTGCGCCTCGAGGCGATACGCCGGGTCCGCGGGGTTCCAGTTGTTGACGTTTCCCGCGAGATAGATCGGGGAACTGGGCGAGGCCTTCCCCGACGCGTCGCGCACGATGAGCACGAAGCCGGTCGCGAGCATCTCGGGACGGACGGAGTCGCCTGCCGCGCCGGTTGTCGGAGGTTGCGCTGGAGCCGTCGCCTGCGTTTCGGCCTCGACCTCGCGATCAAAGGGCATCGCGACCGCGCCGGCGTTCGCTCGATGACCCGCGAGGAGTTCGCCGATGGCGTTCGCGCCCCCCGTCCCGCCCGCCCCTGCGCCGACAGGCGGGGCATCCATCAACGGCTTGGAGAGCGCGATCACCCACATCAGCCCCACGAAGAGCACGACCGGAGCGAGCAAGAACGCTGTAAGACCCAACTGCTTCCGGGTCATTCTCAAGCCTCCCGCAGGCACAGACTGAGCCATGGATACCTCGTCCAAAGTGGAGAACTGAACGACCTGACGTCCAGAGACGTGCGTCTCGCAACGATCACTTCACGCCTTCGCGAAACGCTCTTGCACCTTCGCCCAGTTCACGACGTTCCACCACGCCGTCACGTAGTCGGGCCGGCGATTCTGATACTTCAGGTAATACGCGTGCTCCCAGACATCCAGCCCCAGGAGGGGCGTTCCGCCGCACCCGGCGATGGCCTTGCCCATGAGCGGCGAGTCCTGATTCGCGGTCGAGCAGATGCCCACGCTCCCATCGGGCAGTTTGCACAGCCATGCCCACCCCGAGCCGAATCGGCCCGCGGCGGCCTTGGCAAACTCGTCCTTGAAGTGCGAGATCTCGCCGAACGATTTCTTGATCGCGTCGGCGAGCGGACCGGAGGGATCGCCTCCACCGCCCTTGCCCGAGGCCCCCATGGATTCCCAGAACATGGAGTGGTTCAGGTGCCCGCCGGCGTTGTTGCGGACGGCCGTGCGCTTCTCCTCGGGGATCTCGCCCAGTTTCGTGACGAGTTGCTCCACCGTCCAGGAGGCGAAGGGAGTTCCTTCGAGGGCCTTGTTGGCGTTGTTCACGTAGGCCGCGTGATGCTTCCCGTGGTGGATCTGCATCGTCTGGGCATCGATGAATGGCTCCAGGGCGTCGAAGGCATACGGCAGGTTGGGGAGTGTGAGCGGCATCGTGATCTCCTTCTAAACCGATCAAACTACGAACAATTTGAGATTCCGAGAACACCTCATAGAGCAAAAAGTACTGGCGTTCTCGGCTCGTCTGTGCTATCTTCCTCGCCCGTCCCAGGGTGTCGAATGCTGGTCGGGGGATATTGGGACCGACACGCAAGCGTAGGCGCACCCAAGAAAGCCACTGGATGTCGATTTGTACTCGCGGGATTGACGTCCCGAGGGTTCGGTTCGGTCTCGAAGCGAATGTGCGATCAAACTACGAACTTTTGGGAACGCTGACGCCAAATCATGCATCCAACAGGAGTTCGGCATGGAATGAGTGGGAGAGATATGACGGCAAGTCTGAGTGAGGGGCGATTGATTTTCGGACGTTGACAAAGTGTGAGCAAGAACGAAACACAACCAAGGCGCGGCGTTGATTTTCTGGTAGACTCCGGTTCGTCCGGAAAGCACCCGCCAGGAAGGCCGCGCGACCCACGGAGCGTTTGGGGACGTAGAGACGAACGAAACTCTGAAAGACCGGCGCGTACGGCGCATCTTTGAGAGTCTGGACAATCGGGAAGGCCAATGACGGCCTTTCCCGGGCATTCTGGGACGACGCGCGTCCTCGAATGTCGCAAGGTGAAGGAATCGGTGAGGCGAATGCAGACGACGAACACGAAACGAACCATCAGCCCTCTTGAGCAGGTCCGCCGGCGCCATCGCGCGGGCGTGGCGGGCTCGGCGCTGACGGAGGCTGCGAATCCCGGGCAGGCGCAGGTGCGCCGGCGCCTGAGTGTGGATGAGGAGCGTCTCCTCAACCACATCATGTCGCGCGAGCAGGATTTCATCCCCAGCCCGGCCTTCGAAGAGAAGGACGCGAACAACAAGATCTATGACGAGGCGCCCCCGGTTCCCAAGCCGGACACGACGTGGTATCACCCTGTGATGGACGACCTCTCGGGGACGCGCAACCGGACCGTCAAGAGCGCCCAGCAGGTCATCCTGACGGGTGCTCAGGAGAAGATCCTTTTCCACCAGTTCAACTACGCGCGATACCGCATCAACGAGATCCAGAAACTGGTGTGGGCGAGCCCGGACCGCAAGCCCAACCCCGAGCAGGCGAGTGACATCCTGCACTGGTACCGCATCTCCGAGCGCATCCGCGAGCAGATCGCCGAGACCAACCTCGCGCTCGTGCTGGCGATGGCGAAGCGCACCCGCATGAGCGAGGTGGACTTTGCCGACCTGGTGAGCGAGGGGAACATGGCCCTGCTCCGCGCCGTCGACAAGTTCGACGCCGGCCGCGGGTACAAGTTCAGCACCTACGCCTGCCGCGCCATCCTCAAGGCGTTCAGCCGCCAGGGGATGAAGTTGAGCAAGTACCGTCAGCGCTTCCCCACGGACTTTGACCCGAAACTCGAGAAGTCGAACTTCCTCGAGACCAAGCGGTCGGGGTTCGAGAAGGACGCGGCGGACGAGGTCAAGCGGATCGTGCTGGAGAACAGCGCCGATCTCTCCGACGTCGAGCGCACGGTCATCGAGCACCGATTCGGGCTTGAGGCCGGCGAGATCGACAAGCCGATGACGCTCGAGCAGGTCGGGCAGATCATCGGCGTGACGAAGGAGCGCGTGCGTCAGATCCAGAACAAGGCGATGGAGAAGATCCGCCTGCAACTGGAGGCGAACTTCCTGGGGAACAAGGAGGCGGAGGAGGCCGTGCGTCTCGCCGCGGAGGCTGCCCAGGTCGGTACGCCGCAGGCCGCAACGGGAATCGACCCCGCGATGATCACGATCAAGTCGACCAAGCGTGAGTCGATCGCCTTCAACTGATCGAGTTCCTCTCGACCGATCTTCGAGCCTTCAACACCAGTGTCACAACCTCCGGCCCGGCTCACCTCTGAGCCGGGCCGTTTCAATTCGCACGCTACCCTGCGTCATGACGAGCGTCAGAAGCAGCCGAGATTCCGGAGCGACGACCGACGCCAGCACGCCGCGCTTCTATGAGGCGCTCGGCCTCGATGGGGACATCACGCCCCTCGGCGCGATGATGCACCACGCGTTTGGCGGGCCGGTTGAAGGATCCATTGAGTGGATCAAGACCGCGCCGGCCGAGAATCGAGTCGTGCGGACAGGTGAGCCCGTGCGTGGTCCGATCGCCGCGTGCCTTCGGCGGATGAAGATGGGCCTGTGGGTGGGCGGCAAGTCCGTGCCGCTGATGGGCATCGCGGGCGTGGCGGTCTCTCCCGAGGCGCGTGGCTTTGGGCACGCGCCGTGGATGATGGGCGAGGCGATCAAAGAGATGTGGACCGAGGGCGTGGCGCTCTCGGGGCTGTACGCCTCGACGCAGCCGCTGTATCGCAAGGTTGGCTATGAGCACGCGGGTCGATTGACGGTGGTGTCCGCGCCGATCGCGTCGATCGTGCCCGATATCCCGACGTCGCTGGGCGTGGTGCGTCCGATCGTCGACGCCGACGCGCAGAGCGTGCGAGCCTGTTATGCGTCGATGGCGAGCCGTCTCGACGGGATGCTCGATCGCGGCGAGTACGTGTGGGATCGCGTGAAGAACTTCCGGGGTGAGCCGCACACGGGCTTCGCAATGCTCGACGATGCGGGCGAGATCGTGGCGTACGCGTACGTCGCGATGCGTCGGCGGGCGAGCGGCGGCGTGGACGTGTCCGTCTCCGATGCCGCGTTCATCGATGCCGATGCGGGCCGGCGTGTGCTGACGTTCCTCGCGGGGTATGGCACGATGGGGCACAACGTGCGGATGGTCTACGCGCCCGGGCATCCCCTGGCGTCGCTCATGCGGCTCTCGCCCACGCTCATGGGGCGTGGCCCGGTCGAGATCGACGAGGCCCACTTCGTCCGTGTGGTCCGCGTCCGCGAAGCGATCGAGTCGCGGGGGTATCCGCTAGGGATTTCGGCCGAGGTTCACCTCCGCGTCCGTGACGAACTCCTCCCCGGGAACGCCGGTGTCTGGCGGGTGGTGATCGAGAAGGGCGTGGCGAAGGCGGATCGCTTGGGGGATGTCGGTTCGGCGGCTCCCGAGTCGGTCATCGATCTGGACATCCGCGGGCTGGCCTCGGTCGTGACCGGGTTCCGTCCGGCGAAGGAACTCCCCCTGGTCGGCCTGGGCGACGGTGCACGCGAGTCCCTCCGCCTGGCGTCGGCGGTCTTTTCCGGTGGTCGGGGGATGATCGTGGACGCGTACTGACGCCGGTCCGCAAAATCCATTTCCTCGGCAGACAGAATTTGAGAGGAGTGGGGCTGGCCCTGCTTCTTTGGATTCTGGAACTTGGCTACGCTCACCGCGCCTCGCCGGAGGCCTGTCTGGTCCGACGCTGTGTCAGCGAGAACCGGGCGTGGTGTGCGGCATTGGGCAACACGTCGTGAGTCTTTACCAGTATCCGGAGGTCTACGCGGCGCTTCGCGCGCCCGACGATGACCTGCTCCCCAAGGTGCAACGCGCCATCGCTCGCCTCATGCCGGTCGATCGTCATGGCGAAAGGGCAAGTCAGGCTCGACGCGGTGGACGCATCCGATCGGTGATGGACCCGGCGTGCGGCCCGGGCAACTGGCTCGAGCCGTTCGTGGATGAGTGGTACGTCGCGGGAAACGATCTCGAGCCGGCGATGATCGAGGCTGCGGATCGGGTGCTGGGGTCTGCACCACGTGAACTCGTCGTGGGCGACATGCGCGACCTCCGCTTTGAGACCGGGCCCTTTGATCTGGCGCTCGAGATCGCGGGGACGGCGTCCATTTGGACGGACCCCAGGGACCTTCGCGATCACTTCCGCTCCGTGGCGACTCATCTTGTGCCCGGCGGGCTGTTCCTACTGACGCTCATATTCGAGACCGAGACGACGCGCCGGCGTGACGAGATCACGATGCCGATGGTGACCCACGAGGCGGGGCCTGTCGCCACGCGACCGGAGCATCGGGCCATGACGGATCGGTCGAGCCGTACACGTGGTGGGATGTCAGGCGAGGCGTGGGTCCGCTACGAGATCGTGGGGTTCAACGAGGAGATTCGGGCCGAACGGATTCGGCGGACCGTGCGCACTCGGGGCGTCCCGGATTGCCCGGAAACGATCCAGGAGGAGTATGAGATGCGATTCTGGACTCCCCAGGAGGTGCAGAATCTGGTAGACTCGTGTCCGGAGTTGGACTTGGTCGATGGCGACGCGTTGGGCGATGCCGAGACCGATCCACTCGGTGAACGAGTGCTGGCGCTGCGACGAATCTGATGGCGTTGAACGAGTCGAGATGGACAGCGGTGGGGGTGGTGATCGGAGGACGATGGATCTGTACATCGTCAGGCACGGGCACGCCGAGCGTGCTGGAACGAGCGACGAGCGTCGCACCTTGTCGAACGAGGGGCACGCCCAGGCCGCTCATCTTGCGGGGATGTTTGCGGAGTTCGTGCCGCCGCTGATGGCGAGGCCGACTGTGGTGCTGTCGAGCGGCGCGGATCGGGCGCGCTTGACGGCGGAGATCATCGCCGACGCGGTCGGGGTTGAGCCGAAGATCGAGGAGGCTCTGGGACTTACGGGAAGCGTCAGGGCGGTCGCGGAACTGCTGGGTGCTTTGGCCGATGAGCATGATTCGATCATGATCGTCGGGCACAATCCGACGCTCAGTGACCTCGTAGAGCACCTGACAGGTCGGGAGTCGCCCTGTTTGCGCACGGGGGAACTGGCGTTACTGTCGAACATCCAGGCTGGGATCCATGGGGAGGCGACGTTGATGGAACTGGTGCGCCTTGAGGGTTCCGTCGGCGAGTGACTGACGATTGAAGATGAGACGATTCGATCACTGACAAAGTCGTCTCGCACACGGACTGGTCTGGACGACACACCCCGAACTCGTGCACCGTTGCAGCGTGCGTGTGCGACGAGCCGATGACTCGGGGATGAGCCACGCTGGAGCCACCACGAGTTTGACCGGAGTGCCTGCCGCAAGTGGTGGGGCGCCGCCGGCGTTGCAAGTCTGGCGTCAGTTCGAGTCGCGGTACTCGCTCCTCGACGCGATGGTCGGCGAGATCGTCGAGGCGTTCGCGGCGTGCGGATGGCGTGTGGTCGAGCAGGCCGTGCACGGGCCGAGGCTCGTGCTCGCGCTCAACTTCCCCTCGGACTTCGACGCGTTTCTGCGATGGGCGAGGCCCGCGGACCCGGCGTGCGGCGTGGCGCACCTCGTCGTCGATCATCCCTTCGCCCTGCCGACAGGCACGATCGAGCGGCTGTGCACGCTGCCCGCGTATCGCCTCTTCATGACCGGGATCGACGATCGGCACCTTCTGGGCTTGCGATTCCCCACGATCAGGCACTTCACGTGCATGCATGGCGTGCCGACGAGCGCGCTCGCGGATGAACGCGAGATCGAGCCGTCGCACTCGCACACCGATGCGTCCCGGGGCGGGCGGGATCTTGGTGTCGTCGTTGCCGGGTCGATCCATTCGGTGACGCAGATCGAGGATCTCGTGGGGACGCTCCCCGCATCGCTCGTGGGCGTGGCGAGAGAGGCCGCCCGCGTGCTCGTCGAGTCGCCGGGGGTCACGTTTACGCAGGCGATGGATCTGGTGGGTCCGCCGGGGTTGTTTGCCGTGGATCAGTGGCGGCAGTTGGCGGCGGTGTGGCGCGTCGCCATTGCGATCGCCAACCGTGAGCGGCGCCTCGCGCTCGTGCGGGCGTTGCGAGGTCTTCCCGTCACGATCGTCGGCGGCGAGGCGTGGGACGAGGTGTGCGACGGGACGACCGTGCGGCTGGGCTCGGTGGACTACGCCCAACTTCCCGGCGTGCTGCGGCGAGCGCGGGTGTGTGTCGCGTGGGGAGCGACGCAGTTCGCGATGAGCACGACCGAAAGGCCGCTCCTCTCGATGGCGAGCGGGTGCGCGACGATCGCGGAGGATCGGGTCGTGCTGAGGCGTGAGTTTGGATCGGATGGCCACGCCGAGTCGTCGGGATTGGCGTTGTACGACGCCCGTGTGCCGGAGCGGGCGCGGGAACTCGCGGAGACAATGCTCGCGGATCCTTCGGCATGCGCCGTGATGGGATATGCCGGGCGCGAGAGGATCGCGGCGGCCCACTTGTGGCGGCACCGGGTGAGGGGCATACTCAGCGCGTACGCGAACGTGCCCGCGTTGGCAGGTCTCGTCGCGTCACGCTGAATCGCGGATCAATCCTCGTCGTGGTCGGCGGCGTTCTGAGCCTGGAGTTCGGCGTCGAGTTGCTCGATCGTCTTCTCCTCCTCGACCTTCTCGCCGCGGGCGAGTTTCTCGGCGCGTTCCTTGTCGAGGGAGCGCTTGTAGGCCTCGACCTTGGGCTTGTCGGGGGCGAGCATCATCGTCCAGGCGCGTCCGACGTCACGCGGCGGCTGCTCGACCTTGGCGATGTCCTGGAGCGCCTCGAGGACTCGCTTGAGGTTGTCCATGCCCAGGGACTTGTGCGCGACCTCGCGCCCTTTCAGTCGCTGGGTGAAGAGGACCTTGTGCCCCGCGACGAGGAACCGGCGTGCCTGCTGCACTCGGACCATGATGTCGTGGGGGTCGATCTTGACGCTCCGGCCGAGGCGGATTTCCTTGAGTTCGGTCGCCTTGCTTGCCGCGCGATTCTTGCGGTCCTTCTGGCCTTGTTCGTACTTGAACTTGCCATAGTCCATGATCTTGCAGACGGGCGGGCGCGCGTCGGGGGAGATCTCGACGAGGTCGAGTCCCTGCTCCTGCGCCATTTTGATCGCGTCGTTCGTCTCGATGACGCCGATCTGCTCGTTCTCCGGCCCGATCACGCGGATCGGCGTGATACGGATCATGAAGTTCACGCGGGTGCGCTGCACCGGGCCCTGGTCACGCCTGAATCGTCCGAATGAGATGGTTCGATCTCCGAGAAGGTTTAACGAATGATGGATGCGACGGTCGCTCGGAACGCGGACCACAAGTCCGACGCTCCGCACACAACGAGAGAAACACTCAGCACGGAAGATCCGAGCGGCGAGCGTTGGTCCGAGATGGGTAAACAACGACGACTCACGACCACCATGCGCCACCACGCGTCACGGGGTCGAGGTTGAGATTCAATCGAGTCATGCGTCGTTGGATCATTTCAAACAGCGAGATTTGCAGGCTTCATCGGCCCCTTGGACAACTCCGATCTACCGGGGACACGACTGGCCAAAAGCCTAACCGGTGGGAGGGCAAAATGCAAGCCTCGGGCGTCAAATCCCTGCAATATCGAGTGAAATCTAACGGAACATCAGCACGATGTTCCCGATCAGGCTCAAGGCCAGGGCAACTATGAGCGCAATCGCGAGGGATCGGCGGACCATGGGGACGTCCGGCTCAGAAATCGCGATCTCGCCCGGGGCGGCCGCGGCCTCGGCCTTGACGAGCGACGCGAGGTCGGCCTCGCCGAAGTCCTTGTGGGCGATCGGGGGTGATTTTCCCTCGCGGAGCGCCCGAAGATCGACGAGCAGGTCGGCACAGTTCTGGTAGCGGGCCTTGGGCGAACGGGCCATCATCCGCTCGATGACCTCGGAGATTCCTGCCGAGAGACGGGGATTGACGTGGTCTGGGGCGACGAGGTCGGCCTTGAGGTGCTTGTGCATGACGGCGGAGGGGTTCTTGCCGTCGAAGGGGACCGAGCCGGTCACCATGTGGTAGAGCGTGGCGCCGAGGGAGTAGATGTCCGCGGGGGGGCCGATGTTCACCTCGCCTCGAATCTGCTCGGGGCTGATGTAGTAGGGCGTGCCGAAGGCCTTTCCCTGCTCGGCCTCGGCCATCTCGCGGTCGGAGATGGCCCGGGCGAGGCCCATGTCGGCGAGTTTCGCGACGCCCGTCCTGGTGATCATGATGTTCTTGGGCTTCACGTCGCGGTGGATGAGGCCCTTGGCGTGGGCGTGCTGCAACGCCTCGGTGATCTGGATCACGATGTCGATCGCGTCGGACTCGCTGTACTTCTTGTTCTTGACGATCTCGTCGTAGACGGTGTTGCCGTCGACGAACTCCATCACGAAGTAGTGGTAATCGCCGGCCTTGCCGACGTCGAAGGCCTGCACGATGTTGGGGTGGTTGAGTTGGGCGGCCGAGCGTCCCTCGGCGTAGAACCGCTCGATGAACTGCGGATTGCTCGAGAACTTCCGCGGGAGGACCTTGATCGCGACCTCACGATCGAGGCTGAGTTGCTTGGCCTTGAAGACCGTCGCCATCGCGCCAGCACCGAGTTTCCCCAGCACCTTGTACCCGGGGATCTTCTGCCCGCTGCGCTCGGCGGCGAGGATCTCCTTCAGCCGATCGATCTGGCGCTGCGTGACGTACGAGTTGTTGATGAGCAGTTCGGCGAGCGAGCGCTGGTTGCGCTCCTCGGCGAGTGACTTCGATTGCGTGAGGCAGTGCTGGACTTCCTCGGGTGTCGCGAGGCCCTGGTCGATGACGAGACGGCCGAGTTGCGTGTCGACGTTCGTGCCGTTCTTTGCGAGTTCGGCCTGGACCTCTTCGGGCGAGACGACCGGCCCCGTTGAGCCATGGCTGACGGCGCTCGCGACGCCCGTGGCGCGCGGATCGAGAGGCGCGGTCTTCCCGGGATCGCGTCCGAGGTCGCGCTGAGGCTCGTGATGTTGTTCCGCGTTGCTCATGTCCGACGCCACCACGCTTTGATGCCGACCGGAGGAGAGCGCCGGTCGGCCTGAGTCCTTCAGGCCGCCTCCGCGACCGATGCGCGGGGCATGAACCTAGAGGCTCAAGGAGAAATCGTCAAATCCGAGACGTCGGCAGAGGAACATTCCCGGGCAGTTCGCACAAATCCCCACGTCGGCCCGGATCTCGGTACGAGTGGCGCAGCACAATGGTTGCGGAATACCAAACAAAATGCTATTAGACACAATGTGAGGATTGGGCATTTTTTGTGGAATTGACTGAAGTCTTGAAGAAGTATGAATCTCGATAGAACCCAATGCCGAGATTCTGGTATAGTTCTGAAGTATCGCGGTGGGGAGTCCGCGCGTTTTCCATAGAAACACGGATTATGGAGTCTCGCCATGGATTGTACTTGGCTCGGTCAAGCGCCCCACCCGACATACGTCAGAGATTTCTCTAGAGAACATTTATCTGATTATCCCCTGCGAGATGTCGTAGGGCGGCGAGCCAGCCATTGGCGGCTGGGTTTCACGCTGATCGAGTTGCTGGTGGTCATCGCGATTATCGCGCTCTTGATCGGCCTGCTCTTGCCCGCGCTCGCGAAGAGCCGGACACGAGCCCGTCTCATGGTCTCGATGAGCAATGAGCGGCAGATCACCACGGCGGCCCTTTTGTACCGTGAGGACAACAAGGGCAACATGCCGCTGTCTCCTTCATACAAGCCTTTTCCACCCGTGGGCAACTATCGACCACTTCCAAGACCTGTAGCGGAGTCCCGGCGTGTGTCGGACATTCTGGGGTGGGCGTCGTTCCTTTACGGCGGCAAAAATGCCCATGGCTATTGGTTGGGAATCAACCTTCGAGCGTACGACATGAACGCGAAGGACCGGTTGTTGAACCCGTATGTGTACTCGGATCTGGATTTCCCCGCCCCCCCGAATGGCGCGGCATTCGGACCCAACGATTCGGGACGCACCGAGTTCAAGATGGACGTCTTCCGCGACCCCGGGGACAAACTCGTCTCGCGTCAGCACGTGAACTACCCCACGGACTGCACCAGCGGATTCACGGCGTATGACTGCACGGGCACGTCCTACCAGGCGAACTTCAAATGGCTCCAGCAACTCCGCGACCCGCCATTCCTGGCGTTCACAGGGAATGGACCTCTGATGCGGGCCTTTGACTTCGGGATGCTCCGAATGCGGAAGGCCGACGAGTTTTCGCCCTCGAAGTTTGTCTGGCTGAACGACCAGTTTTCGGATATCGTGGTGAACTGGTGGACCGCCGGGCACCAGGAGAAGAACGGGTTCGGCGACACCAACATGGGTGTGCTCGCCTTTCTTGATGGGCACGTTGGCTACGTGCCGATTCGGTCCGGGCATGATGCGGAGAGTTACTCGAACGAGCACTACAGCATGATCTTCGATGGGCTTCCGATTCCGCAGGACTAAGTCGCAACGATTTGGTAGCGACGATGAAGGTTGGCCTAGAGTGAGTTGGTGGTGTGCGAGTGTGGAGGGGGGCGTCGGCCGAATCGTGAGGCGGGCGTGTGTGGTTGTGGGTGTATGTGGTGTTTCGGGTGTGCGTGTTCTGGTCTCGTTGGTGGGCGAAGAGTTCTTGAGACGGTGTGACGGACCATTCGCGTGCGTCAGCGTCTCACAAAGGGGTGCCCCACGATGGATCGAAACGAATCGGTGTGCCGTTGGCTGAGTCGAGTGATCCGCGGCGAGCGAGGCCGACGGGGCTTCACTCTGATTGAGTTGCTCGTGGTCATCGCGATCATCGCGCTCTTGATCTCGTTGCTCTTGCCGGCGCTCAAGAAGGCGAGGATTCGGGCGCAGATTCTGATTTCGCTCAGTAATGCGCGTCAGATTACTGGTGCCGCGATGACCTATCGCGAGGACTACAAGGGCTTCATGCCCATGACGCTCAGTTATCGCCCATTTCCGGTCGTGGGGAACTATCGCCCCCAGACCAAGCGGCAGCGATCGGATATGAACGAGCACCTCGACGTGCTGGGTTGGTCCACGTGGTCGTTCGGTGGAGGGAACGGGCACGGATACTGGCTCGGTCAAGCGGCCCGCGCGTTCGACGTGCATGCCGCCGATCGCCCGATGAATCCCTATATCTATCCCGATGTCTCGTTCACCGCACCGGCGAATATGCAAGCCTTTGCCGCGAACGATCCGCAGCGGTCGGCGCTTCGTCTGGGTGTCTTCAGGGATCCCGGGGACAAGTTGAGCCAGCAGCACACGCCGTTCCCGCGCGGGTGTGACGAGTTTCTCTCGTGTTACTACTGCACGGGCTCGAGTTACCATTTCAATGCGAAATGGTGGAATCAGCCCGAGGTCGTCACCTATCGCGCCTCTCAGGGAGCACGCGGATTCATGAACTCGTTCTACTTCGGGGCCCGGGTGCTCCAAAAGTCAGACTCGTTCATCCCCTCGCGAATGGTCTGGCTCAATGACCAGAACACCGACCTCGTTGTGAACAATACGAACACGAACTACAAGCTCCGCAACGGTTTCGATGACATCAATCGCGGTGTGCTCGGGTTCATGGATGGGCACGCGAGCTATCTGCCCGTTTTTCCGGGTAGCACGGCCTCAACGTTCATCAACGAGAACTACTCCATGTGGTTCGAGGGAATCCGCCCGTGATCGCGTATTTGTTCGTATGAAGTTCGGTTTTACGGCGATCTTCGCGGTGTTCGCAACCTAAAATACCGCATTCACGAATACTCTTGGTCGCGTATGACGAAGATTTTGTGTATCTTTGAGGTCACGGCACGTTTCGTTGAGTAGACCGGCCGGACCGAGTCGTGCGTGGGGTTGGAGTTCGGGTCTGTGGCGGGTTGAGACTCGCCGTGGGCTTGTTTGATGGAACCGTTCGCTTTCGACACCGCGGCAGGATCAACGGGCGTGCAAGCCTGTGAAGAGTCCGGCCGCCAAGCCGTACTTGCCCGTGGCATCGCTCTTCGATCGCCGGGCCTTCTGGACAAGGGGACAGGCATGGAACGCACGACACGCCGGAACCGCATGAACCTCACACGCTCCACGGCATCCACCTCGCGGGGCTTCACGCTGATCGAGTTGCTGGTGGTCATCGCGATCATTGCGCTTTTGATCGGGTTGCTGCTGCCGGCGCTCGGGAAGGCACGCAAGGCGGCGCAGAATCTGAACAGCCTTGTCAACATGAAGGGCTTCGGCAACTTCTTCGCGGCATACGCAGCGTCGTACAAGGATGAGTTCCCGAATCCGTTCCCGACGCAGGCGACCGGCACAGCATGGATGCGGGCCACGAACCCGTGGGGCAACGGGTTCTGGCAGTTCGACAACTATCCCGGTGGCGGCACACCGGCGCAGAGCGTCGGCGAGCCATTCTCCGTGTACGGCCTTTCGTATGAGATGCGGACGGATGATGTGTCACTGACGGCGGCGAAGAATCTCATCCACCCCGCGGATCCCTATTACGCGTCCTATTTCCGTCAGGAATGGAATAACCCCGCGGTGAACCTGACTGGCACGATCTTCCCGTCGTCGTATTTTTATTCGCCGACGTGCTGGATGAGGTCGGATCGGTACGCGGGTTCGACCCCCGTGATCGCGTCCGCGGCAAATGGGTACATGCTTCGTCGGAACCGGTTCAGTGACGCCACCTTCCCCGACAAGAAGGTGCTCGTCTATGAGCGAATGGACTTCAATCGCAAATCCAAGCCGATACTTCCGTGGTTTGTTCCTGGGAGCCGTCCTGGTGTTCTGGCGGCCGATGGGCATTCGGACTATGTGATTACTTCGGACATCATCTCGAACACGGCGGCCCCGAACGTGACCGTGCCGACGTTCGACAAGCCGCTGCTTTTCCCGAGCGGAATCATTGACTATGGCGATGACGACTATGGTGCGTCACCGGCCTACTTCCTCCGCACGCGGCTCGGCATCAAGGGACGTGACTTCTAATGGGTGCACTCAGGGATTTCATTTCGCCCGACGGCGACAAGGTCTCACCGAAAGCGATCGGCGTACTCGCATTCTTTGTTGTCGCGGTGATCTTTGTGGGCTTTCAGGCCTGGCGCGTGATGGGCGGTGGTGAATCCGCTCAAGATCCACGGAAGACCCCAGAAGCCCTGGCCGCTCAAAGGGTCCAGGACGAGAACATGAAGCAGTTGCCACCAACTCCTCAGCCGGTCGGCACGGCTTCGAATGCACCGACGGAGGTCAGCCTTCCACGCGCAGGAATGCCTCAGCAGGGCGGGAACTGAGAGCATCCGGCCCCGCGAGGTATGGGTATTGTGAGAGTTGAGGGCTGACATGCGACATGAGCCGCAATCTCGCGTGGCCGTGATCCTTGCCGGCTGTGGCCGGGCTGACGGGAGCGAAATTCACGAGTCGGTGTGCGTGCTAGTGCATCTGGATCGGCTTGGGATCGCGTATCGGTGTTTCGCGCCGGATCTGGATCAGCCCGAGGTGATCGATCATGTCAGCGGTAGGCCCATGCCGCCGGGGACTTCGAGGCGGAACATGCTGGTCGAGGCCGCCCGCATCGCGCGGGGCGAGATCGACCCGATCGATAGGCTGCACGCGCGTGACTATGCAGGCGTGGTCTTCCCGGGTGGATTTGGAGCGGCGAAGAACCTCTGCAACTTTGCGAGCAAAGGCTCTGGTTGCACAGCAATCCCGCAGGTCGAGCGCGTCATCAAGGAGTTCCATGCCGCGCGGAAGCCGATCGCGATGTGCTGCATCGCACCGGTGCTCGCGGCACGCGTGCTCGGGTCGGCGACGGGCGGGCCGGGGTGCCGCGTGACGGTTGGCGCCGAGGGAGATGCGGCGATCGCGGTCCGCGAGATGGGTGCAACGAATATCGAGAAGGTTGTGACCGAATCTCTGGTGGACGAGAAGAACCTGCTGGTGACGTCGCCCGCGTATATGTGTGAGACTGGGCCGCATGGCGTGTTCGTGGGGATCGGCTCGATGATCGAGGAGTTCGCGAGGCTGCTTGCGAGTTCGCCCGCGGCTCCTATGCATCGCTGATCGCCCCGACAAGCCTGATCTCGAGAGATTCGATCGGTCGCCGCGGAGTCCATACGATGTCGCCCGCCTGGGATGTCGCGAGCGCGGCCACTCGCCGAGGCGTTGGTTCGGACCTCTCGCGATGCTGACGATCGAGAATCGCCCGAGGAATCTCTCCTGGCTTCACGCCGGGCCGCTGCTATTTGGGGATTGGGGGACGAGCCGTCTGTATGTGCTCGGCTTGGCGTTCTACTACACCGGGCACGCGTCGGTGTGGTTCCTGCTGGCGATGTCGGTGATCATGGTGATCGTGGCGGGCGGGTACACGGTGGTCTGTCGGTGCTTTCCCGACGGCGGCGGGGTGTACACGGCGGCGCGGCAAGTGAACCCGACGCTCTCGGTGATCGGGGCGACGCTGCTCTTGTGCGGCTACATCATCACGGCATCGCTCTCGGTGGTGGAGGGGTTTCACTATGCGGGGCTCGCGCACGAGTGGGTGGTGCCGGCCTCGATCGTAACGATCGCGGTGATCGGCATCATCAACTGGCTCGGGGCGCGATGGGCGGGACGGTTCGCCCTCGTGATCGCGATCGCGGCCGTGGCTGTCTCGGCGGTGATCGGGGCGATGTGCCTTCCGATGCTCCCCGCGGGTGTCAAGTCGATGACATTCAACGTGGACGGCGTGACCAGGGTCGGGGAGCGATGGGAGTCGCTGGTTCGCATCATCCTCGCGCTCAGCGGCGTCGAGGCGGTCGCCAATATGACGGGCCTGATGAAGAAGCCTGTGGCGCGGACGGCCAAGCGCACCATCTGGCCGGTGCTCATCGAGGTCGTGCTGCTCAATATGGTCTTCGGGGTCGCACTCAACGCGATGCCCGGACGCCTGGACACGACGACGCCCGACTATGTCGCGTATGAGATTCGTCAGGACATCGAACCCGAGGATGTGCCGAGGGATGTGCGTCAGTATCGCGACACGGCGGTGAAGATGCTCGCCACGCACACGGCCGGAGAGATGTTCGGTCTCCACGCGGGGCAGACCGTCGGTGTCGTCGCTGGGATCGTCTTTGGGATGTTGCTACTCTCGGCGGTGAACACGGCGGTGATGGCGATGGTCTCGGTGAAGTACTCGCTGGCGCAGGACGGCGAGTTGCCTCGCGCGCTGACACGACTGAACTATTCGGGCGTGCCCTGGGTCGGGCTGATCGTCGCCGTGGTCCTGCCCAGCGTGGTGCTGCTCTTGATCTCCGACGCGAAGGCGCTGGGCGAGTTGTACGCGATCGGCGTGGTGGGCGCGATCGCAATCAACTTTCTGTCGTGCGCGGTGAATCGCGGGCTGGATATCACCACGTGGGAGCGGCGTGGGCTGTGGATCATGGGCGTCTTCATGTCGCTCGTGGAGATCACGATCATTGTCCGAAAGCCCATGGCGACGCTCTTCGCGGGCGTGATGGTGATCTCGGTGCTCGCGATTCGATTCGGGCTGCGGTCGCTTCGTCCCAGGGAGGGAGAGCCGGTCGCCGCGCCGAGCGAGGGATGGCTCGCGGCGCTCAGGGCCGCGCCGGCGAAGATGCCCGCGGATGCGCCACGGATCATGCTCGCCGCACGCGGGCAGGAGCAGGCGGAGTTTGCTGTGGACCTCGCGAAGAAGCGTGGCGGCGTGCTCTTTGCGATCTATGTGCGCACGATGCGATTGATCGACGTGGCGCCCGGGCAGTTGCCACGGGTCGAGAGCGATCCGCAGGCGCAGAAGTCGCTGGGGACGGTGGCGGTGCTCGCCCAGCAGTCAGGCGTCCCATTCTTCCCGATCTATGTGGTCTCGCCGACGGTCGCCGAGGAGATTCTCGATTACACGGTGACGTATGGCTGCGACACGCTGATCATGGGCAAGAGCCAGCGGACGCTCTTTGCGCGGCGAGTGTCGGGGGACGTGGTCGCGAAGGTTGCCGAGACTCTGCCCGATGAGGTCTCGCTGGTGCTCCGTGCGACGAAACTCATGGCCCACGAGGTCCAGGCGACGGCGGCTCACCCGGCAAGCGTGGCCGGCGTGCAGGCCTCTTCCACGACGGACGAGGATGACGTCGGTCACGCCTGAAACGCCCGCTTTTGCCGGGCGTCGTGAGTACGCTTGCGGCGTGACAGAACCACGGATGGAGTTGCTGGAAGGTCTGACGGAGGCGCAGCGGTCGGCGGTGACGCACACCGAGGGCCCATTGCTCGTGCTGGCCGCCGCGGGGAGCGGGAAGACGCGCGTCATCACCCGCCGGATCGCGTATCTCGTTTCGTTGGGCGTGCCCGCGTGGTCGATCCTCGCAGTGACGTTTACGAACAAGGCCGCGGGCGAGATGCGTGAGCGTGTGCGGGCGATCCTGGGCGATGATCCGCGCGTGATGCGAGGAATGACGGTCTCGACGTTCCACGCGCTGGGGGCGAGGCTCCTGCGGCGATTCGCGGATCGCGCGGGGCTGGCGCCGGACTTTGCGATCTACGACGCGTCGGACCAGCAGTCGCTGTGCAAACGCGTGATCGCGGATGTGGGACTCTCGACGAGCAACTTCCCACCCCGCGCGGTCCTCTCGGCGATCAGCACGGCGAAGAATGCTTTGCAGGACGAGAATGCCTATGCCGCCAGGGCCACGGACTTCTCATCGAAGAACATCGCGAAGGTGTACAAGGCGTACGCGGCGGCGCTGCGCAAAGCCGGAGCCGTGGACTTTGACGATCTCCTCCTCAAAACAGCGATGATGCTCAAGAACGATCGCGAGGCGCGCGAGGAGATCGGGCGTCGCTGGTCGTACCTGCTGATCGACGAGTATCAGGACACGAACGCCGCCCAGTTCGAGATTGCGGCAGCGATCGCCGAGGCGGGCGCGAGCGAGGGTCGCACGCCCAACATCTGTGTCGTGGGTGATCCGGACCAGGCGATCTATGGCTGGCGCGGGGCCGACATCAGCAATATCCTCGAGTTCGAGCGGCACTTCCCCGGCACGCGCGTCGTCACGCTGGGCGAGAACTTTCGCTCGACGGCCCCGATCCTCGCCGCCGCCGACACGCTCATCCGCAACAACAAGCGCCGCAAGCACAAGGACCTCTTCACGACACGCCCCGGCGGCGAGCGGATCGAGTGCGTGCTCTGCCGCGATGAACGCCACGAGGCCTCGCTCGTCGTTGACTGGCTCAAGGCCCGGCGCGATGTCGGTGATGGCGAGAGTGTCCTTCCCTGGAACGAGATGGCGGTCTTCTATCGCACGAACGCGCTCAGCCGTGTGCTCGAGGACGCGCTCCGCACTGAGGGCGTGCCGTACACCATCGCCCGGGGTACGGCGTTCTATGAGCGAGAGGAAGTCAAGAGTGCGCTGGCGTACCTGCGTGTACTCGCGAACCAGGCCGACGACGTCTCGCTGCTACGGATCGTGAACACGCCGGCGCGGGGCATCGGTGACGCGGCGATGAAGCACGTGCAACAGTTCGCGAGCGAACAGCAGACGACGCTCTTCGAGGCGCTGCGGCGGGCGCGAGAAGTCGCGGCCCTCTCGACGCGCGCGGCTTCGGGCATCGAGAAGTTCGTCGCGATGGTGGACTCGTGGACGGGCAATGGGACGTTCTTCGCGGAAGGGGCAGGAACGGGCGAGTCTGCAGGATCGCTTGGCGATCTCGTCGAGCGTGTCGTGCAGGAATCGGGCCTGATGGCGATGTACAAGGCGCAGGCCGCCGCGAGCAAGAGTGACTCCGACGAGCAGCGGCTGGACAACCTCGACGAACTCATCGGCTCGGCCCGTGAGTTCGAGGACTCGTACGACCCGGCGGACGATCCAGCGTTCTTCGAGGCGTCGCTGGTTGAGCCGGGCGAGAAAGGTGGGGGCGAGAATGCGAGTGTGTCATCGAACGCCACCCCGCCACTGCTCGCGATGCTTCGGGCGTATCTGGAGCGTGTCGCGCTTGTTGCCGATGCCGACGCGGTGGATCCGTCGCAGGGGAGCGTGACGCTGATGACGCTGCACGCGGCGAAGGGGCTGGAGTTCGCGTGCGTTGCGATGGTTGGGCTGGAGGAAGGGACGCTGCCGCATTCTCGCGCGTTTGAGAGCGAGGCGGAACTCGAGGAGGAACGCCGTCTGTGCTTTGTGGGGATCACGCGGGCGCGTCGGCGCCTGCATATCACCTCGGCGAAATATCGTGCCGTGCGAGGCTTCGCGGAGCGGACGATTCCCAGCCGATTCCTCTCGGAACTGCCCAGGGAGCACGTGACCTTCAGCGACCAGAGCGACGCGTTTGATGACCTCGAGCAGAGCGGCTGGTTCGACGGCGTGCCGACGCGAAAGGCCGGGGTGGGGGGCGGCACCGGAGGGAGCGGGCCAGGCCGGCCCGGTTCCACGGGAACATCTCGGTCGACGAGCGGTGCGCGTCGCAGCGCCGGCGGCGTATCGGTCGGCTCGAAGGTCAGCCACCCGCAGTTCGGTGTCGGCGTCGTGAAGTCGGTCTCGGGCGGGGCTCAGGCGAGGGCCGTCATCGAGTTCAAGGGCGTGGGGACGAAGACGCTGGTGCTGGAGTACGCGCGGCTGACGGTTGTGTCGTGACGAGAATCTTGCAGGTTCAACCTTCAGGCGCCTCTGGCGAGTTCGTGTTGGATCGCGAGGTCGATCTCTTCAACCTTCAGGAGTTTTCCAAGCGGCGACCCACGGGTTTTCGCGAGGTCCAGCATGGAATGAACCTCGTCATGTGATGGTCTGAATGCGGCGAGTGATCGGGCAAGTTTGGGAAGGGCGTATTTTCGTGCCGCGATGCGTGGACTACGGATCTTCCAGATGATGAGCCACGTCAGGATCAGGAGCGGAGTACTCGCAAGGGCATACATAAAGAGCACGTGATGAATCGGGTGTGACAGGCCATTGAATCGCGTCATGAGCGAGAGCACGCACACGATGATGCTCGGAATAAAAAGAAAGATGAAAACAAGGGCCCAGGGCAGCATGTGCCAGTCCGAGTTCATTTTGCGTACGAGAAGAACAAGAAGATTGTCCATGGCCTCGGCCATCAACGAGTGACGCTCCTGCGGTTCGAGGAGGCCGGCACGTAACTCATCTTCCAACTGGAGTCTGGTGTGCAGTTTCTCAAGAGGCCACGGCGAGGTCTTCTCGGCAAGCAGCAGAAGCGACTCTAAGGATTGATCGAGAACCTCATTGCGCGGTGCTGAACAGCCAGTCAGTGGATCAAAGACCTGTCCCACTTTGCACTCTGTGCACTGGAACTCTCGTCCGATGTTCTTTCGTCCCCAGAGCGGGATGTAGTAGAGGTGCTCGACGCTGATCAGATCGATCACCTTAAAGAGCCGAAGTGCTCGGCATTGTGGACAGAAGTGCCCCGCGACGCCAATCTGTTTGCGGCTGATTTTTCGGCCGTAAATAATGATCATGAGAGGCACCCCTGTGGACTGAAAGGTCTGCCAAGGTTAGCCCAGCATCCGCGCCAGATACCGCCCCGTGTGCGAGCCCTTCGCCTTTGCGACGGCCTCGGGGGTGCCCGTCGCGATGACGCGCCCACCGCCCTCGCCGCCCTCGGGCCCGAGGTCGATGAGCCAGTCGGCCCGCTTGATCACGTCGAGGTTGTGCTCGATGACGACGAGGGTGTTGCCCGCGTCGGCGAGGCGGTCGAAGACCTCGACGAGTTTGCGGATGTCCTCAAAGTGCAGTCCCGTCGTCGGCTCGTCGAGGATGTAGAGCGTCGAGCCGCTCGACCCCGCACGCGGCAGGCGGGAACGCGTCGGCGTGGATTCCTCGTCGTCGGATTCGAGTTCGATGAGGTCGGCGTCATCGGATCCCGAGTCGTGTGCGTCGGCGTCGTCTGTGTCGGTGTCGGATGAGGTCAGGGCCACGGCGGCGTACGCGCCGGCGGTCTTGCCGAGTTCTGACGCGAGTTTGATGCGCTGGGCCTCGCCCCCCGAGAGCGTCGTGCTGGGCTGGCCGAGTTGCAGGTAATCGAGTCCGACATCGTGGAGGCACTTCAGGAACCGGGCGATCTTCGGGTGGTTCTCGAAGAAGCCGACGGCCTTTTCCACCGTCATGTCGAGCACGTCGGCGATCGACTGCCCGCGATACTTCACCTCGAGCGTCTCGCGGTTGTAGCGCTTGCCGCGACAGACCTCGCACTCGACGTAGACATCGGGGAGGAAGTGCATCTCGATCTTCTTGAGGCCCTGACCCTGGCAGGCCTCGCAGCGCCCGCCGCCGCGAGTGGAGGGGACGTTGAAGGAGAATCGCCCGGGCTTGTAGCCGCGGATCTTGGCTTCCTTGGTCGTGACGAAGACCTTGCGGATCTCGTCGAAGATGCCGGTGTAGGTCGCGGGGTTGGAGCGGGGCGTGCGGCCGATGGGTGTCTGATCGACCTCGATGACGCGGTCGAGCGATTTGGGCCATTTCACGGACTTGTGCTTGCCGGGCGTGACGCGCGAGCCGGTGATGTGCTTGCGCGCAGATTGCAGCAGGATGTCGGTGACGAGGGTGGACTTGCCCGAGCCGGAGACGCCCGTGACGCAGACGAGGCCGCCGAGCGGGAAGGCGACGTCGATCCCCTTGAGGTTGTTCTCGCTCGCGCCCTTGACGACGACGGCTTTGGATTCCGACACATCGCGTCGCGATTTGGGCACGTCGATCGATTTGCGTCCGGAGAGATAGTCGCCCGTGAACGAGCCTTCGGTCTCGCAGATTTCCTCGATGGTGCCCTGCGCGACGACGCGCCCGCCGTGCACGCCGGGACCAGGGCCGATGTCGAGCACGTGGTCCGCGGCCCGGATCATGTCCTCGTCATGCTCGACGACGAGGACGGTGTTTCCGATGTCGGCGAGATGGCGGAGTGTGGCGATGAGGCGGTCGTTGTCGCGCTGGTGCAGGCCGATGGTCGGCTCATCGAGGACGTAGCACGCGCCGACGAGGCCGCTGCCGACCTGTGAGGCGAGGCGGATGCGCTGCGCCTCGCCGCCGGAGAGCGTGGCGGTGCGTCGATCGAGGGAGAGATACTCGAGACCCACGCCGCGGAGGAAGCGGAGGCGGTTATTGATCTCCTTGAGGATCGGCTCGGCGATCTTGGATTGCTCTTCGCTCAGGACGACGCGTTCGAGGAACTCCGCGGCGTCGGGGATCGTGAGGCGCGAGAGTTCGGCTATGTTGAGCATCGTGCCGTCGTGCTTCGGGCGACCGATGACGGCTTCCGATGCGGCCTTCTTCATGTCGGCCTTGTGCGTGCTCGCGAGCAGCACGTGCAACGCCTCGATCTTCAGACGGTCACCCAGGCACGAGGCGCAGGGTTTCTGGGAGAGGAATCGCCCCAAGAACTCTTTCACGTTGTCCGACTCACTCGTCTTCCACCACTCCGAGATTTCGGGGATGACACCGGGCCAGTTCTTCTTGCGTTTCCCCCAGCTCTGCTTCCTCGGCTTGGCACCGCCCCCCGCGGCGTCCGGCTCGCCATAGAGCAGGATCTGGCGCTGGTCTTTGGTGAGGTCGCCGATGGGGCGTTGCATCGAGCCGCCGAACTGGGCACAGAACTTCCGGAGTTTGCGGTTGAACCAGCCTCGCCACGCGCCGTTCTTGTTCCAGGGCGCAATCGCGCCCTCGTTCAGGAGAACCGAGTTGTCGGGGACGATGAGCGATTCGTCGAACTCGACAGCCGTCCCGAGCCCGTTGCACGTGGGGCAGGCGCCGAAGGGCGAGTTGAACGAGAAGAGCCGCGGCGCGAGTTCTTCGAGGGCGACCTCGGGATGATCGGGATCGGCGAAGCGCGTCGAATACGTCGTGTCGCGCCACTCGGCACCTTTGGCGCCCGGCGATTCCATCGACACCGTGACCACGCCGCCCTCGCCGAGACGGAGGGCCGCCTCGATCGACTCGGCAAGTCGCTGGCGTGAACCCGCATCGGGTGACGCGTCCATCGAGAGTCGATCGACGACGGCCTCGATGGTGTGTTTCTCGTAGCGCCCGAGATTCAGCGGGTTCTCGCCCGGCTCCTTGAGCACGTCGCGGAGATCGACGATCGCGGCGTTGACGCGCGCGCGGGTCCAGCCCTGCTGCGTGAGTTCCTCGAGCACCTCGCGGTGGAAGCCCTTCTTGCCGCGGACGACCGGGGCGAGGATCATGAGGCGCGTGCCCTGGTGGCCCGCCTCTCCGAGGCGGGTCTTTGTAACTCCCGAAGCAGAGCCGCCCGACTCGGCGAGGCGGGCCACCAACGAATCAACGATCTGCGTCGAGGATGTCGCGCTGATGGGCACGCCCGATCGCGCGGTCGGCGTGCCATCCTTCTTCGCCTTCGTCACAGCCCATGAGTGCGGGCGCCCGCAGCGGGCGAAGAGCAGGCGGAGATAGTCGTAGATCTCCGTCGTCGTCGCGACGGTGGATCGCGGCGTGCCCGTCCCGGACCGCTGCTCGATCGCGATCGTCGGCGGCACGCCCTCGACCTCGTCCACATCAGGCTTCTTCAGTTGTTCCAGAAACTGGCGCGCGTACGCAGAGAGCGACTCCATGTACTTGCGCTGGCCCTCGGCGAAGATCGTGTCGAACGCGAGGCTGCTCTTGCCGCTCCCCGAGAGGCCCGTGATGACGACGAGTTGATCGCGTGGGATGGTGACGTCGATGTTCTTGAGGTTGTGCTCGCGCGCGCCACGCACGACGATCGATTTGGAGTCGGGACGTGCCTTCGTTCTGGATTCGGGCATCGCGCGGCGACTCACAGGCTTGGCTTCGACGACGCCGTCCGAAGCAGATTCGGCGCTCGATTGTGACGGCTCCGAGGCTCGAACCCGGCGTGGAACTGATTTCGTGGACATGCGATCACCACCCTCCATGACCATGCATGATAGGGTTCCGTTCATATGTGGTCTGTCTTGGTTCACTGTATCGAGAAGTGCCACTTGCGATTCGACAGCCAATTAGGGAGGTAGCCTCGAGTCGTACCTGGGCATCATTTGTGTCGATTCGGGCCGAGGTCTGAGCCGCATTCAGGGCACTTCAAGCCCTTGAGCGAGTAGCCGCATGAACCGCACGTGCCTCGGCGGGCGTGCTCGAAGAACTTCGAACCGAGTTCGAGGAGCGTCCAGCACGCCACCAGGGTGACGACGATCGTCGTGCACGCCTGGATGTCGTTGGTCCCGTAGTTCACGATGGGCAGCCCGGAAATGCGGATCGCCAGGAACGCGTACACCACAAAGCACGCGGCGATCACGAGCAGCCAATGTCTGTGCTTCATGGCATCCTCCGGAGCCACGGTCCAATCACCTACCGGGCGGGCACGATTCTCTTCGCATCGGACGGGGTCATTGTTCCTGATGCGGGTGTTTCCGGTAACGGCGCCACGGGTGGAGTGGCGTTCATCTGTTCCGCCCTTCGTGCCTTCTCGTGTCCCATGCGGATGAACCCCAGCATCACGAACCCGATCGCCAGGCCGATCAGGTAGTACGGCAGTTTCCGTCGCAGATTGTCCCACACGGTGGGCTCGGGCGGCATTCGACGGGGTGCTTGAGGCTCATCGGGCATGCGTCATCGTAGCGAGTCGGAAGCGCGACTCACTCCTTCGCCATCGATGCGATGTTCGAGAGTTGGTCAGACGAACCCGACGATGACAGTATCTCAAGCATCGAGCTCGCCCGGGCGTCGAACGTCCCGACCTCCAGGCATCGCTCATAACACCGGTCGGCGTGGGCCTGGAACCGCTCCGGATGCCGGGCGATCTCCGCGATTCTCTCGATTACCGATTCGATCGGCTCGCCGGATGAGATCACCGGGTCGAAGCCGAAGAGATCGCGGAGTTCGCGAGGGCAGTGTCCGACGACGAGCGCCCTCGACGCGAAGGCCTCGAAATACCGCTGCGTGACGGTCTCGATGGATCCCGCGCCGCGAGGGCCTCCGGCATGCGTCATGGATTTTGGGTGGCAGACGAGGACACGTGTGTCGGCAAGAGCGGTGCGCACACCCTCGGTTCCCGGGAAGAGTTGCTCGCCCGCTTTCGAGTAGACATGCGTCACGTGCGAACGCTGCAGAGCGGGTGTGATGGCGTCGTGGAACAACTCGAGGCGGCGGCCCAGTTCGAGCACGCCGATGGAGCGTTCATAGAGCGATTTCGAAGGATCCATCCACTCCGGCTCGATCGCCTCGGGGAGCCAGTGGCATCGCGCACGTGCCAGCGATTTCGAGAAGTGCGGGATCACATCGCGCGCAGAAAAAAAGATATCACGCGAGTCAAGATCACGAAGCGTCCGATCCCACAGCGTGAACATCGGCTCCCAGCAGTCGAAGCACCACGGCACGATCTCACGCGTCCACACATCAGGCAATGACCACCACGCGTACCCCCAACTCGCGCACATGATGGTGCGGCCCCGGCTCTGCCGACGTTCGGCCGACGAAAACGGACGTACCAGCCGCAATCGAGAGAGAACCTTTGCCAGTGGTTGTGGAACTGGAAAGTCCTTCGCGTCAACACCGGCCCGGATGAGTGCCGCCTGCAGGCCCAGCGGCGGACGCGCCTTTCCTGCGCCCGAGTCGGGCTGGCACATCACGCGTAGATCGCGCGGCACACTACACGATGCAGCCTTGGATGGGTCCTTGGACACGCGAGAAGGTAGGTCATGCCCGGTCGATGTCGAATCGGCGTCCCGGACTGATGAGGTCGACATCACCCGCGCTTCCGCCCCTTCTTCCCGGCACGCCGACCTGGGGCGCCAGGCGGGCCGTCCGTCCCCGATCCTCCACGCCCGCGTCCGATCCGCCCCGTCTGCCCCGAGGCGAGTGCTTGCAGTTCAGACCGACGCAACTTCGCCTCGCGACCCTTGGCGATGGCGTCGGCTTGCATCGCCTTGAGTTTCTGGAGTTGGTCACGCAAGGCCGCGGCCTTCTCGAACTCCAGGTCCTGGGCCGCGCCCACCATCTCCTGCTCGATCGTCGCGATGAGTTCCACGATCGGGAACTCCGGCTCGTTCGCCTCGACCGATCGCAACGCGGCCCGGCGGCTCTTGAGTTCCGCATCCAATCCGCGTTTGATCGCCTTGATGATCGTCTTGGGCGTGATGCCGTGGGCCTCGTTGTACGCGAGTTGCTTCGTGCGACGGCGTTCGGTCTCCTCGATCGCCGCCTGCATCGCGGGCGTCATGGCGTCGGCGTACATGATGACGAGCGCGTTCACGTTCCGGGCCGCGCGGCCCATCTGCTGGATCAGCGACGTCGGCGAGCGGAGGAATCCCTCCTTATCCGCGTCGAGGATGCACACGAGCGAGACCTCGGGGAGGTCCAGCCCCTCGCGCAGCAGGTTCACGCCCACGAGCACGTCGAAGTTGCCAAGGCGAAGGTCTGTCAGGATTTCCACGCGATCGAGCGTCTCGATGTCGCTGTGCAAGTATCGCACGCGCAGGCCTTGCTGGTCGAGATAGTGGGCGAGATCTTCGCAGAGGCGCTTCGTGAGGGCCGTCACCAGCACGCGCTCGCCCACCGCCACGCGCTCCTTCGCCTTTTCAAGGAGGTCCAGAATCTGCCCCTTCGCGGGCTTCACTTCGATGATCGGGTCGAGCAGTCCCGTCGGGCGAATGACTTGTTCCGCCACCTCGCCGCTCGTGCGCTGGAGTTCGTATGCCGATGGCGTCGCCGACACGAACATGATCTGGGGCACGATCGACTCGAACTCCTCGAATCGCAGCGGGCGATTGTCCAGGGCGCTGGGCAGGCGGAAGCCGTGATCAACGAGCACGGTCTTGCGAGCCCGGTCGCCATTGAACATCGCCTTGATCTGCGGGATCGTGACATGGCTCTCGTCGATGATGAGGAGCCAGTCGCGGAAGTTCGGGCGTGGCGAGGCTTCGGCGGAGGGCGCCTCGATCCCCTGCGATCGCATCCCGCGCGGGCCATGCTCCGCGATCGCCGCGGCGGATCGCGCCAGCACACCCTCCCGCTCGTTTGCGGGTGAGGGGGGGGGAGCGAAGTCGAAGTAGTCCATGAGGCAATACGGTCGTTCGCCGGGCGTGCGGCCGTCCATGAATCTTGAGTAGTTCTCGATCCCCGGGCAGATGCCCGTCTCTTCGAGGAGTTCGAGGTCGTACTTCGTCCGCGAGAGCAGCCGCTGCGCTTCGAGCAAGAGACCCTTCGATCGCAACTCCATCACTCGCGCGTCGAGTTCCGCGCGGATCCCCGCAAGGGCCGACTCCAACTGGTGCTCGGGCATCACGTGGTGAACCGCGGGGAAGAGGAAGAACTGGCGCTCCTCGGCCACGATCTCGCCCGTCGTCGGGTTGAGCAGGTCCACACGCTCGATCTCGTCGCCGAAGAGTTCGATGCGTACGGCATACTTCTCGTACGCCGGCCAGACCTCGATCGCGTCGCCACGCACTCGGAACTGCCCGCGCTTCCACTCGATCTCCGACCGCTGGTACTGCATCGCGTTCAGCGCCATGAGAAAATCGCGCCGGTGGATGCGGCTGCCCCGCGTCATCGAGAGCACACGCTCGCCGTAGGCCTGGGGGGAGCCAAGCCCGAAGATGCACGAGACGCTCGCGACCACGACCGAGTCGCGACGGCTCAGGATGTTGCTCGTCGCGGCCAGCCTCAACTGATCGAGTTCGTCGTTGCGCGACGAGTCCTTCTCGATGTAGATGTCGCGCGCGGGGATGTACGCCTCGGGCTGGTAGTAGTCGTAGTACGAGACGAAGTAGTTGACGGAGTTCTCGGGGAGGAAGTCGCGGAGTTCCTCGAAGAGTTGGGCCGCGAGTGTTTTGTTGTGGCTGATGATGAGCGTCGGTTTGTTCAGCCGAGCGATGACGTTCGCCATCGTGAACGTCTTGCCGGTTCCCGTCGCCCCCAACAGGCAGACGGCGGGCTTCCCATCGAGCAGCCCCCGATACAGCGCCTCGATCGCCTGGGGTTGGTCCCCCGTGGGCTTGAAGGGCGCGACAACCTGGAACGGGCGTTGGGTCACAAGAGCAGGATATCGGTCCCGTTCAAGTCGAGTCGGTCTCTGTTCGGATTTCAGTACATTGGGCACAATAAAACGGCGGTATCAGGGCAAAAATGCGGATTTTCGCCTCATTGGTGTTTTTCATGCAACAAACCCACGAGTTCAGCGTCATATTAGTGAGCACTCACAAAGCCAATCTGACGACGGTCGTCAGGAGGAACGAGTGGGGCTCGAAACTTGAGGAGCGCGAGTCACGACACTCGGCTCCGAGAGAACGTTTGCGAAAGAAGGAGGCAGCCATGTTCGGATTCAAGACCTCGTTCAAGGGCCTCACCCTCGCCGCTCTCGTGGGCGCGATGAGCCTCGGCTCGGCCGCGTTCGCCGGTGGGCCTCGCGGGAACGACAACGCCCGCAACCGGTACGACTTCCGCCAGAACGACGCCTCACGCGTGATCGTGACGGCAGGACACCGTGATCGCGACCATCACGATCGCGGACGTCGGGATCGAGGGGCGCACGGTCGCCACGACCGCGGTCGGGACTCTCACTGCCGTCCCGCGCCCCGGCCTGCACCGAGGCCCGTTTGCCGTCCCGCACCCCGTGACACCGGCATCACGATCCGCATCGGGGGCAACGGCGGGAGCCTCGTGATCTCCAGCGGCAGCACCCGCAGCCGCACCTACTGCGACTAACTCACACAGTGTGTGGGAACTTCGGGGGATCCGGGACGAAGAGATCCATGGAGGGATAAAGGGGGAATCACGGAAGGGCCGGCCGAGGGAGGTCGGCCCTTTCCATTTATACATCCCACCTTCTCTGTGTCGTGCATCCCGTGCACGAGTGCATTCACCTACACTGGGGCACTATGGCACTCATCGTCACCGGAACCATCGGGATCGACACTGTGTACACACCCACGGGCCACGCCGAACGCGTGCTTGGCGGGTCGTGCACCTATTTCGCCGCGGCGGCGTCATTCTTCGCGCCCGTGCGCCTCGTCGCGGCCGTCGGTGATGACTTCCCGAAGGAACACCGCGCCGTCCTCGAGCACTTCAAGGGCATCGATCTCGCTGGACTCGAGACCCGCCAAGGCTCCAAGACCTTCGCCTGGGGCGGGAAGTACCTCGCCAACATGAACTCGCGCGAGACGCTCTTCACGGAACTGGGCGTGCTCGCCGAGCACCCGCCGCGCGTTCCCGAGTCGTTCGCCCACTCACGCCACGTCTTCCTCGCCAACACCCACCCGGCCGTGCAACTCGGCATGATCGAGCAGTTGCCCCATCGCGTCCTCACCGTCGCCGACACGATGGACCTGTGGATCAACATCGCCAAGCCCGAACTGCTCATGCTGCTCAAGAAGATCGACGGCATCGTCCTGAACTACGACGAGGCCGAACTGCTCACCGGCAAGAGCAACCCCGTCACCGCGGGGCGGCACATTCTGGACCTGGGCCCGTCGTTCGTCGTCATCAAGAAGGGCGAGCACGGAGCGCTCCTCGTCCATCGCGACGGCAGCGCCCACGGCACGCTGGGCTTCGGCCTCGCCGCTCTCCCGGCATACCCGACCGAGAAGGTCGTCGATCCCACCGGCGCGGGCGACACCTTTGCCGGTGGCATGATGGGCTACCTCTCCAGCACAGGATCCACCGACGCGAAGAAACTCACGTCCTACGCCTCGATTCGCACGGCCCTCGCCTTTGGCACGGTCGCCGCGAGTTTCAACATCGAGTCGTACAGCCTCGAACGCCTCAAGACACTGAAGCGATCGGAGATCGATCAGCGCCTGCGCGAGTACGAGGAAATGACGCGCATCGGTTGATGGAAGCCGTCATTCCTCCGAGCCACGGGCACACGCACACACGAGGCGGGCGTGAGTGTGCGTGTGTCGGCCACAGTGTTCGGCGTTGCGTGGCAGGCGGTCACATCGCGGATACCTGAGGATCACAACACGCGTGTCCTATGGCGTGGGGACGGTCCAGGAGACCTGTGCCTGACCAAGTGTTGTGCCTGTGGCGAAGGCGAGATCGGTCTGGGCGATTTGGTAATCGGTGAGGGCCTGGAGTTCAACGAGTCGGGCCTCGGCGAGGCGGGATGAGGCGTCGAGGACGTTGGTGCTCGTGGACAGCCCGAGATCGAACTGGCGCTGCTCGGCGGTGAGGGTGCGCGTGTTGAGGATGACGGACTGGCGGGCGGCGAGGATGCGCTGCCAGGCGGAGTCGATCGTGTCGATCGCGGCGAGGACCTCGCGGGTGATCTGGAGTTCGCGGGCCTCGCGTGTGGAGAGGCGCTGCAGCCTGGTGAGGACGGCGCGGCGGACGCGGGCGCGAGCCTCGTCGTTGTTGAGAGGGATGTCGGCGGAGAGGCCGAGTTCCCAGTCGGTGAACTGGTTGTCGGAGAGTGATTTGTACGAGCGGGTGAAGGAATCACCAAGCCCGTTGACGCGGTAGGTGTAGTCGAGCGAGAGGAGTGGGAGAGCGGCGTTCTTTGCGAGATCGATGTTGACGGCGTCGGCGGCGAGGCGGAGTTCGAGTTCCAGGAGGTCCATGCGGTTGTCGAGCGACTGGGCGATAAGCGTGTCGCGGTCGAACTGGTATTGCACGGGATCGGGTGGCGACTCGGGGCTCACGAGGGCCTGCGATCGGAGCGTGAGACCCGGCAGGTTCACGATCTGCTTGAGTTCGCGGTCCTGGTCCTTGTAGGTGGTGTTGGCGGTGAGGATGGCGTCGAGGGAGTCGGCGACGCCGGCCTCGGCGCGGGTGATCTCGATCTCGGCGGCGTCGCCAGCGGTGGCGCGGCGCTTGGCGCGGTCGAGTTGCTGCCTAGCGAGTTCGAGTTGCTGGAGGCGGACGTCGAGCGTGCCATGGGCCTGATTGAGGCGCCAGTAGGTGCGATCGACGGCGGCGAGTTGGCGGATGACCTCGAGGGTGGTGGCGGCCTGCGTTGCCTGGGCGTTGAGGCTCGCGATGCGAAGCGGGGCCGTGGCGGCGCGTCGGCCTGCGCCGCGGAGGAGGGGCTGGGAGAGGGAGAACTGGGCGTCGGCGTTGTACGTCGCGTCAGTGACGGTGAAGGGATTGGTGTCCTTGGTGCGCGACATGGGGAGAGAGACGGTGGCGCTGCCGCCGGTCAGGAGGGGGACACGGACGCCCGGCTCGGCGAGTTGCTGGCTGAGTTGGGTGGATACGAGTTGCGAGGCGGTGGGCTGGTCGAGTTCCCGCCAGAGGGCGCGGAGGGTGAAGGCGGCGTTGAACTTCGCGGCTTCCTCGTCGATCTGGGTCTGCGAGATCGCGGGGTTGAGTGTGGTGACCTTGAGGTCGAGGTTGTGCTCGAGGGCGGAGGCACGGCATTGTTCGATCGAGAGTGGGACACGCTCGAGGCCCTCGAACGGGTTCGGCGTGAGAGGCTCGGTGGTGGGGGTGGTGACGCGGTATCGGTCGAGGTCGGCGCGCGGGGCGGAGCGCAGGCGTGACGCGTCGATCGACGGGCCATAGTCGTCGGCTTTCAGCGAGAAGGGTGAGCGAGCACACCCGGCGAGGAGCGTGACGCCCATGAGAGTGAGTGAGAGGAGATGGCGCTGTCGAGTGTGCTGCATCATTCGTGCCTGAGTGCATCGATGGGGTCGAGGCGGGCGGCCTTGATGGCGGGGAACATGCCGAAGACGACGCCTGTGCCGGCGGAGAAGAGGAGGGCTAGGGCGATCGCCCAGGGGGGGATCATGGCACCCTTGAGGGGCGAGTCGGGGATGATCCTCGCGATCAACACGACTCCCTCGCCAAGCAGGAGCCCGATGGTGCCGCCGAGGATGCAGAGGGTGACGGCCTCGACGAGGAACTGGAGGAGGATGATGTCGGGTCGGGCGCCGACGGCCTTGCGCAGGCCGATCTCGCGTGTGCGTTCGGAGACGGAGACGAGCATGATGTTCATGATGCCGATGCCGCCGACAACGAGGGAGATGCCGACGAGGACGGCGACGATGCCGGTCAGAAATCCGGCGATGCGTTTGAATCCGGCGATGAACTGGTCGATGGCCTCGACGCCGAAGGTGTCGGGCTCGTCGGGCATGAGGTTCCGGGCTTTGCGCATGTAGAACGTGACCTCGGCCTTGGCATCCTCGAAGAGATCCGGGGCCTTGGATTGCGCGACGATGTAAAAGCGTGGCTCGGGTTGGATCATTTCTCCCGTGGCGAAGGGGATGAAGACCTCGGACTGGGGCTCGCCGCCGCCGAACATGGGGCTGACCTGGAGGGTCTCAACGATGCCGACGATGGTGAAGCGTCGGCCGGCGATGAGGAGCGGCTCGCCCGTAGGGTCGGCGGGGAGCGAGAGTTCCTGGACGCCTTTGTCGTTGATGAGGCAGACCTGGAGTCGTTCGGCCTCGTCGGTGGGTTGGAAGGTCCGCCCGAGGGTGACGGAGCGGTTCTCGATTGCATGCCAGTCGGGGCGTATGCCCTGGACACGGACGAAGTCCTTGATGGTGTCTTTGAACTGGATCTGGGCGGAGAGTTCCATCAC